>NZ_RCUA01000079.1 GCF_003731635.1 Marisediminitalea oceani | reverse complement strand
CGTAACCGTTCACCAAGGCCCTATTGACAGGCAGCTTTAAAGTCGTTGAGCAGAGGATAGGTGGTTTTATTCAGCGTCGCAGCAAGTATTGCCCGGATCCATTTCAGAGGATTCAGCTTTTGTTTTCGGCAGGTTTCTACGATGGTGAGTATACGTTGTCTGAACAGTTCGCCCCGATGTGACCACACGCCATAGCTGCCTTTTCGCCACAGCACATAGCTTCGCAATGAACGCTCGGCTTCATTGTTAGTGAGAGGGACGCCATCGTGACTGAGGAATACCCAGCACATGTCATCGTGTTTTAGCAGTAGCTTACACCGGTTCTGATAGCGGGGAGTCACACAGCGTCTTGATGCCAGTTCAAGTTGCTCTCGCCAGGCGATGCGTAGTTTTTCCATCCGGTCCAGGTATCGCTTTTCACTTAGTGCGTTACTCTCATACCGGTGTTGCAGCCGGAACAGTATGCGAATGAGCCTGACTAACGTTGTTCCATAGGTTTTATTCGTACCCCAGCTTTCCGCCAGCGCATTCATGTTTCTTAAGATATGCGCCCAGCACAATTGACGGTGGTCTGAATCGATGTAGTGATAACCGGCATACTGGTCAGTAACAACAATGTTTTCCGGATTATCGCCGAGTAGTTTCTTTGCCGCCCAGGCGCCACGTGAGAAGTGCGTCATAAAGCATGATAATTCTGCTGTGCATACCTGCCACATCCAGCGGTTTTCGTTACCACGCTGATGACGGGTTTCATCGCAGTGCACCACCGCCTCAGTGCGCATCGTCTCTTTGATATCCTGATACGCTGGCGTCAGTACTGAACTAACCCGGCCCTGCGCTTCAGAGATAGCACCGCGACTGAACGATAAACCGAAGTTCTGTTCGAGCTGCTGCTGGATTTTACTGATACTCTGGTGAAACTGCCCCGACTGCATTGCCACATAGGCTAGCAGGTTATTTCCCATCTGCCCCTGATTCACGTTGTCAGGTAGCGTTGCTTTTACCGTTTTACTGCACTGACAACACTGGCCCTGATGCAACTGATGTTCGACTACAGAGAATGCCTGGCTGGGAATATCAAATACCTGATGCCGACGATAAGGGGAATCATTGATAGCAATGTCACCACCGCAAGCACAAGTATCGTCGGGATAATAGGTGCGCGTCTCATCAACGGTATCGGCCAGCATCCGCTTACTACCTTTATGGCCGGATTGCGCACCGCGCTTACGGCCCGTCGGCTTTTTAGCTGGCGCAGATGAAGCTACACTCGGACCATTAGAAGATGGCGGGCGCGATGAATTACGACTGTTTTGATTCAGTCGGTCTTCGAGGTCATTTAGCCTGTCCCAGAGTGTACTAATGAGCTCATTGGCATCATCGAGATTAGTAGCGACGGGTGGCTTTGTGGGCTGCTTTTTACGTGGCATGAAACCACTCTGACAGACTGGCGGGATCAATCAATAGGATCCCCACGATCATTGAAAATAAATATTACTAACTGTCAATAGGGCCCTGGTGAACGGTTACTCTCCAGCTAGAGCAGATAATGGAGAAAATCGCTTGCGTGCTTCATAACTATGCTTCTCCAAACAAAGTAGCACGGAGCGAAACCGAGCGTAAGTATCATCGAATCGCCAATGAATTATACGATTGTCGTGAAAACTCCCTTCCAATTGTAAGGCTTACTAGTTCACTCGCAGTCGGCGCTGACCGCCTCGGAATGAGCGCAGATTTCTCTAAAAATCTTCATGAATTTGCCCAAGTAGAGCACGCTGCTATTCTGCCTTTCTCAACAAGTCAATATCGAAATGATTTCAAGGATAGCAGCAGCATCACCAACCATTTATTAACTGAGGTGCAGGAGTTTGACCAACTAATTGATAATGTTGTTAGTCAGTCAGTTCCGCGTTTGGTCGAATTAGATGGTGACTATACTAATGGCGATAGCCGAGATGCAGCTTATTTTCGCTGTAGCAAAGTTTTGGTCGAAAATTGTGACTTAATTATTGCAATTTACGATGGCAATCCTTCATCAAACGAAAATAAAGGGCATAAGGCGGGGACTCATAGCAGTGTCCAATTGACTCTTGAGGCTCGTAAGCCCGTAATTCAAATTGACCCTAGAGGGGAACAGCAATGCCAAATATGGCAATCGACTCGATTTGGACGTGAAGAAGCAGTAGAAGCCGTGAGTCAAACTGCAATTGAGACCTTAGTTGGAAGATTAGTACTTTTTACGGACATTTTTCGTTTAGACGAGGAAGATGCATCGTCTACCTCCACGGCTCGTGAAAACTCGATACTTCGTAGCGCCACAGAGTTGCAAAAAGGTGCAAAATACCTGGATTTCGATGAAAGGTGTTTACCAGATTATGACTATTCCGGGCCAATTAATGCTAAGTTTTCAACAGTTGATAAACTGCGCGGAGCGCACGCCTTTAACTGGTTCAAGCAACTATTTTTCAATGCGAAACGCGTTTCGCAAATCAAATCAGCTTACAATAAAAATAGTACTGTTGACCGAGTTGATGAGTCTAATGTAACAGTCAATTCTGATGCTTATTTTTCACATTTTCAGGTGGCGGACTCATTAGCTGTTCGATATGCTGCGATTCATCGAAGTACATTTTTTCTTATTTATACCCTAGCGGCTTTGGCGCTCATTAGTGCGGCGGTAGGTGCAATTTTTAAGGATTACACAACAGTCCTTTATACATCAGTTGGGCTCAAAGCTGTAGCGTTGATTAGCATTTATCTTTTATACAAGCATGATGCTCATAATCATCACATGTGGCTGCAAAACCGATGTCTCGCAGAGGGGATCAGGCCCAATGTTTATCTATCTGCGCTTGGACGGTGTTTTTCATTCTTAGATACAAGAAGTAGCGATGAGTTTATGCACCGCGAAGTACTCGGACATGGCCACTCGGGCGGACAATGGGTCTGTATTCATGCAGAGGTCGTAGCCCGATATGTCGGCTTTCGGCAGTGTCCCATGGCAAATGCGAACTACAGAGAAAGCGCCATTAAATTTTTACAAAATAAATGGTTACAAGGCCAAAGTAATTATCATTTGGATAATGCTGCAAAGATGAAGCAGCTAGGTGAGAAGCTTTCTGGTTGGACACACTGGCTCTTCTATTTAACAGCAGTTTTCTTAGTGTTTAAAGTAGTGTTTATGTCTATATATGTTAATGGCAAAGTTCCAGAAACGTCATTTTGGTACTACCCATCTAAATTTACTACGCTTTCAACCATTCTATTTCCTATACTGGCTTCATTTTTATTTGCAGTTCGAAATCACGCAGAGTTTGACATATCTTCACAGCGATCATTAACGATGCTAGCGTTTTTTTACAGTATGAAAGAATATTTCAACCGTCTTAAGTTCAATAATAGTTCACCAACGACAAGTTCTACAGACGCATTGGACATTGGACTGCATAAACTCAGCGATGTCAGTGTAAGAGAAGTATCAGAGTGGATCGAGATTTATGAAGTGAAGGAGTCAGAGCCGGGATAGTTCGAAAATTACTGAATTGGGCCTTATTTAAGGTCTAGTGTCCACTTCCCCTTTAATGAGACAGTGTCCCGTCCTGAAATACGTTGACATAAAGAGGACTTCTTTATGACAACTTCAAGTAATCAAAGACCTAAGCGTACTCAGCGTGATTACACCTTGGCTTTTAAATTAGGTGTAGTGCAGCGTGTAGAAAAAGGCGAAATGACCTATAAGCAGGCACAAGTTCACTTCGGTATCCAAGGTAAATCAACAGTGCTAGTTTGGCTGAGAAAGCATGGTAGACTCGACTGGTCGAAACCACTTCAGCATCCACTTATGCCCAGTTCAAAAGAAACACCAGCCGAAAAAATAAAACGTCTCGAGAGAGAATTAGCCGATGAGAAACTCCGTAATCAAATCCTCAATGGAATGGTTGATATCATGGATAAAGAATATGGAGCAGGTCTAAGAAAAAAGTACTTATCCGGTACGTCTGGCAAGCCAAAGAAAGAAAAGAAATAAGTTTGTCGGCTGCTTGCCGGGTTGTGGGGATTTCCAGGCAGTCTGTTTATCAGGCTGTCGCCCGTATGGAGTGCCGAAGAACAGAACTATCGGTAATTAAGGAGTGGGTGCTCTACTGGCGTAAGTTCATGCCGCAGTTGGGGACACGGAAGCTCTATAAATTAATCAAACAGAAGTTGATTGAACACGAAATTAAATTGGGTCGAGATGGCTTTTTTACTTACCTGAAGAGCGAAGGATTACTCGTCAAGCCGAAGAAAAGCTTTATCAAAACCACATTCAGTAAACACTGGATGAAAAAGCATCC
>NZ_RCUA01000078.1:170260-178443 GCF_003731635.1 Marisediminitalea oceani | reverse complement strand
AAAAAGGTGTTCAAAGCGAAAGGCGCGGCCGGAACAGATGGGCAGAGCCTGAGCGAGTTCGCCTCGAATCTGGATGATAATCTTGAGCAATTACGCCTCGAACTCGAAACCAAACGCTATACCCCTCAACCGGTCAGGCGGGTGGAAATCCCGAAAGAAGGGGGGGGAGTACGGTTACTGGGGATCCCATCAGTACGGGATAGAGTCGTTCAACAAAGTTTGACTGATATCCTGAGTCCCATTTTCGAAGAGCAGTTCCATCCATCAAGCTTTGGTTATCGACCGGGGCGGAGCTGTCATGATGCCATCAATAAAGCCACAATGTTCATCCGTCGATATGAGCGACGACACGTGGTGGATATGGATCTGTCGAAGTGCTTCGATAAGCTGGACCATAGGCTTATCCTGAAAAGCATCAAAAGACGGGTACGAGATGGTAGCGTGCTGAACTTAATCAGTCAGTTCTTAACAAGTGGGGTAATGGTTGATGGGCATTGGCAGCAGACAGAGGCAGGTAGTCCGCAAGGTGGGGTAATCAGCCCATTGATAGCGAACATCTATCTGGATGCGTTTGATGAGGAGATGAAACAGCGTGGCCACCGCATAGTGCGTTACGCTGATGACATTCTTATCTTGTGTCGGAGTGGTTCAGCGGCAGAGAATGCGCAGCGACAAGCGACACAAATCCTTGAAGGTAAACTGAAGCTGACAGTGAACACAGAGAAAACCCATATCACGCACAGTGATGCGGGAGTCAGGTTCCTTGGCGTGGAAATCGGGACAAAACATACCCGAATTCAAGCGAAGAAACTGGCGGCGTTCAGAAGGAAGCTAAAGCAGATGACAAAACGCAATGGAGGAAAACCGTTGCAAAGTGTCATCAATGGACTGAACCCATTGCTAAGAGGGTTTAGCCAGTACTTCAGGATTGCCGATGCTAGCAGGGCATTCAAACAAATTGCGAGTTGGCTAAGACGCAGACTGCGAAGCGTTCAACTTAAGTTATGGAAGAAGGCGAGCCGCCTGCATCGCTGGCTACGACAGCGAGGATACAAAGGCAAGTTCATCTGCATGAACATGACGAGTTGGCGAAGCGCAAGAAGCCCGTTAGCAAGCTACGCGATGCCAAACAGCTGGTTCAACGAACTAGGACTGGTGAATCTGGGAGATGTTAGAACGGGGAATGTGCCCAGCATTTACGCTGGATAAACCAGTACATGAGCCGTATACGAGGTCCGTACGTACGGTTCTGTGAGAGGGATGAGGCGGAGACGCCTCACCCTACTCGATATCCGCGCCTAACTGACTAATAGTTGGCCAGAATCCACAAAAATCCGCTTTTCACCGTTTAAGTGCATAGTATTGTTAAACTCGAGTGTGTTAAATTAAAGCCATTGGCACACCTAAAATAAAACAGATAACTATAACGACAGATGCAGATTTCCAGCCTATTTGACAGCGGTAACATCCGCGTAATCCGTGCCGAGCAACCTGATGACATCATGCTCGCGATCAATAAAGACAATCAATCCGATTTTTATCAGTGGTTTCATTTTCGCCTGACCGGCGAAGTTAACCGACTGCATACCCTGCACATCAGCGATCTGGCTTCTTCAGCTTATCCAAAAGGCTGGGAAGGGTATAATGTGCTGGCCTCCTATGACCGTCAGACGTGGTTTCGGGTCGACAGCGAGTTTAACGGCGACATCCTGACCTTCAGCATTGCGCTGGAACAGCCGCAGGTTTATTTTGCTTACTTTATCCCATACAGCTATGAGCGCCATCTCGACCTGTTAGCCGATGCGCAATGTTCGCCATTGTGTGAGCTTAAATACCTTGGTGATACCCTGGACGGCCGCGATATGTCGATGCTGGTGATTGGTGAGCCGGGTGAAGACAAGCGCAACATCTGGATAACCGCGCGCCAACATCCGGGTGAAAGCATGGCCGAGTGGTGTGCCGAAGGCATTATTGCCCGCTTACTGGACGAACAGGATGGACTGAGCCGGGCATTACTGGAAAAGGCGGTATTCTATATCGTGCCTAATATGAATCCCGACGGCAGTGCCCGCGGCCATCTGCGTACCAACGCAGTGGGCGCAAACCTTAACCGCGAATGGAAAACACCCACGCTCGAGCGCAGCCCGGAAGTTTACTATGTGTTGAATGCCATGCATGAAGTGGGCGTCGACATGTATCTGGACCTGCACGGCGACGAAGCTCTGCCGTATAACTTTGTGGCAGGCAGCGAAGGTATCCCGGCATACAACGATAAACTCAAAGCGCTGGAAAATCAGTTTAAGGACGCCTTGCTGATGGCCACGCCTGAGTTTCAGGATGAGTTTGGCTATGCCAAAGACGAACCCGGACAAGCCGACCTGACTATTGCATCTAACGCAGTGGGTCAGGCGTTTGAGTGTCTGGCCTATACGATAGAAATGCCTTTTAAAGATAATAATAATTTACCTGATCCATTATTCGGCTGGTCTGTGCAACGTTGCCAGCAGTTTGGTGAAGATATCCTGGTAGCCGCATACAATGTGGTTGGCAGTTTAAGGACATAACAACAATAAACATTAACAACAAGGGGAAACTGGTTTGGAAGGCTTGTTTAATTTTTTAACGTCGCTTGACGGGATGCTCGGGGGAGCCGACTGGTTTCCCTTTGTGCTGTTAGGCGTAGGTCTGTTTTTTACGATTTATCTGAAATTTCCGCAAATTCGTTTTTTTAAACATGCGTGGAAAGTGGTTACCGGCAAGTACGATCATAACGACGATCCGGGCGATACCACGCACTTCCGGGCGCTTACGACCGCCTTATCCGGCACCGTAGGTACAGGTAATATCAGTGGTGTGGCATTTGCGATTTTCCTCGGTGGTCCGGCGGCGTTGTTCTGGATGTGGGCCACGGCATTCCTAGGTATGACAACCAAATTTGTTGAGGTCACGCTGTCACACAAATACCGGGTGAAAACCGAAGATGGCACCATGGCCGGTGGCCCCATGTATTTCATGGACCGTGGTCTGAACATGAAATGGCTGGCGGTTGCGTTTGCCATTGCCACGGTTATTTCATCATTTGGTACCGGTAACCTGCCTCAAAGTAACGGTATTGCCACCAGTATCGAAACCACCTTTGGTTTTGAGCCATGGATCGTAGGTAGCGTACTGGGTATCTTACTGGCACTGGTTATTCTTGGCGGCATCCAGCGTATTGCTGCGTTTACTGCCCGGGTTGTGCCTTTTATGGCAGTGGTTTACCTGATTGGTGCACTGGCGGTAATTTTTGCCAACATTGAAAATGTGGCGCCGTCATTTGCAGCGGTGATTAGCGATGCCTTTACCGGTTCCGCGGCAGCAGGGGGCTTCCTTGGTGCGTCACTGGCTTATGCGTTTAACCGCGGGGTTAACCGGGGCTTATTCTCTAACGAAGCTGGTCAGGGTTCAGCGCCTATCGCTCACGCGGCGGCGAAAACCAAAGAGCCGGCGTCGGAAGGGATGGTGTCGCTGCTTGAGCCGTTTATCGATACCATTATCATTTGTACCATTACCGGTCTGGTGATTTTGTCGTCTGGCGTGTGGAAAGAAAAGCACGAAAACGTGTTTGATCGCTCTGACATGGTGTTTGTGGCCGGTGAGTATACCGACACAGAGGAAGCCGACAAGTCGCAACTGTACGGTTTCTTAAACAGTGTTGATGGCAACGAAGTAGAAAGTTATACCGGTGCTATCACCGTGGTTAATGGTTCTGCGGTAACCGGTGGTTTCACGCTGATTAACGCTCGTTCTGTTGCTGAAGATGTACAATACCTGGTGGGCAGCGAAGATCCTTTCTCTGGTACCCTGCAGATTGAAAACGGCAAGCCGCTTAAAGAAAACCTGATTATTCAGGGTAAGTCTCTGGTTCATTCAGCCTCGCTGACTACCATTGCCTTTACCCGTGGCTGGTTTGGTGACTTTGGTCAGTACATTGTCTCCATTGGCCTGCTATTGTTTGCCTTCTCAACTGCCATTGCCTGGTCTTACTACGGTGATCGTGCCATGACCTATTTATTAGGCCCACGTTCAATCATGCCGTACCGGGTTATTTATGTGGCCGGGTTTGTTTGGGCGTCATTCTCTGATACAACCCTGGTATGGGCACTCTCTGCGGTGGCTATTGTGGTAATGACCCTGCCTAACCTGTTCGGTATTGTGTTACTGAGTAAAGAGATGAAAGCGACTGTTAATGAATATTGGCAGCGTGTAAAAGAGAACGAAAAGTAAAAGTAAACCAGAGCCGGATTCTGTCAGTAAAAACACTGACGCCGGCATTGTTTTTAAAAGCCAGGGCTGACTCCTGGCTTTTTGATATGGTGTCGTATTGTTTACAGACTGATAAGGCCAGCGATGCTTTTCGCTGGAGCCAGTCAGCATTAACAGTGCGTCACCCGGAAATAACGATTAGAGGAGATAGAATGGCGTTAATTGATTGTCCGTCGTGTGGTAAGAAGATGTCAGATAAAGCCAAGACATGCCCTAACTGCGATTTCTCTTATGGCGAAGCCTCGGTCGAGGATATTGAACGCAAAGAGAACATGAAACGATTTAAGAAAATGCATAGCATTCAAAACCAGTCGATGCTCGCAATGCTGTTATTTATTGGTGGTTTCGGCTTTATGTACTGGGGTGGGGTTTCACCAGGCGACACCCAGCATTCTGCAGCCCTGATGGCCTGCGTAATAGGTTTTTTATGGTATGGCATCAATCGCGTGCGAATTGTGCTTTTAAAACGGTCGACTAAATGAATGTAGAACAACTTCTCGCAGCCATGACGCCAGACGTTTACGAACGTTTGCGTCAGGCTGTCGAAACGGGTAAATGGCCTGACGGCAAGGTGCTGTCTGACGAACAAAAAGAAAACTGTCTGCAGGCGGTATTGTTGTACCAGGCCAGAATCGCTCAATCCAACGAACATATGACCGTTGGTGAAAGTGGCGAAATTATCCACAAGAGCAAAAGTGAGCTGCGTCGCGAATTACGCGAAAGCCAGTCTAATGAACAATCCATTGCGCGGTTTAAACAGGATGATATTTAGTCGATTTTTTTCGCCTTCCCATAGTAGTAATGATCCGGACACAAGAATTAAAGCCATTGAAAAATTATCGCCAGATTCGCCTAACGAAAGACGCATCCTGCATGAATTAGCCTTCAATGATTCGGCCGCGGCAGTCAGTCTGGCGGCTTTGGAAAAGCTTAACTCTTTTGCTCTGTGGCTGAAAATGTCACAGATTGCCAAGGAACCGCGGTTAGTCACCGCCGCACAGGCCAGGGTTGAATGCGCCCTGATTGATGGTAGTGCTGAAATCAGTCAGCAGGAAATCAAAGAGTACCTGTTAAAATCTGCCCCGGCGGAGCAGGTGATCAAATGTCTGCCGCTGATGACCGAATTGCATCAGGATAAAACCTTTTGCCTGGATATCCTTAACAAGCTCGGGCGCAGCAGTTTTACCCAACAGTTGTTTTCGGCTACCCCCGAATCGGCGTTAAAACTCGCCATTATCGATAACAGTCAGGATTCTGATTTATTGCAAAAGCTGTTGCGTAAGACAACCGATGAGACGTTGCAACAGGCGTTGTCAGACCGCCTCGACTATTTGCAGGAACTGGCACAAAAACCGGTTCGACTGGGCCGGGAAGTGACCCTTGTTTTGTCGAAACTACTGGCGTTACTGGAAAAATCGGATTTTGAGCAAATTACGGCTGACCAGGCCTCGCTTAACGAGGAATATCAGGCTCTAAAGGCCGATTTTGGCTGCCTGGATGACGAAGCACGGCAGGAATATGAAGCCAAGCTCGCGTCCCTCAACGAACGCGTTTCAGCATTGTTAGCCCGACTCAAACCAGAGTTTGAGGCACAGCAGCGTGCTGCCGCCCATAAAGAGGCTCAACAAGCCTGCACCGAAGCTGTGGCAGAAGTCAAACGACTGCATAAGCAATTACAGGGCGAGCAAATACTCAGTCTTACCCTGGGCGAAGTAACGGTGTTTCAACAGGCTGTAGAACAGGCAGAAAATGCGTTAGCGGCACTGCAGGAATATGCCGAGCCGACCGAAGAAATCGAAAGTATGCTGGAGAGCTACCGGCATATATGGGATCGTCTGCCCGACTTACAGCGTCAGGTAGCGGCCCTGCAAACACAATTACAAACCTGGCAGCAATGGCTGGAAGATGACAACGTTAGCTGGCAGCTCGATGAGATTAAAACCAGCTGGCGTGAACAAACTGCTTCAATGGCAGTTGTTCCGGCATTTTTACGCTCTCAGTGGCAAACGTTACTGGAACAACTCAAAGTCCGCGAACAGCAGCGTCAGTCCAGTCAACAGCGCCATCTTAAGCACTGTCGCAAGCACATTAACATCATTAATAACATGGTAGAGCAGGGCAAGTACCGGGCTGCCATGGCGCGGTTCCAGCAGCTCGAAAAAGATTATCAGACTCTGCCACCAGACACCCGGACCATGCTTGAGAAACGTTTTGAGCAAACCCGCGACCAGATTGCCCGGCTGGAAGGCTGGCAGATTTATCTGGCCGCCCCCCGTAAACCGGAACTGATTGAGCAGGCCGAAGCGCTACTGCAGGAAAGTCAGAATGATATGCCGGTCAGGGCACGCTCAATCAAATACCTCAGGCAGCAGTGGCAAAGCCTCGGTGAGTCAAATACGGTAGAAGATCAGGCGCTGAATACTCGCTTTGACGAATTGCTGGAAAAGGCATTTGAACCCTGTCGCCGCTATTACGCCGAACTGGAGTTACAAAACGACAAGGCTGCCGCAGAGCGCCAGCGATTGATTGACGAGATGGTAGCATTAGCCGCCGAATCAGAAGATACGGCGCAGCAGTTTCAGCAGTTTGAAGCCCTCAAAAAGCAGTGGCAGCAAGCAGGCCAAACTGACAGTGAGCGTTACCGCCAGTTGCGGGAAACCTGGGATCAGGCCTGTAGCGTAGTAACCGAGGTGATTACCCCGTGGTTACAGCAAAACCGTCAGACCAAGCAAGCACTGATTGATGAGGTTAACGCACTTAATGAGCTTGACGACATTCACCAGGCCAGAACCCAGGCCAAGGCCTTGCAGGCCCGGTGGAAAACCATTGGCCCGGCGGGTAAGCGCTTTGAGTCGAAGCTGTGGTTTGCGTTTAAGGCTGCTAACGACAATCTGTTTAATAAGGCTAAGACGGTGCAGGCGGAGCAAAAAGCGGCACAGTCTCAGGCGGCGAATCAGTGGCGTGAACAATTGCAGCAGGTTCAGCAAGCCCTGGAGAATGACCAGAAAACAGCCAGTGATATTCAGCAAATGCTGGATGAGTGCCAGTTAGCGCTAAAAGAGGTGAACGACAGTAAGCTTCAAAAAGCACTGACAAAAGAGCTGTCAGCGGTACAGGCAACCCTTGATGCAGCGGTCGAACAACAGCTCAATGAAGCCTTTGCCAGTGCGACAGAACAAATGCTGGAACAGGTGCTCACGGCTAAACAGCCTGCTTCGGCATTGCAGGCTGAGTATCCGGTACTGCCGTCTTTGTGGTTTAAGGGCAATGGCCTCGACGAACCGCAGGACTGGCTGAAAACCTTGCTTACTCTCGAGGTGCTGGCGCAACTGGACTCACCAGAAGCTGATGGCTCGCTGCGCTCAACCGTGCAACTCCAACTGATGCAGGCCAAGCTCAATGGTGAGTCGCTGCCATCGGCTTACCCTTTAATTGGCGAGCTGTTAGCCAGCCAGGCTGTGCTGGCTGAACTTGACACTCTGCCTTTCCGGCAACGATTGTTTGATGTCTGTGTGCATTTTGGCTTACCCGGAGAAGCGTAAGTAGTGAAAAACAGTGTTGAATATAAATTTCCCACTCAGCCGCTGGCCTACCGGTTTTTAAATACGGTAAAGCACTTTGACGCCGAGCAACTGGTCGTTAAATACGGCCAGACAAATCATCATGTTAAGGTGAGTTACCGGATTAAAACAGAAGGTTTTGATTCGACCTTAGGTGAGCTTGACGATTTGGCAAGCCAGATGGAAGGCGAGGAAGTCTGATAAAAGCAGGCAGGTCTGAGTTAGTCAGGCCTGCCTGAGTTATACCAATCCGCATAGAGGTTTACCCTCTCAGAGTGATCCCTGAGGGCTAGACGAAAACGACTTAGATCACGACGC
>NZ_RCUA01000078.1:2061-170210 GCF_003731635.1 Marisediminitalea oceani | reverse complement strand
CCTAGCCAGAAAGCCTGACAGTCTTGCTGAGTGGGCAAACTTCTATGCGGATTGGTATGATTAACTGGCGCTGAATTCCACCTCGTAGCCTGCATATTTACGAATATTAATCACCCGGTCACCATCGAGCATCCAGTACTGGCCTTTGATGCCGGTTAATACGCCGCTGAATTCCGGGGTTTTATCCAGGTTTATGGATTTAATCTTAACCGGGTAGTCCTCAACCGGATAGCCGATTTCATGGCTTACATCATCCACTGTAGTTACTGCCTGAATCCCTTTATCGGCGGTTATCTGAGCTAAATCATCGGCCAGTTTTTCGAGCATCTGATGTTTCAGAGCAATCAGATCCTGTTGGTCTGGTTGCCCCTTCAGCATGGTCCGCCAGTTGGTTTTATCACCAATATACTGCGTACATAATTGTTCAACCTTGCCGCTGGTGAGCCGGTCGGGCACTCTGAGCATAACGGTTGCCTGGCTGGCACCCTGATCGATCCAGCGGCTGGATATGCCGTCGGTGACGTGGCGGGTAATACCCACTTTCAGGTTACCGGTATTGGCCAGATAAACAAAGTGGTCGGAAAAACAGTTTTCTTCTCCCCACTCGGGCTCGCGGCAGGTGCCTTCGTGGTAGTGGCACTTTTCTGGTTTGATGATACAGGTATCGCACTGAGCCAGTGAGATCACGCAGGGATAACAATAGCCCTGATTAAAACTTTTTTTGGTTTTGCGCTGGCAATGGGTGCAATAAATGTTGCCCGTGTGCACTATGCTGACCGACTTGCCGATCAGCGGATTCATGGCCACTGAATCGTCACCTACCGGCAATTCGTAGTGAGCAACATGATCGGCATCGGTGCTGACGCGCATTTTTCTGAGAGTTCCTGAATACTGCATGTTTGTGTGTTCCTGTTAATTACTCAGTTCACCCTGCAAGCTCTGGCCAAGCTGGCCTTTAAGCTCGTCGAATGACAGTGACTGGCTGAGCAGGTAATGTAATTTTGCTAACGTGGCCTCCGGCGTCATGTCAAAACCGGAAACTACCCCAGCCTGAGAGAGGCCGTGCCCGGTTTTATAACCACCCATATTAACCCGGCCTTTAAAGCACTGGGTGCAGTTAACTACCACAATTTCTCTGGTCGCAGCGGTTTCCAGCTGGGTTAGCAGTTGTTTGTTCTGGGGGGCGTTACCCACGCCATAGCTAAGTAAAATGAGCGCATTGACCGGCTGTTGCAAGGTATTCTCAATCACCATAGGCGAGATCCCCGGATACAGACTCACTAAACCAATTGGTTGGGCGGTTACCTTGCTTACCTTCAGTTCGGTGTTGTCAGGCTCGGCAATTTTGCCAGCTTTAACCCGGATATTAATACCCGCTTCAAGCAGAGGCGGGAAGTTGGGAGAGTCGAAAGCATCGAAGCCATCCGCATCAACCTTGCGGCTGCGGTTACCGCGAAACAGCTTGTTATTAAAAAACAGGCTGACTTCAGCGATAGGATAATTGGCGGCAATGTACAGTGCATTTAATAAATTCACCTGACCATCAGAGCGCAGTTCCGCCAGCGGAATTTGCGAGCCGGTTACAATCACCGGTTTACTCAGTCCCTGCAGCATAAAGCTTAGTGCTGAAGCGGTATACGCCATGGTGTCGGTGCCGTGAAGGATGATAAAGCCATCAAACTTGTGATAATTCGCTGCGATATCATCGGCGATAAATTGCCAGTCGGCCGGGCTCATGTCTGATGAGTCCATCAGCTCGTCATATTCACGTAGCGTGAACTGCGGCATCTCCGGGCGATGAAATTCCGGCATCGAGGCCAGAGTTTTGGCCAGGAAGCCAGCCGCAGGCACGTAGCCCTGGGATGAAGGCCGCATTCCGATAGTACCGCCGGTATAGGCGATGTAAATCTGTTTACGCATGGTTTTACCATAAAGTACTGTTATTGGCGTGATTGTAACAAGGGATTGGTGGTTGGCTAAATGCTTAATGTCGCTATTAGTCAATTGATGAGTTCACAATGGTGAAAAGTTAACTGATAATAAACACAATTTTTGCAGTAATAGCAGGGGAGAGGATGAATAATAACGGATCTTTGGTGTGTGTCGGGCCCGGCATGATACTCGGAGCACATATGACAGAGCGTTGTAAAAATCATATCCAGCAGGCCGATGTGGTGTTTACCAGTTGTCATCCGGTTATTGAGAAATGGCTGGCGACGCTCAATCCCTGTACCCATTCGTTACAGCATTTGTATGCCGACAATAAAGATCGTCGCAATACCTACCGCCAGATGCAGGACACCTTGCTCAAAGAAGTCCGTAACAAGAAAAAAGTCGTTGGTGTTTTTTATGGTCACCCGGGAGTGTTTGCTCAGGTGCCTCACCGTGCTATTCAACAGGCTATTGATGAAGGTTATCAGGCGTGGATGGAGCCGGGGATTTCAGCCGACGCCTGCTTGTATGCTGATATGGGCATCGACCCCGGGGCTTATGGTTGCCAGCAGTTTGAGGCAAGTCAATTTATGTTTTATCAACGCCAGCTCGATCCCAGTGCCTATGTTATATTGTGGCAGTTGGGTCATGCAGGCGACTTATCTCTCACGCCGCGTCTGACCGGCGCGCCGGAAAGACAGGTATTGGTGGATATGCTGTTTAAGTATTATGCGCCTTCACATCAGGTGGCGATATATGAGTCGCCTTTTCTGCCCACTCAGCAACCGCGGATCATCTGGCAACGCCTGGATGGACTGCCTGAGGCGGATATATCTTTAATATCGACGCTGGTGATCCCGCCCGGGCGACGGTTAATCCCGAATGATGAAATTGTCACACGATTAAAGTCGATTTATCCGCCGTCACATGATAAAAATACAGCTAAAGCAGAAGGCTTATAATAAGGAGCAAAATATGGGTGCAATCTCTCTGTTAGAAAAATTAGGTGCCGACCCGAGCCTGAATATCAATGATCTATCGCCAGCAGAGCGCACCGAAGTGGAGCAGTTGTTAGCCACCTTAGCGCAGGAAAAAAACAACCCTACGCTTTCTATTAATGAGCCGACCGACCCGGATGATGACGATAACGTGCCATCCGAAGAGCCAGCTAAAAACGCTTAAACTGATTTTCCAATAACAGTAAGGTAAGAACGGTACAGATGCGACGTTTTTTTTGGTTCGGTTTTCTTCTGTGCGTGAGTTGGCCTGTATTGAGTTCAGAGCATATTGATAAGCTGCGGCATATCGATAGTGTTCGCCTCTCCGATCACCAAACGGCGAAAGCCGAACTGGCGAGTATTCCGGTGTCGGCTCTGGATACTGATGAAGTGCACTACTACCGCTATCTGCAATGTTTAATCCTAACCGTAGATAGTGAACTCACCGATATTATCGCCCGTTACGATAGCCTGCTGGAAGAATCGGTGCAGCCGGAGTTACGGATCCGCGTGCTGGGCTCGCTGATTAATTTACTTGGCGTAAAGCGCGACTGGAAAAGTGGCTTACAACGGGTTGAGGAGTTGTTGGCCCTGTTGCAGGAAATCCCGGATTCCACCTACAAGCCGGATGCCTATCTGAACCTCGCACACTTTCACCTGAATATTGGCCAACCCGAAACCGCCTTGCACTTTGCTGAAAGAGCATTCTCCAGTGAAACCTTAGTGCCACGTATTCGCTGCGGTTTGCACTTGGTGGTTATTTCAACCAAGTCCAAATTGCAACTCGATTCACTTAACCTTGCTGAGTTCACTGAGGCAGACCGGGTTTGTAATAATGCCGGTCAGAATTACACCATAGTCAATATCAACATTTGGAAAGCCAAGTGGTTGTTACAACAGAACCGTCTGGATGAAGCGCAGACCGTGCTAACGACCACGTTGATGAAAGCCGAAAACTTTCCTGCCAGCGGGCAGTTGATCGAAATTTACAGCTTATTTGCAATGGTTTACTGGGCCAATGAGGAGTATGACAATGCTAATGTTTACGCCGATAAAGTCATGGCAGTGGAATTTAAGGAAGATTTCCCGCAGCCGCTCATTGACACCTATGACATAAAACGGCAACTGGCCGAACGCAATGGCAATTACCAACAGGCCTACCAGTATCTGACAACCCGCCAGCAACTGGAACAGAATATGTACGAACGGCAACTGGCGGATGAAATTGCTATCCAGCAGGCACGTTTTGACATTGATGCCAAACAAAGTGAAATAGAGTTACTGGATAAACAGAATGAATTGCTAAAAGCCGAATCTATGCTTATTAACGAGCGTTTGGAAAATTCATTACTGGCACTGGCGTTGGTATCGATTCTGTTGTCATCGTTGTTATTCTGGTCGTACCGCAGCCGTAAAGTGCAGTCAAAATTAAAGATGTTTGCACAAACTGACGCGCTTACCCAGATTGCTAATCGTGGACACTTTACCGATTGTCTGACCGAAAGGTTAACTCAGGCGCAGAAAAACGGCAGCCTGGTTGGTTTGATCCTGCTCGACCTTGACCATTTTAAAAATATTAATGACACCTATGGCCACCAGGTCGGAGACTGGGCATTAATTCAAACCGCTAAAGCCATTAAAGAAAGTGTTGGCGACGATAACATTGTGGGCAGGTTAGGCGGCGAGGAGTTCGGTGCGGTGATTACCGGTAAGCTGGAGGGCGAAATTATGCACATTGCCGAACGTTGCCGGGTGGCGATTGAGAACATTCAGTCAACCATGAGTGAGTATCAATTTAAGTTAACCGTGAGTGCCGGCGTAAGTAATTCCTCTCAGGCAGGTTATAAGCTTGAAAACCTTTATGCTGCAGCCGATTTAGCACTCTATCAGTCCAAACATTATGGTCGCAACCGGGTTTACGAATACTCGTCAACATTGGTAGGTTAATTCTTTACATTTACTGCTATATTTACCCCTGCGAGCGTGCCTGGCAAGCATCGTAAACTGCGCGGGGATTTATCCTTAATTGTCCGTGCAATGATTAATAAGTCCGTCTGTCTGAAGTTAAGGCAAGTTATTTGGTATTGCGAGTAATTCCCGGGCCGTTATGGCAGCTATCCGGTGTCATTGGATTGCTGATAGTAATGCTTTCGTTGCCGGTCAGCGCAACAGAAACCCCAGCACAGTTGTTGGCGCAAGCCGACACGCTGCGAGTCAGCGATCCCGCCAGGTCACGGCAGATTTTACAGGCACTAAACAACCAGTCTTTAACGCCGGATGAGCAGGATTACCGAGATTATCTGTTCGGATTTCATGCTGCAATAGCCAGTGATTCTGACGGCGCAGTTAGCATTATAGAGCCTATAAGTCGCAGACACCCGGCTGATGAGCTTGGCTTACGCGCCAGAGCTACATTACTCAGTATTTACTATGGTTATCGGGAATGGTCAGAGGGTTTGCTGCTTTCTGTCGAACTAAAGGCACTGTTAGGCCAATTGCCGCGGAACAATACCTGGTATACAGCGAACATTAGTGTGGTGAATTACTATATCAACCTGCAGATGTACGACGAAGCGCTGCAGTTACTTGAACGGGTTACTGGCTCTGAACTAGCACAGGTGAGTGGCGTGATGCGATGCCGTTATATTGGGCAGGAATTTAGAGCTCAGAAAGGGCTTGATGTTAATGCAATTACGCCTCGCTGGCTGGCAACGCTGGAAGCTGCTTGTCTGTCATTGCCAAAAACACTTTATACCATTGAGCCCTTTTTGAACTGGACGCGGTATTTACTCGATTCCGGGCAGCATGAGGCCGTTTTAGCTGCAGTCAGGCGTCATGAACAGGCCGTTAAAGCACTCAACTATTTTTACTATTGGGTTGTGCTTAAAAACATTGAAGCACAGGCTCTCTATGCATTAGGCCAATACGATAAAGCCGAAGCTAAAATAGACCCAATACTGGCACGGCCGGAGATGGCAGACTATTCAGAAGGGCTGGTCACCGCAGCTGCGCTAAAAGCGAATATCCGTAGACAACAGAACGATTACCAGCAGGCCTACTACTGGCAGCAAATCGCCATCGACAGTAAGAGTAGTCAAAACCGCCTGGCAGCTACCAAACAGCTGGCGGTGAATAATGCCCAGGCGACGCTGCGCCAGGCAGATGAGGATCTTCGCCTGCTATCCAGTAAACAGGCATTGCTGGCTAATCAGCTTGCCCGGGCTGAACAAAACGTTATCGGCACTTATTTACTCATTGCGCTGGCAGCTTCGCTGGTGTTTATCACGGTTTTCAGTATTCGTAAGTTGCAAAGTCAGCAGCAACTACTGGCCAGACTCGCCTCAAAGGATTCGCTCACCGGGCTCGATAACCGGCGTGAATTTATGCAGGTCACGCAACAGGCACTGCGCAGCAATGACACTGAAGAGCCGCTCAGCCTGATCATGTTTGATCTGGATAACCTGAAGTGGATTAACGATAACTATGGTCATCAGGCCGGCGATTGGGTGCTAACTGAAGTTGGCAATATCCTCATTGCGCGCCTGGCAGAGAACACGGTCAGTTGTGCGCGAGTCGGCGGCGAAGAATTTGTACTGTGTTTAAAGGGTAAGGATGTCGAGCAGGCATTGGCCTACTGTAATGACATTCAAAGCTGGCTGGCCGGTATTGATACTAAAGTGAAACTGGATGGTTTGCAGCTCAGTGCCAGTTTTGGGGTGTGCGATACCAATCAGGTAGGTAAACAACTGGACTCGCTTATCAGCGGCGCCGACCTCGCTATGTACAAAGCGAAAAAAGCCGGACGCCGCCAGGCCGTTAAATACCCGATGGAGCAGGGCAGTAAAGAAGAGGCTACTTAACCTCTTCTCCGGCCGCCTGACGGTCGGCATGGTAACTCGAACGTACCATTGGGCCACACGCGGCATGGGTAAAGCCTAACGCCTTAGCGGTATCGCCAAGCGCATTAAATTCATCCGGGTGTACATAGCGTTTTACCGGGAAGTGGTGACGGCTCGGCTGCAGGTACTGACCCAGTGTCAGCATCTCCACATCGTGCGCACGCAGGTCTTTAAGAACCTCAGCAATTTCTTCCTGACTCTCACCCATGCCCATCATCAAGCCAGATTTGGTTGGCACGTCGGGGTGTTGAGCCTTGAATTTTTTGAGTAAGTCGAGCGACCACTGGTAATTGGCAC
This sequence comes from Marisediminitalea oceani, assembly GCF_003731635.1. Lineage (GTDB taxonomy): Bacteria > Pseudomonadota > Gammaproteobacteria > Enterobacterales > Alteromonadaceae > Alteromonas > Alteromonas oceani. The sequence goes on along the minus strand of NZ_RCUA01000078.1, from coordinate 163,084 downwards.
CTGGTCGACATTCGCGATACAGACGCGGAATGGTTTCCAGGTTATGGTTAAACACATCCGGTGGCGCATCTTTAAAGATCTCCAGCGCACGGTCCATACGGCCACGGAAGTCCGGAACCAGCACTTCAATCTTGGTCGCCGGGCTGTGTTCACGAATAGCTTTAATACAATCCACAAAGTGCTGAGCACCGCCATCACGCAAGTCATCGCGGTCTACCGAGGTGATCACCACGTATTTCAGCGCCATTTCTTTAATGGTGGTGGCCAGTTTAAGCGGCTCTTCGGCGCTTGGTGGCAGCGGTTTACCATGGGCAACATCACAGAACGGGCAACGGCGGGTACAGATATCCCCCAGAATCATAAACGTGGCGGTACCATGGTTGAAACATTCCGCCAGGTTAGGGCAGCTTGCTTCTTCACAGACCGAGTGCAGATTATTTTTGCGCAGGGTCTGTTTAATGTGATCAATCCGGTCAGTAGTGCGAGGCAGCTTTATTTTGATCCATTCCGGCTTACGGAGCATTTCCTCTTTCTCAGTCGGAACGATGGTAACCGGAATGTGCCTGACCTTTTCATCATCGCGGAGTTTTACTCCGGCTTTTGCCTTTACGTTACTCATTAAAGCCTTCTATTGTTTGCAAATTGGGCAGAGCGAGTTTGGCCTGTAAATGGCCTAGCATCAGCTCTGTCGCTTCTTGAATGTTATCCGGCCCGCCTAGACGGGCGCAGTCTGTCATGGCCATACCCTGGTAGCCGCAGGGATTGATTCGCTCAAAAGGCGTCAGGTCCATATTAACGTTGAGCGCCAGACCATGAAAAGAGCAGCCTTTACGGATGCGCAAGCCCAGAGAACATATTTTCTCACCATTAACGTATACGCCAGGTGCATCGGGCCGGGCATTAGCGGTAATGTTGCGGTCTGCCAACGTGGCTATTACTGCGTCTTCCATCGCGCTTACCAGCTCGCGAACGCCCATTTTACGGCGTCTGACATTGAGCATCAGATAGATAACTAACTGGCCTGGTCCGTGATAGGTGACCTGTCCGCCACGGTCAACCTGCACTACCGGGATATCACCGGGCATCAGAATGTGTTCAGCTTTACCGGCCTGACCCTGGGTAAACACCGGCTCGTGTTCAACCAGCCATATTTCGTCGGCGTCTTCAGCGGTACGCTGATCAGTGAAGGTTTGCATGGCCTGCCAGACCGGCTCATAAGTTCGCTTGCCTAACTGCCTGACAATCACCTTATCCTGATCGTCCTTATTAACGGCGTCTGTCACTTAAAGTACAACTCTCACTAATTCGATTTTGGCCAGTTCGGTGTAAATTAATTCCATATGTTCTTTGCTGGTTACCGTTACGGCAACCGATACAGAGTGGTAATTCCCTTTAGCGCTTGGCTTTACCGCGGGCGCATAGTCGCCCGGTGCATGTTCCTGCAGGCAGGATACCACATGTAACGGTAAATCTTCGTGGGCGATGCCCATCACTTTAAAGGTTTGAACCGTGGGGAAGTCCAGCAGTTCGTCAAACCGAGTGTCTAATTTAGTCACTTTTGCTTACCTCTCAAAATAGCACGGCACGAATTCTACCAATTCGTGCCGTACACCACCAGACGCATGTAGGTTCCAGGCGATTATCTGGTATTAATCATTCAGACCTAACTGTAAAGTTACATAATCAAGCAGCCGGTCGAAAAGGCCACCTTCCTTAACTTCCTGTAAGGTTACTAACGGGTACTGCGCTACGTCTTCCCCTTCTAACTGGATATACAGGGTGCCAACCACTTCGCCTTTAGCCAGCGGTGCTTCCAGACTTTTATCCAGTTCAAAGTTCGCTTCCAGGTTAGCCACCTGACCACGGGGAATGGTAATTGGCGTAGACTGGTTAATACCTAAATCCACGGTATCCCGATCACCCATGTAAATACGGTGCGAAACAAAGCTGTCACCGGCTTTGTAAGGGGTAACAGTTTCGTAAAAACGGAAGCCATAGCGCAGTAGCTTTTTATTCTCTACTTTACGTGCTCGTTCGCTGTCTGTGCCCATTACTACCGATACCAGGCGCATATCACCCTGGGTAGCAGAGGTAATCAGCGAGTACCCGGCATCCGAGGTATGGCCGGTTTTAATGCCGTCTACGTTAAGGCTTTGATCCCACAGCAGGCTGTTGCGGTTATACTGCTTGATGCCGTTGTAAGTGAATTCTTTTTCACTGTAGATTTTGTACATGTCCGGCGTCTCTTTTACGAGCGCGCGCGACAGCGTTGCCATGTCACGTGGCGAGGTGTAGTGATCCGGGTCGTGCAGGCCATGAGAGTTAACAAAATTACTGGCATTCATTCCCAGGTTGGCAGCATGGGCATTCATCATGCTGGCAAACGCACTTTCAGAACCGGCAATGTGTTCGGCCATGGCCACACAGGCGTCGTTACCAGATTGTACAATAATACCGCGTAACAGGTCGTGTACGGTAACGGTAGTACCTACTTCGATAAACATCTTCGAAGAATCCGGGAAATTCTTCGCCCAGGCATTTTCAGAAATTTTCACTTCGTCATCTAACGAAATGTTACCGGCCTGCAACTCTTTACCAATCACGTAAACCGTCATGATTTTGGTCAGACTGGCAGGCGCCAGCTGCATGTCGGCGTTTTGTTCGGCAATACTGGTGCCGGTTTCATAATCAAGTAACACGAAGCCGGCAGCGGCAACGGTAGGTGGCGGTGGAATAACGACCGCAGCTCTGGCAGTTTGCCAGTAAGCACTGAGTAACAGGGTAATGCTTAGTAGCAAGGCAGACAGGAAAGACGGTTTAGCGCGCTTTATTTTATTATGCATGGTTTTACCGTTTGAGTTGAAAGCGAAAATCTGTTGTATCGACAGCATTTTAACGTATGCCGTAGGCTTGGACTAGAGTCGGGGCAAAAAGTTTAATTTCAATGTGGCTGCGGGATATTTTCTGCGATTTTTATTACTGCAGACTCGCCGCTACTTTATATGCCCCCGGGTAGCCATTTTGTTTGAGCTCATCGAGTAACATATTGAGCTTAAAGCGGTCGGTCAGTGGCCCCAGTCGCAGCCGGTAAATATCATCAATGAGGGGAAACTCGGCAGGGACCTGATACAGCGACGATAACCCGTCAGACAGCTTTTTAGCGCGCTCGGCATCAGATAACGCAGCCACCTGGATGTAATATCCCTGACTGCCGGCTATCTCATTCAGGCCAGCACTGTCACTTTGTTCGGTGGCCAGTGGATCCGGGCTTGTTTCTGCGACAGTCTGACTGGCAGTTTGCAGATCGTCTTCGGCAGGTAATTCGCCAGCATAAAGCGCGTAAGGCACCGGTGGTTCATTGCCAACGGTGACCATATCGTCACTGTCGACGTGGATAACCTCAAGCTTTACCCGGGTGGTGCCATGCTGATGAAAGCCCAGTTTTTTGGCTGCCGCGTAAGATAAGTCGATGATCCGTTCAGAGTGAAACGGGCCACGGTCATTTACCCGCACAATCGCCTGTTGCTGGTTATCAAGGTTAGTTACTCTTACGTAGGAGGGCAGTGGCAGGGTTTTATGTGCAGCTGTCATACCGAACATGTCATACACTTCACCGTTAGAGGTGAGGTGGCCATGAAATTTTTGCCCATACCACGAGGCATTCCCCATGGCAATATAGCCTCTGCCGGTTTTCAGCGGACGATAGTATTTGCCGAGCACCTCATAGGGTAGGCTGTTTTGTTCCCGGTAGGGTTCATACTTAGGCTCCGCATCTTCCATGGGCGGCTCAGGATAAACAAAATCCGGAGCAGAATCGGTGGTCTGAGAATAGCGTGACGGCGCCTGACAGGCGCTCAGCAACAGGGTTGCAGTAAGGCTGAGTAAGAGTGTATACCGGGTCATTAGCGCGACAATAATCGTTTTTGTGTGCCGATGCCCATAAGCATGCCAAATCCGGCTAATAAAGTCACCATTGATGTGCCGCCGTAACTTACCAGCGGTAAAGGTACCCCAACCACCGGCAAAATTCCCGAAACCATGCCCATATTCACAAACACGTATACAAAGAAGGTTAGTGTAATACTGCCGGCCAGTAATTTGCTGTAAGCGTTCTGGGCACGTACCGCCAGCATCAGGCCGCGGACAATAATAAACAGGTAAATAGCCAGTAACAGTAACACGCCGGTCAGGCCAAACTCTTCACTGAACACGGCAAAAATAAAATCGGTGTGGCGCTCGGGTAAGAACTCCAGCTGTGACTGAGTGCCCTGTAACCAGCCTTTGCCCTCAAGCCCGCCAGAGCCGATGGCAATTTTAGACTGGATAATGTGATAGCCGGCACCCAGCGGATCACTCTCCGGGTTCACAAAGGTGATCACCCGCTGCTTCTGATAATCCTGCATCAGGAAGAACCACATAATTGGCAGAAACGCTCCGCCGAGCCCGGCCACTATCGTGATCAGTCGCCAGCTCATGCCGGCCAGAAAAATAGCAAATACACCGGAGCTGGCAATCAGCAGGGAGGTGCCGAGATCAGGCTGTTTGGCAATTAGGATAGTGGGGATCACCACCAGCATAAAACCAATTATAATTTGCGGCAGCCGTGGTGGCAGTGTGAATTTACTGATATACCAGGCCACCATCATGGGAACCGCCAGTTTCATCGCCTCGGACGGCTGAAAGCGAATAAATCCAAGGTCAAGCCAGCGCTGCGCGCCTTTACCGATGTCACCAAATACCAGCACCGCTATCAGCATCAGTATACCGGCACCGTATGCGTAAATGCTTAAGCGCCTGAACGCCATGGGCGGTACCTGAGCGAGCACAACCATTACGCCAATGGCAATACCGAGGCGCACAACCTGGCGTTCAATCAGCGCCATGTCCTGGCCACCCGCGGAGTAGATGGTTACCAGACCCACTCCCATTAGTACCAGCAGACCTAGCAGTAACGGCAGGTCGATGTGGATCCGATCCCAAAAGCTGATGTGATTTTCTCTTAACGTGCTGCGCTTCACTGGGATAACTCTCCGTTGGTCTGTTGCCCGGCGGCGAAGAGTTCCGGCTGATAAAGTTTAAAATAGGCGTCCATCATCAGTCGCGCCATTGGTGCTGCATTTTTACTACCGCCACCGGCGTTTTCCAGCACCACTGCAACGGTGATCTCCGGTTTATCGTAAGGTGCGTAGCCAATATACATAGCGTTGTCACGCAGGCGCTCGTCGACTTTTTCTTCTTCATATTCCTCGCCCTGAGCGACCGAGAATAACTGGGCGGTACCGGTTTTACCGGCTGAAATATACGGGGTATCGGCAAAGGCAAAGCGAGCACCGCCAACTTCGCCGTTGACCACCTGATACATAGCGTCCTGGATCACATCCCAGTTCTCGCGGTTAACAATATCGATGGGGCGCAGAAATTTAAGCGGCTCAGGTTGCATGGTGCCGTCGGCCTCGCGATAGCCCTGCAGGATCTGCGGCACAAACCGGGCACCGTAATTAACCAGCGCATTGGTGGCATGAACCAGCTGGATGGGAGTCGTTGTCCAGTATCCCTGGCCTATGCCTACTGCAATGGTATCGCCGATGTACCAGGGCTGATTAAAGCGCGCGCGTTTCCAGCCACGACTGGGCATATTGGCGTCGCTTTCTTCGTATAGGTCGATACCGGTATAGTCACCAAAGCCGAACTCCGACATATAATCACTGATGCTATCAATACCCATTTCGTAGGCCAGATCATAAAAATAGGTATCGCAGGACACCTCCACCGCGCGTGTCAGGTTTACCTCACCGTGGCCCCATTTACGCCAGTCGCGCCACACATGGGAGACATTGGGCAGGCGGTACTGTCCGGTATCGGTAATCGAGTATTCGGGCGTTACCGTATCGGTTTCCAGACCCAGTAATCCCAGTAGCGGCTTAACCGTTGAAGCCGGTGGGTATTGCCCTTGCGTAGCGCGATTAATTAACGGCCGGTCTGGCGAATTAAGTAATGCCGAGTAATTTTTACTGCTGATCCCATGAACAAATAAATTGGGGTCGTAACCGGGGTTAGAATACATCGCCAGGATACCGCCGGTATGTGCGGAGGAAATAATGATGGTGCCGCGCTGATCCTTGAGCGCTTCCTGCGCAGCCTGCTGCAGGCGAATATCAATATTCAGAACAATATCGCGACCCGGTGTGGGAGGCTGCACATCAAGGGTGCGAATAATCCGGCCCTGACTATTTACTTCTACCTGCTGATAACCGACTTCGCCGTGGAGAATGTCTTCGTGATATTTTTCAATACCGAGTTTGCCAATGTCGTAGGTGGCCGCGTAGTTGGCCTCCTCACCGGCTTCCTGGATTTTTTGCAGGTCCTTTTTATTAATTTTAGACACGTAGCCAAGAGCATGGGTGAGGGTTTCTTTGTACGGATAGTAACGGGCCAGGCGCGCCTCGATGGAAACGCCGGGAAAACGGTGGCTGCGGCTGGCAAAGCGAGCCACTTCTTCTTCCGTTAGCCGGGTGCGAAGCGCTACAGGCTTAAAACGGCGCTGTCCGCGCAGGGACTGTTTGAAATCTTCCACCTCATCATCGGTGATCCCCATCAGCGCCTGCAAAAATATCAGGGTATGCTCGAGGTTATCAACTTTCTCGGGGATAATTTCGAGGCTGTATACCGGCCGGTTTTCTGCCAGTAACACGCCGTTACGATCGTAGACGAGTCCGCGATTAGGGGCAATGGGCAATACTTTAATCCGATTGCCGTTTGAGCGGGTCTGGTAATCCTCAAAGTGCTCTACCTGCAAAAAGTAGAGGTTACTCACAACCATTGCCAGCAGGGCAAATACCACCAACCCGGCAATCACTGCCCGGCGGGCAAACAGATTTGCCTCTGCCGTGTGGTCGCGAATGGTCTGACGCTTAATCGGCATGCATTATTCTCTGTGGTAGGGGTGGTTCTGGGTAACAGACCAGGCCCGGTACAGAGATTCGGCGACGATGATTCGTACCAGTGGATGCGGCAGAGTAAGAGGGGAGAGTGACCAGCGTTGTTCGGCCAGCTCACAGCATACCGGGGCAAGGCCTTCTGGCCCACCGATGAGTAAACTGATATCGCGACCATCCATTTTCCAGCTGTCTAACTGGCGGGCGAGCGCTGGAGTGTCCCAGGGGCGGCCGGTGACTTCCAGCGTGACCACTTTATCGGACTTACCAATGGCCGCAATCATGGCTTCGCCTTCCTTTTGCAGGATGCGTTTGATATCTGCGTTTTTGCCGCGTTTACCTGGCGGGATCTCAGTAAACGTCACCGGCATATCTGCCGGAAACCTGCGCAGAAATTCATTGGTGCCGGTGCTCACCCAGTCTGGCATTTTATTACCAACCGCAATTACCTGTATGCGCACAGTTTACTAACTCCGTGTCGGCCGGGGAGTTAACCCCAAAGCTTTTCCAGCTGATAAAAATCCCGGGCTTCATCCTGCATGATATGCACAATGATATCGCCTAAGTCGACCAGTACCCAGTCGCCGGTTTCCTTGCCTTCAACATTTAGTGGGGCATGACCGGCGTGCTTGGCCTCTACCTGCACGTGTTCGGCAATCGAACTGACATGGCGTTTGGAGTTACCCGAACAGATAACCATGGTATCAGTGACGGTTGATTTTCCTTTTACATTTAATTCAACGATATCCCGTCCTTTCATATCGTCAATTTTGTCTAAGACAAACGCTTTGAGTTGCTCGTGTTGCAAAAGTTCTCCTCACTGACACCTTAAATGGCGCCGTATAACTTATGTTGTTTAATATAGTGCAGAACTGCCGGGCTAAGCCAGTCAGTCACCACACGGTCAGTTGTTTGTCCGGCAGTCAGCGCATCGCGTAATTGTGTGGAAGACACGGCATAGTCCTGACTGTCGGTATAATACACCAGCCCGGCAGGCTGGTGATAAAACGTTTCTAATTGCGTGCACTGACGCTCGGTGAGCCATTCGCGCAGTGTTTCATCCGGTTCGCCAGGCGAAGCAGGTCGCCGCATAACCACAATATGACAATAGTCTGTCAGTGATTGCCATTGATACCAGCTCGGCAGATTATACAGTGAATCTTCACCCAACAGAAAAAACAATGGTTCATTGCCCAGCGTGCGGCGTAAATGCTGTAGCGTCTTTACCGTGTAAGAGGGCGCTGGTAAGGATAATTCCAGTGGCTCAACATATAACGCGGGCTCATCCTCACAGGCCAGTTCAAGCATTTTTAAGCGGTGGGCAGTAGCTGTTTCTGGTGCCGTTTTATGCGGTGGCAATTTGCACGGTAATAAAGCCAGCCGCTCAACGCCAATCTCATTAATGGCTTCCAGTCCCGCTTTTATATGGCCCTGATGCGGCGGGTTAAAGGTCCCCCCTAATAACGCTCGCATCAGAGTGTATCTGCACTTTCAGCAAATGCCATATGCGCCAGCGGCACGCCGGTGAACAGCAGGCATAAATGACAAAGTTTGATATATGGCCTGACCACAGAGGTTTGCTTAAACAACTGGTCGGCTTCGGTGAGCTGCTCACCAATCAGCGTCAGGTCTTGTTTGGACAACCGTTGCATTGCCTGCTGGTAATAGCCCTGGCGGTTTTTCCAGATCCCCAGCTTCGGCCAGGTGATTGTCTGACCGCTGTTTTGCAGATGATTCAGCTTCCACAGCGTCTGCCATTCCCGCACCAGTGCCCAGATGATAATGTTGGGTTCAATGCCTTCACTTTCCAGTCGTTGGAGGATTTTAACGCAGCGGGTGCGATCGCCCTGGAGCATGATATCCACCAGCTGGAAAACGTTGAAACGCGACTGATCCACCAGGGCGCTGGCCAGTTTTTCTTCGTCCAGCTGTTTATCCGGGTAGGCCAGGGTGAGTTTTTCAATTTCCTGGGCGGCAGCCATCAGGTTGCCCTCACTGAAGTCAGCAATGAGTTTCACACAGGCGGGGGTAAACTGAAAAGACTCGGATTGCAGGCGTTGCTGGATCCATTTGTGTAGCTGCGCGCCTTCCAGCGGGTAGCAGATGGTGAAAACACCGATGGCGTCGAGGGCTTTAAACCATTTGGTTCGCTGCACGTCCTTGCCAATTCTGCCGCCATGGATGATGAGCAGGGTATCGCTCGATAAGTTACCTGCCAGGTCAGTCAGGATACCAGCACCTTCGGTGCCAGGCTTACCCGTAGGTAATTCCAGCTCGATTAACTGGCGTGCCGCAAACAGCGACATACTCTGGGTCGCATCGATTAAACGTGACCAGCTAAATTCGCCGTCAGCTACCAGCACCGTGCGCTCATCGAAGCCTTGCTGTTTAGCCGTTGCTCTTAATGCCTGCAGAATTTCAAACTTTTGCTGAGGCTCATCACCAAAGACCAGATAGCAGCCCTTAAGACCCTCTTTTAAGGTTTGCCTGAAGCGATCGGGATAAACCTGCACCTGATTAAAGCCCCGCGTACTGACTGGATAACAAGCGAATGATACGGTCGGCTGCTTCCAGGCGCATTTCACTGAGCACCAGATTCAGCTCGCGCGATTTTGCCAGCACCTGATCGGGGTCATCCTGATATTCCCGCAGTACTTCAAAAGAGGTTTTCAGTTCCTCGCCATTGGGAAACAGTACGGTATAACGAACACCATAAATCAGCTCATATTCTGCTACCTGACCGGTAGCAAATACTGACAGTAGCCGTCGGTCCAGTGACTCAGGCTGCAGGCGCAGGGTAATGGTTGTGTCTTCCAGACCGGGGGCCGCCTCGGGGCCGCCCTTGATTTGATACACATTCATGCGATTTTCTAGCGCTCGCACCAGGGGCGCATTCTGACTAGTCGCCTGCACGTACAGGTAGTCGGTGTTGCTTGGCAGGGTTTTATCGCTACGCAAATGAAAACCACAGCTGGCGAGAGCCAGTGTGGTTATCATCAGGATCAGACTTTTACTGATAACAGTTAATCTGCGCATTAGTTAGCCACGATATTCACCAGCTTACCGGGTACCACAATGACCTTACGGATGGTCTTGCCTTCGGTAAACTGCTGTACATTGGGCTGGTCTTTAGCCAGTTGTTCCAGCTCTTCTTTGCTGGCACTGGCTGAAACGGTAATTTTAGCCCGTAGTTTACCGTTAACCTGAACAATAATTAGCTTTTCGTCTTCAACCAATGCATCCTTATCAGCCACCGGCCATGGCGCTGTTTCGATACTGTTGGTATGGCCAAGCTTTGCCCACAGGTGATGACAGATATGCGGAGTGATTGGATTCAACAGCAACACAATGCTGTTAACCGCTTCACGCATTAAGGCGATATCCTGGCTACTCTCCTGCGGTGCTTTTTGCAGGTGGTTAAGCAATTCCATGATTGCCGCTACCGCCGTGTTGAACGTCTGACGACGGCCCAAATCATCACTGACTTTTTCGATGGTTTTGTGCAGCTCACGGCGCAGTGCCTGCTGAGATTTATCCAGCGCTTTAACGTCCAGCTCCCCGGGGGTGCCGGCAGCCAGATGATCATTCACCAGTTTCCATACTCGACGCAGGAAGCGGTTAGCGCCTTCTACCCCTGAGTCTACCCATTCCAGCGTTTGCTCTGGTGGCGCTGCAAACATGGTAAATAAACGTACCGTATCGGCACCGTACTGATCGATAACCTGTTGCGGGTCGATACCATTATTTTTCGACTTCGACATTTTGGTCATACCGCCATGCTGCACCGGCGTATTATCAGCAGTTAGCCAGGCTTTGATGATCCGGCCCTTGTCATCTTTTTCGGTAGATACTTCAGTGGGCGAGTACCAGGTTTTCTTCCCTTTATCGTCTTCACTGTAGTAGGAGTCAGCCAGCACCATGCCCTGACACAACAAACGCTTGTAAGGCTCGTCAGATTCAACCAGGCCTTCATCACGTAATAATTTGTGATAGAAGCGGGAATACAACAGGTGCAGGATAGCGTGTTCGATACCGCCTACATATTGATCCACCGGCAGCCAGTAGTTAGCTTTAGCCGGATCCAGCATGGCATCATCGGTAGTCGCACAGCTGTAGCGCGCGTAGTACCAGGAAGACTCCATAAAGGTGTCAAAGGTGTCGGTTTCGCGCAGCGCAGCTTCACCGTTGTAAGTCGTTTTGGCCCATTGTGGATCGGCTTTAATTGGCGAGGTCACCCCGTCCATTTCCACATCTTCAGGTAATACTACCGGCAGCTCATCAGCTGGTACTGGCACAGATTCACCGTTTTCCAGATTAAGCATTGGGATAGGCGCACCCCAGTAACGCTGACGGCTCACGCCCCAGTCACGCAGGCGGTAATTTACTTTGCGCTGACCACAGCCCAGCTCCACCAGTTTGTCGGCAATACCATTAAAAGCCGCGTCAAATTCCAGTCCGTCAAAGTTATTGGAATTAATCAGTACGCCTTTTTCGGTGAAGGCTGACGCGCTCAGGTCGCACTCGACATTGCTGCCTTGTTGTGGCTCGATCACCTGCTTGATGGGTAAATCGTAGCGGGTGGCAAATTCCCAGTCACGTTGATCGTGCCCCGGCACTGCCATTACTGCGCCTGAGCCGTAATCCATCAATACGAAGTTTGCTACCCATACTGGTAATTGCTCGCCGGTTAACGGATGAACCACGTAAAAGCCGGTGGAACAGCCTTTTTTCTCCATGGTGGCCAGTTCTGCTTCGGCGACCTTGGTGTTTTTACATTCATCGATGAATTTAGCAACGTCGGCATTGTTCTGTGCGGCGGCCTCGGCCAGCGGATGTTGTGCAGCCACGGCAACATAGGTGACACCCATAAAGGTATCCGGGCGCGTGGTGTAAACGGTTAAATCGCTGACCTCATTAACCTGCTCAGCCATTTTAAAGGTAATTTCAACACCCTCGGAGCGACCAATCCAGTTAGCCTGCATGGCCCGAACCTGTTCCGGCCAGTCTTCCAGTTGTTCGAGATCCTGTAACAGCTCTTCGGCGTAATCGGTGATTTTAATAAACCACTGCGGGATTTCTTTTTGCTCAACTACAGCGCCTGAACGCCAGCCACGGCCATCGATAACCTGTTCGTTGGCGAGTACGGTTTGGTCTACCGGATCCCAGTTAACCGTTGAATTCTTTTTGTAAACCAGGCCTTTTTCATACAGGCGCGTAAAAAACCACTGCTCCCAACGATAGTAGTCTGCTTTACAGGTGGCGACTTCGCGGTCCCAGTCGTAGCCGAAGCCCAGCGACTTAAGCTGGTTTTTCATGTAGTCGATATTCGAGTAGGTCCACTTTGCCGGCGCGGTGTTGTTATTAATTGCCGCGTTTTCTGCTGGCAGACCAAAGGCATCCCATCCCATGGGTTGCAGTACATTTTTGCCCTGCATACGCTGAAAACGGCTGATTACGTCACCGATGGTATAATTACGCACGTGTCCCATGTGGAGGCGGCCACTGGGGTAGGGGAACATAGACAGGCAGTAAAACTTCTCTTTACCCGGCTCTTCTGTCACCTTAAAGGCATTGGTGTCTTGCCAGTGCTGCTGCACCGCACTTTCGATTTCTTGTGGGTTGTACTGATTTTCGGCCATTTACCTGAGGCTTCCGCTTTATTTAACTTTAACAACTGTACCGGCAGCGGGTGTGAAAAGGAGTCTAAACACTACCACCAGTAGATTATGGGTATAATAACCCCATAGAATAACTTAGCGGTGGCGTATGTCACAATAGGCTGAACCTAATGAAGCGGAATATTTGGCTTAATTGACCGTAATTTAATCGCTCCTAAGGTAATTTGCCAGGCCCTGCAACTGCAACCCCTGTACCTCGGCAACCACTGGCGCCAGTTTGCTAAAGCCATCGGGTGTAAAACCCTGTACACGGTAGGTCAGCGTAATTTGAGTGCCACCGGGCACTGATTCAAATACCCAGTCCAGCGAGCCAAACACGCCCATCCCCTGCAAGGGGCCAAGGCCGCCGGTCATTCTCAGCATTTTTTGCGGTTCGACAAATACGACCTGCATGTGTTGCGCGGAGCGACTTCCTGCCGTTTCACAAAAACATCCACCGGCTTTTGCCTGCAGGGTGAATTTCCCTTCTTCGCCCCACCAGCTGTGGCTTTTCGGCCACCATTTATCGATATCATTGATAAGGGCAGTCCACACCACATCGGTCGGTGCATCAATGTGGACCTTATTCTCGACAATAAAGCCACTGTCACTGACGGCAATGACTTCTGGTTTGGCCAAACAGGCGCTACTCAGCAGCAGGGTAAATAAGGCTATTAACTTCATTATGGTGGTTCCGAACACGGGGCTACGAATCAATCGGTCAGGCTAGTATGGAAATTGAGCAAACACAAGTTTAGGGTTTGACAGGCAAGGGGATTCAGGATTCACTGTAGTGAGAGTAAATAAAGAAGAATATAGCTATGACCTGGGAGCGGTTACCTGCCACACAGCTCACCCCTAATATAAATCGTCGGGCCATCAATCAGGCACTAAAAGAAGACGCGGCGTTAAATTCGACCTTTATAGGTCAGGAACGGGCCCGCGAGGCGCTGACGTTTGGTTTAAATATCGATTCTACCGGTTACAACCTGTATGTGATGGGTGAGCACGCTACCGGCCGCTTCACTCTGGTTAAGGAATACATCGAACGGCATGTGAGTAAACTGGCCACGCCCGATGACTGGTGTTTTATCAACAATTTCGAGGAAGAACGCGAGCCTCTGGTGCTGCGCATGCATCCTGGCGGTGCGCGGGAATTTGCCCGGGATATGGCGAATCTGGTGGACGAGTTACTCGATACCTTCCCGGCGGCCTTTGATAACCCGGGGTATCAGCGTAAAAAAGCGGCAATTTCCAGACACTTTGAACAAAAATACGATGAAGCCATTAATAGTGTTGAACGCTTTGCCCAGGCCAATTCAGTGGCCATGCATGAAGAGCAGGGTACCGTTAGCTTTGCTCCCATTGTAAATAATAAACCCATTGATGACAGTGAATTTGCTCAGCTCACCGAGCAGCAGCGCGAAGGCTTTTACAAATTAATTGATGAGCTGGAAAACCGGCTCAGTGAAAGTCTGCTTTCGTTACCCGTGTGGAAGCGGGAAAATTCTGAGCAGTTACGCAAGTTGAACCGGGACACTGCAGAGCACGGCATCAGGCCACTGCTTAAGGAACTGGAGCATAAGTATTCTGGTGACCTCGGGGTGCTTAAACACCTGCGCCAGTTAAAGTCGCACCTGATTGAAGCGGTGATTGCTTTTCTGACCGAAGAGCCTAAAGCTGAAAAGTTGGATGAACGTGACCGCCGGGAGATCCTCGAAGAGCATTTTTTGCCAAATGTTATCTGTGCGCATAGCCTGGAAGGCGGTGCGCCGGTTGTTTATGAGCCCAATCCAACTTACCAGAACCTGTTTGGCTTAATTGAGTACACCCATTTAGGCGGGGCAATGTACACCAACTATAAGATGATCCGCCCGGGCGCGCTGCACAAGGCCAACGGTGGGTATCTGCTGCTCGACGCGGATCAACTGCTACATCAGCCTTATGTATGGGAAGCACTTAAACTGGCGGTCAAGTTTGGTAAGTTAAAAATGGATTTGCCGCAACAGGATGTGGGTATGGCCAGTGCGATGACACTGATGCCCCAGGCCATCGACCTGAAAGTGAAGGTTATCCTGATGGGGTCCCGCGATCTGTACTATACCTTGCAGGATTACGACTCAGAGTTTAATGAGCTGTTTCGGGTACTGGTTGATTTTGACCATGAAATCAGTGCAACCCGGCAAAACCTGTTTGATTTTGTTGGCCGGGTGCGCAAGAAAATCATTCAGCTTGGCCTGACAGGCATTACCCAGCCTGCCATGTACCGCCTGGTTGAGTATTCTTTGCGCATGGCGGAACATCAGGAAAAGCTGTCGGCACATTTTGCCGATGTCATCGAGTTGCTCAATGAGGCCCATTATTTCTGCATGAAAGTGGGTGATACGCAAATAGATTTAAGTCATCTGAACTCGGCTCTGATGGCTAAAAAACGCCGCACCGGCCGTGTTAGTACCTCGTTGTTAAACGATATAAAAGAAGGCCAGGTGCTCATTGCAACTGAGGGTAAAGCTATCGGTAAGGTAAATGGCCTGACGGTAATGGATATTGGTGATACGGCGTTTGGCACGCCGGCACGGATCACTGCAACGGTTTATGCCGGTGCCAGTGGGGTGGTGGATATTGAGAGGGAAGTCGAACTGGGACAGCCGATCCACTCGAAAGGGGTAATGCTACTCACCGGTTATCTCGGTAACAAATACGCGCAGGCCTTTCCGTTAACCGTATCCGCGAATATTGCCCTGGAGCAATCTTACGGCCATATCGACGGCGACAGCGCTTCTTTAGGCGAACTGGTGGCGCTTATTTCAGCTATTACTGATATTCCTGCCCGGCAGTCGTTGGCGGTCACCGGCTCCATTAACCAGTACGGTGAAGTGCAGGCAGTGGGCGGCGTTAATGAAAAAATTGAAGGCTTCTTCGATGTTTGCCAGCACCGCGGTTTAAATGGTGAGCAGGGCGTGATTATCCCCAAATCCAATGTTCGTCACCTGGTGCTCGATAAAGCTGTAGTGGATGCGGTGAAAAAAGGTCAGTTTGCTATCTACAGTGTGGAAACCGTGGATGATGCGCTTGAACTGCTGATGGAGAAAGAAGCCGGAGTCCTGTCAAGTCGTGGCCGGTATCCGAAAAATACCGTAAATGACCTGGCCGTTAAGCGCTTGTATCAGATTGCCTGTACAGTGAATGGCGCAGAAGAATAAAGCCGGCATATTACATAGCGGGCTGGCCTGCAGCCCGATTTTTCAGCTTCAACCTTGGGTTACTTTGGTTGCATGCGTAATGCACCGTCCAGACGAATGGTTTCGCCGTTAATATAGCTATTCTGGCAAATATGCTGGGCAAGGTGGGCAAATTCTTCCGGGCTACCAAGGCGGGCCGGAAAAGGCACGTTTGCACCCAGCGCGTCCTGCACCTGTTGCGGCATAGCTGTGAGTAGTGGTGTGCCCATCACGCCCGGCGCAATGCTGTTCACCCGAATTCCCAGGTTCGACAGATCCCTTGCCATTGGCAGTGTTAAGCCAATAATTGCTGCTTTACTTGCTGCGTAAGCGGTTTGGCCAATCTGGCCTTCGTAACCGGCGATGGACGCTGTGTTGATGATCACGCCGCGTTCGCCCGTGTCTGGGTGGGGAGCATTTTCTGCCATCTTCGCCGCGGCCAGCCGCGCCACGTTATAGGTGCCACTGAGGTTAATTGACAGAGTCTGATTAAAACGCGTCAGACTGGCGGGCTCGCCCTGTTTATTGAGTAAACGCTCCGCCGGGGCGATACCGGCACAATTTACGCAAAAATGAATTGCACCAAAGCGCTCCACGGCACTATCCAGCGCTTTACTGATGGCTTGTTCACTGGTGACATCGGCATTGATAAACAGCGTGTTGTCAGCACCTAACTCAGATTGCTGTCTGGCGCCGGCTTCACTGTTGATATCGATAAGAACAACATTGGCGCCCATTGACACCAGCTGTTTGGCAACCGCCAGGCCCAGCCCTGAACACCCGCCGGTGATCACAGCTGTATGGTTGGCTATCTGCATTGCAACTCCGTTTATTGTTAGTAAAATGTTAAACTTATTTTACCTAACGTTTACGGAAAGGGAATGTGCAGGAAGTGATGGGATAACTTATTTTGGCAACTGAATTTTACACTCTTCGCTGGGGCGATACAGAATCAGCGTGTGGCCAATTACCTGTAATTTCTCACTGGCGGTTTCGCGAATAATGGCGTCCATAATCAGCGCCTTTTCTTCACGGTCATCCGAAGGCACTTTTACCTTGATTAATTCGTGGTGGTTCAGGGCGTTGTCGATTTCGGCCAGAACACCTTCGGTCAAACCATTGCCGCCAAGCTGAACAACGGGTTTTAACGGGTGGGCGAGGCCTTTAAGGAATTGCTTTTGTTTATTTGAAAGTTTCATTATTTAAGTTTTTCTTACAATTTAAGTGCAAAGTCTGTCTTGAAAAAGCGTATTCTAACGCCATCTCGACTACAATCCTAATGAGATCGTACGGTAAAGACAAAAAAGACGCAGTAAGTCAGGGCTAACCGTTGATTAATTGAACATTTCAATCAGTTGTTGGTTAATTTGCTTAACCGGCAAGGTGCAATTGGCGAAATACTTTTAGTCTTTGGATTGAACAGATTGATTGCTTGAACCGTAGAAAAGTAAAACAGCTCGGTTGTGAAACGACTGCTGTGAAATGTTAGCGGGCAAGATCCCTCAGGGGATTGCGTTTCACGATAACGAAGGATTTGCGCGGTAAATGACTGGAACCTGGCAACAGATTTGCAGTCTTACAGCGTAACCGTGCAGGAAGTGTTCAGGTGATTTTTTCAGCGTTAGTAAAAACACCGCCTGAACCAGTAAATTACGCGCATCGGATCTGCCCGGAGCGCGTTACAGAGAAGCGTATTAGGTAGCAAGCGGTTATAAAGTATAGTAGGCTTAGTTATCGCGTTTTTGAGACACTCACCGGTCGTTTTTAGTGGCGCAATTTAGCGTCACATTGAGACCGGATGATTTTTACAGAGGTTAGTAGCATTGAGCGACATGGCAAAAAACTTAATCTTGTGGTTGGTGATCGCAGTAGTTTTAATGGCGGTTTTCCAAAGTTTTTCTCCCAGCGAATCTGGCCGGGCACAAACTGACTACACCACATTTCTTAAAGAAGTGAAGCAAGGCACAATTCGCGAAGTGCGGATTAGCAGCGACACAAACGAAATTCGTGGTGTTAAGCGCTCAGGCGAGACATTTAAAACGTTCATCCCGTATTTTGATGATCAGCTAATCTCTGATCTGGTCAAGCAGGACGTTCGCGTGTTGGGTGAGCCGCCGGAGCAGCCGTCGATTCTGACGTCAATTTTCATTTCCTGGTTCCCAATGTTACTGCTTATCGCCGTATGGATATTCTTCATGCGACAAATGCAGGGCGGCGGCGGCCGTGGTGCAATGTCATTTGGTAAGAGCAAAGCGCGCTTACTGAGTGAAGATCAAATCAAAACGACCTTTGCCGACGTTGCTGGTTGTGACGAAGCCAAAGAAGATGTCGCTGAGCTGGTAGACTTCCTGCGCGACCCTTCCAAGTTCCAGAAACTGGGCGGTAAGATTCCGAAGGGCGTCCTGATGGTAGGCCCTCCTGGTACGGGTAAAACCTTGCTGGCAAAAGCGATTGCCGGTGAAGCCAAAGTACCGTTTTTTACCATTTCCGGTTCTGACTTCGTAGAAATGTTTGTCGGTGTGGGTGCCTCACGGGTTCGCGATATGTTTGAACAGGCCCGTAAAGCGGCACCTTGTATTATCTTTATCGACGAAATCGATGCCGTTGGCCGTCAGCGTGGTGCCGGTTTAGGTGGTGGTCACGACGAGCGTGAGCAAACCCTTAACCAGATGCTGGTAGAAATGGACGGCTTTGAAGGTCACGAAGGTATTATTGTCATCGCCGCGACTAACCGTCCGGATGTGCTCGACCCGGCTCTGTTGCGTCCTGGTCGCTTCGACCGTCAGGTGGTTGTTGGTCTGCCGGATATTCGTGGTCGTGAACAGATCCTTAAAGTACACGTACGTAAGGTACCGGTTGCAGACGATGTTGAACCATCGGTGATTGCCCGCGGTACACCAGGTTTCTCTGGTGCCGATCTGGCTAACCTGGTAAACGAAGCGGCGTTGTTTGCTGCGCGAGCTAACCGTCGACTGGTATCGATGGAAGAGTTTGAGAAAGCCAAAGACAAAATTATGATGGGTTCTGAGCGTAAGTCCATGGTGATGTCTGAAGAAGAGAAAACCATGACGGCTTATCACGAGGCGGGCCACGCCATTGTGGGTCGTTTAGTGCCAGAGCATGATCCGGTATACAAAGTGTCTATCATTCCACGCGGTCGCGCGTTGGGTGTTACTATGTATCTGCCGGAGCAGGATCGGGTAAGCCACACCAAGCAACACCTGGAGAGTATGATTTCCAGCTTGTTTGGCGGCCGTCTTGCTGAGCAAATCATTTATGGTAACGATAAAGTGACTACCGGCGCCTCGAATGATATCGAGCGAGCCACCGATATTGCCCGTAAGATGGTTACCCAATGGGGTCTGTCAGACAAAATGGGACCAATGCTGTACGCCGAAGAAGAAGGCGAGGTGTTCCTGGGTAAATCCATGTCAAAGGCATCAAACATGTCTGATGACACCGCCCGTGCCATTGATGCGGAGATCAAGTCTGTGATCGACCGCAACTATGACCGTGCTCAGCAAATTCTCGAAGAAAACATCGACATTCTGCACTCAATGAAAGACGCGCTGATGAAGTACGAAACCATTGATGCCAAGCAGATAGATGACCTGATGGCGCGTCGCGATGTGCGGCCACCAGCCGGTTGGGACGACCGTCCGTCAAGTGGCGATAAGCCAAGCGGTGGCGCACCCAGCAAAGAAGGCGAGATTACCGATGATGGTGTTGATAAGCCGTCTGTAGGTAAACCTGGTGATCTGCCGGGCTAAGCTCAGGCCAATTAATTAAAAGCGCCGGTAACCCCGGCGCTTTTTTGTATTTACAGTAAGCTATTATCCGTTATGCAAATCAGATCGATAACCTTATCTACTTCTCAGCCCCAGGTGATGGGGATCTTAAACGTTACCCCCGATTCCTTTTCGGATGGTGGTCAGCACAATACCCTGCAAGCTGCGCTGGAGCAGGCCAGGGCGATGGAAGCGGCCGGCGCGACAATAATTGACATTGGCGGAGAGTCCACCCGGCCGGGTGCCCCGGATGTCAGCCTCGATGAAGAACTCGAACGGGTGGTACCGGTGGTAGAAGCCCTACGGGCCCAATCTGATATCGTTATCTCCATCGATACCAGTAAAGCGCCGGTGATGCGCGAAGCGCTTGCCGCGGGAGGAGATCTCATTAATGATGTTCGGGCGTTACAGGAGCCCGGTTGTCGTGAGGTGGTGGCAGAATATGGCGTACCGGTGTGCCTGATGCACATGCAGGGGCAGCCGAGAACCATGCAGGCCAATCCGCATTATGAGGATTTGTTTACTGACATCGAGAACTTTTTCACTCAGCAAATCGCAGCTTGCGAGGCGGCCGGCATTAGTCGGGATAAAATCCTGCTTGACCCGGGGTTTGGCTTCGGTAAGACTCTTGAGCATAACTATCAGTTATTAAATGAACTTGAGCGATTTCACCGGTTTAAGATGCCGTTACTGGTGGGCATGTCGCGCAAATCCATGATAGGGAATTTAACCGGTCAGCCGGTGGATAAAAGGCTGGCAGGCAGTTTAGCAGTGGCAACTATTGCGGCGCTGAAAGGTGCACAAATAATAAGAGTACACGACGTCGAGGAAACTGCTGATGTTGTGAAAGTTGCCAGCTATATGAATACATTATAATTAGGAAATACGTTATGGGCGCTAGAAAATATTTTGGTACTGATGGTATCCGCGGCAAAGTGGGCGAGAGTGCCATTAATCCGGAATTTGTTATTAAGCTGGGTTGGGCGGCAGGTAAGGTGCTTGCCGGTCATGGTACTAATAAAGTTCTGATAGGGAAGGACACCAGGATCTCCGGTTACATGCTGGAGTCAGCCCTGGAAGCCGGCTTGTCGGCGGCTGGGATCAACAGTGGCTTACTCGGCCCTATGCCAACCCCGGCGATTGCCTATCTGACCAAAACGTTTCGCTCTGAAGCAGGCATTGTGATCAGTGCCTCGCACAATCCTTATTATGATAACGGTATTAAGTTTTTCTCTTCTGATGGCTTTAAGCTTGATGATGACATTGAAATTGCCATTGAAGAGATGATGGACAAACCGATGACCTGTGTTGCATCGAATAAACTGGGTAAAGCCACCCGGATTAACGATGCGGCAGGGCGTTATATCGAATACTGCAAAGGGACGTTTCCGTCTGAGTTATCCCTGCAGGGGCTCAAAGTAGTGGTAGATTGTGCTCATGGTGCTACTTATCACATCGCACCAAATGTACTGGCTGAGCTGGGTGCTGAGGTTATTGAACTGGGCACTAAACCCAATGGCCTGAATATCAATGAAGGCGTTGGTGCCACCAGTATGCGCTCAACGGTAGAAGCGGTGCTGGAACACAAAGCCGATTTAGGCTTTGCCCTGGATGGCGATGGTGACCGCATTATGATGGTGGACCATCTGGGCAACGTGATTGATGGAGACCAGGTGTTATTCATTATTGCCCGTGATGCGTTAAAAGGCGGTCGCCTCAATGGCGGTGGCGTGGTGGGTACTCTGATGAGTAACCTCGGCCTTGAGATAGCGCTCAACAAGCTGGGCGTGCCCTTTGTGCGTTCCAAAGTTGGTGACCGTTATGTGATGGAATTACTGCAACAGAAAAACTGGACCATCGGCGGCGAAAACTCAGGACACGTACTGAATCTTAATCTGGCTTCGACCGGCGACGGTATTATTGCTGGCCTGCAGGTGATTTCTGCCATGCTGCGCGCCAATATGACATTGCACGATTTAGCCAGTGGTTTTGAAAAATTCCCGCAAACACTGGTTAATGTCCGGTTTGAAAATGCCGATAGCGATCCGCTAAACAGTGACGAAGTGCTAACGGCCAAAGCAGAAGCCGAGAGCGCACTGGGTAAACAGGGCCGCGTGTTGTTACGCAAGAGTGGTACTGAACCCTTGATTCGGGTTATGGTTGAGTCAGATGATGAACTGGCTTCTACGACATGGGCGGAGAAAATCGCCGATGCTGTTCGTAATGTGTCCAGTTAGTCTGTTTTAGCTCAATATTTTGCGGTTTTTTACTTGTATAATCGTAAGGGAATAGTTAATATCACGCCCGCTTTGACGCCGGGATGAAGTCAAACACAGTTGGAAGACGATACATGAGAAAGCCAATCGTAGCTGGAAACTGGAAGATGAACGGCAGCCGTTCATTGGTTAAAGAATTTTCTACACTAATGGATGGTGTTGATAGCGCAGCGGTAGAGGTAATAATATGCCCACCAGCGTGCTATCTTGGTGACTTTGCCGGCGCTGACTTCGCCCTGGGCGGACAAACGGTAAGTGAGCTGGATAACGGCGCACATACCGGTGATATCTCAGCGCAGATGCTGATTGAGTTAGGTTGCAACTATGTGATTGTGGGCCACTCAGAACGACGTGATGACCATGGCGAGTCGAGCGAACTGGTTGCTGCGAAAGCCTTAAAGGCAATCAGCAGTGGCCTGACACCGATTATTTGTATCGGTGAATCGCTGCAAACCCGCGAAGCGGGTAAGCTGGAAAGCTTTTTAGCTGCTCAGCTTGATGCATTAACAACCTTGATGACGGCAGAGCAATTAAGCAAAGCGGTTATTGCCTATGAGCCTATCTGGGCCATCGGTACCGGTGTAACAGCCACGCCTGAACAGGCTCAGGAAGTTCATGCGTTTATACGCGGGCATTTGGCCAGCTTCAGTGAGGACCTGGCATCAGGGATGCAAATCCTTTATGGTGGCAGCGTTAAAGCATCGAATGCGAAAGAATTATTTGCTCAGCCGGATATTGACGGTGGTCTGATAGGCGGAGCAAGCCTGAAAGTAGAAGAATTTAGACAAGTTTGCCAGGCGGCAGGCTAACGAGGATAGAAAATGATTTATCAAGTGCTTTTGGTTGCATACCTGATTGTAGCACTGCTGTTAATTGGCTTTGTGCTGATTCAACAGGGTAAAGGTGCCGATATGGGTGCATCTTTTGGTGCCGGCGGTTCTAATACCGTGTTTGGTTCAAGTGGTTCAGGTAACTTTATGACTCGAGCCACGGGTATTCTGGCTACGGCATTTTTTGTGATTAGCCTGTTACTGGGTAATATTACTGCCCGTCAGGAAAAAGCACCTGATGAGTGGGAAAACCTGGAAGTACCGGTAACTCAGCAGGCCGCGCCAGCTGATACCGACGTACCAGCGGTACCGGTTGAAGATAACACCGGTGATACGCCTAACTAAGGCATATAGAAACGATTTTGCGGAAGTGGTGGAATTGGTAGACACGCCATCTTGAGGGGGTGGTGGCTTCGGCCGTGCGGGTTCAAGTCCCGCTTTCCGCACCAAATAAAAAACCACCCATCAGGGTGGTTTTTTTATGCCTGACACATTCTCAGGCTAGAGGGTGAAACTGATGAATATTTATCTTATGGCCTTGCTGGCTGTATTGCTGCCACCGCTGGCCGTTTATCTGAACGCAGGGATGACCCGTCAGTTCTGGATAAACTTGCTCCTTACCATGCTTGGCTTTGTGCCGGGGCGGTGCATGCGCTCTATGTTGTAATATCGAATCATCGGACACGGTAGCTCCCCGCGCGGTTAGGCTGAGTCACTGTGGTCCTGCCACACGAATCGCGTAAGTGTAATCAACAGGCAGATAAGAATAAGAAGCAGAAGCAGGCCTGCCATCATCAGGCCATAGCTGTTCTTTTGCAGTGGTGAAAGCAACAAAAACAGCTGCGTTACCACTGGTACGCCAAGCATCAGATAAATCGCCAGCTTCAGCATATTCATCATCTTTGTCCTGTTAGGCCAGTTCGCTCATTTCGTCACGATAAGCCTCACCGAGCGCTTTTTTCTGCTTCTCGTTAAGGATGCGACCGGCAATCTGGAAAAATTCCTGCTCTTCGTCGTCCAGGTGATGCTCAACCTGCTCCTTAAGCTGTTTAAGAAAACGTAACCAGGCGGGAGAGCTAAACTCTGTGCCATCGAGCTTTTCCACTAATTCATCAATCTCGTGGTGCTCTGCGATACCATGACGAGACAGCTCAACCGCGTTGTCATCATCCATAAGCGGTACGTAAAAGTGACGTTCTTCGGCTGTTGCGTGACGCTCCAGTTCGTCCTTCAGCTCATCAAAATATTCACGACGAGCGGCAGTGTCGCCATGTGTTTCTACTAAGATCTTTAGTAATAAACGTTGCTTTTCATGATCCTGACGTAATGCTTCAAAAATGTTCATAAGGTGCTCCTGACTAGTTGTTCAGATGGTAACCATAACGTGTTATGTGTGACTAATTGAGTCTTCCAGCGGGTTACCGTTTGTTACTCTCTGACTAGTAATTTAGCAATACGTGTGCCCGAAGATATGTGTATGATTTAAAATGGGTATTTCTGTTTTGGTGGGAGTTAAAGGGAAGGCCAAGGGTAATATTTACCCTTGGTAATGTAATCCGGAAACGTTAGTCACTCACCTCATAGCTTTCATCAAAGCGTTTGCTGTCGGCCAGAATATTGAGATTTCTGGCCTGACATTTAACGGTGATTTCGCTTGTAGTGTAGGTTTCACCATCAATTACGTAAGTTTGCTCCTCAGGCAGTTTTATACTGACCTGCTTAGCCCGTTTGTGATGAATGATTTGTGATGATTTCTTTGATTGCTCGTTGCCAAACACCAGTTCGGCCACGGTAAATAACGGCATGTCATCTTCTGTAGGGGTGAGCCAGGTGATATCCAGTTCACCATCTGTCATATCCGGCAGGTCGCCCCCCTGAGCGAGTGCAGTGCTAAGTGGCGCCGCATTCGCGATAACAAATGAAGGGGTATCGAGCTCAAAGCTTTCATCATCAAGGGTCACCTGAAGCTTTTGCGGGTTGCTGGTGTTCATTGCTTTCCACAGGCCCTCAAGATAAGCCATCTGACCACCGTTATTCTTTTCCTCTCGGTCGGCATGTTCAATCATCTGAGACTCAAAGCCAATGGCAGACACTAAAAGCATTAGTCTGCCATTACATTCTGCCGTATCCACCGGCGTATATTGCTGCTCACAAATCACTTCACAGGCACGTGTGATGGGCGCGAGCTTGCTACGCAGGCCATATACAATCTGACTTAGTGCATTGGCGGTGCCCAGAGGAATAATGCCCAGCACCTTCTGGTGTTCGCGGGTTACTGTGGCAACTTCTGTCACTGTACCATCGCCACCACAGGCGATTAATATTTCGTTACCGGCCTTTATTGCCTGATGTGCCTGCCAGGTGGCATCGAGCTCAGGTGTGGTCTCATATATGGTGACCCGGAACTGACTGTTTAAATGGGAAAGGATTTCTTCCTTGTACGTTTTCCATTTGCCGCCGCCTGCTACCGGGTTGGCAATGAGAGCCAGCTGCGTATTTAATTTTAAACGGCCACGTTGTTTCACCGCTGAAAGACTCTTAAGCTGGTGCTTATTAAGTCTGGCAGTAGCTCGTACTGACTGAATCTTATTCATCACATCAACCACTGACAGCGCATCGTTGCGGGCCAGCAGGTAGGCAGCCATTACCAGCACCGAGCGACCGCGCCCTAAAGCACAATGAACCAGTATTTTGCGACCATCGCGAATGTGTTGATCAATCCAGTTTAGTGCCAGGTGAAGCTGCTCATTGGTAGGACTGGCATGGTCGAGTACCGGAATATTCAGATAATCCACATCATAGCGGTAACTGGTCCAGTCGAGGCCGTCGAATTCTGCCGTTACATCCAGAATACAGTCGATCCCCTGGTTGCTGAGTTTTTCAATGTCGCTACCGACCAGTCGTGTACCCAGATACAGTTGTTCTTCGATTTTCTGAATATTGGGCACCTTATCGGTTTTGCGTTCATAATAGTTATAGAAACGGGCACCCAGCAGAAAAGGAATAAACAGCCAGCGAACGTAAACCGGGATCCGCCCGTCTTCGCGTTTTCTGAATAATTCGGGGTAATTAGTCAGATAAGCTACACACACGGCAAACAGCGATGCCGCAGTCCACAGAATGACCACATTTATCCACCAGTAGGGCACATAGGCCGCAATGACACAAAGTAAAATGCCAGCCAACAGATAATACTTAACCATCTTCATTGGTTATTCTCTCCCTCAGTGAACCCACAATCGTTAGCGCCGTATCAGTTACAGCAATCAGTTAAAACGTTAGTTTCGGTAATACTGGTAATACAAGTATTGTGCCGTGCGTATTATTTTAGTGGGGTGAAGGATTGTTTAAGTTAATCAATTTTATAGGTTTTCAGGCTAGTTGGTGGCTGCTTATCCTGTACCAGAATCAATACTGGTGGGTGGTTGCTGCACTGTTGATTGCCCATATTGTGCTGGTTAGGGAGTCACTCACAGAATTCGCCGTAGTGCTGGTTGCAGCAATCGCAGGCGTCATTACCGACAGTTTGCTGGCGATGTTTGGTGTGTACATTTTTTCTGGTTCCGGGCAATTCTTACCGATCCCTTTTTGGCTTATTTTACTATGGTTCGCCTTTGCCTCTACGCTGAGGCACAGTCTGGCATATCTCAGCACACACTACTGGTTAGCTGCCGGACTTGGTGCGGTTGGCGGTACGCTTAGCTATGTGGCGGGTATGCAGTTACAGGCAGTTACTTTCGGCTTAGCTTTTTATCCTACCGTATTTTTACTTGCCGCCATCTGGGCATGCCTTATGCCTGTGATCTTTTTGCTAAGCCAACGCGTTGAAGCCGTAGCACAACGTGTTAATGGCAGTGACACATTCCAAACCACAAAGGAGAAGTTATGACACCCTTGTCGATGGTAACGGGAGGTAACCGTGGGATCGGTTTTGCAATAGCAGAAGGCTTGCTGAAGCTGGGACACAAGGTATTACTGGTAGCCCGTGACGAAGAGGAAGCTGAACAGGCCTGTGCAGATCTCAATGGCGATGTACATCCAATTGTAATGGACATCACTGCACAGGGTGCAATGGAAGACGCTCTCACGCGAGCAGTGGCGGTGTTTGGCGATATCGATATATTGATCAATAACGCCGGGGTGATGCACAGTGACGAACTTGCTGAGCTGAGTGCAGGCGACCTGCAGTCATCGTTTGATGTGCATGTGAAAGGTCCGGCGATGCTGACTAAAGCCGTGCTGCCTGCCATGCTGGATAACAATTTTGGTCGTATTATTAATGTTTCAAGCGGATACGGCAGCTTTGCCGAGAAACTCGGCGGACCTCCGGCTTATGCGGTAACGAAAGCAGCGCTGAATGCGCTGACAGTGAAAACGGCGGCGTCAGTGCCGGCCGGTAAAAACGTTAAGGTAAATGCTATGTGCCCAGGCTGGGTTCATACCCGTATGGGCGGCTCAAGTGCGCCGTTAACGCCGGAGGAGGGCGCAGACACAGCTATCTGGCTGGCCAGTCTCGATGAAGACAGTCCTAACGGGATGTTCTTCCGCAAACGCAAACCCATCAGCTGGTAGATTGGTATTACCGCCGGTGTGAATATTTTTCACACCGGCGGGCATTTCTGGGGGCCTTTATTGACGGCTTCTTCTATTTTTTGGTGTCTAAAAATCTATCTTATTGAAAGTTAAAGGCTATTTTTCTTTTTTGAATTGGCGTCGACTTTGCAAGTTTAGTTGTAATAACTGATGCAGAGCGACAGGTGCGAAACCATCAGCCGTTTTCGGAAGGAGAATATTCAGTGAGTGAGTCTTTAGCGATGTCGGCGGGTTATGACACCCAGGAAAGGGTGATTATAACTCAGGATCATTATCAACCAGCAGTGGTATCTGTTGGGGTTGTGTTGTATGAGTGGAACGAGGCTATTCGCCAGCGAGTGCAACGCCTCGGCTCCCAGTTTGGTAACAGCGGCATAAAATTACAGTTACTCACTCATTCTGATTTGGTCAGACAGGACGACAAAGCCAAACACCTTCAGGGCGTTATATTTCAATTACCTTCAGATGGTGACAGCCCGCTGGCAAGGCGTTTTGAGTTAATTTTTCGTCAGAGCCATCAGGCTTTGCTGGCCGATTGTGATGTAGCTGCAGCGTTTACCGTAGCTGAAGACGATAACCTTTCGAATATCGAGCTGGCGATGCAGGTGAGTTTTGCATCACACGGTGCAGATTGTCATTGGTTAGGGCTTGATTACTCTGCGGCAGACTCCGTGGCGTTTCAATCCTGGTGCGAAGGGATAGCCATGTCAGTACGTCAGTCTGTAAGTAAACCGGCAACGCTGGCGGCTTAGATGAAAACGAACTCTAATATTTAGACCCGTAATAAAAATGTCACGAATTGAACAAAGATGGTAATTCAGTTCATTTTAGTAGGTTTTTAATGTTAAGCACGTATAACTACCAAGGTTGAAATAAAAAGCTATGCTAATCAGCTTTTTATAGCTTTACTTCGGTAACTTGAGATAACTGTCAACAGTAAGGGTGAAAGACGTTTATACGGTTTGTAGATGGCTGTTTTAATGGATTTTACGCCTCCCCCTCGTAGTCTTCGCCCTTGTAATAAATGTTTATGCGCGTATAATTAGACCTCTAATTAATATTGATAATCAGTTAACGACAAAAATACAAAGGCAATATTTTTCTATGGCGTTTGAAAGTTACATCTCACTAGCGATTTACTTTGCAGTTATGCTGGGCATTGGGTTGTTCGCATATAAGCAATCAACCAGTGACATTTCCGGCTACATACTGGGCGGTCGCCAGGTTAGCCCACACGTAACTGCATTATCCGCTGGCGCATCTGATATGAGCGGATGGATGCTGATGGGATTACCCGGCGCGATGTTCTTAACTGGTTTTGATGCCATGTACATTGCAATTGGTCTGGTGGCCGGTGCGTTGGCTAATTATTTTCTGGTCGCTCCCAAGCTGCGCGTTTATACCGAAGTCGCCGATGACTCGCTGACTATTCCAGAGTTTTTCGCAAAGCGTTTTGGTCAGTCTAATGCCAGTGTGAGAATGGTCTCAGCCGGCATTATTGTTATGTTCTTTACATTATATACGTCGGCCGGTTTAGTGGCTGGCGGTAAGCTTTTTGAAAGCGCGTTTGGCATGGGTTACCAGACAGGTCTGATTATTACGCTGGCGGTGGTGGTGTCGTACACACTGTTGGGGGGGTTCCTGGCGGTAAGCATGACGGACTTTGTGCAGGGCTGCATCATGTTTGTGGCGCTGGTATTAGTACCAATTGTTGCGTTTACCGAGTTTGACAGCCTGGCGCAAATGAACAGCGCGGCACTGGAATCAGTACCGTCGTTAAGCGAATCATGGCAGGAGCTAACATTGCTTGGTCTGGTATCCAGCCTGGCATGGGGTTTAGGTTATTTCGGACAGCCGCATATTATTGTCCGCTTTATGGCCATTCGTTCAGTAAAGGCTATTGCGACAGCTCGTAATATTGGTATGTCGTGGATGTTGGTAACCATTATCGGTGCATTGGGTACCGGTTTTGTAGGGATTGCTTATGCAAACCAGTTCGGCTTGCAGGTGGCAGATGCAGAGACTATTTTTATTATATTCTCCGAGATTCTGTTTCATCCGTTGATCAGCGGGTTCCTGATGGCTGCAATTCTGGCTGCCATTATGAGCACAATCTCATCGCAGCTATTAGTGTCGGCCAGCTCGCTGACAGAAGACATTTATCGTGTAGTGAGCAAAAAAGAAGCCTCCCAGGAGCAAACCGTAGCCATAGGCCGCTATGGTGTAGCGGGTGTAGCACTTGCAGCATTGCTGCTGGCATGGGATTCATCGAACAGCATCTTGTCTCTGGTCAGTAACGCCTGGGCAGGCTTTGGTGCAGCGTTTGGTCCGCTGGTGCTGTTTTGTTTGTACAAGAAAAATTTAACTCATAAAGCCGCTCTGGCAGGCATTTTGAGTGGTGCCGTAACGGTACTGTTCTGGATCTATGCGCCGGTCCTTGAAGGCGGTGCAACACTAAGTAGTGTGGTTTATGAGATTGTCCCCGGCTTTATCATTAGTTCACTGACTATCTGGGGCGTGATTATCTTCAGTGAAGAGCCGCACGAGGAAGTGCAGGCGAAATTTACCGAAACAAATAAAGTTTTAGCAGAATTATCTTAAGGTGATAGGAAATATGAATCGTTCAAATTGGAAACGCATTGTAGTTAAGGTTGGGAGTGCATTGATTGCCCCTAACCGTCAGGGATGTAGTAGTCATTATCTTCTGAGTATTGCGCAATTTATTGTACGTTGCCGGATGCAGGGCATTCAGGTAGTGCTGGTCTCCTCAGGCTCGGTAGCTGCGGGGGCACACATATTCCCGGAAGAAACGAAAAAGAACATTGCTATCAAAAAAGCGATGGCCGCAGCTGGTCAGACCGAAATGATGGCAACCTGGGATAAACTGTTCGACTTTCCGTCGGCCCAGGTGTTACTGACTCACGCTGACTTACGTGACCGTGAGCGCTATGTAAGTATTCGTGAAACACTGGACAGCTTGCTTGATCACGGTGTATTACCCATCGTTAATGAGAACGACACGGTAACTACCGACAAGCTTAAAGTAGGTGATAACGATAACCTGTCTGCCATGGTAGCGGCAGCTGCCGATGCGGATGCGCTGGTTATCTGTTCTGATGTAGACGGGTTGTATGATAAAAACCCCCACAAACATGACGACGCAAAATTGTTATCGTGGGTAGATAAGATTGATGAGAGTATCTACGCCATGGCGGGCGGCGCCGCCGAAGATGGTGTTGGTACCGGTGGTATGCGCACCAAGGTAGAAGCAGCTGAAAAAGCGGTTTCACACGGTATTGATACCTTTATCATTAACGGCTTTACCGAGCTTTCATTTAACCTGATGCTCGAAGGACAAAACCCTGGCACGCACTTCCAGGCGCATGAAAAGCCGATGAAAGAAAATGTGCACTGGATGACCCACACCTCGAATGCGCAGGGTGAGGTCGTGATTAAAGAAGCGTTTAGCGATCCTCTGGATGAGGGCGTTGAGTCACTCACTAGTAGTGAAATTCTTGACGTTAAAGGCGAGTTTTCGGTAGGCGATACCATTTTAGTCCGTCGTGAAGATGGCGTAAAACTGGCCAAGGCTAAATCAAATTACAGTAGCTGTTTGTTAAACTTCATTGCCAACGAAGGTAATCAGAAGTTTGCATCGGAATTCGAAGAGAAAACCGGTCCGATTATTTCAGAACAGCACATTGCAGTATTGGAGAACAAATGAGTTTAATTACACAAATTGCCAACGACACAGCTAACGCTGCGAAAACGTTAGCGATTTTAGATGAAGCAACGAAAAACAAAGTACTGGCTGCCATGGCTGCAGCTATTCGTGATAACCAGGACGAGATTGTTAAGGTCAACACGAAAGAAGTTGCTGAGGGTAAACAAGCGGGTCTGGATGACGCCATGTTAGACCGCCTTACCCTGACGCCTGCGCGTATCGAAGATATGGCCGCAGGCATCGAAACCATTATTGAGCTGGCTGATCCGGTAGGGCAGGAGCGTTCGATTATGGAACGTCCTAACGGCCTGCAAATTAACAAAATGCGTGTGCCCCTTGGTGTGGTTTGTATGATTTACGAAGCACGTCCTAATGTTACCGCTGATGCAGGTGCTTTATGTTTTAAATCGGGTAACGGCGTAATTCTGCGTGGTGGTAAAGAAGCCTTGCAAACCAGCATGGCGATTGCCGGCTTGTTGCAGCAGGTTCTGCGTGAGCACGATTTACCTGAAGCGTTAATCAGCGTGATCCCGGATCCGGACCGCGCCCTGATGCAGGAACTGATGGAGCAGGTTGATACTATCGACGTGATTATTCCACGTGGTGGTGAAGGCCTTATCCGCTATGTAACAGATAACAGTAAGGTTCCGGTAATTCAGCACTTCAAAGGTGTATGCCACTTATACGTCGATAAGGACGCAGATCTGGACATGGGCCTGGAGCTTCTTATTAATGGTAAAACTCAGCGTACCGGTGTGTGTA
Source organism: Marisediminitalea oceani (assembly GCF_003731635.1). Taxonomy (GTDB): domain Bacteria; phylum Pseudomonadota; class Gammaproteobacteria; order Enterobacterales; family Alteromonadaceae; genus Alteromonas; species Alteromonas oceani. Next base: position 131,298 of record NZ_RCUA01000078.1, on the reverse strand, counting down.
ACGCACTGGAGGGTCTGGTAGTGCATCAGGCGATTGCTGGTGATTTTCTGCCACGAGTCAGTAAGATGTGTCAGGAGAAAGGTGTTACGGTGCATGCTAACAAAGCGGCAGCCAGCTATTTCGACGATGCCGATGTGATTGGCGATGACGAATTTGGCGAAGAGTACCTTGGCCTTGAAATCGCTATCCGCGTAGTTAAAGACTACGACGAAGCACTGTCGCACATCCATAAATTTGGTAGTCACCATACAGAAGTGATCTGTACTCAGAACATGGATACAGCAAAGCACTTCCAGCGTGCTGTGGATGCCTCGGCGGTAATGATTAATGCGTCTTCACGCTTTAATGATGGTAGCCAGCTTGGCCTTGGCGCAGAGATTGGTATCGCCACCACTAAACTGCATGCTTACGGACCTATGGGGCTGGAGTCGCTGACCACTGAGAAATACGTAGTCACCGGCACCGGACAAATCCGCGAATAATAGCGACGGATAACCGATGGTCGGCGTGGTAAGGTTGAGTTTTTTACTATAACCTGCCACGCTTTGCTACGAATATGTAAAGTCCACCTATAAGGTGGGCTTTTTTGTTGGAGGAACTTGAGTTCATGGCGATGCCTGACGTAATCGACCAAGCCTGGCGCGTTTTTCTGGATTACACCCAGTCCTATAAATTACTAACCTCACTGTTACTTATAATGGTGTTTCTTGGTTGCAAGCGCATCATTATCAGGTTGCTCAGACGACAAAGTAAAAAAAGCGGCGATGACCGCCGTCACTCCATTAATATTATCGACCAGTTAGGCAATGCCATCCTGCTGGTGTTGCTGCTGATGCTCTGGTCAACCGAAGTGCAGAGTCTGGCCCTGTCCATTGCGGCATTTATGGTGGCTATCGTCTTTGCCACCCGCGAGATGATCCAGTGCTTTATGGGCTTTATCTACTACATGACAACGCGTCCGTTCAGGGTCGGCGACTGGGTTCAGTTAGGCGATAATGTGGGCGAAGTGGTAGAAATGGACTGGGCCAAAACCACACTGCTTGAAGTGGATGCGGAACACTATGGCTATACCGGTAAACACGTGTACGTGCCGAATAATCAATTGATGATTCAGGTAGTTAAAAACCTTAACTTCCTGCGCCGCTATCGATTGCATGAATTTTCCTTAACGCTGGAGCCGCTGGTCAATCCCTATAGGTTATTGGATGACTTCAGAGCGAAAGCTATTGAACATTGCAGTCACTTCCGCGATGTAGCCGAGCGCTATAAGAGCTGGATTGAGCGTAACCTGGATGCTGAGTTCATTAGCATCGATCCGGTTATCGACATTGAAACCAATAATTTTGCCAAGTTTGTGGTGAAAGTGGGGCTGTTTTGTCCATCTGACGAGTCGCTGTTATTGGAAGAGAAAATTCGCGCAGACTGGCTGTCTTTATGGTTTGATACCATTAAAGCGGAACAGAAAAAGGGCGGTTTGCCACCAGTAGGTTCAGATCAGGCTTAGAGTATACCAATCCGCATAGAGGTTTACCCTCTCAGAGTGAGTCAAAACGACTTAGATCACGACGCGTGCTCTGCGGCATAGTCATTCTATGTCCAGAGGACGCAACACAGATGTAAGTCGTTTTGGCCACTCCCTTTGGGCAAGGCTGTCAGACCTTCTGGCGTTGTTACGCTTGCTTGATTTGGAACCACCAAACCTGTGCAATCAAGCCTAGCCAGAAAGCCTGACAGTCTTGCTGAGTGGGCAAACCTCTATGTGGATTGGTATTATAGCCAGGCGCGTCGCTGGCTGAAATGGTGGCTTAAAAAGTCCATTTGATCGGCCAGAATACGCCGGTTCATCAGGTAAAAGCGTTCGTACAAATTGGGCGCGAAGGGCACAGCCAGTAATGGCATATTCGCCTCTTCGGGTGTTCTGGCACCTTTTTGATGGTTACAGCGGGCACAGGCAGTGGCGACATTTTGCCAGTTGTTTTTACCGCCTCTTGAGCGCGGGATAATGTGGTCACGGGTGAGCTGGCCGGAACGAAACTGATTGCCGCAATATAAACACAAATAGTTGTCGCGACGGAACAAATAGCGGTTAGTCAGAGCAATTTTGCCGTTTTGTACCACCTTACCATCGCAGGCGATAATCGAACTGATGCGCAGCTGACTTTGCTGGCCTTCACGGTTCCAGCCGCCGAGCAGGGTGCGGTGCTGATTACCCAGTTCAAACAGTACTTTATTCTGGGCGTAGTAACGGGCGGCCTGATAAATGTCGAGCCAGTCTTGTGGCGCACCTGCTTTATTGAGACGTAATATTAACATGTCCGGCCCTCAATCCTTTAGAGGTCTTGTCGACCTGGCAAACAGTACTGTTACGAATCAGTATGACAGATTGATGAAAAGACGCCACAGGGTGTGTTAAAAATGCGCAAATTGCCCGTAAGACTTAATTTTTTGGCTTATCGGTGATTAGTTATTGGTAAACGCACCTTGACGCCGCTATACTAACGGCCGCGTTTAATAGCGAAGAATTTTAAAGAAAGATTTAAAGGACAAATAGTGACTCCTATTACAAAAACATTCCAGTATGGACAGCATACTGTAACTTTAGAAACGGGTGTGATTGCCCGTCAGGCAACCGCTGCAGTATTAGCCAGCATGGACGATACTTCTGTACTGGTTACCGTAGTTGGTAAAAAAGAAGCCAAAGCCGATCAGGATTTCTTCCCTCTGACCGTTAACTATCAGGAAAAAACTTACGCTGCGGGTAAAATCCCAGGCGGTTTTTTCAAGCGTGAAGGTCGTCCTTCTGAAGGTGAAACCCTGACTGCGCGTCTGATTGACCGTCCAATCCGTCCATTATTCCCTGAAGGCTTCAAAAATGAAGTTCAGGTAGTAGTGACCGTGGTTTCTGCCAACCCTGAAATCCCAACTGATATTATTTCAATGATCGGTACCTCAGCGGCACTGGCTATCTCTGGTATTCCTTTCAACGGCCCGATTGGTGCGGCGCGTGTAGGTTACACCGATGGCGAATACGTACTGAATACCCGTAACAGCGAACAGGAAGCCAGCCAACTGGATTTAGTTGTTGCCGGTACTGAAGGTGCGGTACTGATGGTTGAATCAGAAGCCAGCGTGCTGTCTGAAGAAGTTATGCTTGGCGCGGTAATGTACGGTCACGAGCAATTACAAACTGTTGTTTCTGCGGTAAATGAGTTTGCTGCTGAAGTGAACACGCCGAAGTGGGACTGGGTTGCTCCGCAGGAAAACACCAGCCTGAAAGACAAAATCAAAGCCCTTGCGCTTGAAGGTATGACCGCCGCTTATCAGATTTCTGACAAGCTGGAGCGTAAAGACGCAGTGACTGCAGTAACCGAAAAAGCGGCTGCTGAAATCTTAGCGGCTGATGAAGAGCAAGATCAGAAAGAAGTTTTCGACCTTCTGCATGAACTGGAAAGTGACGTAGTACGTTCACGTATCCTGGCAGGTGAGCCACGTATCGATGGCCGTGATCCAACTATGGTTCGTGCCCTTAACGTATCTACTGGTGTACTGCCGCGTACTCACGGTTCTGCGGTATTTACCCGTGGTGAAACTCAGGCACTGGTTGTTGCTACCCTTGGTACTGAGCGTGATGCGCAGATGATCGATGAGTTAGCCGGTAAGCGTGACAGCAAGTTTATGCTGCACTACAACTTCCCTCCGTACTGCGTAGGTGAAACCGGAATGATTGGCTCGCCTAAGCGTCGTGAAATTGGTCACGGTCGTCTGGCTAAGCGTGGTATTCAGGCAGTTATGCCTTCTGATGAAGAATTTCCGTACGTAGTACGTGTGGTATCAGAAATCACTGAATCAAACGGTTCATCTTCAATGGCTTCTGTATGTGGTACCTCACTGGCGTTAATGGATGCTGGTGTACCAATTAAAGCCTCTGTTGCTGGTATCGCTATGGGTCTGGTTAAGAGCGACGATAACTTCGTAGTTCTGTCTGATATCTTAGGTGATGAAGATCACTTAGGTGACATGGACTTTAAAGTGGCCGGTACTACCGAAGGTGTTACGGCGCTGCAGATGGATATCAAGATTGAAGGTATCACTAAAGAAATCATGCAGATTGCTCTTAAACAGGCAAAAGAAGCCCGTTTACACATTCTTGGCGTAATGGATTCTGCTCTGGGCGGTCACCGTGAAGAAATGAGCGAATTTGCACCGCGCATTTACACGCTGAAGATTGATCAGGACAAGATCCGTGACGTTATCGGTAAAGGCGGCGCGATGATTCGTTCAATCACCGAAGAATCTGACACCAATATCGAAATCGAAGATGACGGTACAGTGAAGATCTTCGCAACCGAGCGTGCTAAAGCGGAAATCGCCATTGCTAAGATTGAACAGGTGACTGCTGAAATCGAAGTAGGTAAGACCTACAACGGTAAAGTAACCCGTATCGTAGACTTTGGTGCTTTCGTTGAAGTACTGCCTGGCAAAGAAGGTCTGGTTCACATTTCACAAATCGCTCACGAGCGTGTGAACAAAGTGACTGACTACCTGTCTGAAGGTCAGATGGTTGACGTAAAAGTAATGGAAATCGACCGTCAGAACCGTGTACGTTTAAGCATTAAAGAGTTGTTAGAAAAGCCAGCTAAGCCTGAGTCTTCTGACGACGCTTAATCTCAAAGCGATATTCGTATGTATAAAGGGGCTATAAGCCCCTTTTTTCATGCATGAACAGGCCTTAAGGAAAAGTAACATGGATAAATCCGTACAAACTGAAATCGAAGCAGCGGTATTCCGCCGCTTAATCACTCATCTGGATGAACATAAAGACGTGCAGAATATCGAACTGATGATTCTGGCTGACTTTTGTCGTAACTGTCTGGCTAAATGGTACAGCAAAGCCGCCGAAGAGCGCGGCGAAGAGGTGGATTATGATGAAGCCAGACGCGTGGTTTATAAAATGCCTTACAGCGAGTGGAAGGAAAAACACCAGCTGCCCGCCACAGAAGAGCAGCTGGCAGCTTTTAATGCCAAGCAGGAAGCCAAAAAGGCTTAACCGCGGTTTTGCTCCTCCGGCAAACTATAAGTGTGGGGGAGCAGTTCACTGACGGTGGTTTCGGTGCATTCGCCACTAGCGGTAAGCATAAACACTGGTGTATCTGCACTGGCAAACTCGGCGATTTTCTGGCGACAGCCACCGCAGGGATAGCAATAATCATCATTGGGACTGGCTACCAGAATTTGTTTAATCTGTGTGGCGCCAGCGGTGATCATAGTACCGATGGCCGAGGCTTCGGCGCACTGTCCTTGTGGGAACGCGGCGTTTTCAACGTTGCAGCCGTAATATACATTGCCGTCCTCGGCGACGATAGCCGCGCCAACCCGAAACTTAGAGTAGGGGGCGTAGGCGTTTTTCTGGGCCTTTAGTGCGGCATCTTTTAACTGTTGTAACAATTTACTGCTTCCTTAACTGTCGTTATTTTTGTCTACTATCCGGTGAGAACTGATATAGTCTCACTCATCAATACGTGTTAGCGTCTGACTTCTGTTATAGTTGTATCAAACGCGGCGAATAGGAAAGAATTATATTTACCATGCTTAGTCGATTGAGTCTTATCTTTTTTGTTTTAGTGGTTACCGGTTGCGCACAAACTGCACCAAAACAACAGCAAACCGAAATGGGGAACCTGTTAGTGCCGGAACCTGCTCCCCTGAGTATTCGTTCGCAGGTGGCTATCGCCCGATTCGGCCAAATCCTCTCCAATGCCGAGCTAACCGACGAAGATAAAGCCCAGTTACATTTCCAGCGTGGCATGTTATACGACAGCGTAGGCCTGGGTGGACTGGCGCAATTTGATTATAACCGGGCAATTAACTTTAAACCGGATATGGCTGAAGCGTACAACTCACTCGGTGTACACATGGTACAGCAGGAAGAGTTTAGTCGCGCCTATGAAGCCTTTGATTCAACCCTGGATATCGATCCGGGCTATGATTTCGCCTTTTTAAACCGCGGTATTGCGTTATATTACGGCGGCCGGGCCGATTTAGCCGTGTCTGATTTAGCGACCTTTGCTAACAAAGCGCCTGATGATCCCTTCCGGGTGTTATGGGCCTATTTTGCAGAGTCAGAGTACGCGCCGCAAACGGCTCAGCAACAACTCAGTCAGCGCCGGGAAAACCTGCCCGACAGCCATTGGGCTACCGGTCTGGTAGATTTGTTTTTGGGTCAGCAAACCGAAAAACAATTGCTCGACTCCCTGTTAAACGGCATTACCAGTGAGAAAGAACTGACCGACAGGTTGTGTGAAGCTTACTTTTATCTGGGTAAGTACCACGAGGAAAACAACCAGCCTGGCGTGGCTTCCAATTATTTTAAGTTTGCCCTCAGCACCAATGTGTATGAGTACGTTGAACACCGTTATGCCCGCTTGGAGCTGCAACGCTTGAGGCAAAACACGGTTACCGACTAAGTCATGATGTTCTTCAGAGCAACCTGTCTGGCGGTGTTTACTTCATTAACCATCGCCGCAGACAGCGGTCATTTGCCCTCCCAATTGCTCAATAACGCCGAGCAGGCCGATAAGCCTGCGCCGCTGTTATGGGTAGCTGTGCAGCAAAATAGTCTGGCGGCTAAGCAGCGTCTGCTTGAATTTGCTGAGGCGAACCGCAACCAGTACTGGTTGGAAATGCTTATTAAGTCCGGTTATTCCCCGGCAGCACTGACACTGTCCAGAATAGAGGACAATCCGAGGATCACTCAGCGACTGGTGCGTCTGGCGGCGCGCGGCGGGGTGGCCGAAGCACAATACGAATATGCCCTCACACGGGATGATTTTGCTCATCGTGAAACCTGGTTAAAAGCAGCTGCTGAGCAGGATTATTTTGTGGCGCAAACAGCCCTTGCTGACTGGTATCTGCTACACGAACAACAAAGTGAAGCCGAGCCCTGGCTGCAAAAAACCGCTAGCCGGGACAGTCAGAGCGCATTTCAGCTGGCTTATATTCGCTGGCAGCAGGGCCGCGAAGACGAAGGGTACGAATTATTTAAGCAGGCGGCAGAGCAACAACACGAGCAGGCCGAGAATGTGTTAGCCGTGCTGCAACAGTACCAGCCTGAGTCAATCGCTGGCTTGTCGGCTAAGCCCGCCAGTGGTAATTCACCGCAATGCCGGCAGCAAATCCAGCCTTTTGCTACCGGTCTGGCGGAGATGGTGCAGGCGAATCGTATTTACCAGCAGTTTTTAGCTGATAAACGGCTTAAATCCTTACCCTTGTGCGTTAACAAGCCAATTTGGCTGGCCCGCGAGTCACTGAAATGTGATGCAAACTGGCAGGGCCAGGGACGCCTCGGTTGTAACATTGAAGCGCTTGAGCCGGTAGTCAGGCAACGCGGCTTTACCCATGCGGTGGTACTCGCCAAATCGGGCAAGGCGAATGTGAATAATGGCGTGATGTATCTCGATGTTGGCGATACCTACAGCGTATTTGTTCACGAGCTGGCGCACTTCGTCGGGTTTGTTGACGAGTATCCGTTAACACGCAGTTTTGCTAAAGAGTACTGCGCCCGCCAATCGGCGCCTAATCTGGTGTTTTTGGGCGCGCTGACTTATGCCCCGCTGAGTAACATTGAATATTGGCAGTCTATCGAGTTCCCGGTCACCCTTTATCCGTCGCGTACCTGTAATAACATTGGGGTAGCGAGCTTTAAACCCAGCGATCGGATCACCTTTATGGAAAATCACGACGCTAAATATATTCCGCCTATCTACCTATCGATCTGGAATTCATTACTGAACAACCCCAGGGCACAGCGTCCTATCGCCATGAATCTGTTTCAGCATTATGAGCAGGCAGGCAATACTCAGAAAGCGTCTTACTGGCTGGATGTATTCCGCCAGCAGCGGACCGGTTTAACAACCGACCCGGCGGCAGATGCTACGACAGAAAATATCAGCGCCGACTGAGGACGTCTGAGCGATATTCGTTGACCCACATGGCAGTGGCACCGCAGATTGCCACCGGCATCACCAGAAAATTCACAATCGGTATCATCGCCATCACGTTTACGGCAATCCCAAACGAGTAGCTGAGGCCCTTGCGATCGCCCAGCCTTTGGCGCATTTCGCCAAACGGCACTTTGTGGTTATCAAAAGGGTAGTCGCAATACTGAATGGCCATCATCCAGGCGCCGAATAAAAACCACAATATCTGGCCAATCACCGGCAGAAAGAAAAATAACAGTAAAAAGCCGATGGCGCGGGGCAGGTAATACACCAGTTTGGTGATCTCCCGGCCCAGCGTACGGGGAATATCTTTAATGATGGCCATTACGCCGTCATCGCCGAGTGATTGTCCGGTAAGATGGCGTTCCACTTTTTCGGCCAGCAAGCCGTTAAAAGGGGCGGCTATCCAGTTGGCCAGGGTACCAAACATCAGTGCAAAGCTGAGTAAAATACTTATCACCGCCAACGGCCAGAGTAAAAAAGTGATGGACGTCTTCAACCAGCCCAGCCAGTCAGGAATAAACCCGATGAGGTAGTCCACACCGGTCTGAATTTCGCCGAGCAGAAAATAAAAGGCCACTGAAAATAGCACCAGATTGATCATCAAAGGAATAAACACAAAGCGCTTTAAGCCTTTTGTGGTAATTAAATCAAACCCTTGCCCGAAATAACCGATACCGCTGCGTTGTGCCATTAAAACTCCTGCTGTCTGGTGAAAAGAAAATGTCATTATCTGAAAAGGGGGTGATAAAAAATGACATACTTTCAAACACCCACAGTATAAAACTCCGGGATCTCACTGTGAATTCATAATTGTTACAGTTCATGAACTTTGTTACATTCAACTTATAATAACAACCACAACAACGCGTGCGCATATTGAGAATTCCCGGTTCAACGCTATCGACAGGATCAGCGGGTATCGCTATCAATAACGCTCTTTTAACAGAGTGGTGGTGTTGTGCGTCTTAAGAAAATCCGCCTGGCCGGTTTTAAATCCTTCGTTGATCCCACCACGATCCCCTTTCCCGGCGATATGACAGCCATTGTAGGCCCGAATGGTTGTGGTAAGTCTAACGTAATTGATGCGGTGCGCTGGGTGCTGGGGGAAAGCTCAGCCAAAAACCTGCGTGGTGATGCCATGACCGACGTAATATTTAACGGTTCGTCGGCCCGTAAGCCCGTAGGGCAGTGCAGTGTTGAGCTGGTGTTTGATAACTCCAGTGGCCGGATCGCCGGTGAATATGCCAAATATAACGAATTGTCGATTAAGCGCGTTGTTACCCGTGACGCCATCTCCACATATTTTTTAAATGGCAGTAAATGCCGTCGCCGCGATGTCACCGATCTGTTTTTAGGGACGGGATTGGGCCCGCGCAGTTACGCCATTATCGAGCAGGGCATGATATCCCGGCTAATCGAGTCGAAGCCCCAGGAATTGCGGGTGTTCATCGAAGAAGCGGCTGGTATCTCTAAATATAAGGAGCGTAGGCGGGAAACGGAAAACCGTATTCGCCATACCCAGGATAACCTCGAACGTCTGGAAGATGTGCGCGGAGAGCTTGGCAGGCAGCTTGAAAAGTTACAGCGTCAGGCAGCAGCAGCCAAACGCTATACTACGCTTAAAGCGCAGGAACGTACGTTAAAAAGTGAGCTTGCCGCTATTCGCTGGCTCAAACATGATGACCATTTGCAAAAACTGCAACAAACGCAGCAGCAACTGGATACCGATATTGAAGCGCTCAGAGCGAGGCAACGGGGCGATGAGGCCGGTATCGAGAAATACCGTGACACGCAGCAAACCTGTAAGCAAAAGCTTGATCACCTGCAGCAGAATTTATTTACGGTGAGTGCCACGATTTCCCGGCTGGAGCAGTCAGCCCTGCATAATCAGCAACGTCTCAAGCAAATCGACAGCGAACTGGACGATATTCAGACCCAACAAGCGGCCCTGAATGAAGAACAAGAGTTACTGACAGTACAGGCTGAAGAACACGCGGCACTGGTTGTGGAATTAGAGCCCAGTTACGAGATTCAGCAAGCAGCCTGTGAGCAGTTAGAGGTTACGCGTGACCAGGCTGAGGCTGCATTACATCAGCATCAGCGCGATTTTCAGCAAACCGACCAGCAGTATCATCAGCTAAAGCAGCAAGTGCATTCTCACCACAGTAAAGTGCAGTCGTTGTTGCAGATGCAGATGCGTACCCAGCAACGAATTGGTGAGCTGGAGCGCGAAATACAGGAATTTTCCCAGGCTGACCATCAGCAGGCCATCGACGATTTGCAGCTTGAGCTGGAAATGCTGGCAGAGCAAATCCTTGAACAGCAGGATAAGGTTCAAAGCGCCAGGCAGACCCTGGAGCAATCCCAGCGCCATTATGAACAGGCGCGGCAACACACGCAGTCAATGCGTGCTGAGTTACAGCAAAATCAATCCCGGCTCGCAGCGTTTGAGACCCTGCAACAAGCAGCCAGTCCCACGGGGCCGCAACCTGAAGGTGTGGTGCCACTGTGGCAGCAGTTAACGCCAAAGCCGGGCGCTGCGGCCATTATTGAACATGTGCTCAGTGAGCTTGGTGATGCGCAACTGGCGACCGGCGAGAGCCTCGCAACACTAACGGAAAATCAGGCAAATTTAAGCGCAGGCCTTAAGTATTTTAGCCAGCCAGCCTTAACGCGGGATAAACAACCCGGCAGTGTGGCAGCCTTGTTGGAAGATGAATGGGTACCCCATCAGTTTAATCAGATACTGGTGGCAGAAGATGCCGAAAAGGCTCTGGCGATGCGCCAACAGGCTGGTGACAGTGAGCTTATTGTTACCCATGATGGCCAGTGGTTCGGCCCTGATTGGTTTCGCTATGGTGAGCAGGATACCGAGCAGGGCGTGTTACAGCGTGCCGAACAAATCGAGGAACTCAACGATACTATCGCCGCTCAGGAAGCACAGCTAGCTTCGCTTGAAGAACAGGAAAGCGAGGCGCAAAACAATATAGAGCGGGCGCGGGAGCAGGTGAGTGCCAGTGAGGGCGGATTGAATGAACGCAATAATCAGCGCCAGCAACTGACTCAGCGTTTAAGCTGGTTGAGCGAACAACAACGCCAGGAAGCGCAAAAGCGTGAACGCCTGGACGATGAGCTGAGTCGCCAGCAAGAGCAGCTTGAAGAAGAGGCCACCGAACTGGCTATGCTCAATGAAGGGCTGGAAACTTATGAAATGGAGTTGGCAGAGCAGGCAGAGCGCCAGGCGCGGCTGCAGGATCAGCAACAAGCTCTCCAGCAGCAGCTTAGCAGTCAGCGTAGCCAGTATGAGCAAAATACCCGTGAACTGCATCAGATGGCCCTCAAACTGCAGGAGAGCCGTAATAAGCAGCAATCGTTAAATTCACAACAGCAGCGGATTAGTCAGCAACTTACCAGTCTCGGGCAGCGCGCCGCCCAGTTAGAGCAAGAACAACAATCGCTCAATCAACCACAAACCGAACAAGCTGCGCAACTGCAGGATTTGTTGGCCGAAAAAGCGGCGCTTGAAGAACAGCGCTACAGCTTACAGCAGGATCTGGAACATGCAGAAGAGTTGCTCAATCAGGCGATGCAGGGCCAGCAGGCAATTGTTGGTGATATTGCCAAACGGCAGGAGCAGCTCGACAGCCTGAAAATCGAGGCGGAAGGTTACCGCGTGCGGGGCACGGCCATTCTGGAACAACTCAGCGAAATTGGTGTCACACTTAAAGCGGTACTGGAAACCCTGCCGGCCGAAACCAGCGAGACCACCTGGCAACGGGATCTGGAACAGACTACCGCGGCCATTAGCCGGCTCGGTGCTGTTAACCTGGCGGCAGTGGAAGAATACGACGTTCAGGCAGAACGCAAGGCACACCTGGACACGCAATTTGACGACCTTAATGACGCCCTTGAAACATTACAAAACGCTATACGTAAAATTGATCGTGAAACCCGCTCCCGATTCAGCCAGACGTTTGAGCAGGTGAATGAAGATCTTAAAATGCTCTTTCCCAAGGTATTTGGCGGGGGCTCGGCTTATCTTGCCTTAACCGATGATGATTTACTGGAGACCGGCGTGACCATAATGGCCCGTCCGCCGGGCAAGAAAAATAGTACAATTCATCTGCTTAGCGGTGGAGAAAAAGCCTTAACCGCATTATCATTGGTGTTTGCAATTTTCAGGCTTAATCCGGCGCCATTTTGCCTGTTGGATGAAGTGGATGCGCCACTGGATGATGCTAACGTCGGACGCTTCTGTAACCTGGTTTCTGAAATGTCGAAATCGGTACAGTTTATATACATATCACATAATAAAATTGCGATGGAGATGGCGAGCCACCTGACAGGTGTCACCATGGCTGAACCGGGCGTATCACGCATGGTAGCCGTGGATGTCGATGAAGCCGTCTCCATGGTAGACGCATAAATTTAAAGGCGAAAGAAGTCGATGGAAGAAGAATTACGTTTGTCATTGTTGCTACTGGGTGGGTTCTTTATCCTTGGTGTGCTGGCACATGGCTTATGGAATATCCGCAAAAACAGTCAGGCCAAAAAGCCCCAACGGCGGATTGAGCCGGAGGGCTGGCAGGAAGAAGAGCGTGACGACGAACAAAGCAACCTGAAATCTGCTGACGAGTTTGATGAGTACGGCATTGGCGAAGTGCGGGTGGTTCGTCATTCGACAACCGACGCTGACGAGTCAGAGTACGATGCCGTCAACGTCAAAGAAGAAACCTCAACTGAAACTGAAAAGGACGACACCGTTGAGCCTTCCGCTTCAACTGATAATGACGACACTGATACCACTGAAAGTGAGCCCGCTAACAAGCCTGCTGAAGCACCTAAAGAACAGCTCTATGCTTCGGTAGTGACCAATCCGAAACCACAGTATCAGCACGATAACGTGGTCGAGCTACCGGATTCAGTGCCGGCACCGCCGTCATTCTTGTTAAAGGAAGAGGAAAGTGCTCAGCCTGAGGCAAAACCAGAGTCTGCACCGCATGACGAGCAGGACGACTTTTCTCTGGATACCCAGCCTGCGCCGCCAGAATCCAAAACCGCGGCAGCCGAAGATCAAACTGAAAAAGCGCCGGAAGCAGCGCCTGCTACACCTAAAAAACGTAGCCGCCCGGCCAGCCGCAAGCGCCAGGAACCGCGTTTTGGTGATGAAGATCAGATGCAAATTGATTTTGATGACTCGGTTAAGGCTGCCGAGGCTCAGGCAGCTCAGCCTGCTACCCAGGTTGAGCCGGAAGTGCTGATCCTCAACGTACGGGCTCCGGAAGATGCACCCATCAGTGGTGCGGCGTTACTTCCGATGCTGTTAACCCTGGGCTTTAAGTTTGGCGATCAGGACATTTTCCATCGCCATGTAAATTCTAATGGCAAAGGCCCGGTGCTGTTTAGCTTAGCTAACATGTTCAAACCGGGTAATTTTGATATTGATAACCTGGAAACTTTCACAACACGCGGCGTTTCACTGTTTATGCTATTGCCAATAGAAGGCGACCCGCACCAGGTATTTAATATGATGCATAATGCCGCCCGTAAGATTGCCGATGAGTTTAATGCTCAGGTGCTCGACGGTCGCCGCAGTGTGTTATCCAAACAGGGCTTACAGCAGTACGTTGAAAAGATCCGCGACTTTGAACGCAAACGTATGATAGCCCGTCACTAAGTTTACTATCCTGAATTCGTTGTACTACTGTTAGAAGGCAGTAGTACAACATCAAATGAGCAATTCCCATGAGTGATCAAACCGTCATCGCGCAACTCGAAGCATTGCGCGAGAAAATTAATGACTATAACTATCAGTACTACGTGCTGGATGATCCCAGTGTGCCTGACAGCGAATACGATCGCCAGATTCAGGCATTACAGGCGCTGGAAGCTGAGCATCCTGAGCTTATTACCCCGGATTCACCCAGCCAGAAGGTAGGGGGAGAGCCGCTGGGGGCGTTTGAACAGGTAACCCACGAAGTGCCAATGTTGTCGCTGGATAATGCTTTTGAAGAAGCCGATCTGAAAGCTTTTGAAAAACGCCTGCTCGACCGCCTTAAAGCCGATAATAAGCTGGCCTACAGCTGTGAGCCAAAACTCGACGGACTGGCCGTTTCGATTTTATACGAGAACGGCGTGCTGGTGCGTGCTGCCACCCGCGGAGATGGTCAGGTAGGTGAAAATATCACCGCCAATGTTAGAACTATCGCCAACGTTCCACTGAAATTACGCGGCGCTGACTTACCCGAAAGAATTGAAGTGCGCGGTGAGGTGTTTATGCCTCGCGATGGGTTTGAAAAACTCAACGAAAACCAGCGTAATGCCGGGCTGAAGGTGTTTGCTAATCCGCGTAACGCGGCTGCCGGCAGCTTACGTCAACTGGACTCCCGGATTACCGCTAAACGCCCGTTAATGTTTTATGCATACTCACTGGGTGTTGTGGCACCGGACGATTTCACCTTACCGGACAGTCACCATGAGCGTCTTAGGCAGCTAGCAGAGTGGGGGATCCCCTTATGCCCGGATATCGGCATTACGGAAGGAGCCAGCGGTTGTTTAGCGTACTATGAGCAAATCCTGTCGCGCCGTGATGGCCTTGCTTACGACATCGATGGCGTAGTGTTTAAGGTGGATGATATCGCCTTGCAGCAACAACTGGGATTCGTTGCCCGGGCGCCACGCTGGGCTATTGCACAGAAGTTTCCGGCGCAGGAAGAGATGACCCGCTTACTCGACGTTGAGTTTCAGGTTGGACGCACAGGTGCGATCACGCCTGTTGCCCGCCTTGAACCGGTATTTGTTGGCGGCGTAACGGTATCAAACGCTACCTTACACAATCAGGATGAAGTAGAGCGACTGGGTGTATGTATCGGCGATACAGTGATTATTCGCCGGGCGGGGGATGTTATTCCTCAAGTTGTTTCAGTGGTAGCTGATAAGCGACCGGAAGACGCCCGGGAGATTCGATTTCCGGCTCAGTGCCCGGTGTGTGACTCTCAGGTAGAGAAATTAGCCGATGAAGCCGTGGCTCGCTGCACTGGTGGGTTAATTTGCCCGGCCCAACGCAAGCAGGCATTAAAGCATTTTGCATCACGCAAAGCGCTGGATATAGACGGGCTGGGTGACAAACTGATAGAGCAATTGGTAGACGCCGGGCTATTAAAAACACCAGTGGATATTTTTAACCTGACGTTCCCTGAGTTGATTCAACTGGAGCGGATGGGTGATAAGTCGGCGGCCAATTTATTGCAGGCAATTCACAATGCCAAGCAAACCACATTACCGAAATTTCTGTACGCTTTGGGTATCCGTGAAGTCGGTGAAACTACGGCAGCTAATCTGGCACTGCATTTTCAAACCTTAGAAGCGATCCAAAGCGCGAGCCTGGATGATTTACAGGCAGTGCAGGACGTGGGGATTGTAGTAGCTGAGCACGTGTTCAACTTCTTTAATGAGTCGCACAATACAGAGGTGCTAGAGGGCTTACTGAGTGCAGGATTAAACTGGCCGGAGATTGAAGCGCCGGACGAGGCGGATCTGGTACTCGATGGCAAAACCTGCGTAGTTACCGGCACGCTGAGCCAAATGTCCAGGAATGATGTGAAGGCATTGCTACAGCAGGCGGGCGCCAAGGTGGCAGGCAGTGTATCTGCAAAAACCGACTTCCTGGTGGCCGGCGAAAAAGCCGGATCCAAACTGGCCAAAGCCCAGGAGCTGGATGTGGAAGTGTGGGATGAAGAACGTTTAATGGCGTTTCTGACGGATAACGGTCTGGTATAAATAACATGCCGGACGCCGTCCGGCTGTTCTTTCTGGAACCATCTGAGCTATCTTAAGATCCTAAAACACGCTAAATCAGATTATGGCTCGTCAGGCAGACTATCTTTGTCAGCCACAGGGGTGTATTTGTATTCAGTTAATATCCAAAATCTATTCATATTGGTATAAGTCCACGTCCTGGTTCCATCGGCTCTGGTCTGTGTAACTGTTTGCTTATCACCTGCACCGGCACAGAAATGTATCTCACTCATCACAGTATAAGGTTCGTCAAGGTTGAACTCGTTAGAGCTAATTGCTTCATACATTGCATCAATAAGCTCTGAACTAAGAGTCGGTGGGTCTTCTTCCTTTACCATTTCATCAATGCAAACTGTTTTTGCCAAAGTCGAACTGGAAAATATAATTGTTGAAATCACAAAGAATGATGCATAAGTACCAATTTTGAACACATCAGAAAGCTTTGAATGTACTCGATGGATATTATTCGATAATACAAGATATTTAATAAATCTAAGCATCTTAATAAAAGGTCCCTTTAATTTAATTAGTCCGGCGAGTGACTGTTCCTTTTCTTTTATTTTTTAGTCTCTAAATTACATAGTTGAAATAAATAGTAAGGCAGATAAGAAACATTACTAAAGTTGATGGCAACGAAAGCATAGAGGACTTTGACTCTTTGACTGCTGCCATATGGTTCTCGACAACGTAGCTGTAGGCTGCGTGAACCAGCACCAGACCAATGAGAACAATCCCGAAAATAGTATGATTGAATATGAGGAAAGGGGGATTATCTATAAAACCTATTATTGTGAACAGCAGTAAGGGAAGAATAAAAAAATAAAAAGCAATTCTTTTCGATTTTACTATGAAGTAGTTCAATTTCATTGCCTTATGAACACTAGCGTAATTAGATATTTTATATTTACATTTCATAGCGTAAGCACAGCCTTTTATAAAAGCAAGTGTATTGCGCGACTGTAGCTCCGCTCTGTTATACTTAAAATAGTTAACTAAGTAACAGCATAGAGAGTGCCTGTCCTTTTAAACTCTCCAAAATAATCATGTTAAGGTCACTTTAGTGAGGGAGCACTTTTGTGCTGGCGTCCTATTACCCTGCCGCTCAACTTAATTAGTACTCAAGCTAACATGTCAGTTGGTTACCAGAAAAAATCAACAATGGCGATGGTGTCAACAAGCCTTTTACTGTATTTGCCGTACCCGCTCCATGGTTGGCGTAAAGCTTTTTTTCCGTTAATGCTCAGTTGGTTATTTGGACGTTTGACAAGACAGCTTCTACACTGTTCGAAATAATTATAGCGCGTTGCGATAACAATTTACGCATTACGTAGTGTTCGTTTTATTTTAAGGAATAGATGAAAGGAGATCTTATGCTGAAATCAGGCGTTATTTATATCGTGCTGCTTATATTTTTCAGCGTTAGCACTGTAGCAGCGAGTAATAACATCCCCCCTCCAGCAGGAAAACTGGACGACACCGCCACACCTTTGCACTACCAAATCCACCTGACTATTGACCCGGATGCCGATGATTTTCAGGGTAAAACCCAGATCACTGTGAAACTCAATCGCGATACCGATATGCTTTGGTTACATGGCAAAGACCTTGATGTTACCTCTGTTTCATTGACTACGGCAGGTGGCGAAAAAATACCTGTCTCCTACGAGCAAGTATTGGACTCAGGTGTGGCAAAAGTCACTTTTCCACAGACTTTGCAGTCAGGGGAGGTTACTCTAAGTTTCGTCTACACGGCAGAATATTCACCCCGTGGGGCGTTGTTTAAAATGCTCGGCAATGAACAAAATTACATAGTGTCACAGTTTCAGACGATTCTTGCCCGGGAAGTATTCCCCGGGTTCGACGAACCTCGTTTTAAATCGACGTATCAGGTAAACCTCACTACTCCCAAAGAATTAGCCGCGATTACTAACACCCCATTAGCGACCACCACTCGTGTCGACGAGGAATGGGTCAACCATGATTTTAAACAGTCTTTGCCAATGCCGACTTATCTTCTGGCGTTTATGGTCGGCCCGTTCGACATTGCAGATTACGGTACGTTACCCGTCAATAATATACGTGAGCGCCCTTTACCTCTACGAGCATTGGTTACCAAGGGCAAGAGGGCGAATGTGCAATATGCATTGGATAACACACAAGCCATACTTGATTGGTTAGAAGACTATTTTGGTTCGCAATACCCTTACCAAAAACTTGATTTGATTGCTCCTCCGGGTAGTTTAGGCTTCGCTATGGAAAACCCGGGTGCAGTACTGTATGACCAGTATCTGTTACTGCTGGATGAAAACTCTCCTGCGGAACAAAAACGTGCTTATACTCTGGTGCATAGTCATGAGTTAGCGCATATGTGGTTTGGCAACCTTGTTACACCAGAATGGTGGGATGATTTATGGTTGAACGAAAGCTTTGCAACTTGGATGGCCTACAAAGCCTCGCACGCATACTGGCCCGCGGGAGAGTTCGACCGCGGCATCACCAAAATGGCCTTACGTGCAATGAACAACGATGCACTGTCAGATACACAGAGTGTTAAGCAACCGGTCTCTCGCAATGAAGATATTGCTTACGCACTTGATGGTGAGATCACTTATGCGAAAGGCGCTGCAATTCTTACTATGATGGAGCGCTATATTGGTGCTGAGCAGTTTCAAAAAGGGATCAGACATCATATGCAACGATTTGCACACGGTGGCGCACATTCCGATGATTTTATTGCTTCACTCGCCAGCGTCAGCAATCAGAATGATTTAACAAGCATTTTTAATGACTTTATCCGTTTGCCCGGAGTTCCCCTCATTTCGGCCTCTCTGGATTGCTCAGAAGAAGGTAAGCCCAAGGTCCAGTTACATCAGTCGCGCTACGCTGCAATTGGCACTAAGTTTACTGATAAACAACAATGGACCGTTCCGGTTTGCGTAGCACATGGAAGCGGTGAAACCTGTCATGTAATGAAGCAAACAAAAGAACGTGTACCGCTAAAAACTAATCGGTGCCCAGCATTTATTCACCCGAATGCTCAAAGCGGTTACTATCGGTTTAGCTTGAATCAAGACGATTGGCAACACTTGATTCGTCATGGTAAGGCTCTTCCTTCTGAGCAGGCTTTAACCATGCTAGATAGTCTCGATGCAGGTCTACGCGCAGGGCATATCGATGCCAATATTTGGCTTGAAGGAATGCTAACTATGGCCAGGCACCCAGCCTGGGACGTCATTGCTCACACCAAACGTAAGTTTGAGGGCCTGGCCAATTCAGCATTGAGCGGCGATGCATTAGACACAGCTGCAGCCATAAGCCGAGCAATCTTTACTCCAATCTATGACCGAGTTAACCAGCAAACATCAGTGGGTGCTCAAATTCTTAGTAGCGAGTTGCAGAGCCATCTGCTTGAGTTTGCAAAGCTGCCAGAAATGCGTGCCCCATTGCGCGAGCAAGCGCAAGCATTCGTGGGAATTGATGGTGTCCCAGACTTTACGGCAATTCCTGCTGCGCAGCGCGCCACCGCATTGACTGTTGCGGTTAGAGATCTCGGCGAATCCTTTTTCACCGTACTTGAACAACGTTTCGCTGAAAGTGATGATCCTGCGCTCAGTGTTGCGATGATCCGTGGCCTATCCAGAACTACAGATCCTGAGTTAGGTCGCCGATTATTAGAAAGGAGCATTGGCGGGATCTATGATGACTACGCGCCAGATATCCTACGGGAGCAACTATCCCAAGCAGAAACTCAGGACAGTACCTTCCGGTGGCTCAAAAATAATACGCAGCGTATATTAGATCGAATACCCGATAATTTACGTGGCGCTGCATTTCCACCGCTAGCCGGTGAACTCTGTTCAATGAATAAAGCCGATGACTGGGAGAAGTTTATTGTTTCCAGGGCTGAGCAACTACCTGGTTATGAGCGCTCATTAGGTCAAACACTAGAAAAGATACGCCGTTGTGCGCGACTTAAAGACGCGGTGAGTGGTCCGCTGTCGATGGCGATACAAGAAGCCATTGCAATCTAATCAACGGCTACACATAAATAAGTAATTACACAAAACAAAACCGCCCAATGTAATCATTGGGCGTTTCTCATCGTTTTACTGAGTTAGTATTACCAGCGTAATCGCCAGGCTTTAATTGACCAGTGCACCATAGAAGGTTTCGAAAGCACGTTCAGTGCTGGTTTTGCTGTGCCTGACGACGTTTTTCTTTTCTCAACTGCCAGGCTTTGCGAACCGAGAAGCGCCATAGCCAGTTCAGCGTATAGTAGCCGGTTAAACCAAATACCACCGAACAGATCCCACAGCCAAGTAAGAAAGACGGCCCGATGGTCGACAACGAGCTGACAACCCAGTCCCAGGTGGGCTCAAAATGAAAAGCCTCAGACTTGGTCCCAAGGACAGTAGAGCCTACTAAATAGGCGCCGTAGAATATAGGAGGCATGGTAAAGGGATTAGTGATCCAGACTGTCGCTATAGACAATGGCAGGTTCACCCGGCAGGGGATTGCGGTGGCTGCCGATAACCACATTTGAAAAGGCACCGGCCAGAACGCAAAGAACAATCCGATACCGAAAGCACCGGAAGCGGATTTCCGGTTCAGATGCCATAAATTGGGCTCATGAAGAATGCTGCCAAAGATTTTTAAGGCCCGATTTTCCTTTATCGAATGCGGATCAGGCAAATAGCGTTTTATAAACTTCTTCGGCATAAATCTAACAATCTTTTCTCAAACAGAGTCACTGGTGAATACAAGCATGCTAACAACTGCGGCGACAGCATTTAGCGGCGCAGTGATTTCAGGTCGCTGGTGGTCAGAACTGCCCCACAGCGGGTTGCCGTTTGTGCTGGCATTTATTTCACTATCAACCACGGCGTTACTCATAGCTGGGTATTGTAACGCAAAACGATGGCAAAAACCGTTACGCTTTGCCTGGGTTGTGCTGGCTGCTGCAACTGCCGGCCTTTTTGTGGCAACGAGTGTAGGGCAATCATACCTCAAGTGGCAACAGCTTGGTGGTGAAATTCAACAAGATGTCATAATTGAGGGACGAGTTGTTGGTTATCAGCGTTTTGCCGACTACGACAGACTAATCCTGACCGATAATATCGTGGATCAGCATGTCTGGGAAAAGCAGTGGGTGATCCAGCTACACTACTACAGGCCGCAGGCAACTTTTACTACTGGCCAGCATATCCGCGCCGCTGCCAGAATCAAACCGGCCCGGGCCATTGCCAATCCAACTGGCTTTGATATGCAGCGCTGGTATGTGAGTCAACGAATAGTCAAAACCGGCTACGTGCGCGGTCATCGCATTGCACTTATTGAGCCTGATACATCTACCCGTAATCGCTTAAAGTCCAGACTAACCTCATTACAACTGCCGGGCGAGAAATGGCTGCTGGCTTTATTATTCGGTGAGCGCCAGGAATTTACAAAATCAGACTGGCAGTTGTTACAGCAAACGGGAACTGCCCATCTGTTTGCTATCTCTGGCTTGCACCTGATGATTGTGGCAGGCGCAATCCTTTTTGTTTTCAGAAGCTTTATTGCGGCGTCTGCCTGGTTAACCTTTTCCTTACCGAAAAGTCTGTATCTAACGGCTTTTATTTTGGTACTGGCTACCTGTGGCTTTTATGCCTATCTGGCTGACTGGCAAACCGCCGTTTTGCGAGCTTACTGTGCACTACTGATCATCGCTGTGCTGCATTTGCTTAAACTCCGTTTGTCGAGGCTAACTCTGGTGTTATCAACATTGTCTGTGAGCATTTTGCTCGACCCTATGGCAGTTTACGGCACGGCTCTGTATCTGAGTGTGGGGGCGGTGGCCATAATCATCTGGTTTCACTGGTGGTGGGAAAAGTCATCCCGCGGTGCTCATTGGATTAGGGGAGTGGTGCTGTTACAGGTCATGCTGAGTGTGCTTATGGCACCGCTAGTGGGCGCGCTGCTGGGGCAGGTTAGTTTGATTTCGCCGTTGATTAATTTACTGATCGTACCGGCGATGTCATTGCTGGTGATCCCTTTGTGTCTGCTGGGATTGTTAATGCTCATCGTTTTGCCGGTTGATCATCTCATCACTTCCTGGGTTTTGTATGGTTGCGGCAAGGTGCTCGAATGGCTGATGCAGCAGCTTGACCTGGTGGCTAGTTTTGTTGGTGACTATGCGGCTTTTCCGGTATTCATTTCTACCTGGTTGATGGCCAGTGTGATAGCGCTGTTACTTATTTTAGCCCCGCCTTTTAAAGGGCGATTGCTTTTGTTGATCGTTACGCTCTTGGCTTGTTCTGGCGGATACCTGCCGGTAGCAAGGAAGACGGAAGACTGGCATGTCCATGTGTTTGATGTGGGGCAGGGCAATGCCACACTTATTAGCCGCAACAGCAAGGCTATTTTGTTTGATACCGGCGCGTCCTTTGCCTCAGGGTTCAATTTTGTAGAGACTGTTATCCACCCCTTTCTGCAGATCCGCGGCTTGCAACTCCAACGGGTATTTATCAGCCATTTCGATAATGACCATGCCGGTGGGTTAGACTTTATTCGCAAAACGTATCCTGAGCTTGCCGTTGTCACCCCAAAAGATAACTGCCATGCAGGTGGTAAATGGCAGTGGCAGGGCTTAAACATGCAGGCTTTGTGGCCCCTACCTGATTCTAAAGAGGGCTGGTCTGATAACGATGGCTCCTGTGTGATTAAAATATCGGATGGCCGCTTCAGCATGTTACTGCCGGGCGATATTGAGCAGAAGGCGGAGCTCGCGCTGTTGAGCTTACCTGAAGTCAGTCAGGAGCTGACGTCAAACATCGTACTGGCGCCGCATCATGGCAGTAAAACCTCATCATCTATTGCCTTTATCGAACAGGTAAAGCCGCAATTTGTGGTGTTTTCTCAGGGCTGGCTTAATCGCTGGGGCTTTCCTCATCAGCAGGTTGTTGAACGTTACCGGAATGTGGGTAGTCAGGCATTGTTTGTTAGTGAGAGCGGTCATTTGCGCTTTGACATTACCGGCAACGGAATCAGTACTTATGCTTATCGGGAAAGTCAGCACAGCCGCTGGTATCATAAAACGTTTGTAAAGCAGTAAACTGCCCATAAATAAAGACATTCCGTGCAAACGGTTTTGACAACGTGAATCGATTATTTTGGTGTGTCATGAGTATAGCAGGTACAATGGCGCCGATTTTTATAGTAAACAGTGAACTATGCAACAGAATGACACTCAAGCATTGCCGGTAAAACGGTTTTTTAGCTACCTGAAAGCCTACAAACTTGCCTTTATTGTGGCATTTATCGGCATGGTGGGTTACTCGGCACTCGATACCTTTGTGATTTCGCAGGTTCAGCCTGTTATAGACCGGTCGCTGAACAACCAGGATTACGGTTATTTGCGTATGGCTGCCTACCTGGTGGTACCGGTTTTTATTCTGCGCGGCATATTTAACTTTATGGGCAGTTACGCACTGAGCTGGATTGGGGCTCAGGTGGTAATGACCATGCGTCAGCAACTGTTCAGTAAGTATATTCATCTGCCGGTCAGCTTTCACGACCAGCAGGCCAAAGGTAATCTGATTTCTAAAGTCATTTACGATACCGACCAGGTGGCCCGTGCGGCGGGTAAATCACTGGCGATTCTGGTTCGTGAAGGCGCTCTGGTGATAGGGATCCTGGCCTGGATGTTTTATCTCTCCTGGCAGTTATCACTGGTATTTTTGTTTGTCGGGCCTGTGGTAGCAGTTATCGTCACTTTTGTTACCAAACGCTTCCGCACGGTTAGCCGCAATATCCAAAAGTCTATGGGCAACCTTACCAGTGCGGTTGAGCAGGTGGTTAAAGGCCATAAAGTGGTTTTAATGTTTGGTGGTCAGCAAAAAGAACAGGACCGCTTTGCTAAAAAGAATAACACCAATCGCCAGCAGACCATGAAGCTGGCCGTTACGCAAACCCTGAGTGTGTCGAGCATTCAGGTTATCGCTTCTGTTGCCCTGGCGGTGGTGCTGTATATTGCCAGTACGCCGGGTATGCTGGCCGAGCTCACCGCAGGTACCTTTGTTACCATCGTATTTTATATGGTGATGCTGCTTAAACCGCTAAAGCAGCTGACTACGGTTAACAGCGAGTTTCAAAAAGGCATGGCAGCTTGCCAGAGCATCTTTGCCGTGCTGGATGAGCAAATTGAAAAAGATATCGGTGTGCTTGATGCCAACGAAGTAAAAGGCAACATCCGCTTTAACAACGTAACATTTACTTATCCGGGTAAGCACACTCCTGCGATCGATAACATGAATCTCGATGCCCCCGCCGGCACCAGTATTGCGCTGGTGGGCCGTTCTGGTAGCGGTAAGTCAACCATGTCGAACTTACTCACCCGTTTCTATTTGCCCGAGCAAGGGCAGATCACTCTTGATAACACCGATATCAACGAGTTTAAGCTCACTGAACTACGCAAAAATATCGCGCTGGTATCCCAGCAGGTCACCTTGTTTAACGATACCATCGCTAATAATATTGCGTATGGCGTGGCTGGAAACGTCTCCCGTGAGGCCGTTGAAAAGGCGGCTAAACTGGCTCATGTAATGGAATTTGCAGAGTTGCTCGAAGATGGTCTTGATACCATGATTGGTGAGGATGGCTCTGCATTGTCTGGCGGACAGCGCCAGCGCGTGGCCATCGCCAGAGCATTGTTGTTGGATGCGCCGGTGTTAATTCTCGATGAGGCAACTTCGGCGCTGGATACCGAATCAGAACGGATGATCCAGGATGCCCTGGTAACACTGCAACAGGATCGAACCAGCATTATTATTGCCCACCGGTTATCCACTATCGAAAATGCCGACCAGATCCTGGTGATCGACCAGGGTAAGATTATTGAGCAGGGCAAGCATCAGGACTTACTCAACAAGGGCGGTGCTTATGCGCAGTTACATGCGCTGCAGTTTGGGGAGTAGCAATGTCGGCGCTTAACCGCATGTGGTATGAAGGGCGTTGGTATCAATGGTTGTTGTTGCCCTTTACGCTACTGTTTTTTCTGTTATCAGCGTTACGTCGATTACTGTTTCGGCTGGGCGTCAAAAAGACCGTAACACTGCCGGTGCCGGTTATAGTGGTAGGCAATCTTTCAGTCGGCGGTAACGGCAAAACACCATTGGTAGTGGCGCTTTGCGAGAGGCTTCAACAGGCCGGCTACAAAGTTGGTGTGGTAAGTCGTGGGTACGGTGCTAAAACCTCCGAGTTTCCTCATCAGGTTAGCGCAAACGATTCAGCACCCATGGTTGGTGACGAACCTCTATTGATAGCACGGCGCACAGGTGTGCCGGTGGTTATCGATCCCAACCGCCCCCGTGCAGCACAGCAACTGCTAGAACAAGGCTGTACAGTGATCATCAGTGACGATGGCTTGCAACATTACGCGCTGGGCCGGGATGTTGAGTGTGTGGTGGCTGACAGACGTTTGTTTGGTAACCGGCAGTTGCTACCGATGGGGCCGTTACGTGAAGGTCTCTGGCGACTTAAGACCATTGATTTCTTAATATTAAATCAGTCTGGTGAGGCGCTTGAGTTACCAAAGGTCAGCAATATGCCGACACCATTTCAAATGTCTTTGCAGCCCGGCAAACTGATTAATGTATTGCACCCCCAGTTACAGCGAGACCTTGTGGAGCTGGAACAGGAATCGCATATTACCGCCATGGCGGGCATTGGCGATCCGAGACGTTTCTTTAACCAGTTAAAAGAGATGGGCGTAAGGCTTGATCATTGCGTTGCGCTGGCCGATCATCATGCTATCGGTAAACAGGATATTGCAGACGGCTGTGTGATTATGACCGAAAAAGACGCAGTGAAGGCGGTGGCGCACGCCCATGATAACTGTTGGTACCAGCCGGTGGATGCGGTGCTGGCCGAAGATTTTTATACTCAGCTCATTCAGCGTATTGCACGCTGAACAAAAATAACAAAGGAAACACCATGGCATTTGATAAAAAGTTGCTGGAAATAATAGCCTGCCCAGTGTGCAAAGGAAAATTAATGTACACAGAGAGCAATAATGAGCCTGGTCTGGTATGTCGTTATGACCGTCTGGTTTACCCGATTAACGATGGTATTCCGGTATTACTGGAAGAGAAAGCCACGGCGATTTCTCTTGAAGAACTCGAAGCACTGAAAAAAGGATAATCTTGCCCATGGATTTTACGGTTGTCATTCCCGCCCGCTATCAGTCCAGCCGCTTTCCTGGTAAACCGCTGGCGAATATTCAGGGCAAGCCCATGGTTCAACATGTGGTTGACAGGGCTAATGAGGCAGGCGCCAGCAAGGTCATTGTCGCTACTGATGATGAACGCATTGCCAGTGTAGCCGCGCAGTTTGCTACCGTGGTGATGACCGCAACTACGCATACATCCGGCACCGAGCGTATTGCCGAAGTTATCCAGACTCAGCAGATTGCCGATGACACCATTATTGTTAACGTGCAGGGCGATGAGCCGTTTGTACCTGCCGATAATATTCGTCAGGTAGCGGCCAATCTGGCAGCCAATCCTGCTATGCAAATGGCAACGCTTTGCACACCAATTGCTCACGAAGATGATGTATTTAATCCCAACATCGTAAAAGTGGTCTTTTCGGCATCGGGTAAAGCGCTGTATTTTTCCCGCTCAGTGCTACCTTTTGCCCGCGATACCATGATGCAGCTACCGGTGAGCGCAGATCCCGGCTTGTATTATCGCCATATTGGTTTGTATGCTTATAGCGCAAGCTATGTTAATCAGTACGTAAGCTATAAGCCCTCTGCCTTAGAACAAATTGAGTCGCTCGAACAGTTAAGGGCCTTATGGTATGACGATGCTATCCATATAGAGGAAGCGCTGTCGGAGCCGCCGGTAGGTATAGATACACCGGATGATTTGACTAACTTGCTGGCCAGTCTGGCCGCGGATAACTAGGTACTAAGAGCTTATAGCTAGCGTAACGCGCATAAGGAGTCATCATGAATGTTGTTATTACCGGTGCCAATCGCGGCATCGGCCTTGCCTTGGTGAAGCAGTATCTGGCTGGTGGCCACTCGGTTTATGCCCTGTGCCGTAACAGCTCAGATGCGCTGAATGCTACCGGCGCTGAAGTAATCAGTGGTGTGGATGTGGGTGTGCCAGAAAGTTTACCGCAAGCGCTGGCACCGTTAGATGACGTAGATATTGATATTCTGATCAACAATGCTGGTGTGCTGGCTAATGAAGCCATTACTGACTGGCAGCCCAATACCATTGATTATCAGTTCAGAGTGAATGCTATGGGTCCGTTACTGGTTACCCAGTGTTTGTTAAAACAGCTTTCATCAGGTAGTAAGGTGGCCCTTATTACCAGCCGAATGGGCTCAATGGCCGATAATGGTTCTGGCGGTTACTACGGTTATCGGATGAGCAAGGCGGCGCTTAACGCAGCAGGCGTTTCCCTGGCTAATGATCTCAAAGCCGACGGTATTGCCGTAGGCCTGTTTCATCCTGGATTTGTGCAAACCGAGATGGTGGGAGGTAATGGAGATGTCGACGCCGACACCGCCGCGGCCAGCCTGGTTGCCCGAATTGGCGAACTGACCCTGGCTAATGCCGGGCGATTTATTCACGCTAAAGGTGATGAGCTACCCTGGTAACAGGGTTACCGAGGCGGATTACTCCGCCTCATCTTCTGTTTCGTCCTGTTCTTCAGACATTACGGCCCACATGTCATGCTCATCGGTATGGATGACTTCAGCCCAGACGTGCTGGCCGGGTTTAACATCATAAACCCCATTTAAGTGCACCACACCATCTACTTCCGGAGCATCAGCATAACAACGACCAACCGCGCCTTCAGCATCCACAGAGTCGATGACTACCTGATATTCCTGACCAATTCGCTGTTTCAGGCGCTCAGCGCTAATTTCACCCTGCACGGCCATAAAGCGCGCCAGACGCTCTTGTTTAACGTCTTCATCCACCGGGTCGGGCAGATCGTTAGCCACAGCGCCCTCAACCGGTGAGTAAGCAAAACAACCGACCCGGTCGAGCTGAGCTTCACGCATAAAGTCGAGTAATTCCTCAAACTCTTCTTCTGTTTCGCCCGGAAAACCAACGATAAACGTAGAGCGAATAATCAGCTGAGGACAGGCTTCACGCCATTGCTTGATTCGTTCCAGCGTGCGTTCTGAACTGCCCGGGCGCTTCATTAATTTGAGGATGCGTTTGTTGGCATGTTGGAAGGGGATATCCAGATAGGGCAGGATCTTACCTTCGTTCATCAGCGGGATAAGGTTGTCTACATGAGGGTAGGGATAAACATAGTGCAGTCTTACCCACATACCCATTTCGCCAAGCTTTTCACATAATTGTTGCAGGTGAGTTTTCACCGGCATACCGTTCCAGAACCCGGTGCGATGCTTCATATCCACGCCATAGGCACTGGTGTCCTGCGAAATCACCAGTAATTCGTTAACGCCGGCATTTTTTAAGCGCTGGGCTTCATCGAGAATTTCGCCAATAGGGCGGCTCACCAGATCGCCGCGCATTGATGGAATAATGCAGAAGGTGCAGCGATGGTTACAGCCTTCGGAAATCTTAAGGTAGGCAAAATGACGAGGCGTGAGTTTAATACCGTGATCCGGAATAAGGTGTTCAAACGGATTATGCTGAGGCTTGGGCAGGTGATCATGCACCTGATTAACCACTTCCTCATAGGCATGAGGGCCTGTTATCGCCAGTACATTGGGGTGTACTTCACGAATTTCATCTTCTTTAATGCCTAAGCAGCCGGTCACAATCACTTTGCCGTTTTCAGCCAGGGCTTCGCCAATGGTGTCCAGTGATTCCTGCACCGCTGCGTCAATAAATCCACAGGTATTCACGATAACCAGCGCGGCATCATTATAGGTAGGTACTACCTCGTACCCTTCTGTGCGAAGCTGAGTAAGAATTCGTTCTGAATCCACCAGGTTTTTCGGGCAGCCGAGGCTCACAAAACCGATTTTTGCTTTCGCAGTATCAGAGCTATTTGTCATTTCTGATTGCTGCTTTAACACCGCTTTAGGTCCTTCCAGTGTGGTGGTTTGTTTCGGGTCAAATTTTTCAACGGTCATAGTGAACTCTGATGGTGTGCGACGGCAGTTTCAAAAGGGCGCAGATTATACCCAAAAAGATTGTTAAGTTCACCCGGCGCCGTAGACGAATAACAAAAATTACCGGTGATTCGGATAACAATTGGCGTTACAACAGGGTTAGATTAAGGACATTCCGCCAATTAGTTAAATCCAAGGCTTAAATGCGAAAACCATGGGGCGGAGAAAAGCGGTTTGTTGAACCCGGCAATATTCATTCTTGCCCGCGATGCGGCTGTGTTAAACTGGCGCAAATGCCAGCCCGGGGATCTGCAAATGCAATCTGCCCGCGGTATAGTCAGGTTTGCTGTTACCCGCTGAAAGCCCAGGTATTAACGGCCAGTCATTTTTCTGAATTTTTAAGTAGTTTATGATCCCCTTACCACTCAAACATTACGACGAAGCCGGTACGGTACTGCCGCCTCGATGGTTTTACTGGATGTTGGCAATAGCCTGTCGCGATCTGCTGCTGGTGGCGGCGTTTACCGCTATTCCGGCTGAGTCTGACAGGCTCTATCGTATTTTCTTTCCGCACAGCGACGTTTTATGGTTGCAAATTGCGGTGACATTACCTTTTCTGCTGGTGATCGTACTGATGAGCTTCAGGGAACATTTGTGGAAGCGAGGGTATACAGGCTGGCGTTTACTGATAAAGCCACTTTGTACCCTTGGAAGTTTGTGTCAGTTGTTGCTGATTGGCAGCTTTCTGGAGCGCGCCGGCTGGCAGTTTAATGGTTATCTTGGTGCGGTAGCGTTGCTGATGATTGCGTTGATGTATATGGTTAACCGCAGCCACCATCTGGCCATCATGTTACATGACTGGCGTCAACCGCCAGCCAGGGAGCAGGCAGAAGAATAAATTACTGAGTGTTATTTGCCAGTGCCTGATCAAAGTAGGCCTTAACACTTACCTGGCTGTCATTAACCAGTCGCTCATAACAGATTCCGGCAAAGGCGTAAGAATACTCACCAACATCCAGTACCACATAAGGCGCGGTTTTATCTGACTCGTCATAACGCCAACTGCCGCCAATCAGGCTGCGCATTACTTCACCAATGTAAGCACCGTAAATATTACACAGCGTGAATACCGCGTTATCTTCCAGGGCCTGATCCTTAAAGCGGTCGATAAACGCCAGCAGCAGACTATCTATTAATTCGATGCTTTCAGCGCTGTAGTCTAACTCAATGTTAAACATATCCCGACTGGTACCTACAGCGTCTTTTGCGCTGTCTGCCATCAGTTGTTCTAGTTCGTGTTGTTGCATAATGGCTCTCCTTTTGCGGTATTGTGCGCGAGCCCGCGTGAAATGTCGAGCCGCGTTACAGTTAAATGCCAGTGAGCTTATTGATAAGCCTGGCGGCGGCAAACATACCAAAGGAAGCCGTTACCATAACTGACGCACCAAATCCGGAGGCACAATCAAGGCGGGTGCTGCCATCGGTGAGGGACTTGTTATGACAAACCGACCCATCGGGCTGTGGGTAGCGAAGTTGTTCAGTGGAATAGATACATTCAATGCCGAAGCGTCGTTTAGGATTTTTGGAAAATCCGTAGTTACGGCGTAATTCGTTGCGAAGTTTTGCTGCTAACGGATCCTGAATGGTTTTAGCCAGATCGGCGCAGGTTATCTGGGTTGGGTCAACCTGGCCGCCGGCTCCGCCTACGGTAACCACGGGTAATTTATTGCGTTTGCAGTAATATAAAATGCTGGCCTTAGCCCTGATGGAATCCGTTGCCTCTATAACGCCATCGTATCCACCGGCCAGATGTTCCATAACCGTGTCAGGCGTAACAAAATCTTCAATAACATTCACTTTGCATGCCGGGTTGATTTGACTGATACGCTGTGCCATTACCGTAACTTTGGCCTGGCCAACGGTATCATTTAAAGCATGGATCTGGCGGTTGGTATTGGTAACACAGATGTCATCCAGATCAATCAGGGTTATCTGACCTACGCCCGTTCTGGCCAGCGCCTCAGCACTCCACGAGCCAACACCGCCAATGCCAATTACGGCAATATGCAGCCCGGCAATGTGCGTGGTTTGTTGCTCTCCATATAACCGGGCAACACCGCCAAAGCGTTGTGAATCAAACATTTCAGACCCTTTTTGGTTGATGTTAATGATGGGACGGGTACTATCGGGGTGAGTTTAGCATTTTTCAATAGAATACCCATGACAGAATGTGATTTTGCCATCGTCGGTGCTGGTATTATTGGCGCTGCCGTGGCTTATAAGCTGAGTCAGCGTCAGCCCGATGCCCGCATCATGATGTTCGACAAAGAAACAGATTGCGCTGCCCATCAAACCGGGCGTAACTCCGGGGTGATACACGCCGGGGTTTATTATGCGCCGGGCAGTTATAAAGCCCGTTTTTGCCGCGCCGGATTGGAGCACACCTTTGAATTATGCAAGGAATTTGGTTTGCCCCATGAACAGTGCGGCAAACTGATTGTGGCAACGAGCGAAGATGAGTTACCCGCTCTGGAAGAACTGTACCATCGTTGCGAACAGAACGAACTCCAACCACAGCGGCTAACGGCTGCTGAAATTCAACGCCGTGAACCTGCCATCAATGCTGTGGGCGGTTTTTTTGTCGCGCAAACTGGCATCACCGATTACAAGGCTATCACGGGCTGCCTGTTACAGCAGGCAATCGCTCAGGGTCAGTGCCAGATCCATTATCAGCATAAGCTTGAGAGCATAGAGGACAGTAATAACGGCATGTTGTTACGATTTTCTCATCCACGGGGCGAAACCACAGTCAGGGCGGCTAAATTAATCAATTGCGCAGGTATTTATAGTGATGAACTGATCCGGATGCAGGGACTTGAGTGCGACTTCAGAATGTTGCCTTTTAAAGGTGAGTATTACCGTTTAAACAGTAAGTACGATGACATCTCCCGTCATCTGATTTATCCGGTGCCGGATCCGGCGATGCCATTTTTAGGAGTACATTTAACCCGAATGATAGGCGGGTACACTACTGTGGGGCCAAATGCTGTTCTGACCACAGGCCGTGAGGCATATAATAGTTTATTCAGCACTGATGCTGAATGGTTGCATCTGTTTGCCCACGGTGATGTGTGGAAATTGCTTTGGCGGTACAGGCGCGCTGCCGTTAAAGAGTTACATTCGTCCTTGTCTAAAACGCACTATGCCAGACTGGTGAGCCGCTATTGCCCCGGCATTACCGCAGCAGACTTTTTACCTTATCGCGCTGGGATCCGAGCACAGGCGGTAGACAAAAACGGCCTACTCGTGCACGACTTTAAGTTTGTGGAATCTACCCATGCGTTACACGTTGGGAATGCGCCATCACCGGCGGCAACCAGTGCCTTACCTATTGCTGATGAGATAATTAACCGACTGTTCTAAAACATAGAACAATCAATCCAAATGTTCCGTTAAGCCGTTTAGACAGATGTGTGTTCCACTTAGCACGCATTCATTTATCTTACACGGGAGAGCATCATGGGCTTGTTAATTGACGGCAAATGGCACGACAAATGGTATGACACCGATAAAAGCGGTGGTCGGTTTGAACGTCAGGATTCATTGTTCAGAAATACCATTGGTGAGAACAGTGAATTTAAAGCAGAAAGTGGCCGCTATCATTTGTATGTCTCTCTGGCTTGTCCGTGGGCACACCGTACCCTGATAATGCGAGAGCTTAAATCCTTAAATTCCCATATCGGAGTTTCGGTTGTAAATCCGGAAATGCTTGATAAAGGCTGGAGTTTTTTGCCGCATAAGGGCAGTACCGGGGATACGCTTTATGGCCATCAGTTTATGTATGAGATTTATCTCCGTCAGCAGGCAGATATTACTACTCGTGTTACGGTACCGGTACTGTGGGATAAAAAGACCGAAAAAATCGTCAATAACGAATCGGCTGAGATTATCCGCATCCTCAATACCAGCTTTAATGACATTACCGGTAACCACACCGATTATTACCCCGAGACGTTACAATCTGAGATAGATGAAGTGAATCAATGGGTGTACAACGATATTAATAATGGGGTATACAAGTCAGGGTTTGCTACTGAACAACAGGTTTATGAAGAAGCGGTTAATGCGTTATTTGCTGCTTTAGATAAGGTGGAAGCCCGCCTGGAAAAACAACCTTTCCTGGTAGGTGGCACGCTAACCGAGGCTGACATTCGTTTGTTTACCACGTTAGTACGCTTCGACGCTGTGTATCACGGCCATTTTAAGTGTAACCGTAAACAAATCAGTGACTATCCGGCCATGTTTAATTATATGAAGCGCATTTACCGGATGCCGGGCGTAGCCGATACAACGAATATGGAACATATTAAGCGTCACTACTATTACAGTCACACAATGATTAATCCTACACAGGTCGTTCCCGTAGGGCCCGATCTGTCTTTATGGAAGTAAACAACAATGACCAACCGAACTATTAAGCAACTTGTCAGTGGGATGCCAACCCAGGATGGTGCGGGGGTAAGCTTAACCCGGATTATCGGCCAGCGTTTATTACCCAATCTCGACCCGTTCCTGATGCTCGATTTCTTCGGCTCGGATAAACCCGATGAATATATTGCCGGCTTCCCGCCGCATCCGCACCGCGGTTTCCAGACGGTAACTTATATGCTGAAAGGGAAAATGCGCCATCGGGATTCGGTGGGCAACGAGGGAATTATTGAAGATGGCGGTATCCAGTGGATGAATGCTGGTAAGGGCATTATTCATGAAGAAATGCCTCAGCAAACCGACGGCCTGCTTAAGGGCTTTCAGCTGTGGGTGAATCTGCCGGCAAAAGATAAGATGTCGGCACCCGGTTACCAGGATATTCAGCCAGACGAGGTGAAAACAGTGTCCGTGGGGCAGAGTATAGAGGCAAAAGTGCTGGCCGGTACACTTAACGGTGTTAGTGGCCCGGTTAATACCGCCAGAGTAAAGCCACTTTTTACCGATCTGCACTGGCAGGCAGACGCGTCGGCAATCATCCCGGTAGCGGCAGGCCACAGCGCCTTTATTTATTGTTATGATGGCAGCCTCGACGTTAGCGGCGAAACCATTACCTGTGGCAAACTGGCAGTACTTAATGACGGTGATGAGCTCGACGTGGCCAGCAGCGAAGCCGGCAAGGCGATTTTAGTTGCTGCAGCCCCGATTGGTGAACCTGTGGTTCAGTATGGCCCCTTCGTGATGAATACTCAGGCCGAAATTCAACAGGCCATCACCGATTACCAACAAGGTAAATTAACTGTTTAAAAAATGCAGATACGATTAACTGGTTGACGGGAAATTAAACAAATTCCCGTCGACTAGTCGGTCCTGACAATTTATTTCGATAAATTACGTTGTGAATGTTGATTGCCCTGCAGTCCTTGATTAACATGGATTAAGGAATAAATAAGGGAATAAGCAGACAACTACTGCTTGTAATTCGCTCCCGCAATCAACAGGAACCAACATGAAACCAGTCGTATTAGCCGGTGGCTCTGGCAGCCGTTTATGGCCTAAATCCCGAGCAGCCCTGCCTAAGCAGTTTCTCGCTTTAACTTCAGAACAAACCATGTTGCAGGAAACACTGCAGCGCCTGGACGGCAGCAGTGCCGCTAACCCCATTGTGATTTGTAATGATGCACACCGCTTTTTAGTAGCTGAGCAGTTACGTCAGATGGGCGGCGACCATGGTGGTATAATCCTGGAGCCTGTTGGACGCAATACCGCACCCGCCATAGCACTGGCAGCACTGCATGCAATGCAAACTGATGATGACCCGGTGTTGCTGGTTCTGGCTGCCGATCACCTGATCAAAGATTCTGCTGGTTTCCAGGCGGCTGTTAGTAAGGCTAACGAGCTGGCGATGGATGGCAATCTGGTCACTTTTGGTATTGTGCCGGATCAGGCCCACACCGGTTATGGTTACATTAAGGGCGGTGAGGCCATTGGTGTTGGCATGAAGGTGGATGAATTTGTCGAGAAGCCAGACCTGGCTACGGCACAACAGTATGTCGATTCCGGTAACTACTTCTGGAACAGCGGTATGTTTATGTTTAAAGCCAGCGTCTATCTGGCTGAGCTGAAAAAGCATGCACCGGAAATGTACAGTATCTGTGAGCAGGCGATTGCTTCAGAGAGCAAAGATTTAGACTTTATCCGCATCGATCCTGAGATTTTCGCTACCTGTCCTGACGACTCTATCGATTATGCTGTAATGGAAAAAACCGCGCTGGCGGCCATGGTACCGCTGGATGCTGGCTGGTCTGATGTAGGTAGCTGGTCGTCACTGTGGGAAACCGCAGATAATAAAGACGAAAAAGGCAACGTGATTGTTGGTGATGCGATTCTTGAAGGCGTTAATAATAGCTATATCAACGCCGAGGAGCGTTTGATAGCCGTTGTTGGTCTGGATGATGTGGTCGTGGTAGAAACCAAAGATGCCGTAATGGTCGCCAATAAAAACAAAGTGCAGGACATTAAAAATGTCGTGAACAAGTTAAAGGCTGAACAACGCCCTGAATTCCAGTTCCATCGTGAAGTGTTCCGCCCGTGGGGTAGCTACGATTCTATCGATAATGGCAAGCGTTTCCAGGTTAAGCGCATTACCGTTAAGCCGGGTGAAAAGCTGTCGGTCCAGATGCATCACCACAGAGCAGAACACTGGATTGTGGTATCAGGTACTGCCAACGTGACCATCGGCGAGAAAACCCAGTTGGTGACCGAAAATGAATCGGTTTACATCCCGATTGGTGATGTACACGCGTTGGAAAACCCGGGCAAAATCCCGCTGGAACTTATTGAAGTGCAATCGGGTGCTTATCTGGGGGAAGACGACATTGTCCGTTTCTCTGATCGCTACGGCAGAACCGAGTCAAAATAAGCTGAGTAAAAACAACTATGACAACACCTATTACCTGTTTTAAAGCCTATGACATCCGTGGTGAGTTAAACACTCAGCTTAACGAAGAGGTCGCTTACCGGATTGGTTTTGCTTTTGCAGAAGAATTGTCAGCTAAATCTGTGGTAGTGGGAGGTGATGTTCGTCTCACTTCCACACCGCTGAAGCTGGCACTGAGTGCAGGCCTTGTTGATGGTGGCGCAGAAGTCACTGATATTGGTATGGCTGGTACCGAAGAAATCTACTTCGCGACCAAACACCTTGGCGTTGATGGCGGAATCGAAGTAACCGCCAGCCATAACCCGATTAATTACAATGGTATGAAATTGGTGAAGGCCGGTTCGGTGCCTATTAGTGGCGATACTGGTCTGAATGCTATTAAAGACCGCGCCGAAGCGCTCGACAGTGACTATGTGGCTGAGCGTCTGGATTTTTATGCTAAAGGCGCCAAAATCGACGCTGATGCGTTCTTTAATGGCAAAGCGCACATTGCTACAGACATCCTGGCAGAAAGCGGGAAATACCACCGTCACCTGAACATGGACGCTTACGTCTCGCACATTTTATCTTACGTTGATATCAATAACTTCACACCGCTGAAAATTGTAACCAACGCAGGTAACGGTGCTGCCGGACTGGCGCTGGATGCCATTGAGAAAAAACTGCACGAGAAAGACGTGCCGATTGAATTTGTCAAAGTGCATCATAATGCCGATGGTACGTTCCCGAATGGTATCCCTAATCCTTTATTACCAGAAAATCGCGCTGATACTGCTAATGCAGTAA
Source organism: Marisediminitalea oceani (assembly GCF_003731635.1). GTDB lineage: Bacteria > Pseudomonadota > Gammaproteobacteria > Enterobacterales > Alteromonadaceae > Alteromonas > Alteromonas oceani. The sequence goes on along the minus strand of NZ_RCUA01000078.1, from coordinate 94,700 downwards.
TCGAAAGTGGCGCTGACTTTGGTATTGCCTGGGATGGCGACTTCGATCGTTGTTTCCTGTTTGACGCTGACGGTAACTTTATTGAAGGCTATTACATTGTGGGTCTACTTGCTCAGGCGTTCCTTGATAAAGGACCAAGCAAAATTATTTATGACCCACGTGTGTACTGGAACAGTGAAGACATTATTAAGTCTGCTGGTGGTACGCCGATTAAATGTAAAACGGGTCATGCGTTTATTAAAGAACGGATGCGGCAGGAAGATGCCGTCTACGGTGGTGAAATGAGTGCTCACCATTACTTCAGGGATTTCGCTTATTGTGACTCGGGAATGATCCCATGGTTGCTGGTAGCAGAGCTTATCTGTACCCGTCAGAAGTCACTGGCGTCTATGGTGAAAGAGCGTATCGAAGCTTTCCCGTCGTCGGGCGAAATCAACAGCAAATTAAAGGATGCTGATGCAGCACTGGCGCGGGTACTTGAAAAATACCAGCCACTGGCTGAGGTGATTGACGAAACCGATGGGATTGGCCTGGAATTTGGTAACTGGCGGTTTAATTTACGTAAATCCAATACTGAGCCGGTGATCCGTCTGAATGTTGAATCTAAAGGTGATATTGCTTTGGTTGAAGAAAAAACCAAAGAATTGCTGGATTTGATCAGAGCGGAATAAGCCAGACCGACTTAATTATTCAATAAAAAACACCAGCTTCGGCTGGTGTTTTTATTTCAGAGACTTAATTGTTAGCACTTAGCGGCTGAAAATCATCAGAGCGTGAGATAACACAACTACTGTGGTTAACTGCATACGCAGTTTGGTATAAGCCACAACCATTTCTTTTGGCAGGGTAAGTACCTGTTTGTCGTAAAACATCATGAGCAGGTAACTAATACTCAACACCCCTAATACCCAGGGCGCGCCGGTTTGAGTTAAGCATATCCAGCCTACAATAGTCGGCAACATTGCCACGTACCTCTGATGGGCAGGCTTATTACTGCTAATGGCATCGTACCAGTGCACGCCACCAAAAAACGACAACAGCACGGCTGAATACTGCGTAAAGTAAAGGTATACCAGTGATTGTGGCAGGATATCGGTAAAAGTCAGCGCATTTAAACCAATAAAAGGCAGCAAACCGGCGTAACCTAATTGCTTTATGAGAGGTTGCATTGTTATTGAGTACCTTACTTATAATAAATATTTAAAATTTATTACGAAATTTTCTAATTGGTGGATTATTAAATCCGTCACATATTACCATTTCTAATTAATTTAAAATCGCGCACGCAATTAATGTTAATTAAAAGTAAAATTTAAAGTTAATATATTGTTAAGTTATTAATTGATAATAAAAAAGGCCCGCAATGCGAGCCTTTATTCTTTAACAATTAAATTAACGTTATTTAATTGGCGTATATTTACGCTGAGTGTGACCGGTGTATAACTGGCGAGGACGACCGATCTTTTGTGCAGGATCAGACATCATTTCGTGCCAGTGTGAAATCCAGCCAACAGTACGTGACAGGGCAAAGATACAGGTAAACATGTTAGTTGGAATACCAATTGCCTTCAGTACGATACCAGAGTAGAAATCAACGTTCGGGAACAGTTTCTTCTCGGCGAAGTACGGGTCTTCAAGGGCAATACGTTCCAGCTCCATTGCTACGTCCAGCAGCGGATCCTGAACATTAAGCTCTTTCAGTACTTCGTGACAGCTCTCGCGCATTACTGTAGCGCGTGGATCGTGGTTTTTGTACACACGGTGACCAAAGCCCATCAGACGGAACGGGTCGTTCTTATCTTTTGCACGATTAATGAACTCTGGAATACGGTCTACAGAACCGATTTCTTCCAGCATATTCAGACAAGCTTCGTTAGCACCACCGTGAGCAGGACCCCAAAGTGAAGCAACACCTGCAGCGATACAAGCATAAGGGTTTGCACCGGATGAACCTGCTAAACGTACGGTAGAGGTTGATGCATTTTGCTCGTGGTCGGCGTGCAGGGTAAAGATACGGTCCATAGCACGCTCTACCGCCGGGCTGATTTTGTAATCTTCAGCCGGAACAGAGAACATCATGTTCAGGAAGTTAGCCGCGTAGCTCAGGTCGTTACGAGGATAAACAAATGGCTGACCGATGTTGTATTTGTAACACATCGCTACCAGGGTAGGCATCTTTGCGATCAGACGGTGTGCACAACGTACACGCATGTCAAAATTAGAAACGTCCAGGTCGCTGTGATAGAACGAAGACATCGCACCAACAGTACCGTTCAGCATGGCCATAGGGTGGGCATCGTTACGGAAGCCATGGAAGAACATGTGAATTTGCTCATGTACCATGGTGTGGCGTTTGATAGTGTTTTCGAATTCTTCGTATTCTTCTTTATTCGGTGCATCACCGTGCAGCAGCATGTGACAAACTTCGAGATAGCTGGCATCACGCGCCAGTTCGTCGATTGGGAAGCCGCGGTGTAACAATACACCTTCTGCGCCGTCGATAAATGTGATGGAAGACTCGCAAGATCCAGTCGCCAGGAAACCAGGGTCATAGGTGAAATAGCCGTGTTTACCAAGGGCACGAATATCAATCACATCTTGTCCTGCTGTACCAGACAAGATAGGAAGTTCAATTTCCTTGTCGCCCGCTTTCAGAATGGCTTTTTGATCTGCCATAAGTTGCTCTCCTCAGAATTTTCTTTATCGGGATGTTACTCAATTTTGAGCAATCCGGTGGGAAAAGTGGCGTATTTGTACTTTATTATGCAGTAACAAGTCAATTTTATTACTTATATTACACATAAATATTCTAGATTGTTCCAGATTATACTGGTTATGTAGTACCCGGGATCAAGCATTTTTATCCTTTCTACGACCTAAGACTAATGTCCTAATACCACACAAAAAATTGTAATTATAATAGGTCGTGGATATACTCTGGCCTACTTAAATTGACTGAATATTTATTCTGTTAATTAAGTAATAAAATATTCACAAAATGTTAACACCTCATTGGATGAGAAAATTAACTTAGTAACAATCAGAATCACTCTGTCAGGACTCAACACGAGAGTGATTTGTCCCTACGGATAAAACAGGCAAAAATTGTGAAAAAGCAAAGACCAGTAAATTTAGACCTTAACACCATTAAATTTCCTCCCTCTGCTATTTCGTCAATTCTCCACCGCGTAACCGGCGTCGCAATGTTTTTTGCGCTGCTGTTTGTGATCTGGGCATGGGCCGTTTCGGTATCATCTCCAGAAGGCTTCGCCAACGTGCAGGCTTTAATGGATGGATTGATTGGAAAGATCATTGCAATCGGTACAGCTTCTGCGCTGACCTATCACATCCTTGGCGGTATCCGTCACGGCATAATGGATATGGGTCACTGGGAAGAGCTTGAGTCAGGTAACTTAAGTGCGCAAGTTGTTATTGGTTTGTGGGTGGTACTGACAGTAGTTATAGGGGTTGCGTTATGGTAACTAATCAGGCAAGCATCAAGCGTAATGGTGTACAGGATTACGTTTCTTTACGCGCTACTGCGGTAATTATCGCAGTCTACACATTCTTCATGGCTGGATTCTTTATCACGACTGAAGAAGTTACTTTCGACGTATGGCAGGGCTTGTTCTCTGGTATTGCGATGAAAGTATTCACCCTCGCTGCATTGGTTTCCATCATGATCCATGTTCGCATTGGTCTGTGGCAGGTGTTAACCGATTATGTTAAGCCAACCGGTCTGCGCGCTACCATTCAGTATGTTCTGAATATTATCGCGTTTGTATACGTGGCCGCTGGTTTGTTTGTTTTGTGGGGAGTGTAAAATGAGTTTACCCGTTCATGAGTTTGACGCCGTCGTAATTGGCGCCGGCGGTGCAGGTATGCGCGCAGCACTGCAAATCTCGCAGTCTGGCAAATCCTGTGCATTACTATCAAAAGTGTTTCCAACCCGTTCGCACACAGTATCCGCTCAGGGTGGTATTACTGTAGCGCTGGGTAATTCCCATGAAGATAACTGGGAATGGCACATGTACGATACCGTTAAAGGTTCCGATTATATCGGTGACCAGGACGCTATCGAATATATGTGTAAAACCGGACCTGAAGCCATTATCGAAATGGAAAATATGGGTCTGCCTTTCTCTCGTTTCGAGAACGGAAAAATCTATCAGCGTCCATTTGGCGGCCAGTCTAAGAACTTTGGTGGCGAGCAGGGCGCACGTACCGCGGCAGCGGCTGACCGTACTGGTCACGCGTTACTGCATTTGCTGTATCAACAAAACGTTAAAAACAAAACTAAAGTATTCAGCGAATGGTACGCACTGGATCTGGTTAAGAACCAGGATGGCGATGTAGTCGGTTGTACGGCTATCGACATCGAAACCGGTGAAGTGGTTTATTTCAAATCTAAAGCTGTTGTTCTGGCAACGGGTGGTGCAGGGCGTATTTACGCATCGACCACTAACGCACACATCAACACTGGTGATGGCGTGGGCATGGCCCTGCGTGCCGGCGTTTGCGTACAGGACATGGAAATGTGGCAGTTCCACCCAACCGGTATCGCCGGCGCGGGAACCCTGGTAACAGAAGGGTGTCGTGGTGAAGGTGGTTACCTGCTGAATAAAGACGGCGAGCGTTTCATGGAGCGTTATGCACCGAATGCTAAAGACTTAGCCGGCCGTGACGTAGTTGCCCGTTCAATGATGACCGAGATCCGTGAAGGTCGTGGTTGTGAAGGCCCATGGGGTACGCACATCAAACTTAAACTGGACCACCTGGGTAAAGATGTTCTTGAATCACGTCTGCCGGGTATTCTTGAACTTTCTCGTACCTTTGCGCACGTTGATCCGGTTAAAGAGCCGATTCCGGTTATTCCAACCTGTCACTATATGATGGGCGGTATTCCGACTAACGTTGATGGTCAGTGTCTGACGCTGGACGAAAACGGTAACGACAAAGTCGTTAACGGTCTGTTTGCCTGTGGTGAGATTGCCTGTGTATCTGTACACGGTGCGAACCGTTTAGGCGGTAACTCACTGCTTGACCTGGTGGTGTTTGGACGTGCAACAGGTTTACACCTGGGTGACAAACTGGACGAAATGACCCCAAGCCGCGAAGCTTCAGAATCTGATCTTGAAGGTGCTATGGCGCGTTTCAATCGTTGGGAAGGCTCAGAAAAAGGCAAAGGCGAAGATCCGGTTCAAATCAAGAAAGATTTGCAGGAATGTATGCAGCTTAACTTCTCGGTATTCCGTGAAGGTGATGCAATGGCCGAAGGTCTCAAGCAACTTAAAGAGATCCGTGAGCGTCTGCAAAGCGCACGTCTTGATGACAAGAGTGCCGACTTCAATACCCAGCGTATTGAGTGTTTAGAACTCGATAACCTGATGGAAACTGCGTACAGCACTGCTGTGGCAGCAAACTTCCGTACAGAAAGCCGTGGTGCACACAGCCGCTTTGACTACCCGGATCGTGATGACGAGAACTGGTTATGTCACAGTGTCTACAACCCGGCGACTGAAGATATGGTTAAACGTGATGTCAACATGGCGCCTAAGCTTCGCGAAGCCTTCCCGCCAAAAGTACGTTCATACTAAGAGGGGTTAGATCATGCAATTAACTTTTTCGGTATACCGTTATAATCCTGAGGTGGATAATGCACCTCGCATGCAGGATTACACCCTGGAAGTGGAAGAAGGCCAGGATATGATGGTGCTGGATGCACTGATTCTTTTAAAAGAACAGGATCCATCATTATCGTTCCGTCGCTCTTGTCGTGAAGGGGTTTGTGGTTCTGACGGCATGAACATGAACGGCAAAAATGGCCTGGCGTGTATCACTCCGTTGTCAGCACTGGGCTCAGGTAAAGTGGTTATTCGTCCGCTGCCTGGTTTGCCGGTAGTGCGTGACCTGGTGGTCGATATGACCCAGTTCTACACTCAGTACGAGAAGATTAAACCGTTCTTAATTAACGACAGCAAACAGCCGCCGGCAAGAGAGCATCTGCAGTCTCCTGAAGAGCGTGCTAAACTGGATGGACTCTATGAGTGTATACTGTGTGCATGTTGTTCAACATCTTGTCCATCATTCTGGTGGAATCCGGATAAGTTCATCGGACCAGCCGGCTTGTTGCACGCCTATCGATTCCTGATTGATAGCCGCGATACAGCAACAGACGAGCGACTGAACGATCTGGATGATGCTTTCAGCGTGTTCAGATGTCACGGTATCATGAACTGTGTAAGTGTATGTCCTAAGGGACTCAACCCTACAAAAGCAATTGGGCAGATTAAGTCCATGCTTTTACAACGGGCTGTTTAGCAATTAACTTGATTACTGCTTCAGTAACAAGTGAGTAATGCATAAATGGCCATCCTTATGGGGTGGCTATTTTTTTGTAAATGTGGTCGGGTAAGACGTCCGACCTGATAGTTTTATTGACAACCTAGCAAGGCACAATAATGCAAGAAAGCGTGATGAAAGCGTGGTGGGACTCATCGCACATGGCTGGAGCCAATGCTGCCTATGTGGAAGCATTGTACGAAGCCTACCTTGACGACCCGCAGAGTGTCTCTGATTCCTGGCGTGAAACCTTTGACGCTTTACCCAAAGTGGATGGGGTGGAATTAGAAAGTAACCATAGCCTTATCAAAGACCAGTTCCGCAAACTGGCGTCTCTGGGACCACTGGCCCGTTGTAGCAGTGGGTCTGCTACCACAGCGAGCAGTAATCAGTCTGACCAGAAACAGGTTAAGGTGTTGCAGTTAATTAACGCCTATCGATTCCGTGGGCACCAGCATGCCAACCTCGATCCGCTGGGATTGTGGAAACAGGAACGGGTCAGAGACCTGGAGTTGTCGCATCACAATCTATCCGAGACGGATTTTGATACGGTTTTCAACGTTGGCTCTTACGCCATCGGTAAAGAAACCATGCCATTAGGTGAACTGTTTAAATCATTAAACAGAACCTATTGCAGCTCCATCGGTGCAGAATATATGCACATTACCGATACCGAGCAAAAACGCTGGTTACAACAACGTATTGAATCGGTCGAAGCGCGTCCTGAATTAGACCGCGATTCGAAAATCGATATCCTCAAAGGCCTGGTTGCCGCTGACGGTATGGAAAAGTATCTGGGCTCAAAATTCCCGGGTGCCAAGCGCTTCTCACTGGAAGGTGGCGATGCGCTGATCCCGATGCTGAAAGGGCTGATTAAAGAGGCCGGTTCACAAGGCACCAAAGAAGTCGTTGTGGGCATGGCTCACCGTGGTCGTCTTAACGTGCTGGTTAACGTACTGGGTAAAAACCCGTCAGTACTGTTTGATGAATTTGGCGGCAAGCACGACGAGTCGTTGGGCGCTGGTGACGTAAAATACCACGCTGGTTACTCTTCAGACTTTGCTACGCCAGGCGGTAACGTTCACCTGGCGCTGGCCTTTAACCCGTCGCACCTGGAAATTGTTAACCCGGTGGTAATGGGCTCTGTTCGTGCCCGTCTTGACCGTCGCGAAAACAGCGCGCTTAAGGTTCTGCCGGTAACTATCCACGGTGACTCGGCAATTGCCGGTCAGGGTGTGGTTCAGGAAACCTTCAACATGTCGCAAACCCGCGGGTTTGCAGTAGGTGGTACGGTTCGAATCGTTATCAATAACCAGGTTGGTTTCACTACTTCGAAAATTGAAGACACCCGTTCTACCCAGTACTGTACTGACATCGCTAAAATGGTTCAGGCGCCGATTCTGCACGTTAATTCAGATGATCCTGAAGCTGTATTATTTGTTACCAAGCTGGCGCTTGATTTCCGTAACAAATTTAAGCGCGATGTAGTAATTGATCTGGTTTGTTATCGCCGTCACGGTCACAACGAGTCGGACGAGCCGAATGCCACACAGCCGGTGATGTATCAGAAGATTAAAAAGCATCCGGTACCACGTGAGCTTTATGCCGAACAGCTGATTGCCGAAGGTGTACTGGGCAAACAGGATGCCGATAAACTTATCGAAGACTATCGGGCTGCTATGGACCATGGCGCCTGCGTGGTTGAAGAATGGCGGCCAATGACCGAGCACAGTGTTGACTGGCACCCGTATCTCGGCCATGACTGGGATACGCCGTACGATGGCAGCATTAGTCTGGATGAACTTAAGTCACTGGGCGATCGCCTGGTGTCTTACCCGGAAGACGTAAAATTACAGTCACGGGTGAATAAGGTTTATAACGACCGTAAAGCCATGATTGCCGGTGAGCGTAACCTCGACTGGGGTATGGCCGAACTGCTGGCTTACGCATCCATTGTTAAGGGTGGCACCAGTATCCGTCTGACAGGTCAGGATTCAGGCCGTGGTACATTCTTCCATCGCCATGCGGTATTACATAATCAGGCTGATGCTTCGACTTATATGCCACTTCAGCATATCAGCGAAGATCAGGAAGCTATCGAGATTTATGACTCGGTTCTCTCTGAAGAAGCGGTTATGGCATTTGAATACGGTTACGCCACAGCTGAGCCAACTTGTCTGACTATCTGGGAAGCGCAGTTTGGTGACTTTGCCAACGGTGCCCAGGTGGTATTCGACCAGTTCTTAAGTTCAGGTGAAGCCAAGTGGGGTCGTTTATGCGGTCTGACAGTGCTGTTACCACATGGTTACGAAGGCCAGGGCCCTGAGCACAGCTCAGCACGTCTTGAGCGTTTCCTGCAACTGTGTGCCGATCACAACTGGCAGGTTTGTGTACCTTCAACGCCTGCTCAGGTGTTCAACATGATCCGCCGTCAGGTGATTCGCCCAATGCGTAAGCCATTGATTGTGATGTCACCTAAGTCATTGCTACGTCATCCTATGGCGGTTTCTTCACTGGAAGAACTGTCTGAAGGTGTATTCCACAACGTGATTGGCGAAGTGGATGAACTGCCAGCCAAAGACGTAAAACGTGTGGTGATGTGTTCTGGTAAGGTTTACTACGACCTGCTTGATCAACGCCGTAAGAATGAACAAACCGATGTCGCCATTATTCGTCTGGAACAGTTATATCCGTTCCCGCAGGAAGAATGCGCGAAGATCGTGGCTGAATACAGCCATGTTAAAGATTGGGTTTGGTGTCAGGAAGAGCCACAAAACCAGGGTGCCTGGTATTGTAGCCAACATCATTTCTGGCAGGTAATCCCAGATGGTGCCAAGTTAACATATGCGGGACGTGCGGCTTCAGCGTCGCCTGCCGTAGGTTATTTATCCGTTCACAACCAGCAACAGAAAGCCCTGGTTGAAGACGCTCTCACGATAAAATAAGGAACAGAGATGACAATTGAGATAAAAGTTCCGGTTCTACCCGAGTCAGTTGCCGACGCCACGATTGCAACCTGGCACGTAAAAGCCGGGGACAGTGTAAAACGCGACCAGAACCTGGTAGACATTGAAACAGACAAGGTGGTACTGGAAGTTGTTGCCCCTGCAGACGGTGTTATCGGTGAGATTATCGATGAAGAAGGTGCAACCGTGCTTGGTGAACAAGTGATTGCTAAACTGGAAGAGGGCGGTGCTGCACCGGCCAAATCTGAGAGCAAATCAGAGAGCAAAGCTGACGCTGAGCCTGCTAAAGCAGAAGCACCAGCGGCAGAGGAAGCAAGCGGCGAAACCGTAGACATCAAAGTACCGGTACTGCCTGAGTCAGTGGCTGATGCAACCATTGCTACCTGGCACGTTGCGCCAGGCGAAAAAGTAAGCCGCGACCAGAACCTGGTTGATATCGAAACCGATAAAGTGGTACTGGAAGTAGTTGCGCCGGCTGACGGCTCAATCGCCGAAGTACTGGCTGAAGAAGGCACCACGGTAACTGCCGAAGAAGTGATTGCCAAATTCACTGAAGGTGCAGGCTCTTCTGCGCCAACTGCCGCAGCCAGTGAAGAAAGCAGCAGCGATGACGGTGACAGCGATGCGCTGAGCCCGTCGGTACGTCGCCTGTTAGCAGAAAAAGGCGTTGACCCGGCTAAAGTAAAAGGTTCAGGCAAAAACGGCCGCATCACCAAAGAAGATGTTGAGCAGTACCTGAAGTCTGATAGCAAGCCGGCTGCAGCCAGCCCTGCGTCAGAAGAAGCACCTGCAGCGCCTGCCGGTGAGCGCAGTGAAAAACGTGTTCCTATGACACGCCTGCGTAAAACGATCGCTAACCGCCTGCTGGAAGCGAAAAACTCTACCGCAATGTTAACTACGTTCAACGAAGTTAACATGAAGCCTATAATGGACCTGCGTAAGCAGTATCAGGAAGGCTTTGAGAAGCGTCACGGTATCCGCTTAGGCTTCATGTCTTTCTACGTGAAAGCGGTTACTGAAGCGCTTAAGCGTTTCCCTGAAGTTAATGCTTCACTGGACGGTGATGATATCGTTTATCACAACTACTTTGATATCTCGATCGCGGTGTCAACGCCACGTGGCCTGGTTACCCCGGTACTGAAAGATTCAGATACTCTGGGCATGGCCGGTATCGAAAAAGGTATCAAGGAACTGGCTATCAAAGGCCGTGATGGCAAACTGTCTATGGCAGAGCTGCAAGGTGGTAACTTCACCATCACCAACGGTGGTGTATTTGGTTCACTGATGTCTACGCCAATCATTAACCCGCCACAAAGCGCTATCCTGGGTATGCATAAGATCCAGGATCGTCCAATGGCGGTTAATGGCAAAGTTGAAATTTTACCAATGATGTATCTTGCGTTGTCTTATGACCACCGGATCATCGATGGCAAAGAATCGGTCGGCTTCCTGGTCACCGTTAAAGAAATGCTGGAAGATCCAACACGTCTGCTTCTGGATGTGTAAGACTTTCGTAGCATAACTATATGTGAAGATGATACTCATGTATCATCTTCACATGCTGGTATTTGGGGACGGATACCAGTTGGGAATTAGTCGAGCCAGATATTGGCTTTCGTTTAAATAATAATCGGAAAGAAACACCATGAATTTGCATGAATACCAAGGTAAGCAGCTATTCAAAGAATACGGCTTACCTGTTTCTGAAGGATACGCATCAGATACCCCTCAAGGTGCAGTAGAAGCTGCTGACCGTATTGGCGGTAACGAATGGGTTGTTAAGTGTCAGGTCCACGCTGGTGGCCGTGGTAAAGCCGGCGGTGTTAAGCTGGTAAAAACCAAAGACGAAATTCGCGCTTTTGCTGAAAAGTGGTTAGGCAAAAACCTGGTGACATTTCAGACTGACGAGAACGGTCAGCCTGTAAGCAAGATCTTAGTAGAGTCTTGCACTGATATCGCAAACGAATTGTACTTAGGTGCTGTGGTAGACCGTGGCACTCGCCGCGTTGTCTTCATGGCGTCTACTGAAGGCGGTGTTGAAATTGAAACCGTTGCAGAAGAAACCCCGGAAAAAATCCTGAAAGCTGAAATCGACCCAATCGTTGGTCCTCAGCCTTATCAGGCGCGTGAAATGGCGTTTAAACTGGGTCTGCAAGGCGTACAGGTTAAGCAATTCGTACAGATCTTCTTAGGTCTGGCAAAAATGTTTGAAGACCTGGATCTGGCGTTAATTGAAATTAACCCGCTGGTAATCAAAGAAGACGGCAACCTGCACTGTCTGGACGCTAAACTGGGCGTAGACAGCAACGCAATGTACCGTCAGCCTAAGCTGAAGGACATGAAAGATCCTTCACAGGAAGATGCTCGTGAAGCACACGCTGCTCAGTGGGAACTGAACTACGTAGCACTGGACGGTAACGTTGGCTGTATGGTTAACGGTGCGGGTCTGGCCATGGGTACCATGGACATCGTAAACCTGCACGGCGGTAGCCCGGCTAACTTCCTCGATGTTGGTGGTGGCGCGACTAAAGAGCGTGTTGCTGAAGCATTCAAAATCATTCTGTCTGACGACAACGTGAAAGCCGTTCTGGTTAACATCTTCGGCGGTATCGTACGTTGTGACATGATCGCAGAAGGTATCATCGGCGCAGTTAAAGAAGTAGGCGTTGAAGTACCAGTTGTTGTACGTCTTGAAGGTACCAATGCAGAGCTTGGCCGTGAAGTGCTGGGTAACTCTGGCTTGGATATCATCGCTGCAGAATCATTAACTGATGCAGCAGAGAAAGTTGTTGCAGCTGCGGAGGGCAAATAATGTCAGTTTTGATCGGTAAAGACACTAAAGTTATCTGTCAGGGTTTCACTGGCGGTCAGGGTACTTTTCACTCTGAACAAGCGCTTGCCTACGGTACGCAAATGGTTGGTGGTGTAACGCCTGGTAAAGGTGGCACTGAGCACTTAGGTCTGCCTGTATTCAACACAGTTCGTGAAGCGGTTGAAGCAACTGGCGCCACAGCCTCTGTCATCTACGTTCCAGCTCCTTTCTGTAAAGACTCAATTGTTGAAGCAGTAGATGCAGGCATCGAATTAGTGGTTTGTATCACTGAAGGTATTCCTACGCTGGACATGCTTTACGTTAAAGAATACGTAAATGCTAAAGGCGCACGCATGATTGGTCCAAACTGTCCGGGTGTAATCACTCCGGGTGAGTGTAAGATTGGTATCATGCCTGGTCATATCCACAAGCCTGGTAAAGTTGGTATTGTTTCACGCTCTGGTACGCTTACGTACGAAGCAGTTAAACAAACTACTGACGAAGGTTTTGGTCAGTCTACCTGTGTTGGTATTGGTGGTGATCCAATCCCGGGTTCTAACTTCATCGATATCCTGAAGTTGTTCCAGGACGATCCTCAAACCGAAGCGATTGTTATGATCGGTGAGATCGGTGGTACTGCAGAAGAAGAAGCGGCAGCGTTTATCAAAGAAAACGTGACTAAGCCGGTTGTTTCTTACATCGCTGGTGTTACTGCTCCTCCGGGCAAACGTATGGGTCACGCTGGTGCGATTATCGCTGGCGGTAAAGGTACTGCAGACGAGAAATTTGCAGCCCTTGAAGCAGCAGGCGTGAAAACTGTTCGCTCACTGGCCGAAATCGGTAAAGCACTGCGCGAACAAACTGGTTGGTAAATACCTCTGGTTAAGCGCTGATGCGTTAACAATGTATTGTTTGGTAAAAGCCCGCTTTATGCGGGCTTTTTTATTATTTATCAAAAAGATAGGCAATTTAAGACGCTCTTAGGGATCTCCTCTTTTATTACTATAAATCGATTGTGAAAAATTTGTAAAAAAAGTTAACTGAATACGTATGCATGACATTTTCAGTTTTTCACCTAGCAATTAGTATGAAATTCGGTAATCAAACCGGCGAAATGTTGCACAGCATTTCTCAACATAACTAATAATGGGGAAAACATGAAAACGTTCAAACCCAGTGCTATCACTCTGGCACTATTAACCAGTGGGTTGGTTTTCACTAGTTATCCGCTTTTGGCGCAAGACTCAGCGCAAAACAGTGACCAGGGAAAACAGGAAGAAGCTATAGAGCGCATCGAGGTGCGCGGTTTTAGCAGCAGTCTTATTCAGTCACTCAACCAAAAGCGTTTTGGTGATACCGTTTCAGAACAACTCTCAGCCGACGACCTGGGCGGCTTGCCCGACGTCAGTATGGCCGATGCACTAACCCGCTTACCAGGGATATCCGCGGTACGAACCGGTGGTCAGGCTGCGGAAATCAATATTCGGGGCTTATCCGGAGACTTTGTCTTCTCGACACTGAACGGCCGGGAACAGGTATCTACCAGTGGCAGTCGTTCAATCGAATTTGATCAGTACCCGTCTGAATTAATCAATTCAGCAGCCGTCTATAAATCCCCCAAAGCATCGCTGATTGAGGGCGGGGTGGCTGGTACGGTTGAGTTACAAACCGCAAGTGCATTAGCTAAGGATGACAAACATACTTTTAATGCCAACGTGCGCGGTATGTTTAACGACCGGGCCAACGAAGTGGCCGACGCAGAAGAGTTTGGCCATCGCCTGAGCTTTTCCTATCAGGGCAAGTTCTTAGATGACACTCTGGGTGTTTCCCTTGGTTACGCCAGGTTATATCAACCCAGTGTTTCTACGCAGTTTATCGGCTTTGCTTACAATGCCGAAGTTGATGTCGATGGCCTGGCCGGTGATGAGGAGAATTATAACCCGAATTCAGATGTGCCCCGGGAAGATCAATGCCTGGAATGTGAACTCATTTCCGAAGGCTTTGAAATGCAGCACAAGGGTGGTGAGGAAACCCGAAACGGCTATGTCGCGGCGATCGAATGGGCACCACTGGATAACTTCACCTTAAAAGCTGATGCCTTCGTATCCAAATTTGATTCAGAAGCCTTTGCCCGCGGTTTCCGGGTAAAACTCGGTGGTGTTAATACCGAAATTTACAATCCGGTGGTGGTGAATAACAGTGTTGTTGGCGGCACTTTTGTGCGTTCCGATAGCAGTGAAACCCGTATCGAACTGGTTAATGACGATAATCAGGATTTCGATAAAGTAGAAAGCTACGGTATCAATGCTGACTGGCAGATCACCGATAATTTCGCCGCACAGTTTGATATTGCATTATCAAAAGCTAACAGTAATTTCCGCAATGGCTTGTTGTGGTCACTGGTTGGCGATGATGCCACCGCCGCCAGTCCGCGTTTTGATGAAAATATACAGATCTCGTATCTGCTCAATGGTATGGACTTACCAGACTTACAGTTCAATCAGGCCGATGCCTTTACCGATCTGGACCGGGTTATGGTCAGTAAGTATGGCATTTATCCCTATGTTAACAGTGATGAACTGGATGCCTACCGGGCTGATTTCCAGTATTTTATTGATACCGACTTCATATCATCAATCGAATTTGGTGGCCGCTACTCAGATCGCACCTACAGTAACGATCGCTCGGTGTTTGAATATGGTAACGACCAGGCATTTTCCTCGAGCCAGCCGCCGCTGCGTCTGACCGATGATTTAGCCGAAATGGTGAACTGGCAGGGCGACTTTGCTTACTTTCCCAATTACCTTTCCATTGATTTGGGCAAAGCGCTTCAAGCCTGGTTCCCTTCCGGGATACCGCAACCAGCGCAAACCTGGGGAGCAGGAGACCCGGGTGTAATTAATGGCCCTGACGATGCCACTGTGTCTACCGCATGGTCGGTCCTGGAAAGTGGAGACGTGTTTGAAACCGTCTCAGCTGCTTACCTGATGGCCAATATCGATACTGAAATCGGCGGGTTACCGATTACCGGTAATATCGGCGTTCGCTATGTAAAATCAAAACAGAGCTCTACCACACTGCAAAGAGCAACCATGTTTGTGGAGGACCCGGATACCGGTCAGGATGTAGAGGTCAGCGATCCCACTGCTGGCGCACAAAATATTGTCGATGAGCTTGGCTATATCAATAATTTCTATCGCCCGGCCATACTCACCTACGAGTACACCGATGTCCTGCCGTCGATTAACTTAAATTTCCAGATTACGGATAACTCGCAACTTCGTGTTGCTGCTGCGCGGGTTATGGGTCGGGCTCCGATCAATCGTTTTGCAGCCAATGCGTCCACCAATGTTGAGCTAATCAGTGCTACCCAGAACCGCGACTCCGGTGAGATTACCTTATCCAATCAGCAGGCGCGGATTTCGGGGTCATCGAATAACAGCCCTTATCTGGATCCGTTTTACGCTACTCAGTATGACATTTCCTATGAGCACTACTTTGATGACAGTGACGGCGCGATTGTCGTTGCAGGGTTTTATAAGAACATTGAGTCGTTTATCGAAAACATCGCCATCGAACCCTATGACTTTGAAGGCAACGGCTTTGTAGTGCCGGATTCAGTTACTGTACCGGTGTTTTACGAAGCCGATTATCCGGGCCAGGCGCCTGAGCCGGTTGTAGATAATACCGGAGCGCCGGTTACCGTTACGGTGCCTACCACTGATGGTCGCTATGAAACCGCTATTAATAATGCCCGCGGCGGTTACATTCGCGGTATAGAGCTGGCTTATACCCAGATATACAGTGACTTACCGGGTATGTGGTCGGGACTGGGCGTTAATGCCAGCTATTCGTATACCGAAAGTGAGATACAGCGCACCGTCGGCAATGGCGTGTATGCCAGCCAGCTACCGGGCTTGTCAGAAAACGTTGCCACTATGACCTTGTTCTGGGAATACGAAGGGTTTGAAACCCGGGTGTCTGGCCGCTACCGCGACGCGTTTGTTTCCAAGCAGGTCGCGGTCAACGATCAGACCGTCAATTTTGATTCCGAGTTAGTGGTGGACTATCAGGCATCATATGAAATCAACGACAACATAAGTGTGTTGTTCCAGATAAATAACCTGACCGATGAACCCACCAAAAGCTATTTCACCTCGCCTGAACAAACAGGAACCATTCAGTTCTTCGGAACCCAATACTTCCTGGGGATGACTTACTCGCTATGAATACTTTTACTCAACCCACAGCATCCACCGGCATGCTGTATAAAATACTGGCTGGCCTAATGGTGTTAGTGGTGCTCACCCTTACCGGGTGCGGCAGTTCTGGCACAGACTCTGGTTCCAATGACTTGTTGGTGTGTGATGCGCCTCTGGTGCCCGATGAAGCTGGCATGATGTGTGTAGAAAAACCGCCCATTGCTTGCGATCCACCCACGGTACCTAATGAAGACAACAGTGCCTGCGTGGTTGGTGCTGATCCAACGCTGGACGATCCGGTGTATTTCCCAACTGCTAATCAGGCCGTGTTGTACTACAACCGTGCTGGAGTAGGGGCCACAAATGATCCTGGCGACAGTGCCTATGACGGCTGGAAACTGCATACCTGGAATAACGATGCCTGTGACGCTTACGCCGATGGCGATACCGACTGGGCTAATGGCCGGGCGATTTCTGGTATCGATCCTAACTTCGGGGCGTACTGGATCCTGGAGCTTAAACCCGGTTTAGCCGGCACACCGGGCGCCTGTCATAACTTTATTATTCACAAAGGGACTGACGATGCAGGCAAAGAAATGGGCGGAGCCGATTTCCAGGCTCCACTGGATCAGGACGATGAAACCTTCACACGGATGAACTTTACGCTCTCCGGCGTGCCCACCGTTTTTGAATTTCCTTTATTATCACTTGGTCCGCAACCGGTAAAAATTGAAGGTGCAGCGGCGCACTGGCTGGATACCCAGGTTGTGTTATGGGACGTACCGGACGGTGTTGAAACGGTTAAACTGCATTATTCTGCCGCGGCCGATTTGGCCACCTCGGTGGAAAATGGTCTCAACGGTACCGCCGTCGAGCTCAGCGCGACCAGCCTTACCGAAGAGCAGGTTGCTATTGCCCCACATCTGGCTTCATTGCCGGCATTCGAAGGCCAATGGAGTAGCGATGAGGCCAAAGCAGTGCTGAAAACCCAGGTGGTTGTGGGCGGTTATGCAAGCGATGGTACTTTGCTGGCAGCCACACGCTTACAACATGCCAACGTACTCGACCAGTTATACACCCGCGGTGAAAATGATGCCGATGAAGCCATGCTCGGTGGGGTCTATAGCGATGAAGGCATTACAGCAGCAGTCTGGGCTCCTACGGCAACGGAAGTAAACTTGCTGGTATTCAATGATGATAAGACTCTGGCTAACCGTTACCCAATGGCCTTCGATGACACGTCTGGCGTCTGGTCCTATGCCGGTGATACCAGTCTCGACAGAAAGCTCTATCGTTATGAAGTCACCGTTTATTATCCATCGCTGGAGGAAATTACTACGCTCGAAGTAACCGACCCGTACTCGGTGTCGTTGTCGACCAACGGGCGCTTCTCACGCTTTGTGAATTTAAGTGATGAATTGCTGAAACCAGACGGTTGGGATACCCAGTGGATCCCGGAGATTGCGAATCCGGAAGATGCGGTGATTTACGAAGGGCACGTGCGCGACTTCAGTATTCGCGATATGTCTACCAGTGAAGCCAATCGTGGTAAATACCTGGCCTTTACCGAAACCGGCAGCGATCCGGTCAATCATTTACAGACCCTGGCCGATGCGGGATTAACCCATTTTCACATTCTGCCCAGCAATGACATTGCCACCATAGACGAAGACCCGGCCAATACCGTGGACATCTACGATACCGTAGGTCAGCTTTGTGTGAAAAAACCGGATGCTCAGGTGTGTAACGAAGAAGATCCGGGCAGCATTTTACTGGATGTTTACAACAGCTACGACCCGCTATCCCAGGCAGGCAGTGCCCAGGCGCTGACCCAGGATTTACGCAGTGTCGACAGCTTTAACTGGGGGTATGACCCGCATCATTTCAATGCGCCGGAAGGCAGTTATGCGTCCAGTGCTGAAGGAGTTGAGCGGATCATCGAAATGCGCGCCATGGTACAGGCACTGCACGAGATTGGCCTTCGCGTTGCCCTTGATGTGGTCTATAACCACACCAATGCATCAGGTATCTTTACTAAATCGGTACTCGATAAAGTGGTGCCCGGCTACTACCATCGTTATGAGACGGATAGCGGTGCTATTGTGCGGGAAACCTGTTGCGAGGACACCGAGCCGCGTAATGTGATGATGGAAAAGCTGATGCTGGACTCATTATCGATGTGGGCCAGTGAATACAAGTTTGACGCTTTCCGCTTTGACATAATGAGTCAGTCTACCAAAGACAGCATGGTGCGCTTACGTGAAGCTATTCAGGCTATCGATCCGGACAATTACTTTTACGGTGAAGGCTGGAACAAGATAGACCGTGGTTACGAGCAGGCTAACCAGCTGAATATGGCCGGTACCGAAATTGGTACCTATAACGACAGACTGCGTGATGCGATCCGCTATGGTCATATTTTTAACCCCGACAGTGATTCTGCACTGTATGAACAGGATAGGGTCAAAATGGGCATGGCCGGAACGCTGGCTGACTTTGTATTAAACACCTCGGGTGGACGCGCTACCACGGCCTCAGCACTTGGTGGTTATGCTAAGGATCCTGCCGACATTATCAATTATGTGTCCAAGCACGATAATGAAACCCTGTGGGATCAGCTTAACTACGTGTTACCAGAGTCGCTGACCCTCCACGAACGAGTGCGGGCGCAAAATGCCGGTATGGGAATTACTTTGTTATCCCAGGGTATTCCATTTTTACAGATGGGCGGTGATATGTTGCGCTCTAAATCCATGGATCGCGACAGCTACGACTCCGGTGACTGGTTTAACTACGTAGATTTCACCATGCAAACCAACAACTGGAATGTGGGTTTACCGCTGGCTGAGAAAAACGAGGCCAGCTGGTCAGAAATGGGCCAGTTTGTGTCATCGCCTGAACGGGCTGCCAGCATGACGGAAATTGAACTGGCGGCAGAAGTGTTTAAGGAATTTCTAACCATTCGCCAGACCAGTCCGTTATTCCGACTCACTACCGCTGAGGAAATCATGCAGCGAGTAGGTTTCCATAATCTGGGTAACCGCCAGCAGGTTGGCCTGATCGCCATGAGCATTGACGACGGCTATAACAGTGAGGCAGAAACCCTGCTTACTGATATCGATGTTAATTACGATGCCGTGATGGTAATGGTAAATACCGGTTATGAGGAAAAGACCCTGAGCGTCAATACCGCTAGTGGTTTTATGCTACACCCGGTTCAGCAAAGCTCTTACGACAGCACCGTACGCGGCGCTTATTTCACCGAAGATCAAGCGGGCAATGGCAGCTTTACCGTGCCAGCGCTAACCATCGCGGTATTTGTTAAGCCTCAGGCAGGGGCCCAGGGTTATGGTCTGGCGAGTTACGCCACCGCGGGAGCTCCTGATGTTGTGCCTTACGGTGATACGCCGGTTTATCTGCGCGGTAGCATGAATGGTTGGGGCACAGACGGTGATTTCAGTTATCAGGGTAACGGTATCTACACCGCAACAGCCCAGTTAACTGCGGGTAATCAGTATGAGTTTAAGTTTGCCTCCGAAGATTGGGCAACGGTTAACTTTGGTGCAGCCAATGCGTCTGAAGCAACCGTTACCGAGAGCGAACCCGTAGCGCTGGGCACTACGAACAACAATCTGTTCTTTACCCCCGCAATCGATGCTACCTATCTGTTTACCGTAGATGCCAGCGATCCGCAGGCACCGGTATTAACGATAGAAAACGAGGAGCCTTATGCGGGAACCGAGGTTTACCTGCGCGGCGGCTTTAACGGCTGGGGAACAGATACACCACTGCTGTATCAGGGTGGTCGTCAGTATCAGGTGGCCATGTCACTGGCTGCTGGCAGCTATGAGTTTAAGGTTGCATCTGAAGACTGGGCAACCGTAAATCTCGGGGCAATCTCAGGAGCTGATGACGATAAACAGGTAGTGCTAGGTGAGCCGGCATACCTGGCGGCGACCAATGACAACCTGGTACTGACCATTGAAGAAGACGGTGACTATGTGTTTGTGCTTGATGCTACCGATAAGGCCGAACCTGTACTCAAAGTCTTCAATGAGCAATTCTTTGGTAATACCCCGGTTTATCTGCGCGGTGGCATGAATGGCTGGGGCACCGATGATGAGCTTATCTATCAGGGCGCTGGTGTTTATGCCGTTGATATAACTCTGGGCGGTGGTGCTACCGAATTTAAGGTGGCCTCAGAAGACTGGGCGACTGTGAATCTGGGTAATCCGGACGATGCCCTGACCAATACCGTTGAAGAGGGTGTTGGTAAGGTTCTGGGCTCCAGTAATAATAATCTGATGATTGAACTGGCAGCCGGAACCTACGAGTTCAGGGTAACCGGTCCGGATGCTTCCCAACCCATCCTGACGGTTATTGCGAAATAACCCTGACTTGTTGTACCGTAAGAGCGCGCCAGGTTTCCGGCGCGCTTTTTTTTGGGGAAATGATAATGCGCAGGTTCGCACGTTTACTATTAGTTAGCTGGTGTTTGATGGCGTTTTGGCCGTCTTATGCTAATGAGCCCCAGATGGATCTGGCGCCCGCCTATACCTGGCTGGAATTACTGGATAACGGTCGCTACTACCAGACCTGGCAATATGCCAGTCAGGGTTTTAAACAACGTATTGACGCCTCGCAGTGGGATCAGGTACTAAAAGGAACCCGCAGCAAACTGGGAGATTTAACCAACCGTAATCTCACTGGTTACGGCAAACGCCAGAAGTTCAGCGGTTTGCCCGACGGGGAATACTGGGTACTAAAGTTTGCCAGTGAGTTTGAGAAAGCCAGTTCACTTAGCGAGATCCTGGTCCTGACAGAAGAGCAAGGACAGTTGAAAGTCACCGCCTACTTTATTCAGTAGGCGGGTTAATCTCAAAATCCACCTTAACTGCTAAATGATCAGAGTAGTGGCGATAGCTCTTACCTGTTAACCGGTCACAGTGGTTTACTCTGAGCTCAGGACTGGTCCATAACCGGTCCAGTTTGAACAGGGGCAGGTGGCTTGGGAAGCTTCTGCCCGTGCGAAGCTGATGGTAAGTATGATCAAGCCGTTTAAATAGCCGGGTGTTTAGCCACCACTCGTTCATATCACCACCCAGGCAGGCCGGCATCTGATTCCGCTCATTAATAGTTAGCATGATCTCGTGCAATCGTCTGGCCTGATAGGCGCGCTCTTTCTTTTTGAGTCCCAGATGGGCGTTCAGCAGACTAAGCGGCTGTTTGTCCAGCGTCACCACAACATGTTGCAGGGTGCGCGGTTCGCGACGGGGAACGCTGATATTAAACTGCTGGCGGTGCAAAACCGGATGGCGGGTGAGAATAGCATTGCCATACCAGCCATGTTGGGTAGTCACCGTTGGCGCAGGTATCAACATGTATTTACCGTCAGCACAAATTGCACTGATATCATCGTTTACGTCGCGCTCAGCAGCGCGGGTATCCATTTCCTGAAGTAATACAAAGTCGGGGTCCTGTTCAACCAGAAAGCGGCCGATGCGGGCATAATCCTGAATGCCGTCCCGGCCGACGCCGCTATGCAGATTATAGGTAATTAAGCGATACATTCTTCAGATTCTTCTTTTGCCTCTTCTTTTTTCGCCTGATACATTTTGGCCGCTTTCTGCGAGCCAATAATCATTGCCAGCCAGAACACCAGGCCACCTACCAGATAGCTTACAGTCTCGGCTGAAGGGTTTCTGAAAATCTGCATGATAGAGTCACCTACCAGGCCTTTCGCAACCATCTGGGGCGCCATGCCCAGAAAGGTGCCAATTAAGAATTGTATCAGTGTGATAGATGAAATACCGGCCACCAGGTTCACCAGACTGAAAGGAGCTACCGGCAGCATGCGAATGGCTGCAACGCCAATGATGCCGCTTTTTTTCAGCTTCTCATCAACCGCCTCAACTTTAGGGCCACCCAGCTTGCGTAGTCCGGCATTACCTAACAGTTTACCCAGCAGGAACGTTGTGCCGGCGCTCAGCAGGGCGCCCATGATGCCGTAGATCGGACCCCATATCGGGCCGAAAATGGCAGCCACCGCCAGAGATAGCACGGTAACCGGGAAGAACAGGAGACCACCCACCAGATACACCAGTAATACGGTCGGTAAGGCAAAGTACGTACCGCGACTTTCTTCCAGGAAGGCCTGAATACGGTCGCCATCGAGCCACGGGACGGTATTACTGATTAGGATCAGCGCACCGGCTATCAGCGCCAGAATGATAACTCCCAGGCTAATCATAATGGTCCGGCGACGAGGATTGGTAATGGCACTGAATTTACCATGAAAATCCGGTATTGCCGGACCAAGCGGCTCCTCCGGATCAGAAATACTCCGAAACACATTGGTTTCCGACGCGGTGGTAAATTCACTGTCATCAATTTCTGTGAGCACATAGCCGTGGGCTAACTGACCTTCCATAATGGCCGTTACCGGCGCATCACTGTCGATCAGTTCCTGCATCTGGTCGGTCTCCCGGCCGGTATGTTCTGCCAGCAGATCGTTGCGAACAAATTCGATGCAGCGCTGGTTCTCTTCCGTGCTGCCATGAAAGACCAGATCGACCTCGGTATCCAGTGTCATTGAGCGATTACTCAGGTTCGATGAGCCAATCACCAGATACTGGTTATCAATGGTCATTACCTTTGAATGCACACGTTTGTAAGCCATGCGGCCTTGTTGATCGCGGATAGACGAGTAGGTCATCATTACCCGATCGTCATCGATATCTTTTTCGATAATATTCTTAAACGTAATACGGCTCGCCCAGTAAGCTTCAGATTCAAACAAGCCTTTTGGATCGTAAGAGCTAACAATGACCACGTGCAGGTCAGGGCATTCTTTCATGCGCTTATTAATGGCGTAAGCAATCTCTTCACGGGTGGCAAACTGGTTTTCAATGTAGATAAATTTCTCTGCCTGACCAATGAGATTGATCAGCATGTGGCGCACTTCCTGAACCAGCTCGGTGTCTTCCATTTCCGGAATGGTCCGTGCGATAGCGCAATCGGCGTTGGTAAAGCAGGGCTTTACGCCGTCCGGCCAGCATCTGGGCAAATCATCCATGTCGGTGTCAGGAAACCCAATAGACTCGATGGGTTTTTCGGCAATGCGGTTCCAGCGCCAGTGTGCGAGCTCGGCAAAATGTTTTACCAACGGACCACTGGACACGATTTGCACGTCGTGAAACGGACCATATTCTCCGTCCGGACCGTTGCGACCTGGTTCATCAATTTTATGCTCACGGGTATCCCAACGGTGTAATGCCACATCCATACCACCGGAAAATACCACTTCGTTGTCGATGAGAACGATTTTCTGGTGTTGCGAGCCGCCCATGGGAATAGAGTCATCAAGGATAGCCTGAACGTTTTCTGGTGTTTTATCCTGCCAAACCTCCAGCGCCCACATTTCACGCTGATCGAAAAATGCAAAGGACGAGTCCCAGCGTAGCAGATAGATTTTGAGGTCAGGGTTCTGCTCGGCTTTCCACCTGATCAGGTCGCCAATCCGTGAAGGGGCTTCAGACTGTTCTTCCTCTTCCCCATGAAGCAGACGAATACGGCTGTCGATATCCCAGCCAACGATGATGATTTGCTTTTCAGCTTTACAAATACTTGAATGCAAGGCCCGGTAGTAGTTAGCACAGTCGATAAGCGGGCTGGAATAGCAGGCCTGAGTTTCCTGCCAACAATTCTTACCTGGTTCGAAAATATTTTGCTTGGTCATAGTAAGCCCCTGATTACCCTTATCCTTGATAAATCAGTGTCGCTGAAATTTTGTCAGTTAATATCAGGACCTGATGATAGTTAACCAAGAGTGGTTGCAGGAATTGTACCGTTTGATTGGTCGGAATTTTATTTGTAACTTATTGAAAATAGGGGGTATATGGAGTTTGAATGATGGCGTGTTGATGATGGTTTGGTACCGCGGGCAAATATTTCCCGACTGTCTGTAGGAATTGCCCGACCTCATAACTACGCTGATAAAGCGCTATTGGATTGTAATGGTTGTTGTGATTTTGTCTCAGCCGACTAAAATGCTTGCTTCTTCAGACAGGAGGTAAAGCGTGTATCGTGCCGTTTCTATAGGGTTACAAAACCCGAAATCAGCGACCAATGTTGCCAGTATTCTGCGAGCCGCCGGCTGCTTTGGTGTTAGCAGTGTGTTTTATACCGGCCAGCGTTTTCGTCACGCTAAGGAATTTAATGCTGATACCAAAGCCTATCATCGCGTGATCCCCACGGTTGGCGTTGACCATTTGGAAACAGTTATTCCGTCCGGCGCCACTGTTGTAGGGGTTGAGCTGGTGGAAGGCGCAACACCCTTACCCGAATTCGTTCACCCGGATAATGCTTTTTATCTGTTTGGTCCTGAAGACGGCAGTATGGAGCCTTCGCTCGTTGCGAAGTGTGACCACGTAGTGTACATCCCTACCTTTAACAGTCTTAATCTGGCCGCCACAGTCAATGTATTACTTTATGACAGACTGGCGAAAAGTGACTATGACAGCTCGCTGGAATTAATCCGGACCAGCCGGGACACCAATAATCGCTTACGCCTGGATCAGTGAGTCTCCGACACCTCGAGTGTGGTGGCCAGCAATTCATCGATGCGTGTTACCGATAAGGGGCGGTAAAAATGATAGCCCTGGAAGTTATCGCAGCCGTGGGTGGCCAGAAACTCAAACTGAGCGTGGTTTTCAACCCCTTCAGCGATGGTACTGAGCCCCAGGGTCGAAGCCAGTTCGATAATAGTAGAACAAATTTTGGCATCTTCCTTCTGGCTGGCACACTCCAATACAAAGGAGCGATCGATTTTCAGCACATCCACCGGCAGGTTTTTAAGGTAGTTTAACGAGGAGTAGCCGGTGCCAAAGTCATCAATGGAGATGGCAATTTCCATTCCCTGCAATACCTGTAACACTTGAATACAGCGTTCAATATCGTTAAGAAACACGCTTTCGGTGACTTCAAACTCAATCCAGGCGCCAGGAATGGCAAACTCTTCCATGCACTGATTCAAAAACGGCAGAAAGGTGTCTGACAGCAGGTGAATGCCTGACAGGTTAATCGAGACCCGTGGCGTCAGGGGATAAGTGTGATGCCAGCTGGCCAGTTGTGCAAAGACCAGTCGCAGGATCAGTTCTTCCAGGGCGATGATCTGGCCAGATTCTTCTGCTACCGGAATAAACTCAGCCGGTGAGGTGAATTTACCCGGGCTGAGTTCAAGCCGCACCAATGCTTCAAGGCCAACCAGTTCGCGATGCTGATTTACTTTAGGCTGATAAAACATGACAAACTGATGGGCTGATTGGATAGCCTGACGCAACGTTTGCTCGAAGTTAAACTGATCTGATGCATCCCGGGCCATGGTCAGCTCAAATATTTTAAAATTATCCCGCCCAGCCTGCTTGGCGTTGTACATAGCAATGTCGGCCTGCTGGATAAGCGTCATAGGCTGGCAATTAGCGTCGCTGGTGATGCTGATGCCGATGCTGGTAGGGATTTTGAGATCCCGGCCGCCCAGGTTTACCGCTTCACGCATAACCTGGAGTATTTTGGTGGCACTGGTAACCACCGTGGTTTCATCGTGATTACCCGTCATCATGATCACAAATTCATCACCGCCCCAGCGGCAAATGGTATCTCTTTCCCGGGTAACGTTAATTAAACGTGCGGCGACTTCGGTTAGCAGTTCATCACCGGCTTTATGGCCCAGCGTGTCGTTAATTTTTTTAAAGCGGTCCAGATCCAGAAAAAACACGGCTACGGAGTCAGAATCCTGATGAATGTTGCGCAGGGCAATCTGTAAGGCATCGAGGAAATAGGTGCGGTTGTATAATCCGGTGAGCGGGTCGCTGTAGGCCAGCTCGCGCAATTTTTCCTGCAATCGGCGTTGGCGCGTTACATCACGGATATGCAGGGTAAACTCATTGCTTATACTGCTGCCGAAAGTCGTACCGGTAATGGTAATCTCCGCCGGGAAGGTATCGCTGGTGGAACGGCGCAGTATCAGCGTATTGCGGCGGTTAATGAGCAGGCCACTGGAGGCAACAAATTTACTGTTGAGGCTTTCTGTCACCGAGGGGCGATCTTTTTCCAGAATAAACAGCTCAATAAAGTTGCGATTAATCACTTTGGCCTGTAAGCAACCAAAGGTGCGTTCTGCTGCCGGATTAAATTCTATAATTTTACCCTCAAGGTTGATGGTAACGATACTGTCCATCGAGGAATTGAGGATCGCGCTCTTACGCTTTTCGCTGCTTTTAAAATCGCTTAGCAGGGAGTCCCGCTGTGTCATTTCATGCTGAACGCGCTCAATAACCCGGTTGTACTGTCTGGCAATCTGGCCTACCTCGGTAAACGGCTCTTCCGGCACCCGCTGGTTAAAATTGGCCTGGCGTTCCTGAATGTGCATTGAGTTGAGTAAATCGAGCAATTCGGTAGTGGCATTGTGCTCAGTGACGTTCATACCCAGGTATTCCTGCTCAGCACTCACCCGCAGCGGTATAAAACGGTTAATTAAATTCAGTGCCAGCCAGGCGAGGGTAAAGCTGAACAGGCCGACTACCGTTATGCCGATGAGCTGACTGCTTAATTGCGCCCAGAAAGCGTCAGAAAATAGGGTTATAGACTGATGGAAAAACGCTAAGGCTAGCGTACCCCAAACACCGGCAAACAAGTGTGCTGGTACTACACCCAGAGCGTCATCGAGACGCATTTTTAGCATCAGGCGCTCGCCGCCGTACATCACCAGCCCGGCGATAATACCAATCAGTGCCGCTGAAGCCGGTTCAACAACATTGGCGCTGGCGGTGATTGCAACCAGGCCCGCTATGACGCCGTTGAGCATTATGCTCACGTCCAGGAACCGATGCCGGCTGACAAACAAAGCACTGGCACTAAGCCCGCCAAAAGCCGCTGCAAGACAGGTATTTACCAGAATGACTGGTACCTGCTCATTGAGAGTCAGGGTACTGCCTCCGTTGAAGCCAAACCAGCCAAGCCAGATGAGTAGGGTACCCAGTACGGAGAGGGGCAAATTACTACCAGCGGGGAATGTATGATTATCGTCGAAGCGCCCGGCTCGCGCTCCGAGCACGATGATGGCAGCCAGACTAACCCAGCCGCCCACCGAGTGCACTACGGTTGAGCCGGCAAAATCAAAGAAGCCCAGGCTTTCAAGCCAACCCGGATTTTGTGGAGAGTATAACGAGCTCCACGCCCAATGACCGACGAAGGGGTAAATAAGCGTGCACAACACTATGGTGATGATCAGATAGCCGCGATAGGACATCCGTTCGGCTACCGCGCCGGATACCAGCGTCGCGGTTGTGCCACAAAACATCAGCTGGAATAAAAAGAAACTGTACTGCCAGGGAGAGTGGTTTGCACCAAAAAGGAACTCAGATGTACCGAAATAACCCATGCTGGACTGACCAAACATGATGGCAAAACCAAACATCCAGAATAATATCGACGAGACGATAAAATCTGAAAGATTTTTCGCCGCCACATTAATGCTGTTTTTGCTACGTACTTTGCCCGTTTCCAGGCATAAAAAGCCCGCCTGCATGCAAAAAACTAAAATCGCAGCGAACAATAACCAGCCTGTATCCAAAATGTCACCCTTTAAAGCAGATTGTGTCAGGCAAATCTGCTCTACCAACCGCAGCAGTAAATTTAAAATTAACCTTTATTTAAACAATACTTAAGCAATATTCGTACCTTTGAAGATAAACATGTCCTTTTGCATTAATCCTGTGAATACGTATGCACAAAGTTGGCGTTCCGGCCAACTGCCGTTAGTATTTAAATCATTGTTAACAGGCTGTTACGCACCGCTATTGCGCGAAAAGGTGAGCAAGGTTACAGCCACATACTGCATACTTTTTCCAATGATGAGACGCTTCTCATTGTTATCGCCGGTACTCCGTTGCTAGCTGGGGTACTGGCGATGTTTTTAATTTCCGGATTCGGCGTCAGAACCACAGGATAATAGCTCTTATGAAATTGACTATACCCGCAGCATCAGTGCTGCTTGCTCTATCACTGACTGGCTGCAGCACCACTGATAAGGTAGTGCAGGAAGAAATTTATGGCACCAAAGAGCCATTTGCGGCGCAAGCCATTTATTTTGTTCTGACCGACCGTTTTGTGGATGGTGATCCTACCAACAATCATGAACAGCAAGGCGGCGAACACCCAACCTGGCAATTGCGCCTCGATGGCCCCGATGGCAAATTTGCCAACGTGGGCTACATGGGCGGCGATTTACAGGGCGTGCTAAATAACGCTGATTATATTGCCGATATGGGCTTTACGGCGGTATGGTTATCACCGGTACTGGATAATCCGGATGAAGCGTTCACCGGGGATGAGCAAATCACCTATGGCGGCCAGTTTAAAGACGGCGGTAAAACCGGCTATCACGGCTACTGGGCAACCAATTTTTATAAGCCCGACGAGCACCTGGTCAGCGATTCTTTGAGTTATGCTGACTTTACCGGTGCCATGCGCGCAAAGGGATTCAAAACCGTATTTGATATTGTTGCCAATCATGGCACCCCAAGCTGGACAATGCCCGTTGATCAGCCAGGCTACGGCGAGTTGTATAACGCAGAAGGCGAGCTGGTGGCCGATCACATGAATCTGGCCCCTGAGGAGCTGTCGCCCCAAACAGAACCATTGCATGCTTTCTTTCATCCGTACCCGGATCTGGTCAAACTATCCAATCTCAATGAGCATAACCCGGCAGTGCAGGATTACCTGATCAACAGTTATTTGTACTGGATAGAGCAGGGCGCTGACGCGTTCAGAATCGATACCATTCGTCATGTTTCGCATAGCTTCTGGCGAACTATGGCGGAGCGGATCCGCGCTGAGCATCCGGGCTTTTACATGTTTGGTGAAAGCTTTCAGTACGACGCAAATTTTATCGCTCAGCACACGCAGCCCAAAAATGGGGGCATAGCGGTGCTGGATTTCCCGCTACAAAAGGCAATGGTAAATGTGTTTGAAAAAGCTGACAGCAGCTTTGCCCAATTAGCTGAACACCTGTACCTGACCCACGGCCCGTACCATAACCCTTACGAGCTCACGACCTTTTATGACAACCATGATATGGCGCGAATGAATGCCAGTGATGAAGGGTTTATCGACGCCCATAACTGGCTGTTTACTGCCCGTGGGATCCCGGTGGTTTATCAGGGCTCTGAATTTGCCTTTATGCGCGGTACTGCTGAACACGCCGGTAACCGCAACTTTATTGGCCAGGCGCTACTCAACGAACAGCGTGAAAACCCTATTCGCCAGGCCTTAAAATCCATTGCAGAAGTACGCAAAACCACGCCAGCTTTACAACGGGGCCTGCAATACAATCTTGCGATGGAAGGCAACCAGGCCATGTTCTACCGGGTGCTGGTGGAGAATGATAAAACCCAGATTGCTCTGGTCATGCTGAATAAAGGCGATGCGCCGGTCACCATGACTGCCGATGAATTTGTTGAACAGGGCCAATGGCAGGAGCAATTAACCGGCAAGGTAGCGGAAGCACAAAATGGCACATTGGCCAGCACGGTACCGGCTCACTCAGTGCGGGTGTATGTGCGCAATCAGCCGATCAGTAACTCGGCATTTACCCGGGCTCTACTGAACCAGATGGGCCGTCAGTAGCGGTAAGGTGGCCGGCCTTATTTGATGTCGCAGCCGCAAGACTGACGAACCACCAGATTAGTTGGCAACAAATGGTCATCCGTTGGATGGCCATCAATCGCTAACAACAGATTTTCTACCAGTTTTTCGCCAGCCTGGGCGGTGTTTTGCTGCACGGTGGTCAGACCGGGGGTGGTAAACGCTGCTAACTGAATATTGTCAAAACCGACTACCGCAACATCCTCTGGTACTCGTATCCCGGCTTCTTTAAGCTGCTGCAACACTCCCACTGCAATAATATCTGCCGCACACACAATGGCATCGGGCAGTGCTGAAGTGGTTTCCAATAAATGCTTTGCCGCCTCAATACCAGCCTCCTCAGAAGAGATAGCATCGTACTGAAGATGAGTGTGATGTTTATCCAGCGCACTGAGAAAGCCTTCGTAACGACTCTGAAACTCAGGTGCTTTGTCGCCGATATCGCCAATAAACGCAAACGAGCGGTAATCGTGGGAGAGTAAATGACGGGTAACAGACTGCCCGCCACTAAAATTATCACAACCAATAGAGATCCCGGGCCATTGCTCAACGGGTGCTCCCCAGCGCATAACATGCGTATTGTGCTGGTGTAACTGACTGAGTTTACCGGCATAGGAGCGATAGTCTCCGTAACCGAGCAGGATCAGCCCGTCGGCCTTATGAGAGTCTTCGTACTCTGCCTGCCAGTTATTATCGAGGTTCTGAAACGACACCAGCAGGTCATATCCCTTAGCGGCGCAGGCTTTGGTAATACTGCCTAACATGGCCAGAAAGAAAGGGTTCACCAGCGAATCATCTGAAGTCGGATCCTCAAACAGCAATAACGCAATGGTGCTGCTGCGCTGACGGCGCAGATTACTGGCGTTTTTATCTACCTGATAATTAAGCTCGCGGGCGATTTCCTGCACTTTCTGGCGGGTTGCGATATTGACCAGCGGACTGTCATTCAATGCCCTGGATACCGTGGATTGCGACACGCCGGCGAGGTGGGCAATGTCAAAAGAGGTCGGTTTATGCTTCATGCGTCGTTATTATAGTTCATATTATTATTTAACCGATGAGTCCGCGTTGATTAATATCTGTGCGATACCCGTTTTATTGCACTGAATTGTAAGTAGTGTTGGTTAGCACCCCTAAGACAGTGATATACTTTTGTTAAACACGAAGTAGTATTAGCATAGCTTTTTTCTTCTGCTTCATCACGTATTTAACTTAAACATTATAATAAGAGGGCACCGCGAATGGCCGAGACTGAACACCGTCCGACCAACTTTATCCGTCAAATTATTGATAAAGACCTCGCTAACGGGGTACACACGAGCATCAAAACGCGCTTCCCTCCAGAGCCAAACGGCTTCCTGCACATTGGGCATGCTAAATCCATCTGTCTGAACTTTGGTATTGCCAGGGATTATCAGGGCAGCTGTAACCTGCGTTTTGACGATACCAATCCGGCCAAAGAAGACATCGAATTTGTTAATTCCATCCAGCAGGATGTGAAATGGCTCGGTTTTGAATGGGATGGTGAGGCGCGTTACTCTTCTGATTATTTCGATCAGTTACATGGTTTTGCCGTGGAGCTTATCGAAAAAGGCCTGGCCTATGTGGACTTCAGTACCCAGGAAGCTATGCGTGAAATGCGTGGCACGCTGACTGAGCCGGGTAAGAACAGCCCGTATCGTGACACCAGCATCGAGACCAACCTGCAGGAATTTGCTAAAATGACTGCCGGCGAGTACCCGGAAGGGCATTGTTCGCTGCGTGCTAAAATCGATATGACGTCGCCGTTTATGTGCATGCGTGACCCGGTTATTTACCGGATTAAGTTTGCCCATCATCATCAAACCGGCGAGAAGTGGTGCGTTTACCCGATGTACGACTTTACCCACTGTATCTCGGATGCCATTGAAGGGATCACTCATTCTTTGTGTACGCTGGAGTTTCAGGATAACCGTCGTTTATACGATTGGGTCATCGAAAATATCACCATCGACTGCACGCCGCATCAGTATGAGTTTTCCCGCTTAAACCTGGAATACACGGTATTAAGTAAGCGCCGTCTTATTCAACTGGTTGAAGAAAAGCATGTGGCTGGCTGGGATGACCCCCGTATGCCAACCATTGCCGGCCTGCGTCGCCGCGGTTATACACCGGGTTCTGTGCGCGAGTTTTGCTTGCGTATTGGTGTAACCAAGATGGACAACATGGTTGAAATGAGCATGTTGGAAGCCTGTATTCGCGACGACCTCAACGTCAATGCGCCCCGCGCTATGGCTGTACTCGAGCCAATTAAACTGGTTATTGAAAACTATCCGGAAGGTGAGTCTGAGACACTGACTGCCCCCAACCATCCTAATGATGAGTCTATGGGTACGCGTAACCTTAATTTTGGCCGCGAAGTCTGGATTGAGGCAGAAGATTTCCGCGAATCCGCCAATAAAAAATTCAAGCGTCTGGTGCTGGATAAAGAAGTCCGCTTACGTAACGCTTATGTGGTGAAAGCCAACCGCGTTGAAAAAGACGCAGAGGGTAATGTGACCACGGTTTACTGTACCTATGACCCGGACACGCTCGGTAAAGACCCGGCAGACGGTCGCAAGGTTAAAGGTGTTATCCACTGGGTAGATGTAGCCAGCGGTGAAGCTGCGCAGTTCAGATTATACGATCGTTTGTTCAACGTGCCTAACCCGGCTGCGGAAGATGATTTCGTTGACGCTATCAACCCGGACAGCCTGATTGTTAAATCAGGATGGGTAGAGCCTGGCCTGCCTGGTCGTGTACCGGAAGTAGGTAGCTGGCAGTTTGAGCGTACCGGTTACTTCTGTCTGGATAAAGACTCCACGTCTGAGCAACTGGTCTTTAACCAGACTGTTGGTTTGCGTGATACCTGGGCTAAGATTGGCGATTAAGCCAGTTATTTGCTGTAGGTTAGTTTTACTTATTAAAAAGCCCCGCATTGCGGGGCTTTTTGGTATTTGTAGTTAGTCACTTAAGTGAATAGCGGGTTATTTAGGCTGACAATCCAGTGACTGACCGTTTACCTCCTGGCTGTCTGAACCCATCAGGTATAAATACAGCGGCATAATATCGGCCGGGGTTTTCAGTGTCTCAGCATCTTCGGCCGGGAATGCTTTAGCCCGCATAGCTGTGCGTGTGGCGCCCGGATTAATACAGTTAAACCGCAGAGGTTTGTTCTTGTACTCATCGGCTAATACCTGCATCAGGCCTTCAGTGGCAAACTTCGATACCGAATAGGTGCCCCAGAACGCGCGGCCTTTGCGACCCACTGAGGAACTGGTAAAGATGACCGAAGCGGCCTCGGCCTTGAGTAATAGTGGAAGTAGTGGCTGCAGCATATACATGGCGCTGTTGAGGTTTACCTGCATGACCTGTTGCCACTCATCCACTGGTATCTGAGCGAAGGGACTTAAGTGACCAAGCTTGCCGGCATTAAATAATATGCCATCGAGCACACCAAACTGGTCGCTAATGGTATTTGCCATATCCTGATAATGTTTCGGGGTAGCGCCATTTAAATCCAGCGGTATAATCGCTGGCTCGGGATAACCGGCCGCGACAATCTCGTCGTACACTGCTTCCAGTTTGCTAACCGTTTTACCCAGCAGAATGCAGGTAGCGCCATGGGTAGCATAGCTGATTGCAGCTTGTCTTCCGATGCCGTCACCGGCGCCAGTAATGAGAATGGTTTTACCACTGAGTAAGTGGTCCGGTGCGATGTAGTCGTTCATAAATCAAGTTTCCTGCTAAACTTTCTCATCATACCCAGCATTTAGGGCGCAAAAGTGCTGTGATGATACAAATATCCTGTTTTATGTAAACCGATTCTTTTACGTAGTTGAAATAAGTTACTACGATAGGTGTATAAATTGACGTTTTTACAGTTATTTACAAGAATGGGTTACAAAAAGTTAACAATATTTTGCAAAATCATCGTAAAGAAAATAATATGTGTTTAGTAACTGGTCGTACTTGTTCGATATTTGCCCAGCGATCAAGGTATTTAGCCTTCACAAAAGCTGTCGGACTTATCATGAGCCAGAATAACAAAAATCCGTTTTGTAGGGAGATATAATGAAAAAACTAATCCTTAGCACCAGTGTGGCCTTGGCACTGGGGTTAGCCGGTTGCGGTGGCGGTGAGTCCATTGACGACATTAATAACGAAACCCAAGTCGACACGCCATTTTCTCGTATAGTATTTGACCCGGCCAACGGCGAGCTGAATATTCCAAACGATTTATTAATGTTACCTGGTGATGATGGCTTCTTTGACTACACACTGAACATTCCGGTAGCCGATCCAACAGATTTCGGCGACCCCCAGAATGCCCTGAATATTCTTGATGGCTGGTCTATTCAGCATCCTTTTGCCATTGATGTGCAAACCTCGGCAGGTGTGGCACTGGACGCTTCTACCTTGTCGGCCGGTATCCATTTATTTGAAGCAACTCTAGGCCTTGATCAGAGCGACCCTGAGTGTGCGGCGGCAGCCATCCCTTCATCTGGCTGTAAGCTGGGCGATCAGCTCACCTACGGCGTTGATTACGTATTGTCACTGGTTGATGACGACACCGTAAGTGTTGTGCCGCTTAAGCCGCTTAAACCAGCTTCTGGTTACATGCTGGTAATGACCACCGATCTAAAAGATACTTCAGGTAAAGCAGTGCAGGGGTCTACTACCTGGGATCTGGTGCGTCAGGATATCAACACTGCACCACTGGCTACCGAAGATCAGCTGACCTTACAAACACTGGTAAACTCCTATATCACCCCACTACTTGGTGCGGGTTATGAGCGTGAAGACATTACTTATGTGTCTGCGTTCACAACCCAGTCAACAGTAGATGTGATGGGCACGGTTAAGCAACTGCTGGTTGCCGATCTGGTACAAATTCTTACCACCGGTCAGGGCAATCCGGCTACGGCTCTGCCGATTGTTCAGGTGCAGGATGCAGCGGGTCCGGACAATGCCATGGAAGCACTTGGCCTGATCAGCAGTGCAACGCTTGATGGTGCGCTGGCATTGGCCAAAGAGGGGCAATCGGCTCAGGTTCAGGCGGCTATCGATGCCACTGATTTCAGTTTGCTACAAACCTGTGATGGCATTTTTGGCACCTTATCCGGTCAGCTAAGCGCTTACTGGGGTGGCATGGAAACCGTCGCTGCGGGAATTTCACAGTCTTTTGCTGCCGAAGCCGGCCCATTCTGTGCGGCTCAGCGCTACACTGGTTCTGTTTCGCTGCCGTATTATCTGCCGGTTCCGTCGATGACCAATCCACTCGCGCCGGTTAACGACTTCTGGCATGCTGCCTGTGACAGCGGCATCGTGCTGGCTGGTGCACCGGCTGAAGTACTGGCCATGGCTGAGCCTGGTCCGAACTACGAAATGTGTACCCAGGTTGGCTTGTCTGATCTGCGTGTGAACGGCGAAATGATTGATGATGCGCGTAACGTTACCCGTTACAGCCCCATCCCGCAAACCACCATTGCGGCAAACCCGCTGGAAGTACAGGTCACTATTCCTGATCCGGCCATTGCTACTGCCCTGGGATTCCCAATCAGCAAACCTGATGCCGGCTGGCCGGTAGTTATGCTGGTGCATGGTATTACCGGTACAAAAGAGCAAATGATGGCTATCAGCGGTACTCTGTCTCTGCACGGTATTGCTTCTGTTGCCATTGACTTACCTTTACATGGTAGCCGTGGCTTTGATGTAAACGGTGATGGCACCGATGATATCAGTGCAACCACGGTATCACCAACTCACTTTATGAATCTGGCTTCACTGCCTACTGCTCGAGATAACGTTCGTCAGGGCATGGCCGATCTGCTGGGCTTACGCCTTGGTTTAAATGCTGTAGCGGATATGACGGCGACACAGGCCATTGATCTGGATGTGTCAAAAGTGTCTGTAATGGGCGTTTCACTGGGAGCCATTACCGGCGCTAACTTTGCTGCTATGGCAAACAGCTCTCTGGGTAATGATACCCTTGACGGCATGTTTGCTATTAACGCTGCCTCACTGGAGTCACCGGCCAGTGGTATTGCTACCTTCCTGATGGAGTCACCGGACTTCGGGCCGTTAATTAAAGCCCTGTTACTGAGTGAATCGTCGGAAGACTTTGTTGCTTACGTTGGCCAGGTTTATGGCGAAAACGCCACAGAAGCCCAGCTTCGTCAGGCCTACACCGATTTCGTAGCACTGCTGGATGCTGATGCCAGAGCAGAAGTTGAAGCGTTGTTTGCGCAGTTTAACTTTGCCGCCCAAACCATCCTCGACGCCGGGGACCCGACTGCTTATGCCGGAATGCTTGGCGCTACCACACCAGTGCACTTTATGTCGGTAGTGGGTGATGGTGGTGAGAATCTGCCGGATCAGGTTAACCCTGTTGTGACTTCACTACCGTTAGCGGGTCAGCACCCAATGGCTGCAATGATTGGCCTTGAGCAGGTGACTTCTACTATCTCCTCGGAGACGGGGACGGTAAGTGGCCAGGTACGTTTTAACAGCGGTGCGCATGCATCCAGCTTAAGCCCGGCTGCCGACCCTGCGGTTACCCGCGAGATGCAATTGCAGGTGGGTGGTTTTATCAAGTCTGAAGCACAGGCATTACCCATCACTAATACTGATGTGGTGGCCAACTAATACTACTTCACCTACGTGATTCCAATAAAGCCAGCTTAGCTGGCTTTATTTTTGTCTGGCGCCGGAGCCACAGCACGCTGAATAGGCTTTGTGTATCGTCAGCGAAGACGATCACTGGTATGATTCAGCTTGAAAAAATCAGACAAACAATAACACAAGAGGCATTTGTGGAATTCTTATACGAATACGGACTATTTTTAGCAAAGGCAGTCACACTGGTTGCCGCAATTGTGATTGTTCTGGCCCTGGCAGCAGGTGCTGCGGCAAAACAAAAACAAGGTAAAGGGCAACTGGAAATTCATTCAGTGAGTGAGCAGTTAAAAGACATCACGCACTATGCTCAACAGGTGACGCTGGACAAAGCCAGCCTGAAGAAACTGGCTAAAGAACAAAAGAAAAAGCAGAAAGAAAATAAAGAGCCGGCAGAAGACAGCGGTAAACTCTTTGTTATCGACTTTAAGGGCTCAATGGACGCCCATGAGGTAGAAAAACTGCGCGAGGAAGTTACGGCCGTGTTGTGTATTGCAACCGAGAAAGACGAAGTGCTGGTTAAAGTCGAAAGTGGCGGCGGCGTGGTGCATGGTTACGGGCTGGCCGCTGCGCAGCTGCAGCGTATTCGTGATAAAGGCTTAAAGCTTACCGTTGCGGTTGATAAAGTGGCTGCCAGTGGTGGTTACATGATGGCCTGTGTGGCCGATCATCTGGTGGCCAGTCAGTTTGCCATTATTGGTTCTATTGGGGTATTAGCTCAGCTGCCTAACTTCCACAAGTTACTGAAGAAGAATGACATCGATTACGAGCAGCACACCGCCGGTGAATACAAGCGTACGCTCACGGTATTTGGGGAAAATACCGATGAAGGCCGGGAAAAATTCCGCGAAGAGCTTGAAGCCGTGCATGTGATGTTTAAGGACTGGGTCAGCACTAACCGCAAAGAGCTGGATATTGCCAAAGTGGCAACCGGTGAATACTGGTATGGCAGCCAGGCGCTGGAGTTGGGCCTGATTGACGGCATCAGTACCTCTGATGATTACATCATGAGTGTTTACCCGGAGCGCGATATTTTTGCGGTGAAATTTATGCAAAAGAAAAATGTTGCCGAAAAGCTGGGGATGTCTTTTGCTCAGGGCGCAGAAAGGGCGGCAATGCGTATGGTCAGTCAACTTCCACAATGGTTTAAAAAGTCGTAAATGAGTAAGCAAACCAAAGCGCGAATTATTGAAGCGGCCGAGTACCTGTTTGCATTACAGGGCTACGGACAAACTTCGATGCGTGAAATTACCGCCCGGGCCGACGTGAATCTGGCCTCAGTGAATTACCACTTTGGCAGTAAGAAAAACCTCATTCAGGCGGTGCTCAAGCGTTACTTTGATGTAATGATGCCGCAAATTGATGAGGCGCTGGCGAAGTTGGTTCCCAGCGTGGGTCGAAAAGGCGTGGATCAGGTGTTGCAAAACCTTAAGGGGCCGCTGCTTAACCTCAATGCGGTGCAGCCCGATGGCACCGAAATGTTTGTGCAGTTGCTGGGTAAGGGCTATACCGAGTCGCAGGGCCACCTACGCCGCTTTATCATGGGCAGCTACGGTGAGACGGTCCAAACCATACTGGCCATGTTACGCACCGCATTACCAGCAATCCCGGCCGATGAATTATTCTGGCGCTTGCACTTCGCTATTGGCAGCTTTGTGTTTTCCATGGCATCGAGTCAGGCGCTGAAAGACATTGCCAAGGCGGACTACCAGCAAGACATCGATATTGCCGATGTGATTGAACATCTGTTTCCATTCGTTGCCCAGGGGATCAGCGGCGACGGCTATCAAAACGAGGGATAAATCGTGCTGACGACTCAACTTGTTGATTATCTGAATAAGGAATTGCAGGTCGCGACCATCAAGGATTACTGTCCGAACGGCTTACAAATTGAAGGTTGCGAGGATATCCGGCATTTAGTGACCGGCGTTACCGCCTCTCAGCAACTTATCGATGCCGCCATTGAGGCCGGTGCCGATGCCTTGCTGGTCCATCATGGTTATTTCTGGAAGGGCGAGAGTGAGCCACTGGTTGGCATGAAAAAACGCCGCATTGCCAGTTTACTGGCCCATGACATTAACCTGCTGGCCTATCATTTACCCATTGATATGCATCATCAGTGGGGCAATAACGCACAGCTTGGTGCCTTGTTTGAACTTAGCAACGTTGTGCCTTTGGAAGCCGTAAGCCCAGCGGGTATTGTTTACCAGGGCGAAACTTCAACCACTCTCGGTGAACTATCTGCATTAATCGAGCAAAAGCTGGATAGACCCCTGGTAGTCTGCGAAGGCAAAGCGGATAAGCCGGTTAACAAGGTTGCCTGGTGTACCGGCGGCGGACAAGGTTTTATCGAACAGGCGGCAATGGCCGGTTGCGATGTATTTATTACTGGTGAAGTGTCGGAGCAGACCATCCATATTGCCCGCGAAATGGGCATTGCCTTTATTGCTGCCGGCCATCATGCTACCGAGCGCTATGGCGTTAAAGCAGTGGGTGAGCACCTGGCAGGTGAGTTTGGCCTGAAGGTAACCTTCATCGACATTGATAACCCGGCCTGAGAAGACCCTGTTGAAAGATCAATCCTTTAATGGCCTGGCGGAAAAGTTTAACCGTAATATTTACGGTACTACCAAAGGCCGTTTACGCCATCAGTTGCTCTGCGATGTGTTAAGTGAAGTGCTGGCCGAAGAGCCGGCGCAAAGCATTATTGAACTGGGCGGTGGCACAGGCGTGATGTCTGCTTTTCTTGCCGGGCTTGGTCATCAGCTAACGCTGACTGATATTTCAGAAGATATTTTAACTATCGCCCGTAAGCAACTGGATGCCGGTATCGCCGTCAGGCAGGCCGACTTATTCGACATCGATGACCTCGGCGAGTTTGATGTAGTGGTGTGCCATGCCGTGCTGGAATGGCTGGCCAGGCCCTTTGAAGCACTTAGCGTACTGGCTGATCGTATGCGGCCGGGCGCGCGGCTCAGCCTGACTTTCTTTAACCGCGATGCGGCGCTGTTCAGTAATGCTGTGTACGGTAATTTTGAGTACATTGCCCGCGGTATGAAAGTGAAAAATCAGGTGCGCTTAAACCCTCAGCAGCCGCTGGTGCCCAGAGAAGTTATCGCTGAAGTACAAAACCTTGGTTTTACAGTGCACTCAATGCGCGGAATTCGCTGCTTTCATGATTACCTTCGTGACCGTGACATGGCAGATTCCAAATACGAGGAACTACTGGCCACCGAACGTCAGTATGGTCACCAGGAGCCGTATTTATGGCTGGGCAAGTATTTTCACCTGTGGCTGGAAAAACGGCCGGATTAATCCGGCAGAACCACAAAGCGGCTGTCGTCGGCCGTACCATTGTTAAGCGCCAGAATATTCTGCAGTGTCACTTCGGCAATCTGATCAAGAGCTTCAGCAGTAAAAAAGCCCTGATGGCCGGTAATCAACACATTGTGAAAGGTCTGCAGTCGCTCAAATACATCGTCCTGAATAATTTCGCTGGAATGATCGCGGAAAAACAGTTCTGATTCCATTTCATATACGTCCAGGCCCAGGTAGCCAATCTTGTGTTTTTTCAACGCTTCAATAACCGCGTGAGTGTCGATCAGGCCACCGCGTGAGGTGTTAATCAGCATCACCCCATCGCGCATGCTGGCCAGTGACTCGGCATTAATAAGATGATGACTCTGTTCATTGAGCGGACAATGAAGGCTGATAATATGGCATTCCTTAAACAAGGTCTCGAGACTGGTATATACCACTCCTTGTTTAATCAGAGCGTCATCAGGGTAGGGATCGTAACAATAAATCTCACAACCAAAGCCAGTCAGTAAACGTGCCAGTGCGGCGCCGATATGGCCGGTTCCTACAATTCCCACTTTTTTGTTATGCAGGGTAAAGCCCAGCAGACCGTTAAGGTTAAAATTGCCTTCCCTGACCCGGTTATAAGCTTTATGGGTTTTGCGGTTCAGCGTCATGATAAGCGCCAGAGCATGTTCGGCAACAGCCTCCGGCGAATACGCGGGTACCCGTGAAACGGCCAGTCCCAACTCTTTGGCGGCAGCGGTATCAACGTTATTGAATCCGGCGCAGCGCAGTGCGATATGTTTAACGCCCTGATCGCTTAACTGGTGTAAAATCGAATTGTCGAGGCAATCGTTAACAAAAGCACAGAGCACATCGAAATTCTGGCACAGCGAGACGG
The DNA here is from genome assembly GCF_003731635.1 of Marisediminitalea oceani. GTDB lineage: Bacteria > Pseudomonadota > Gammaproteobacteria > Enterobacterales > Alteromonadaceae > Alteromonas > Alteromonas oceani. The sequence goes on along the minus strand of NZ_RCUA01000078.1, from coordinate 53,777 downwards.
TCTTCGGCCCCAGGGAGGTTTCAAAGCTGGTCAAATCAATCTGCTCATACAGCGGATGCTGTTTAAATGATTGAATGTCGTAGTGCTGCGCACTGAACATGGCAACGCGTGGTGTAGGAGTCATTAGCAATCCCGTTGTCTTTCCCTGTACTGCTAATACTATTAGGATGCGCCCTACAGTCAAGTTAAGCTTGCTTCAATAAATTGTCAGCGTGTTACACTTGGCAGCGCGACATTCTTCACCTTGATTCGGGGACTAAGGAAAAATAATGAAAGTGAGTTTTATTGGTTTGGGCGTAATGGGATTTCCCATGGCCGGGCATCTGCAATCCAACGGGTTTGACGTGTGTGTATATAACCGCACTACCAGTAAGGCTGAAAGCTGGCAGAGTCAGTATGGTGGGCGCATAGGCACCACACCTTGCGCAGCGGCAGAGGGCGCCGAACTGGTGTTTTTATGTGTAGGCAACGACGATGATGTTCGTCAGGTGGTTTATGGCGAGTCAGGCATTCTGGCTGGCACCAGTGCGGGTACTTTGGTGGTTGACCATACCACAGCGTCAGCCGAACTCGCCCGTGAGCTGGCTGAGGCCTGTGCAGCACAGCAGGCTGGCTTTCTGGATGCGCCGGTTTCAGGCGGGCAGGCTGGTGCAGAAAATGGCCAGCTAACGATTATGGTTGGTGGCGAAGAGGCCGACTTTGCCCGCGCGCAGCCGGTTATGGATACTTACGCCCGTCACAGTCAGCTGATTGGTGGTCACGGCAGCGGCCAGCTGGCTAAAATGATGAATCAGATTTGCATTGCCGGGATTGTTCAGGGCCTTGCCGAAGCCCTGCACTTTGGTGAGCAGGCCGGGCTTGATTGTGGCACCGTAATCGATGTTATCAGTAAAGGCGCTGCGCAGTCGTGGCAAATGGAAAACCGTGCTGCAACCATGATCAAAGGAGAGTATGAGTTTGGCTTTGCGGTTGACTGGATGCGTAAGGATCTGGCGATCGCTCTGGATGAAGCTCGTAAAAACGGGTCGACGCTGGCCCTGACGGCGCTGGTTGATCAGTATTATGCTGACGTGCAAAAAAGCGGCGGTGGGCGCTGGGATACGTCGAGCTTATTAACCCGTTTGCATCAGGGTTAAGTCGGGGTTACCGGGTTGGCGGCGCTGGCGTGAGTTGCTGCCATCAATACCTCATTAATTTGCGGGTATTTCTTTTGTAATCTGGCAAAACGCTGCTGGTTAGTTTCAGACAGTTCACTGTGATGAATTTGCTGAACCAAATCATTCAGCAGTACACTGCGGTAGCTACTTTGTTGTTCTACCAGCAGTGTTTGCAACATGTTGAGAGCAATCGCCGGCAATGACGGGCGTAGCTGAAGGGCATGATAGAACGCGGCAAGCGCTTCCTGATACGCTTCTTTTACGAACAATTGCTGCCCCTGTTCGTTAAAGACATCGGCACGGCTGTGGGCCAGGCCAGATTCTTTTTCTGCATTAATTAACCTGCTTTGCAGCGTTTGCTGTTCTGCCGGCATTTCTCCCAACTCACTTTTTACTTTTGCCATATCAAGTAAATACAACGCCTGAGTTTCATTGCCCAGGGCACTAAACACTCTTGCAGCTGTAATTAACGTGTTTGCAGAACTGCGATTAAATACCTGCATGTGTTCACGTTGAGTGAGACTTCTGGCTTTTTCACCCTGATCTTCCAGCACATAGCTGTAGGCCAGTAAATAATCGTGGCGCTGTCTGACCAGTGAGTCGCCCTGGCTGCGTGCCGCTACACCGGCTAGTTTTCTGGCCTGGGTGAGACTCTCACCACGGTTATTCATCGGACTATTTTGGGCAATGCTCAGGTAAAATTCGGCCAGTTCAAAGGTGAACTCGTCGAAGCGCTCTTTGGTAGAGCGGTTATATTCACGTTTTTTTTGCAGTAAATCGATACTTTCTACGACCCGGTTTTGCTTCTGGTAGGTCATCGTTTTCAGCCGGGTAGCCGGCAGGCTGAGTTCACTGTCCTGAATGTGATCCAGGTAGTATTCGGTTTTCTCATAAGCCGCTTGCTCAAAAGACAAACACGCCAGCCATTCAAAGGCTTTGTCGCGGGTCAGCAGGGTATCGAGCATGGCATCCAGTGATTCCTGGCAGTCCGGCCAGTTACCCATTAAAAACTGACATTTTAATTTGCCCCACTGAGCCCAAAGTACCTTATCGGATTGTTGTAGCACCCGCTGATAAATATCGAGCGCCTCGGTATATTGATGAACCTGTAATAGCAGCCTGGCCTGAAGTTTTTCCAGGTCGGAGCGCAGTCTGGCCGACAGCGGTGCCTGAAGTTGTTGCCGGACCTGACTAATAGCCCGATCGCAGTAACCATCATCAAGGTACATCAGCGCTTTACTGGCTTGCTCGCGATACTCAAGATAATGATTCAGTCCGCGTTGCAGTGAATTGATGGTGTAGGGCTTGAGTAACAGCAGGTCGGGGTGAATGTCGATAATCTGGCCAATGGTCTGAGGCATTCTGTCGGCGGTGAGAAAAATGATGCCGGTACTCGGGCGGATAAAATCAGCCTGTCGCAGGGCTTGCACCCATTCAACCCCGTTACGGCGCTGGCCAAGATGAAAATCAAAAATTAGCAGTTCGAAATGCTGCTTGCGCAATACGTTTTTTAACTCACTGCCGGTGCTAAAACTCGCCACCTCCAAATTACCCATGGTAATCAGATGGCTACGAATGGTGGCCCGGGCCGTCGCATTATCTTCGATAATTGCGACTCTGATTTTTTGCACCATTCATCTACCGCGTTCGTCAGTGTTACCTGTGTTAAGCATATCAGCAGGGACCTAAAATAAAAGCGTAAATTCAATAATAGGTATGGTTATGACTAACAATGTCACAATTTATTTACATTGTTAACGCAGCTTTCACGCCTCCTTACGTTTACGTAAACGGAGTCATGCTATAGCGTTAGGATAAAACTAACGACAGAGAATAAACGGGAATGCAAAACGTTAAACTATTAATCGATGGCGAATTCCGATCTTCCGCCAGTCAACACATGATTGATGTCACCAATCCTGCCAGTGGCGACGTAATCGCCCGCGTACCAGATGCATTAGCAGAAGAAACCGAACAAGCAGTAGCTGCCGCTAAAAACGCCTTTAACAGCTGGAAAAATGTGCCGGTAACAGAGCGTGCGCGGGTGATGATGCGTTATCAGGCCATCCTTAAGCGTGAGCAGGAACGCATTGCTAAAGTCCTTGCCAGTGAAACCGGCAAAGTGTTTGATGACGCCATGGGCGATGTGTGGCGCGGTATTGAGGTGGTTGAACAGGCCATGAATGCGCCCAGTATGATGATGGGCGAAACGGTAGAAAACGTTGCCCGGGGCATTGATACGTACAGCGTTGTTCAGCCTCTCGGTGTTTGCCTGGGCATTACGCCGTTTAATTTTCCGGCCATGATCCCATTATGGATGTTCCCGCTTGCGGTGGTGTGTGGGAACACTTTTGTGCTCAAACCTTCCGAACAGGATCCGCAAACACCGGTATTACTGGCCGAATTATTCATGGAAGCCGGTGCGCCGGCTGGTGTGCTGAATGTGGTTCACGGCGGTCGTGAGCGGGTTGACCAATTGCTTAATCATCCGGATATCGCAGCGGTTTCTTTTGTTGGCTCAGTACCGGTAGGTAAACACGTTTATCAGACGGCGACCGCTAATATGAAACGCGCCCAGTGTTTCGCCGGTGCCAAGAACCATACCGTAGTAATGCCTGACGCTAATAAACAGCATGTGATCAATAACCTGGTTGGCGCTTCCGTAGGCGCAGCCGGACAGCGCTGTATGGCTATTTCGGTAGCCGTGTTCGTCGGCGATGCACAACAGTGGATTGACGAACTGGCCAGTGCCATCGCCGAAGTGAAACCCGGCGTATGGGATGATAAAGAAGCCGGCTTCGGGCCGCTTATCAGTAATGCTGCTAAAGAGCGCGTGCTGGGTCTCATTCAGTCTGGCAAAGAAGAAGGCGCTACCTGTCTGGTAGATGGCTCAGAATGCACGGTGGAGGGTTACGAACAAGGTCACTGGATTGGCCCCACAGTATTCAGTGATGTGACGACCACTATGCGCATTTACCAGGAAGAAATCTTTGGCCCGGTGCTGTGCTGCCTGTGTGTGGATTCACTGGATGAAGCGCTGGCTATTGTTAACGACAACCCTTACGGTAACGGTACTTCGATTTTCACCGCCAGTGGTGCAGCCGCGCGTAAATACCAGTCTGAAGTCAGTGTAGGTCAGGTAGGGATTAATGTACCCATTCCTGTGCCGCTGCCGTTCTTTTCGTTTACCGGCTGGAAAAACTCCTTCTTCGGCGATCTGCATGCCTACGGCAAGCAGGCCGTGCGTTTTTATACTGAAACCAAAACCATCACTTCGCGCTGGCCGGAAGACAGCATTCCGGCCGGTCCGAACCTGACGATTAATTTACGCTAGGGAGACAGTCAGTGGATTTTAATCTAAACGAAGACCAACAGGCTTTTGCTGATGTGGCAGCACAATTTGCCAGACAGGCTTTGGCGCCATACGCCGCCCAGTGGGATAAAGACCACACCTTTCCGGTAGACACTTTACGTCAGGCCGGTGAACTCGGGTTCTGTGGGCTTTATACCCCGGAAGAGGACGGCGGACTGGGACTCAGTCGCCTCGACGCATCGATAATCTTTGAACAGCTGGCTATGGGCTGCACTGCCACTACGGCCATGCTAACGATTCATAATATGGCTACCTGGATGCTGGCGTCTTATGGCCAGGCGGCGGTGAAAGACACCTGGTTACCGGATTTGGTTAGCGGCAATAAGCTGGCTTCCTATTGTTTAACCGAGCCTGGTGCCGGTTCAGATGCGGCCAGCTTAACCACCAAAGCAGAGCGGCAGGGTGATCAATACGTACTCTCTGGCAGCAAAGTCTTTATTTCCGGGGCAGGCAGCACCGACTTACTCATAGTGATGGCCCGTACCGCCAATAATGGTGCGAAAGGGATTTCTGCGTTCGCAGTACCTGCAGACGCTGCAGGTATAAGCTACGGTAAACCGGAAGAAAAAATGGGCTGGAATGCTCAGCCCACGCGGATGATCACCTTTGATAATGTGACCATTCCGGCCAGTCATTTACTCGGTGAGGAAGGTCAGGGTTTTACTTTTGCCATGAAAGGGCTCGATGGCGGCCGGATTAACATTGCTACCTGTTCTATTGGTACGGCGCAACAGGCGTTAAATACCGCCCGCGATTACATGCATGAGCGACAGCAGTTTGGTAAGCCACTGGCCGCATTTCAGGCGCTGCAATTTAAACTGGCCGATATGGCAACTGAATTGGTTGCGGCCCGGCAGTTAGTGCGGCTGGCTGCATTCAAGCTTGATGAGCATGATCCCCAGGCGACGGCTTATTGTGCCATGGCAAAACGTTTTGCAACCGATGTAGGCTTTACGGTGTGTAACGAGGCACTGCAGATCCATGGTGGCTACGGGTACATTAAAGAATATCCGCTGGAGCGCCATGTGCGTGACGTTCGGGTCCATCAAATTCTCGAAGGTACCAACGAAATTATGCGCTTAATTATCAGTCGAAGCGTGCTGCAGGAAGGTAGCGAACTTGTTTAGGAGAAAACGGTGACAGATAAACTACAGAGCAGTCTTATTCCGACCCGCTGTGGACGCCAGATTGGTCATCTGCAGTTAAATAAGCCAAAAGCGCTTAACGCGCTGGATCTGGATATGGCCATGGCGATGCAGCAGCAACTGGATGCCTGGCGAACGGATGACTCCGTGTTAATGGTGGTGATAAGCGGCAGTGGCCCCAAGGCATTTTGCGCCGGCGGCGACATTGTCTCCATGTATCAGGCTATGCAGTCGGCGGCTAATCAGATCCCGGCGTTTATCGCTGAATTTTTTGCCACTGAATACCGTCTTGATTACACCATTCACACCTACGATAAACCGATTATTGCCTGGGGCGAAGGGATTGTGATGGGCGGTGGTATCGGCCTGCTGGCTGGTGCCAGCCACCGGTTATTGACAGCTTCATCGAGGCTGGCCATGCCTGAAATCACCATTGGTTTGTATCCCGATGTCGGAGCAAGCTATTTTCTGTCTCGTGCGCCAGGTCAGAGCGGATTATTCGCCGGGCTGACAGGGGCGTCGTTAAACGCTGCTGACGGACTGTTTATTGGCTTAGGCGACTACATCATGGCTAATGAGTTTTTGCCTTCACTGCTACAAGCGCTTGGTGACACTCAGTGGCAGGACGGGCAGGTGACTGCTCAGTTAGATAAGCTATGTGAGCGTTACCAACTAAGCGCCGATGAGCGGCCTGAGGCACAACTAGCCGTTCATCAGCACAGTATTGATGAGACCCTGCAGGGCTGCACAAGCGCTAGCGAGGCGGTAAAAGCGATACAAGCCATGCCGTCTGCTGAGGATGAGTGGCTGAGTAAAGCGCAGTATTCGCTGAGTAAAGGTTCGCCGATCACCATGCACCTGGTCTGGGAGCAAATCCGGCGGGGTAAATCGCTTTCGTTGGCTGAATGTTTTGAGATGGAACTTATTATGTCATGCCGCTGCGCCGAGTCCGGCGAATTTGCCGAAGGCGTAAGAGCGTTACTTATCGACAAGGACAAACAGCCCAAATGGCGCTTTGCCGATGTAGGCAGCGTCTCTGAAGACGTTGTTGAGCTGCATTTTACCAGCCCCTGGGAGCAATCCCCGCTAACACTATCCGGAGAATAATCATGACACAAATTGCCTTTATCGGATTGGGTAATATGGGTGGGCCTATGGCCCGCAACCTGTTAAAACATAATCAGCATGTTACGGTGTTCGATCTGATGCCGGAAGCAGTTGATGCATTGGTAGCAGCCGGAGCACACAAAGCAGGATCACCGCAGGAAGCGGTAGCTGGCGCTGATATAGTGGTAACCATGTTACCCGCCGCAGCCCATGTTAAATCCCTTTATCTGGGCGAAGACGGTTTGCTGGCTCATGTTGATAAAAGCGCGTTGCTGATCGACTGCAGTACCATTGATGCGCAAAGCGCAATCGCAGTGGGAGAACAGGCTAAGCAGGCAGGCATTGCCTTTATTGATGCGCCGGTGTCCGGTGGCGTTGGCGGTGCAGCTGCCGGCACGCTGACGTTTATTATGGGCTGTAAGGAAGCGGATGTTGAACGGGCCAGGCCGGTGCTGTCGATGATGGGGGCAAACCTGTTCAGAGCCGGTGATCTGGGGGCCGGGCAAATTGCCAAAGTCTGCAACAATATGTTGTTGTCGGTCCTGATGGCAGGCACGTCCGAAGCACTGCAACTGGCCATTGCTAATGGCCTCGACCCCAAAGTGATGTCAGACATTATGCTGCAAAGCTCGGGCTGCAACTGGACATTACAAAAATACAACCCTTGCCCGGGTGTGATGGACAACGTGCCATCTAGCAATGATTATCAGGGCGGCTTTATGGTTAAACTGATGAATAAAGATCTGACCCTAGCCATGGATACCGCTGCACAGGTTGGCGCAGCTACACCTATGGCCTCTGCGGCGCAGGCGCTGTATCGACTGCATCAGGGGCAGAGCAACAACGCCGATAAAGACTTTTCAAGTATCTTTAATTTGTTTGCCAGGGACTAAACTGTTTTATAAGCAGATTTAACGTGACTGTCCACTGCCTGGAGAAATCGGTTTAGACCTGAATTTTAAAATTGCTCTTTAATTTTATTCGAAGAAAGAACAATTTTTGCGCCCTTCTTCAGTGTTGTCATCGTCACTGGCAGACATAACAAACCAGAAGAATCATCATGGATGAGGATTCAGTCGATGCGGCACATGGATGTGCTGTCATTGACGGTCTGGTTTGTTCTGTCAGGGACGATGATGCTTTTCACTGTTAAGGGCTGCGGGGAGTCCAGAGTGGTTCACGGTCACCGGGTCGCACAACACCCTTTGGTCGCTGTCGGCGACTCCGACATAGAAGTATAGACAACTGCCTTGGCGTGCCGTGATTACCACAGGTAAAACCCTACCAATGATAATATCTAATCATTGACAAGGTAGCTTAATGATAAAACCAAAATAGCAGCCAACTGGCTGCTATTTTTTTGCTTTACTGTGAGAACCGGGTGAGGTGTTTAATTGCCCGGCTGAGTAAATCAACATTGAGCGCATCGTCGCTGCGCATCTCATTGCTGATATGCGTGATATCGTAACTACCGTTACTTAATACGTCGATACGCTGGTCGTTGAAGAACACCACAATCTTTTCACCAGAGGTACTGACTAACCAGTCACGCTTTGGTGATAACAGATTCTGACCGGTGGAGTAAAACTGTGAAGGCGCGCTACAACCCATTGCATTGAGCAGGGTTGGGACCAGATCTTCGGTACTGGCCAGTTCGCTGTTAACCGCTAAATTGGTGTACAGCGTGCCTTTGGATTGCTGATAACCCGTAGCTACCATCACCATTGTGTTGGTTAAATCGCTGCGCTGCAGTAAACGGGTGAGCGCACCACCGTCGGCAAAGGCCACCACAATATTAGCTGAGCCGGTTAACCGCTCACTAAAGGTAAGCTCGGTAAACTGCGCTTTAAGCTGAGCGTCTGAGTTGGCGTATAGCTCGGTGCTCAGACCATAGGCATCACTTAAACCAAACAATACCGGTTGGGTGGTTTTCAGACTTTGCTGATACAACTCCGGAACCCCGTAAAGCGTACTGGTGATTAAGCCGCCCATGGTGGTTGAGGTGGTGAAGTAATTGTCGATATGTCGAAGGTCCGCTTCTTTCATCGCCTGGCTGATATCCGCGTCGTCAATCTGTACCAATAACAGCGCTTGTCTTTCTGGTTCCAGTGCGCAATATACCGGATCCGACGGGTAATTAACCTGATGAATATCCGGGTCAAACTGCAATTGCTTGCGCTGTTCGTAGCGTTCGATATCGAGCAAACCGTAGCGTGACATAGTGGTTTTTGCCGTCGCCGGATAGGACAGCGGAAACATGTTGTCCTGTTTAATGATTGGCTGATAGAGCTGGGCATCGGCCCAGACGTGAATAGCATGGCCAGACACAAAACACACCACAAAAAAGCTCACCACCCGGCGGCCAATACGATAGTGCATTAAGCGGTCGATACGCTTCCAGACGGCGTTAGCCAGGATTAACTGAAAACCAAACCACACCACAAACAACAGCAACAGGTACAAAAACTGTTGCCAGCCAAACTGAAACAGCTGGGCTTCGGCTTCGTTCTTTATCAGGTAGGCGGAGTTATGACTTAAATGAAAACCGGTGCGGTTATACAGCAGCGCATCAAAGGCCATTAACGCCAGCCCGAGCGCTGACACAGCGGAGGCAATGGTTTTTATTACGCGCTGGGAAACATCCAGGTAGCACAGCGGCAGAATAAATATCACAAACCCAAAAAAGGTTAAAAAGCTGATGTGCCCGAACCAGTTTGCAAAAAGGTAAAAGGTACCCAGTACCGTACCCGGCGCAGGTGAAGAGATAACAAACACAGAGGCAATAATTATGGCGATGACTATATTCGCCAGTGCAAACCAGTGACCCCAGTTAACCAGTTTTGTTACCCGTTGACGCCTTGGGGATTCTGCTAAAATCATGGGGGTCAGGCCGTTCCTTTCACGCTTTTTACCAGCACGCTGGCAAACTGTTCAACCATCGCTTCGCGATTGGCAGGGGGTACCTGATGCTCAAAAATATGAGAAATTACATTTCCCAGTACCATTAAAGAAAGATCACGACTTGCGCCGTGTTTTTCTAGTACCATAATAACGTCGTTCATCAGACGTTCGAATTCAGCATCACTGTATCGGCTTTGTTGGGGCATTTTACGCCTCTTATCGTTAAATCGCTTGAAAAAGCAAAGTTTTTGGCAATAAAGCGATTATAATCGTTGTGCATCTGATAACAATCATTCATTCAAAAAACTGCATCATTCATCAACGAATTGGACACTGGTAATTCATGAGTATATTGATTCATCATTTTGTCGTGCATCAGCTTATCGTTAATAACGAAGGTAAAATGCAATTGATCCCCCGCGAAGGCTGCCTGCCGGTAACGCCGGCGCTGGAACAACTGGGCCAGCAATTACATCACACCTTTGTGAGTAAACCAGGCAAAGGGGTAGGACATTTTATTGAAACAGAACAAGAAGATGCCAGCTTTGCTGAATCGTTAAACGGCTACACGGCCCACCATGAAGCGTCGCCTGCAGACAGCGACTCAGTATTTGTGCCTTTTACCAAAACCGCCGGTGATCTGCTGCTGAAATCGCTGGTTGATACCGGTCAGGTAGAAACCGGGTTTGTGCTGTTTGTACATTATGAATATCTGGCCACTCAGTATCTACTGGTTACGTTGCTGAACACCAAGGCCCACGTGGAGATAAACCAACAGCTGGAACTAAACAGCCGTGAGCATCTGGATCTGGCTAAAATGCAGCTGGCGGTGCGGATTGATTTAACCCAGTACCGCATTCAGCCGGAACAACAGCGCTACGTGAGTTTTATAAAAGGGCGCATGGGGCGCAAGGTTTCTGACTTTTTTATGCAGTTTGTTGGCTGCGAGGAAAAGGTCGATGTAAAACAGCAAAATAAACAGCTCATAAGCTCGGTAGAAAACTATCTGGCCAGTGAGGGACTGGATGCCGAAGAGAAAACCGCGCATCGCACCGAAGTCTCCAACTACTTTAAACAGCAGATAGACAGTGGAGACAGCATTAGAATTAGCGAACTGGCCGAAAAGTTACCCCGTGATGAAGATAACCAGCGGGACTTTGCCCAGTTTACCCAGGGGCTGGAAACACCCATTGAGCCTGAAGTCCAGCCAGACCCGGCAGCAATTCGACAACTGGCGAAGTTCAGTGGTCAGGGCGGCGGCGTGTCGCTGAGTTTTGACCGTAAATTACTGGGTGACCGTATTATCTATCACCCGGATTCCGATACGCTGACGATAAAAGGGATCCCGCCTAACTTAAAAGACCAGTTAAAACGCAACAGCTAAGCTAGCTAGTGGTACAGTCACTTTACTATCGCTGGTATACTAAGTGGATTATTGGGCGTCTCGCAGTCTGCGAGCCGCCAACCTGTTAAAGATTAAACGAGATACAATGCAATTATTTGTAAACGACCTCACCGTCATGGACTTCTCTTACCTATGCCCTGAGCGTGGCATGGTTGGCGAGAGCTGGATTGTGGATGTGCTGCTGGATGGCACCTTGAATGAAGAAAGTATGATCCAGGATTTTGGCGTGGTGAAAAAGAACCTGAAACGCCTGATCGACGGTTATATCGACCATAAACTGCTGGTACCGGCAGAAAGCGAACAGGCACATATCCGCCGTGATGAAGACTCAGAACAAGTAGAAGTTCGCTTTGACCTGCCCGATGAGCAGGCCATTCAGATGTATTGCCCGGCGGAAGCCTACGCGTTTATTTATGCGCCGACGATCACCATGGACTCGGTAAGTGAATATCTGCGCGAGGTGATTGCCACCCATTTGCCGGATAACGTGGACAACCTTACCATTAAGCTACGCACGGAAGTCATTAACACACCGTTTTATCACTATACCCATGGGCTAAAAAAGCACGATGGCAACTGTCAGCGGATCGCACATGGCCATCGCTCGCGGGTTGATATTATCACCAACGGTAGTGAGGATCTTGAAAGCGAAGCTTATTGGGCCAAGCGTTGGGAAGACATTTATATTGCTTCCCGGGAAGATCAGATTAGCGCCGATGCGCTGCAATGCCAGCATCGCTTAGCAAACTACGATGCTCATGTGTGTTTTGCCTATGAGGCGGCCCAGGGCTATTTTGAAATTGTGTTGCCTGAATCAATTTGCGAAATCATTGATACTGATTCAACCGTAGAGTGCCTTGCGCAATTCATTTACACCCAGCAAAAACAGCGCCTGCCAGATGATAGCTGCTGCGTGATGGCTTACGAAGGGGTTGGCAAAGGAGCCATGGTAAGTGATTAAGCTTAAAAGCTTACTGCTTGGCTTGTTATGCATTAGCAGTGCGTTACAGGCACTTGAACTGCGCGGTGAGTTAACCCAGGGCAGTTTATTGCGCGGCGAACTTATGCCCGGTAGTGAGATGTGGCTGAACGATGAGCCGGTAAAAGTACTACCAGACGGTAATTTTGTGGTGGGCTTTGGCCGTGATGCCAAACTCACTCAGGCGCTGCGCTGGCAAACTCCCGAGGGAGAAGTACAAACCCGCGAGATCACCCTGACCGCCCGTGAATATCCCACACAACGCATTGAAGGCGTACCGCAAGCCATGGTTACGCCGCCTAAAAGTGTGCTGGAGCGCATAAAGGATGATAACTGGCGGGTTGCCAAAGCGCGCAAAACCAGTAGTGAGCGAACAGATTTTGCGGTGGACTTTATCTGGCCAGCCGAGGGGCCAATTACAGGTGTTTACGGTAGTCAGCGCGTATTTAACGGTGTGCCCAAGCGTCCGCATTATGGCGTAGATGTTGGCGCGCCAACCGGTACCCAGGTGATTGCGCCGGCCGGTGGCAAGGTTACTCTGGCGCACCCGGATTTATATTACTCCGGCGGCACCATTATTATCGACCATGGCCTTGGGGTTAACTCAACCTTCTTGCATTTGAGCAAGCTCACGGTTAAGCCCGGTGACCTGGTGGAACAAGGCCAGAAAATTGGTGAGATTGGCGCCACGGGCAGGGCAACCGGGCCCCACCTTGACTGGCGCATCAACTGGTTTAGTGAACGCCTCGATCCGGCGTTGCTGGTTCCGCCTCGTCAGTAATGACAGAAAGGGCGGTTACTGCCGCCCTAACCACGCTACTGCTTTTTCTTCATCGGTAATTTTCAGCACACAGTTTTGCGCCTGAGCGGGGAGTAACGGCAGAGTCAGGTTGAGCAAGCGGCCATCCCTGATTACACTCAGTGCCAGAGGCTTGTCATTAGGTACGGTAAGCAGCCGCTGCAATAATTTTGAATTCACCACGTAGCTGTCTACTGCAATAAGTTTATCATTTATCTGCAAACCAGCCTGACATGCCGCTGAGTCTTCCAATACCGCCTGAATAAGTAAACCGGTATCGGCATCTTTGGTCACCGCACCAAAATCATAGCGGGGCGATACTTTACCAGCCGCCTCATCGCCACCCTTATCTTGTAAGGAAAGCGGAGTCTGTACGCTCTGGCTGACGCCAATATGTTCGAGCAGGCTATCCATCGCCACGTCTTCTGTGCCATACACCACAGCATCGAGATAATCTTTTATGTTTACGTTAAGCTCATCACGGCAAAGTTGTTCTATCACGTTGGCGGGTGTGCCGCTTTCATCACCGTATTGTGCCCACAGTAACCGCATCAGATCGTCCAGATTGTATTGGCTGTTGCTGCGCTCACGGAGCAGAATATCCAGCCCCAGTGCAACGATGCCGCCTTTGTTGTAATAACTGACAATGTGGTTAATGGAACCGGCGTCCTGTTTATAAAACTTATTCCAGGCATAAAAGCTCGACTCGGCAATGCTTTGCTTAAAGCGCCCGGCATTTTTGTACAGCCGTGTGAGGTTTTGCGCGACAATTTTAAAGTAGCGTTCCGGCGGGATAACGCCAACGCGGGCCAGGGTGACATCGTCATAAAAACTGGTGAAGCCTTCGTAAATCCACAGCTGGTCGGTGTAGGTTTCCTGACTGAGGTCCGGCACCACCATCACATCGGGTTTAATACGCTTAACGTGCCAGGTGTGGAATAACTCGTGGCTACACAGACTGATAAAGTTAACGTAGCTGTCGCTGAGTTCTTCAGGTTCACCGGCCAGTGGTAGTTCAAAGCGGGGGAATAACAGCGCAGTAGAGCTACGATGCTCCAGGCCACCATAGCCTTCATTGGCAATCAACGTCATAAACAAATAATGTTTAACCGGGTAGGGCTTACCAAACAATGATAAATGATGCTGGCAGACTTTTTCGAGATCGGCACACAGGCGAGGCATGTCGTACTCTGTGGTGCCACTGAACATCAGAGTAAAGGTTACGCCATCCACCTCAAAGTCGGCACTGGTGCATTCACCAATAAATATTGGGTGGTCGATGAGTTCATCATAGTCGGCACTGATAAAGCGGTTATCCTCAAGGTGAGGTAGCGTGGTTTCTATTTGCCAGTCGGGCTTGTTGGCCGGGCTCTTAATTACCAGTTCGCAGGGCAGGTGCTCAAAGCCTGAAACGCTAACAAAAACACTGGTGCCGTTACAAAAGGCATACTCATCGTTGATATAGGCGCTACGTACTGACAGATCGAAGGCATACACCTGATACGTTACTTCTGCCGCCTCGCCGCCAGTGGTTAACTGCCACTGTTGTTTATCCAGCAGGGTAACTTCAATGGGTTGTCCTTTGCTGTTGGTGGCAGAAAAATTAACGATGTTGCGAGAGAAGTCGCGCACCATATAACTGCCCGGGATCCAACCCGGCAGGCTCAACTTGAGGTGTTCACTATCAATAGCCGGAATGGATAAGGTGACATCAAACAAATGCTGGCTGACTGAGTTTACCGATAACGAATACTGAAGGACGGGCGATTGTGGCGCCATGGGAGATACCTCTTCTTGCATCCTGATTTAGCCAGGATGGACATGAATAGTTGTGAAATACTGAAAATATGATTATATAGCTATAGTGATTGCGATTCAGTTTTAAATGATGCCCAAACAAAAAAAGATGCTGCTTAGTAGTGCTGATATCAATAGCTTACAGTCGCTTATGCCCGGCAGTGTGGTGGATTTACAAATCTCCACGCCCACCGCTCCCAAGCGGGTAAAAACCAGCTATATTGGCGCTGATGTACCTAATTGCCTGTTGTTTCAGGTTCCCAGTGAGTCCCGTTGGGGTTATCTGCGTGACGTGCTGGTGCCTGACAATGAAGTGGTTTTACGTTACGTGCTGGAAGGCGATGAAGGCAAGGTGATTGCTTTTCGTTCCCACGTAATCAAAGTCATTACGCATCCGGTACCCATCCTTTTTGTGGCTATGCCTGAATCGCTACAGACCCTTGCACTGCGCAAACATAAACGCTGGACACCGGGGATCCAGGCCCGGGTGAGTGCCAGCGATGATAAGCAAACCTTAAGCACCGACTGTATGATTGTGGATGTGTCATTTCAGGGATGCCGGTGCGTACTCGAATCGAGCCCGGAATTCCCCATTCTGGAAAACGGTAAAACCATTCAACTTAAAATTGCTGAAGACAAAGAAAACGTGATTAAAGGGATCATTAAAAACAGCAGTACCACGCAAACCAGAGTGTTTTATGGCGTTCAATTTGCCGCAGATGCAGAAATTGTTAAAAAATTGTTGGATCGTTTTATTGTTGAGCTTTAGGATAGAAGCTACGCTGGTTGTACCAGCGGCGGAAAGAGGGCGACCATAAAACAATTACTTGCCTCATTCCGTATCAGACAGGAAACGGGGACAATTTGTATGCGTGACATTGAACGGCTGTTTAACGAATATTCAGAAAGCCACATGAATCCAACCAATAAGATGATTCATAACCTGGCGGTGCCGGCCATCTACTTTTCAGTAATCGGGTTGGTCTGGTCTATACCAGTGCCTGGTTTTATTGAACAATACGGGATTAACTTTGCGCATATACTCGCTATCCCGGTACTCTATTACTACTTTCTGCTGTCTGGGCCGATTGGTGCCGCCATGACACTGCTAACCATTGCCTGCTTTCTGATTATTGAACAAGTCGCCCAATCGACGGTGCCGGTCTGGCAGGTGAGTGTCGGGGTATTTGTTATCATGTGGATTTTACAGTTTATTGGCCATGCTATTGAAGGTAAGCGGCCGTCGTTTTTCACCGATTTACGTTTTCTGTTGATTGGCCCAGCCTGGGTATGGGGCTGCTGGCTGAAACGGTTAAATATTAGTTATTAATCTTCCGGCAATGTGGCAATTAGTGCGCAAAGACTGTACCGTCCACATTGCCTGTTACCCTCAGGTATGACAATAGTGCGATAAATCGTAAATCAATTACGACTAAGTCATTATTCACCCTCATAAATACACGTATAATGCAGTAGATGATAAAACAATCTGGTACCTTTGTGCTGAAGTGGCAGCGACTATTTGAAAACAACGAACGTTTATTCTGGGTATTGCATACCGCAGGGTGGGCGGGATTCGCCGTGGTTTATTACATTGGGTCGTTTTTGCATGAAGTTCGTCCCATTTTCCTGTTCATTATTATCCTCAATTCCTACGCCGGCTGGATTTTAACTATCCCGCTGCGCTACGTGTATCGCTGGGCGCGCAATCAGGGGCCGGTTAAATTGCTGCTTACCGTGCTGGCCGCGTCTTATGCCGTTGCACTGTTATGGGCGGTAGTCAAAAACGTTAACTACTGGGAAATCTATAAACACGGCTTCAGGCCCGATGCCTGGTATATGTATTTTACTAATACCATTGATTCAATGATCATGATCGGTTGTTGGAGCGGCTTGTATTTTGGTATCAAAAACTTTGAGATGCTGCAGCGCGAAAAGCAAAATGCCTTAAAGGCGAGTACCATGGCTCACCAGGCGCATCTTAAGATGCTGCGCTATCAGCTTAATCCACATTTCCTGTTTAATACGCTTAACGCCATTTCGACGCTGATCCTGATGAAGAACAATGATACCGCCGAGGCCATGGTATCAAGACTGAGCGACTTCCTGCGTTACTCGCTGGATAACGATCCCATTAAAAAAGTGGCATTAGGTCAGGAAATCAAAGCATTACGGTTATATTTAGAAATCGAAAAAGTACGTTTTGGCGAACGTCTGGAAGTGGTCTGGAATATCGAAGAAGATTGCGAAAACGCTATGGTTCCAAGTATGATACTGCAACCAATCGTTGAAAATGCCATCAAGCATGCTATCTCTAAGCTTGAACATGCAGGCAAGCTCACCATTGATGCACGCAGATTTGGTAACGATCTGCTTCTTGATGTAGCCGATAACGGCCCGGGGGCAGATATTCTGGATGGTCAGTTAAGCCGCACCGGCGGTGTGGGTCTGCCTAATATAAAAGAACGCCTGCACGCTTTGTATAATCGGAATTTTGCTTTTACGGTTGAACATAATCAGCCGCAGGGAGTACGCGTTAGTGTTCGTATTCCTTATGATGTAAAGGATATTTAAATGAGTCAGCAAAAAATTAAAACTCTTATCGTCGACGATGAGCCTCTGGCCCGTAGTGGCTTACGCTTACGCCTGGAAAAGTTCGATGATGTAGAAGTGGTTGCTGAATGTCAGAATGGTCTGGACGCAGTCAGTATGATTTCTCAGCATCGTCCGGATCTGGTTTTTCTCGATATTCAAATGCCCGGATTAAATGGTTTTCAGGTAATCAACAAGCTCAAAGAGCTCAAACAGCCCATCCCGATGATTATCTTTGTTACCGCCTACGACAGCTACGCCATAAAGGCTTTTGATGTCCACGCCCTCGATTACCTGCTTAAACCGGCCGATGACGAGCGTTTGAGTGCCGCTATTAAGAAAGTTCGCGAATACTTTGCCACCCAGAATCAGGATGAGCAGTCCAGAAAGCTGGTTAATCTTGTGGCGGAATTAACCGGTGACGATTGCGAAGAAATTTTACGTAAGCTTGCCAGTGGTGAGGCCGTAGAAACGAATCCTTACCCGGATGTCCTGGCGATTAAAGACGGCTCAGAAGTTACCCGGGTAAATGTATCTGATATTCAGTGGATTGATGCAGCCGGTGATTACATGTGCGTCCACGCCCTGGATGGTATGCATATTATGCGTAAAACCATGAAAGAACTTGAGCAGGAATTAAACCCGCAATTGTTTGTGCGTGTTCACCGCTCAGCTATCGCTAACATTCGTTATGTGAAAAAACTGGTGAGTCATATTAGCGGTGAGTATCACCTGATCCTTAATAACGATACCGAGCTAAAAGTGAGTCGTAGTCACCGTGATAAGGTGAAAGCGGCCATGAAAATGTAAGCTAAACCAATTACAGACTAATACAAGACGGCGCATTAAGCGCCGTCATTCTTTTTTTAAGCCCTGAAGCATGGAATCTGGCAGGTGGTCGTTAAAACTACATCTAGTCCGTTTTATGTCCAAGGTTCTTTTTTTGAAAAAGATTGTATTTAGATTTTAAATGTAAGTCTATTGGTCTCATCTTAAGTATTAATTTGCCAATTTGTGGTATGTCATAACAGCTTTGCTGTTGTACAGTTTTGGCCTTCAGAGAAATGGTAAGTTTAAGAAAATACAATTTTACATTGAACGGTTTGGGTTACCATGTTGTTTTCACTGTGTGTCATCCATGTTCATCTACTTACAAAGGACTCTAATATTGAAAAAAATAGCAGTAATTTGTGCATTTAATCCAAGAAATAGTGGTATGTACAGTGTTGACTTAGGTGGATTAGATTTTTTTTCAAGTTTACATTGTGACTTTGACTTTTTTTTAGCTCAAACGCAGATAAAAGGTGCAGGAAAGCTCGCAAAGATAATTCCAAATCGGTTTTTATATCCTGAAAAATATAGATTTGGAAAGCTTAACTTTAAAAGACTAGATAATATTTCTGATCTCATCCGGGATTATGATTACGTTGTGTATTGGGGGGATTTTTTGAACAACCCTTTATATGGGAAGTTTGATTTTGCTTATCGAGATTTTTGTGCAGGAAGAGTAGCAACGCAAACTGAGGGATATAGAAGATGGAAGAAGCTTTTCTGTCCTGATATAAGCACTGGGCCTAAACTGGTTTCAATTGGGAACAATTTCCAGCATGACTTTTCTATAGAGAATGAAGACTATGAGGAAGTTGTTTTAAAAATATTACATAACTTTTATATAGTAGCACCTCGTGATCATTACTCATTTGAAAATCTAAATAAATATATTGTTTCGAAAGCTAAAAGCGACAAAAATCCTAGTCAGTCTTTGTTTAAAGGTGTTGACTGTGCTTTTTTTATTAATGACACTGAGAGGCGTAAAAATTCAACTAAGACATTTACCTACTTTTTCCATCGGTCTGGGTTTAATTCAACAAAATATTTAATTAAGTTACTTGAGAAGCAAACAGACCTGAAAGGCGTCGAAACAAGCCATTGGTTAAATTTAAATAAGCGTAATGCTGATAATGAATTTAATTCCAATCTATCTTTAATTTTAAATTCTCAATTTGTAATCACTGATACATATCATGTTTGTGTTAATGCATTACGGATGGGTGTACCAACTATTTGTCTATCACAGGACTCTCATTCACAGAAGGGGACTCTTGGTGATTTTAAAAAGCGGCAATTGTTTGAAATGTTCAATGCTCGCTCTTATTACTACACTCTACTTCCAAGTCAAGATGAAAAAGAATTTTATGATAGTATCGTCAACACTATTGAGGAGAAAATCGCTGAGGAGTTCAGTAGTTTTGAGGTAGTACGTCATACTGTTACCAAAAAAGTTAGGGAAACGAAAAATATAATAACCTCTATGTTATTCGATAATGGTTAAGATGAATACAATATTGATGTTAGATATAAATATAGTGGATCTTGGTGCTTTATGGTTAGTATAAGTTTTTAATTTATTAAGACTTTGGGTAAGGCCTGAGAATTACGGCACTTTTTATGGAAAAAATGTAACTTGTTCCATAAGAGGAAAATCATGAGAAAATCGAATCATAGTGTTTTTTTCTAGTTGGTATGTGGCTTTATTACTTTCCCACAGTAGAGGTTTAAGCTAGCAAATATAGATGTTTAAGGGTTGTTGTCGGAGTCGCCTACAGAATAGGCCCCATCGCAACGGACGTCCCTGTGATTCATCCCAGCCACGCCATCCATGGCGTGTCGTTCCTCATACTGCGAAATGCCAGTGACGATGACAACACTGAATTAGGGCGCAAAATTTGTTCTTTGTTCGATTTCAATAGAGCGCCCTTAAATTGGGAACGCAAAGCCACCTTTTTTAGAAAATAGGCGTCTTACTCAGGTTGTCATACCCCAGTTATGGCGTTCATTGAGCATGGTTACCATGGTTTGTGTCAGAGTGTCGCCAAGCTCCTTACGATTTTCCCAGGTTTGGCTCAGCTCAATTTCTACCGGCTTGTTATTTTGCATACCAACCATAATGCCGGTTTTATTCTGCTCCACACAGCGTACCGCGTTTACACCCAGTAAGGTTGCCAGCATTCGGTCCTGACTCACCGGTGAGCCGCCTCGCTGAATATGGCCTAGGATTACCGGACGGACTTCACCGCCAGTCAGTTCTTCCAGTTGCACGCCTAATTCGGCAATACCCTCAGGCCACAGGTTTTCGGTTAGTACAATAATAAAACTCTCATGCCCATAGCGCTGGCGGTGAATAGAGAGTTGCTGATGAATATCCTTGAGCGTAGTTTCTTTATCGGTGAACAGTTCGGGTAATATCACGTAGTTTGCCGCTCCGGAGAGCGCGGCACTGGCCCCCAGAAATCCGGCATGACGGCCCATTACCTCAACCAGAAAAATACGTTCAAAGGCATCGGCGGTATCCCTGACCTTATCAATCGAGTCCATGGCCGTTTCGATGGCAGTGTAATACCCGATGGTAGCGTCGGTGCCATAAATGTCATTATCTATGGTGCCGGGCAGGCCAATAACCTGTCCGTCCCAGAAGTTACTCAGGTGCTTAGCGCCATGAAAAGAACCGTCACCACCGATCACCAGCAGGGCATCTATGGCAAGCTCATCCAGATGTTTAGCGGCCAGTTTGGCTGAGACGTCCTGTTTGAATTCCTTGCAGCGAGCACTGCGCAAAATGGTACCGCCGCGTTGAATAATATTGTGCACCTTTTTACTGTCGAGCTTACGCCAGTTAGCGGCCAGCAGCCCATTAAAGCCGTGCTCAAAGCCAATCACAGTATGTCCTGCGCCTTCACTGGCTACTACAACCGCCCGAATACAGGCGTTCATCCCCGGCGCATCGCCGCCGGAGGTCAGTACCGCAATTCTTTTATTGGTCATAAAGCGTTCCTTTACAATTTGATACAAATACACCAATAACGCAGTGTGAATTTGTCATCGCTTATGCAGTCCAAGTATGAGTATTATGTTGTTATACCACGTAAAATCACAGTCAGATTGGTGGCAGAGGGCTGAAATACAAAGCCCGGCGATCGGGAACAGCCATCAGCACGTATTGATAGATTGTCAGGTATAGCCACGCGTGCCAAGTGTAAATTGACAGGAAGTGACAATGAAAAAAGGTTTGTTGATTGCGATCATCATTTTTCTAGGCGGATGTTCGACAAAGTTTACCTACAATAATCTGGATTGGTTAATTCATTGGTATATCGATGATTACGTATCACTATCGGATAATCAGGAAGCACTGTTTGATGAATATTTTGCCGACTGGCAAAGCTGGCATCGTAGCGAAGAGCTTGGGAAGTACATCGAACATCTTAAAAGCCTGAAAGCAGACTTAGACAGCGAAGAACTCAGTGCTGCACAAATTGAGGGGCATCTGCTCGACAGTCGTCAACACTGGGAGCGACTTCGGGATCATGTTAGCCCGGAACTGGCAGACATGGCTGCTAAGTTAACCGACGAACAGGTGAGTTCGCTGTTTGAGGAACTTCAAGAAGAGAACGATGACATTCGCGAGTCGCTGGAAGAGTTTAAGGAGTTGTCACCTCAAGAGCAGGCCGAAGAGCGACTGGACGATATGGAAGAGGGCGTAAGCGAGTTCATCGGTCGCCTTAATGCCAGTCAGAAAGCCATCGTTAAAGGTTATGCGTCACAGTTTACCAGTACCCGGGCATTGTGGTTGACTTATCGTCAGGATTTTCAGCAGGCAGCCAGGGAAATGATCGACAATCGCGCGGCTAATCCAACGTTTAAACAAGACTTTGTTGCGCTGATGACCCATCCCGATAAATTTCGCAGTGAAGCTTTTATGAAGTTGCGAAACGACAACACCCGAATCTATGCCAAAATGGCTGAAGAATTGTTCTATACCCTGGATAAAAAACAAAAAAGAAAGCTAATCAGTAAGATTGACGATATGATTGAGGACTTTGAATACCTCATGAGTAATGATTAGTTGGAAAGTAGTTACCGGCCGCTCTATGGCTTTTGTTTGTCTTTGGTTACCGCAGTGCTGTGGGGAATTTTACCCCTGTTTCTTAAGATCTGCCTGCAGGTTATGGACAGTCAGACCATCACCCTTTATCGGTTCGTAGCAGCTGCCATCCTGGTGGGCGGTTGGTTGTTTTATCGTCGCCACATTCCTAACTTTTTACGCTACCCTAAAGCCGTTATTATTCTGGCCATCGCCTGCACGCTGATGCTGGTGATCAATTATGTCTTTAACGTGCTCGGGCTTAAATACCTGAGTCCTGGCAGTGTGCAGGTTTTCATGCAGGTGGCACCATTTGCTCTGATGATTGGTGGTATCGTGTTGTACAAAGAAAAATTCAGTCGCTTGCAGCTGTGGGGCGCGTCGTCCTTGCTGCTCGGACTTGGTTTGTTTTTCAATCAACGCCTACCGCAGATTATTGCTTCAGAAACCGAAGATACTCTGGGTGTTTTGTTTGTTATTATCGCCGCAGTGACCTGGGCCGGGTACGCGTTGTGTCAGAAGTCTCTGATGAAAACCATGTCGGCCATGCAACTCACGCTGATCATTTACATCATTGGCAGCATGATGCTGCTGCCGTTTACACATCTGCAGGCCATTACCGAAATGAATGCGGTGCAAGGCTGGGCGCTGTTGTTTTGTTGTTTAAATACCTTTGTGGCTTATGGGGCTTTCACCGAAGCTATGCGGGTATGGTATGCCTCGCGGGTAAGTGCAGTAATTGCCACCGCGCCTGTGTTTACCTTTATCTCGGTTGCCGTGGCTGAGTATTTTTATCCCAGCAGCTTTGAACAGCCACCGTTAGGTGCGCTGGCTGTGTTGGGGGCGGTGATGGTGATTGGTGGCTCGGTAATGGCTGCATTGGGCCGTGGAGCCCGTTAGTTATCCTTGTTTACCGGTTTTGGGGCGGGCTGACCGATAGGTTGTTCGCCGCCCTTACAAATAGTGTCGTAATCATCCCGATAATAACGAAAATTAACACACTCATTTTCATATCTTTGCCGGGCGGTAAGCGCCATCTGCGGATTTTTGGGGTTTCTGATGGCTTTCTGTAATACTTCGCATTGCTGAGCCTGAGCTTTGACCTCAAGGATATCTTCACACAGGTTAGACTGACTCGCACAACCCGACAACCAACCTGAGCCAACCAGAACGGCAGTAACCAATAAACAGTGTTTTTGCATGACATCTTATCCTTTGTGAGGAGCTTTAAATACTGTGGCTACAGGGTAGCAATGCCTAAGCGCAGCAATTCATCCCTTAAACCATCAAACTTGCTTTGGTGTTGCTCCCGCATGGGCGCATGGTTCAGTATCTTATACACCTGACGTGCCTCTTTGATCATCGCGCCGTCATCTTTTCCATCGTTACCCATCAGCTTAATAAGGCATTGTAATAAGTTTAGCGCAATTCCCGCATTTACCGGAGAAAGTTCCAGTGCGCTGTTAAAGGCGGCTTTCGCCTCGGCATATTTTTCCTGCTGATAAAGCTGGATACCGCGGCGGTTTATATGGGCATATTGCTGCTCGCTTTCCTTCACCTGTTTGGACATCGACCGCACCAGCATACGGCTGCTATCGTCCAGTTCGGTATTCTGGCTGGCAAGGGTTTGCAGCAGTTGGTTTACCTCTTCAAATTCGCCGAGGTCGACCATTAATTGCATACTTGAGGGCGCCAGTGAGGCAGGGTATAACTCAAACTGTTTCTCAATAGCCATCTGACTGTCCATAAGCGATCGTTTGGCGTTAATGAGTTTGCCGTCGATGGCATCTACCCGGGCGTGCATGATCTGATCGAATATATCCAGGCTGAACGGCTCTTCCAGCCGGGTCAGGGCTTCGTCATGGCCTGCTCGCTGCAACTGCAATAGCGCTTCTTGCTGAAACCGGTGGCGTTGCGTTTTACTGTCTGCCGCTTCTGCAGCATCCAGCAGACTGGATATATGATTACACCAGTAATTAACCTGTTTAAAAATGGTGTTTTTGGATAATTGCCAGGTTGCTTTAGTGGCTTCAGTGAGTAACTCATAGTCATTATTGTCCCTGGCGATACGACTGGCCAGGATCTGACGTTGCAGTGAATACGGTGAGTTTTTAATCGCCCGGCGAATATCTTCCAGCGCTTCTTCTGGGTGTTGGGAGGCGGATTTTGCCTGCGCAAGGATATCCAGCGCTTCCGGATCAAACTGGTTAAGCGCCAGTACCTTATTGGCGCACTGAATGGCATCACTAAATTTGCGCATGGCCAGATAAGTTTTGCCCAGGGCCAGTTGCGCCCACTGCGTGGGTAACTGGTCTGAATGACTGTTTAACAGGGTCAGCGCTTTCTCGTACTGGTTTTCATGCCACAGGATCTCCAGACGGATCTCCAAAGCCATGCGCTGATAGGGAGCAGGCATATCCTTTAGTTTATCGAGCGCCTCAATTGCCGCCGTGTATTCCTGTTTGCTCATTGCCTGCAGTACGTTTAAAAAATACTGTTTACGTTGCCAGGATTTATTCAGCCGGCTTTTTAACTGCGCCTGGGAGAAGGGCTTTAGCAGATAATCATCGGGCTTGTGCTCTAATGAGCCCAGCACGATTGGGCGCGTGGCATCGGCGCTAATCAGCAGAAATACCGCGCCGGCGGATACCATCTTGCGATATTGCAGCTCCTGATAAAGCTCAAAGCCGTTTTTCTTATTGGTGCCAAGATGCAGGTCACAAACAATAATATCGACTCTGTGATTGCGGCAAAAGCGAATCGCCTGGTCGGCACTGGTTGCCGTCATGACATCCTTGGCGCCGAGGTTGGTTAATAATCCTTTTAACAGAATAAGGAAGGGACGCTGATCTTCTACAATCAGAATATTAACGTCCTGATAGGGCACTCCCAAAGGCCGCTCCCATTAAACGCGAAACTGTTCGATAATATACTAAAGGATAATGGGTATATGCCGATTAAGCTAGTAAGTCGTTAATACCTATGAATGATTTTGCAACCAGATACCATTACCCAAACATCTTTTGATGTTCAGAATGTCACTTCGTCACTTCCGCTCAACAAGGCGGTAGGTGGCAGTGCTGCGTTGTTTTCGTTATATCTGGCAATCAGTGAAGCCCGGGGGGATGAGCCTGTCAGGTGGTCGTCAGCCCCAGAGCAGGTTGAGGATCCGGATTTTCCCGCCAGACTAAACCATTACCGACGCAGCCCGATGGCATCGACATCCGAACACGTAGACAGCTATTTAAAGTGGCAGGCAGGTTTGAGTCAGTCATTCAGCAATGAGCACATCCGTCTGTGGCAGGCCATCAGCCCGGATCCGTTAAGTTTCCATAACAACAGCAAGCGCCTGGAACCTGAAGTAAAACAAAATTGCCCTTATCGCACGCAACTTGCCTGGGTAAGTGAAAAAGCGTCGCAAATCAGAGAGCCAGACGCTACCTTACTGGCCGATACCATTCCAGCCTCCCAGGCTATCGCAGTTTAAACGCCGTTAAATACCTCCGTCGGGTTTTCGCCTGCCGATTTTTTTGCTATATTCCGCGCGCATTTTTGCTCTGGTTTTACGTTCCAACTCGCAAAGGTTAAAAAATATGAGTCAGTATGTTGTATGCGCGCTATACAAATTTGTCGCGCTTGAAGATTATAAAGCTATCCGCCAGCCGCTTACCGATGTAATGGAAGCGAATCAAATTAAAGGCACCCTGTTATTGGCTGCAGAGGGCATAAACGGCACCGTTTCCGGTACGCAGCAAGGCATAGATAACCTGCTGGCCTGGTTAAACAGCGATGAACGCTTTAACCCGATCTCCTACAAAATTTCATTCCACGACACCCAGCCGTTTTACCGGACGAAAGTAAAACTGAAAAAAGAAATTGTTACCATGGGTGTGGAAGGTATTGATCCGCGTCGTACCGTTGGGACTTACGTGAAACCCGCAGAGTGGAATGCGTTAATCAGCGATCCTGATGTGGTACTCATTGATACCCGTAACGATTATGAAATCGAAATTGGTACTTTCAAAAATGCGGTGAATCCGAATACTAAAACCTTTCGTGAATTTCCGGATTACGTGAAGGAAAATCTCGACCCGGCGAAAAATAAAAAGGTCGCCATGTTCTGCACCGGTGGCATCCGCTGCGAAAAGTCCACTGCGTATCTAAAAGAGCAGGGCTTTGAAGAAGTTTATCACCTTGAGGGCGGTATTCTGCAGTACCTCGAGGATGTGCCAAAAGAAGAGACCATGTGGGAAGGCGACTGCTTTGTCTTCGATAATCGTGTAGCGGTGAATCACGACCTGGAAAAGAGTGCCTACGACCAGTGCTATGCTTGCCGTTTGCCGATTACTGAAGCCGATAAGCAAAGCGATAAATACGAAAGCGGCGTAAGCTGCCCACATTGTTTTGGTACTCATAGCGACGAACAGGTTGAACGATTCCGTGAACGTGAGAAGCAAATTAATCTGGCCCGTGAGCGCAATGAAGAACACGTTGGTACTGAAGCTCGTGATGCTATGGAAGCCCGTCGCAAGGCCAAGGCAGAGGAGCAGCGGTTACGTGCTTTGCAGGCGCAAAAACAAGTTAAGTCGTAGACATTCGGTAGAGCTGGGGTTACACTCAATCTCACCGGAAACCGACAGGGAATCAGACAGTGTCTACTGAATTAACACCCGAAAAAGTAGAAGCGATTCAAAAAGATTTTAGCTTCTTTGACCGTGATGGTAACGGTCAGATCGACCTGCAGGAATTTATTGAGTTATTAACGGTAATTTCACCTAAAACCAAAGTCAGCCACGTAGAAGAAGGCTTTAAACTTATCGATGAAAACCACGATGGGTATATCGACTTTGAAGAGTTTCTTGCCTGGTGGCAGGAGTGCTGGTGGGAATACTAAGCCCGATTCAGAAAAAAGCCGCTTTCTAGCGGCTTTTTTGTTTAATTTTGTTACATAATAGCGCAACGGTAACGATGGCTTTTTTGTATATTCTGGTGAAGGTTTAGGACAATCCGAGTTTGTTGGATGACTTATAAATTAGTTCGTACCATTATCTACACCAGTTTCGCCCTGGTTCTTGCCATCGCCAATAATGTCTCTGCCCAGGAGGCAACATATAAACAAACTGAATTTAGCCAAAAGCAAGTATCGAACGATTTATCATTTCTTTATCAATCGCTGACAAAGACACATTACAACGCATTTGCTTATGTTAGTCAGGCACAATACGAAGCGAAATATCAACAGTTAAGGCAACTTGTTGATCTTAAAAAGCGTTGGACTTTGCTTGAAGTTACCAGTCTGTATCAGCAATTAGCCGCTATTATCCGCAACGGTCATACAGAAATAGACTTTCCGGCCGAGGTTTATATTGCTTATGCTCAAGCGGGGGGAACTGTATTCCCTTTCGAAATAACCTTCGATATTCATCGAGCACTAATTACCCATAACTATTCAGAAAAAGGTGAGATTAAAGCTGGTGATGAATTGCTTGCTATTAATGGAAAGTCATTAGATGAAGTGCTGGATAGCATTTATCCTTTGATTTCTGCGGAACGTCACTATTTTAAACAAACCAAACTGGAAGCCCTTTCTTTCCCTCGTTATTACTGGCAGGTATATGGTGAAGAGAAAACGTTTTCGGTTACGGTAATGGATCAGGACAGTAATGAACAAACACTGGTTGTAAATGCTACGCCTGTGATACATGGTTTTGAAATGCAGCGGGAAGAAGTGCTCAATGCGACCAGAAAGCTTTCTTTTTATGGCGATATTGCCTATTTAAATCCTGGCAATTTTTCGGGTGATGAAATTGAATTTGAGGAATTTATACGTAATGGGTTTAAACAAATTAATCAGCGGCGTATAAAATCGCTTATTGTCGATCTCAGAAACAATGCCGGCGGTAATGATTCATTCAGTAACTATCTCGTGTCGTTTATTGCTGACAAACCATTCAAATGGTCAAGCAAGTTTCAGTTAAAAACCAGTCGCTTGCTAAAAGATGACACACAAAAGCATCGTGATATTACTCAGCCATATTGGCAGCAAGTAATGGAGCATCCGAGTGGTAGCATATATGAGTACGATTTCGGCCTTTATGAACCTCAGCCTGTAGAACAACGATTTAAGGGGCAGGTAATAGTATTAATTAACCGTCAGACTCACTCTCAATCAGCAGTTACTGCAGCACAAATACAGGATTATGGCTGGGCCGTGATTGCCGGGGAAGAAACCGCTGATTTGCCGAGCTTGTATACTTCACAATTCAGCTTTCAATTGCCTGAAACTGGCATCACTGTAAAAGTTGCAAAAGGGAAAATAACCAGAATAAGTGGTAGTGAGGCATTAAAGGGGGTGCTACCCGACATATACCTTAAGCCGGATATAACCAGTGGTGATGATAACGTGTTGTCGTCTGCAGTGTCACTATTAAAAGAAAAGGCGCTTACAGAAGCGCCTCCAAACTAAAGCTACCTATTCTGGTAGCCTTTATTCTTCCTCGTCCTGGGGAGGCGGAGTGGCTTTTTTACGCATTGGCATATGGCCAATATCCTCACCGGTCATGGTCCTTACCCGCTGGGTTTTTTTGACCGGCTGTTCCGATTTGCCCTCTGTCGATTTATGCTTTATCGCTGCTTTTTTCGGTTTGGCCGGTTTAGGTTTAATACCGCTGAACTTAGATGGCAGACTCTCGTGCTGCTGGGGCTCCAGCGGATAGGCGAGTTGCTGTTTTAACGCTGAGAAACTTTGCCAGTCGCGTTTACCAACAAAAGATACTGCTGCGCCCTGATTACCCGCCCGGCCGGTACGGCCGATCCGGTGGATATATTCCTCAGGATGTTTGGGCATGTCATAGTTAATGACCAGACCTACTTTAGACAAATCAAGCCCTCGGGAGGCCACGTCGGTGGTGACTAGAATATCAAACTGACCACGGGCAAACTCATTCATCACCAACGAGCGTTTTGACTGGGCGTAATCGCCTCTGAGTGGCTGAGAAGTGCGGGTAGGTAAGCTTTCACCCAGCATGGTGCTGAGGCGCTCTGCATCATCCCGCGTGGCGGTAAATACAATCGCCTGGTTATAACTGTTGTTGGTTAACTGATCGCAGAGCAGGGCATCTTTGTGCTCAATGCTCTCGGCAAAATACAGCGTCTGGCTGATATCGGTATGTTCTGCCGTGGCACTGCCAACGGCCACCCGTACCGGAGCCTTAAGTAATGAATCCAGCACGTGGTTTAGCTCAACGTGATCCATGGTGGCCGAGAACAGCATAGTCTGGCGTTTACGGTGATCGGCCTTACCGTTAATCATATTAAGCGCCTGGGCAAACCCTAAATCGAGCATGCGGTCGGCTTCATCGAAAATCAGCATTTCCAGGCCATTAATAAAGAAGCTTTTATCTTCTAAATGATCGGCTACCCGGCCCGGTGTACCCACAATAATATGCGGGTTGCGGCGCAATGCCTTGGTTTGATCGTTATAGTTATCGCCGCCCACGATTAAAGCTGTTGCCAGATTTTTCTTCTGGCATAGCCACTTTGCTTCACCAAACACCTGTTTGGCCAGTTCGCGGGTAGGGGCGAGAATAAGAATACGGGGATCTTGTCGGCTTAACGCTTTTTGGGTTAGCAAGCGATGCACAGCGGGAATTAAAAACGCCAGCGTCTTACCTGAGCCTGTTTTGGAGGAGGCAATAATATCCTTACCCAGCAGGGCCGGCAGAATGGTTTTTTCCTGAACTTCGGTGAGTTCGGTAAAGCCTTTATCTTCTATGCGGCTGATAAGGGTATGATGTACAGGTAAGTCAGTAATTAACAAGGTTGCTTCGCTCCGGTTTAGATCCGCGCCTATTATCCCTGATTACGTACCTGAGTAAAGTCACAAGCCAAAAAGAAAAGGGACAAGCCGTTTTGTACGGTTGTCCCCCTTTGTAAGCGCTTAAGTGAATTGCAATCAGGCGAAGGCCATTTCCGGCACATCACCCTCTACCACCAGCTTACCGGCGGTTTTTTCTTTGATCTCATCTACCGATACACCAGGCGCTCTCTCGCGCAGGTAAAACGCGCCGTCTTTAACTTCAAGTACTGCTAAGTCGGTGATGATACGGGTAATACAGTTAACACCGGTCAGCGGCAGGGTACATTCCCGCAATAACTTGGAGTTACCGTGCTTGTCGGCGTGGGTCATGGTGACAATAATGTTTTTCGCGCCGGCTACCAGGTCCATTGCGCCACCCATGCCTTTAATAAGTTTGCCTGGGATCATCCACGAGGCGATATTACCATTTACATCTACTTCAAATGCTCCGAGAACGGTAAAGTCCACGTGCCCGCCACGGATCATGGCAAAGCTTTCTGCTGAGCTGAAGATAGAAGCGCCGGTAATGGCCGTCACGGTCTCTTTACCCGCATTGATCATGTCCGCGTCGACTTCTTCCTCAGTAGGGTAACGGCCCATGCCCAGTAAGCCATTTTCTGACTGCAGCATAACGCTGATACCGTCTGGCACATAGTTCGCGGCCAGCGTTGGGATACCAATCCCCAGGTTGACATAGTTACCGTCCTGAAATTCCTGCGCCACGCGCATCGCAATCTGATCTCTTGTTAATGCCATGACTGCCTCCTATTTAGCCGTTACGCGACGTTCGATACGTTTTTCAAACGTACCCTGGATAACCCGATCCACATAAATGCCCGGCGTGTGAATGTGAGCCGGATCTAATGTACCCGGTTCTACAATTTCTTCCACTTCCACTACGGTGATTTTACCGGCTGTTGCGGCCATTGGATTAAAGTTCTGTGCTGTGTGGCGATAAATACAGTTACCGTAACGGTCTGCTTTCCACGCTTTCACAATGGCGAAGTCACCGGTGATAGACTCCTCAAGAATATAGGGGCGGCCATTAAACTCTTTTACTTCTTTGCCCTCACCAACTGGCGTACCGTAACCGGTTGCGGTATAAAATGCTGGGATACCCGCACCGCCAGCGCGCATTTTTTCGGCCAGGGTGCCTTGTGGCGTCAGTTCTACTTCCAGCTCGCCATTAAGCAGTTGTTGTTCAAACAAAGCGTTTTCACCTACATAAGATGAAATCATTTTCTTGATTTGCTTATCTTCAAGCAGAATGCCCAGGCCAAAGCCATCAACACCACAGTTATTCGATACGATTGTCAGCCCTTTGGTTCCCATCTTTTTGATTTGGGCAATGCTGCCCTCAGGAATACCACACAGGCCAAATCCACCGGCGATGACGGTCATGTTATCTTCTAACCCTTCCATCGCGGCTTCGTAACTGGATACGACTTTATCGAAACCAGACATAGCATACTCTCCTTTAAGTAATGAACACCGCTAGTATCAATCAGGGTTAAAATTTTGTAAAATTGATTAAATATCACTTTTGATAAATAAAATTTATTAATATGAGTATCTCATACCGAAATATGCAGGCCTTTTTATGTGTGGCGGAATCTGCCACCTTTGCCGAAGCAGCTGAAAAACTGTTTGTTACCCAACCCGCGTTATCCAGTTCTATTAAAAAAATGGAAGAGCAGCTGGGCGGTCAGTTATTTAGCCGTACAACCCGGCGGGTACAGCTAACCCCTGAGGGCGAAACCTTTTTGCCTCATGCGCGGCGCTTACTTCACGACTGGGATGACGCGGTCGAAGGTGTACAGAATCTGTTTGCCATGGCTCAGGGGCGCCTCGCTGTCGCAGCGATGCCATCTTTTGCAGAGTCTAAACTGCCAGGCATTCTGGTGCGCTTTCATCAGCAATTCAGCAATATCCGGGTGCGGGTACTCGATGTCATCATGGAAGAAACGCTGCAGGCTGTGCTGTCTGGCAGGGTAGACATCGGGTTTTGTTTCGAACCGGAAAGTAAGGACAACCTGGAGTTCTTCCCGTTATTTACCGATCGTTTTGTAGCCGTTATGCCAGCAGATCATCCACTTGGAGCGAGCCGAACCATTACCCTTGAAGATATTGTCAGTCAGCCGTTTATCTCTCCTAACCGGGGTTCCAGTGTCAGACAATGGACAGAAGTGATGACCGCCGAGTATGGCCAGCTCAATATTGTGGCAGAGACGGGCCAGTACGGCACCATTGGTCAGCTTATCGCTCACGGCATGGGGATCTCTGTAGTGCCTTCCTTGTGCCTCGAACAAATGCTACGTAAGGGACTGATTTGCCTTGATATTGAAGGTAGTCCGTTGGTTAAGCGGGTAGGGATGGTTCGGGCTAATCGCGGTGTTATGGCGGTGGCAGCGCAAACATTGTGGCAGCAGGTAGTGACAGATTACTCTACAAATTTGTAAATTGAATCAGTGAGTTAAATTGGGCAAGGTAATCAAAAAGTCGATTACGGAAAGCTTATGACCACATCTATGACACTTGCGGCTGCGCGTCGCCATATTGCCGATGCCATCAGTAAATCAGAACAGCTTGGCATCAAAGTGTGTATTGCCATTGTTGACAGCGGTGCCCACCTGGTGGCTTTTGAGCGAATGGATGGCGCATTTCTGGGCTCGGTGGATATCGCAATTAAAAAAGCGCGAACTTCAGCCTTGTTTCCTTTGGAATCAGGCCAGCTGGGTGCATTGATCCGAAGTGAACAGCTTACCGGATTCGAATCGTCGAATGAAAACCTGATGGGCTTTAATGGCGGGGTGCCCATCTTTGCCGGTGATGATCAAATTGGCGCGATTGGTATTTCCGGCGGCAGCGCCGAGGAAGACTTAGCTATAGCGCGGGCGGCCTTAGGATAATCAGTGGGCCTGTGCGGCCCAGCTGTTCTCTATTGCTCACCTGTTTGGTGTTGCTTAGCGGCACAATTTTTGTAAATGGGCGAGGCCAAACTTAGCATCTTCAAATGGTTGTGCAGTTACGTCTACCTCGACATAACGATTTTGGATATTGTGTTCATCCAGATAGGCGAGGATTGGCGTGAAGTCAATTCCGCCCTGGCCCGGAGCTTTCACCTGAAGGGCTTCTGGCATCAGCTCATCGGTTTCATCCGGGGAAACCCGCACACTGTAGTCTCGGTCTTTCATATGACAACCTATAACCCGGTCTCCATACTTCTGTAGCGCTTCCAGAGGCGGAATATCGGCAACGGCCACCCAGCCCAAATCTAACTCCAGTTTGACGTAGTTGGGATCGGTGTTTTCCATTAACCAGTCGAGTATGCTTTTGCCTTCTACCTGAGCAAATTCCATATGGTGGTTGTGGTAAGCAAAACCAAACCCCTGATCGTGGAATTTCTTACCACGCAGGTTAATTCTGTCGGCCATCTGCAGCACTTTATCGGCGGTATCCGGCACAGCGATACTCACCTTACCGTCGTTAAAAGCCAGTAATTCTTCTGCCAATGGCTCTATAAAATAGTCAATGCCCAGTTTGCTGGCCAGTTCGTGGGTATAACTCGCATCATCAAGCTTTCCACTCACGTGGGCAGTAGGGGTTTTAAGATTTACTGCCTTGAGAGCACTGGCTATTTCATCTATCGACAGACCAAAAAATGGCGCGCCGGGAATGCCGATAAAGCCGCCCAGGCCAAAGGATTCGACTTGCGTAAATCCCATAGCGGCTATCTGTGCCAGCGTTCCTTTGGGGTCTTTGGCATAGTTTTCTCTGAACATATAGAGTTGAACGCCATAGTCTGCAGCGCTATTGCAGGCTGCTGCGGGTTTCTGCTCTGAACATGACCACAATAAAGGTGAGCCGGCGAGGGTTGCCAATGCTGCGCTGGACTTTAAAAAATGACGACGGCCAAATGCCATGAACTACTCCGCGATACTGGTTTAGAAAACTGACAGTAGCACAGAATTATTGTAACGAAAATGTAAAAGTTAGGGGGGTTAACAAATTATATCTGTAGTGAACCAGATATTACTTAGTTGCCGCATACGCCTGTGCAAAATGCAGAGGCGGGTTACCATTTTTTCTTGGGTGCAAATAATTCGTCCAGTTCATCGCGTTCTTCTTCGCGGCGCTTAGCGCGGTCCTGGGCATTAGCGTTTTTGAGATTTTCCTGAATGTCTTTTAACTGTTGGTTCAGCCATTCCAGACGGGACTGAACAAATTCATCCGGCTGAGTCTGGGCTTCAAGTGCGGCGATGGCTTTCTCGTAATACTGACGGGCAGAACCGAGCATATTGGTTTGTTGAGCGCCACGACCACGGCGAATGAGTGTTTCAACATTTACTTTTAACTGCAACCGCTCAAGTATTTTGTCCTGCTCCAGATAGGTACTGCCGTCAACTTTGCCTTTACTTCTTTCGCTGCGAAGCATTACTCGGAGCTTTTTAACCGCCTGAATATACTGAATAATCATTTTGTCGGTTTCAGGCAGTGCAAACTGGTTATTATTATCCGGCTCAATATCAATGGATTTGATGCGGGCGCTGATGTCTTCGAGGTGCTGTTTAATATCCGGAGAATTAGGATTAAGCTCGTGGGTAACCTGCAGGGCGCGTTGAATACGTTTGAGCAATATTTTAATCAGTCCCTGCGAGATAGGCATCTGCGAGGTCGCCATCAGGACATTTTCTGTCTCATCGATTATCGTGCGCTGCTTGGCTACTTCGGCCCGGCGCTCGGCATCGATCTTCGCTTTGTACTGTTGATAGGCATTGACCACAATGGCCAGTACTACCAGCACTACTATCAGTACAATGATGATTATAAATGTCATTCAGTGCTTCCCGTCTTAGTATTGTTTTTATCGTTGTTATAGGTTTATCGGCCCGAACTCAGGGGATTTTAACTTCAAATATGCCACCACCCAAAGTTCCGCCGTTAGACAGCGTAATAAAACCCTGCTTTTCACCCTTTGCATGTGCTCTGGCAATCAGATGCGCAAAATACAAGCCCAGACCAGTGCGGCCCTGAGTTACGTTAAAATCTGAGGGTTTGGTATCAACAGTAACCAGCATGTGATCCGGATAGCCATTACCGTCGTCCTCTACTTTAACAACTAAATATCCATCTTGTTGATACGCATTGATAATTATGTCTGATTTACCATATCGAAGCGCATTGATCAAAACATCATTAATTAACAGGTACATAAGGTCGGCATCAAGGTACCAGGCGAGCTCTTCTGTGCACTGATTTTTAATTGAAATGTTTTTTTGCGATGCATAGAGCTGATTGGACAGCACAATATCTTCGAGTAATTCGTTAATAAAACACTGGTCAATCATCACCGGCAGGGTTTCGCGATTGGCCCGGTAGAGCGATAAGATTTGTACCAGCCCGGTGTTCATGCGGTTGGCTTCGTAATGTAAATCGACAATCTGACTGCGAGTCTCGGTAAGCTCTGGCGGAAGTGTGGAAACGATTTGTTCAACCGACTGCACTAACAGATTCAGTGAGTTTTTCATATCGTGTACCGCTGCAGCCAGTACAGTTGAAAAATCAAACTGTGAGTCTGTAGAGAGTTCAGCGTTGTTGTTTTCCTCAGAACGGGTTGTCATTTCTGTTACTTCCAATTGTTCTCAGACTTGCTTATGCTAGTATCCAACATAATAATAACTAATTCCTCTACTTTTGCATAAGCATGCGATTAAGCTTGTCGACAGATCAGCACTCTGTTCAGGCTTCTTTGAATGAGTGTGTGTTGACGGTTGTCAGGTTTACGCGTGGATATACAATGAAATTACAACAATTAAGATACATTGTCGAAGTACAGAACAATAACCTTAACGTATCAGCCACTGCTGAAAGCTTATTTACCTCACAACCCGGCATCAGTAAACAGGTCCGAATGCTCGAAGATGAGCTCGGCGTGCAGATCTTCGGCCGTAGCGGCAAACATTTAACCCATGTAACACCTGCGGGTAATGAGGTGATCAATATTGCCCGCGAGATCCTCAACAAAGTTGAGAGCATCAAAGCGGTCGCCCGCGAACACAATCTGCCTGATCAGGGCAAACTCAATATAGCCACCACGCATACCCAGGCCAGATACGCCTTACCGGACGTGATCAAAGGCTTTATGAACAAATATCCCAAAGTCTCTCTGCATATGCACCAGGGTACGCCTTCGCAAATCAGCGATTTGGCAGCCAAAGGGGAGGCTGACTTTGCCATTGCCACCGAGTCCTTGCACCTCTACAACGATCTGGTGATGCTGCCATGCTACCACTGGAACCGCAGCGTCATTGTTAATAAAGACCATCCTCTGGCTAAGAAAACCTCTATCACCATCGAAGATGTGGCGCAGTACCCGCTGGTTACTTACGTCTTTGGGTTTACTGGCCGCTCAGAGCTAGACCATGCCTTCGAGAAGGCCGGGTTAACACCTAAAATAGTCTTTACCGCTACCGACGCAGATGTCATTAAAACCTACGTGAGATTGGGGGTTGGCATTGGTGTGATTGCCTCTATGGCTGTTAGCGAAGAGCTGGATGCCGACCTGGTTAAAATAGATGCCAGCCATATGTTTGAATACAGCACTACCAAAATTGGATTCCGTAAGGGGTCGTTCCTGCGCAGTTACATGTTTGATTTTATCGAACGCTTTGCTCCCCACCTGACCAAAGACAAAGTGGAAAAGGCAATGATGCTGAAAAACAACGATGAAGTTGAGCGCATGTTTAAAGGGCATACATTACCGGTTAAATAATCCGGATCGCAGGAATTGGATAGCAAAGGTTCAGGGAAGCTGCGTGTGGCAATAAAACAACTGGCGTTAGCGGTGACGATTGGGTTTGCTTGCAGCGCCTGTCAAACCTCTGAAAGTCATTACCAAGCTATCGAAATGGCAGGCTTCAGTGATGTGATTAAGCACTGGAACGATCAGAATCATCGCGATCCACAGCCGCGCTATGCGCTTCATCAAATTCGTTTGATTGCTGATAATATAGTGCGTTATCAACGAGCAAACGGGGGCTGGCCGGAAAACATTAACCCGTTAAGGATCATGTCTGAGCAGGAAATCGCCCGCCAGGCTGCATTGTATTCCGCCACGGATACCGGCTTTGATAACCGCAATGTGTACCCACAAATCCGCTATCTGGCCGAAGCGTATCAACAAACCGGTGATGAGAAATATCAACAAGCCGTAATTCGCGGCCTGCGATTTATTTTATCAGCCCAGCTTGCCAACGGTGGCTTTACTCACTCGCCGCCAAGTACCGAACGATATTATGGTCACATCACCATTATGGATGATGTAATGGCCGGCGTGCTCGGTTTGTTACAGGAAATCAAACTCGGCAGTCAGCGTTTTGATTTTTTACCCGCCGATTTAGTACATCAGTTGAGCGAAGCACATGGCCGGGGCGATACGTTACTCCTCGACCTACAGGTAAAAACGGACGGTGAACTGACTATCTGGGCCGGGCAGTACGATGC
Organism: Marisediminitalea oceani; assembly: GCF_003731635.1. Taxonomy (GTDB): domain Bacteria; phylum Pseudomonadota; class Gammaproteobacteria; order Enterobacterales; family Alteromonadaceae; genus Alteromonas; species Alteromonas oceani. The sequence goes on along the minus strand of NZ_RCUA01000078.1, from coordinate 16,240 downwards.
AAACAGTTTGTTACCTGCTCAGGGTCGTGCTTTTGAATTAGCTTCGCTGGTAAGCCGGGAAAGTGTGGATGTGGTGCGTTATCTGATGAGCGATCCAACGCCTTCTGCCAGAAAACGTCAGGCTATTCATAGTGCTATGGCGTGGTTTAAGAATAATGCGTTAACCGGTATCGACATGATGCAGGTTGAAGCAGAGCCGGTGAGGTATAAATACCATACTTCAACGTGGGACAGGGTGATTGTTGCCAACGTAGATAGTCCGCCTATCTGGGCAAGGTTTTACGATTTAACCACCCAACAGCCTTTACTGGCTAACCGGCAAGGGCAGCGGGTAGATTCACTGGCGCAAATATCCCGGGAACGCCGCACCGGTTACGACTGGTACGGGCGCTGGCCAGCGCCCCTGTTAGCCGATGAATATAAGGCCTGGCAGCAAAAACACGCTGCCGACGGCACTAACACTCAATAATATTCACTGCCAGACCGCCCCGGGCGGTTTCTTTGTATTTAGTTTTCATATCGGCGCCGGTATCCCGCATGGTTTTAATCACTTTATCGAGAGACACCTTTTGCTCGCCGGTGCCACGCAGGGCGAGGCGGGATGCATTAATAGCTTTGATGGCGCCCATGGCATTACGCTCGATACAGGGCACCTGTACCAGGCCACCAACCGGATCACAGGTGAGACCAAGATTGTGCTCCATACCAATTTCAGCAGCACATTCGACCGCCGCAATATTACCGCCCAGTACTTCTGTTAAGGCGCCGGCAGCCATAGAGCACGCAACACCAACTTCGCCCTGACAGCCTACTTCAGCACCGGAGATCGAGGCATTTTCTTTGTATAAAATGCCGATTGCGCCGGCGGTTAATAAAAACCGGCTGGCAATGTCTTTATCAACCGGGCGAACAAATTTGTCGACGTATTTAAGTACTGCCGGAATGATCCCCGCGGCGCCATTGGTCGGCGCGGTAACGACCCGGCCGCCGGCGGCATTTTCTTCATTTACTGCAAGGGCAAACAGGTTAACCCAATCCAGTGGTTGCATGGGATCGCCGCTGTATTCAGTCATCAGCCGGTGATAAAGCGAAGGCGCGCGGCGTATGACTTTTAGTCCGCCGGGTAAAATACCTTCACTTTCGATACCGCGTTCGATACAGGCATCCATGGTCATCCACAGGTCCTGTAAGCGGGTCTTGATGTCTTTGCCCGGATGCAGCGCCTGTTCATTTTTGAGCATTAACGCGCTGATACTTAACCCTTGTTCTTTACACAGACTCAGTAACTGACTCGCGGTACGAAAACTAAAGGGTACGGTATTGCTGATCTGTTTGGCTTCCTGCCTGGCCACATCCCACTGATCGTCACGTACGATAAAGCCGCCACCAATAGAATAGTAGGTTTGTGACAAGAGCAGGTTTTCACCATCAAAGGCGTGTAAAGTCATAGCGTTTGCGTGGCGGGGCAGGGTTTTACGCCGATGAAACACAATGGCTTTGGTGCGAGGAAAGCGAATAGATTTTTCGCCACCAAGACTAAGGGTTTCATTAGCGTCGATATCCGCCAGCCAGGAGTCAATACTGTCTACATCAATGGTTTCAGGGCGCTCTCCGAGTAAACCCAGAATAACCGCTTTACCGCTGCCGTGACCTTTTCCGGTCTGGCCCAGTGAGCCGAATAACTCGGTGGTTACATGGGTAACCCGATTGATGATCTGCTGGCTTTTAAGTTCATCAACAAATTCCGCGGCCGCGTTCATCGGGCCAACGGTATGCGAGCTGGATGGGCCAATGCCCACACTGAACATATCAAATACACTAATCATTAGATGCGTTTACCATTATTGTAATTATCATTCCATTTTGCCCGTGTACGGGCACCAGAACAAACCAGTTAACCTAATGGTAGCATGAGAATTTCTATTGATAAGCCACGCGCTTATTGTGTGGCAATCAATTGTTGTCAGTAAAAATTGACGCCAGGTTTCGTAACAAGGCAGCTGTAGCTCCCCAAATCATGCGATTTTGCCAGGGAATAAAGTGAACCGGGTTGGTGAGCGGCCCGCGATGAAAATGCTCGGTGATATAATTATTGGTATCCAGCAGAAACGCCAGTGGCACCTCAAAGGTGTCGCTCACCTCATTGCTATCTATAATGATATCGAATTCAGGCTTTACAATCGCGACTACCGCAGTGATACAGAAGCCGGTGATGGTGCGGTGCTCAGGCATCACCCCGATCACCTGGCAATTCTGCCTGGGCAGGCCGATTTCTTCCCCGGCTTCACGCAGAGCAGTGTCTATCAGATCCTTATCCTGCTCTTCCTGTTTACCACCAGGAAAACTAATTTGCCCGGGGTGGTGAGCCAGGTGTAAGGCTCGTTGAGTGAGCAGCACCGTAAGACCTTCCGGCCGGTCGATAAGCGGCACCAGAACGCCTGCTGCACGCCCGGCATGAGTAAGTGGGTAATCATCACTCACTGCCAGTGGCGGCGACGAATGAAAGCGGTGCAGAAAAGCGGCCTTATTCACAGCTGGCCTCCAGCACCGGCAGGATACGAGCGACCTTATCCAGGGTTTCCTGATATTCTTCAGCGGCATCGGAGTCGAGCACAATACCACCGCCGGCCCAGCAGAACAGTTGGTTTTGTTCACCCAGCAACGTGCGGATACAAATGCTTGAGTCCAAATCGTTCTTTAAGCCCAGATACATAAAGCTGCCACAATAAATGCTACGGCGATTAGGCTCTAACTCTTCAATAATTTCCATCGCGCGAATTTTGGGCGCGCCGGTAATGGAACCGCCGGGGAAACAGCCGGCAAGCAAATCCAGAGGGTGGCTGCCCGGGGCCAGTTTGCTGGTGATCCGGGTGACCATGTGATGCACCGCCGGGTAGCTTTCAAGCTTGAACAACTCAGGCACCTGCAGGCTGCCAGGCACACTGTGTTTGCTGATATCATTACGCAGCAAATCAACGATCATCAGGTTTTCGGCCCGGTCTTTCTCGGCATTTAACAGCGATTGGGCACTTGTGGCATCTTCGGCCGGGTTATCAAAACGGGGCCGGGTACCTTTAATCGGCTTGGTTTCAATAACGCCGTTACGGCACTGAATAAAACGTTCCGGTGACAAACTCAGTAAAGCGCTGTCGGCAACGCGCATAAACGCTGAAAAAGGCACGCTGTTGGCCTGCGTGAGGGTGCGATAAGCTGCCCACAGGCAACCTTCGTAACTGGTGGTAAAGCGTTGCGCAAAATTCACCTGATAGCAGTCACCGGCCACCAGGTAATCATGCACTGCTGATAAGGCTTCACTGTACTGAGCCTGAGTCATGTTACTTTGCCAGCCACCTTTGATGGTAAAAGGCGCAGAGGGGCTGGCTATCCATTGGTTAAAATCGGGTATGGCGACGGCACTGGTATGACAAAAATACCAGCAGTCTTCCTGAACATCATGAATAAGCGCACGGTTATATATTCCCAGCGCCATTTCCGGGCATTGGTATTCGTCGCGGTTGAGGGCTGGCAGGCTCTCGTAATCGCGCCCCAGATCGTAACTGCAAAATCCTGCCAGTCCGAGCACCAAAGGAAGCTCGTCATATTGCGGGCTCTTAGCATCCAGCGTAATACTACGCTGAAACGCCGTGAAATAGCGTTTTGCCGTGTCCAGTGGTGACTCATTTTTGCAGGCAATGGTTTCAAGTGTATCACCCTGCGCCCGAACTTCAGTTGTGCCCGCTTTGGTGGTGATGGTGAGGGCTGGAGACCATAAGGCAATATCGTAGCGGCTGTTGCTCTGCGTAGAGGTGCCGGAGTCGTACAATAAACTCCAGTTGTCACCGGCAACCTGCTGAAAAACGGCTTGTAGCGGCGTGTTAGCCGGTAGTGTTACCGGGGTGATATGCAGCGTCTCTGTCGGAAATGAAAATCGGGACTGTGGCATTCAATTCTTTTCTTGTATTTATCACTAACAAAATAACGGCAAGCCTGCTGCTACCGGCAGAGTACGTTCACTCCACCAAAGTCTCAGATGGTTTTAATGGTGCCAGTTGTCGACATGCGGTAGTATACGGATTCTTCGTCTAGATGACTATGTGAGCCTAAAAATAAGAGGACGCCATGACCGTAATTCGTCAACAAGACTTTATCGATAGCATCGAAGATGCATTGCAGTTCATTTCCTATTACCACCCACTTGATTATGTGAAGGCTGTTGAACAGGCCTATCTCAAGGAAGAAAGCCAGGCGGCAAAAGATGCTATGGCCCAAATCCTGATTAACTCACGTATGTCAGCCGAGGGTAAACGGCCGTTGTGTCAGGATACAGGGATTGTTACCTGTTTCGTGAAAATCGGCATGGGCGTAAGCTGGGATAAAACCGACATGACCGTTCAGCAAATGGTTGATGAAGGTACCCGCCGTGCTTATATGAACCCGGACAACCCGCTGCGGGCTTCTATCGTTGAAGATCCTGCCGGTGCCCGTAAGAACACCAAAGACAATACGCCAGCGGTAGTGCATATCGACACCGTGCCGGGCGATAAAATTGAAGTGATGATCGCGGCCAAAGGCGGCGGCTCAGAAAACAAATCTAAGATGGTAATGTTAAACCCCAGCGACGACATTGTTGAATGGGTACTGAAAACCTTACCTACCATGGGCGCTGGCTGGTGTCCGCCGGGCATGCTTGGTCTGGGTATTGGTGGTACTGCCGAAAAAGCAGCGGTACTGGCCAAAGAAAGCCTGATGGATCCGGTAGACATTCAGGAACTGATTGAGCGCGGCCCGCAAACCACCGATGAAAAACTGCGTGTTGAAATTTACGAGCGTGTTAACAAATTAGGTATTGGTGCACAGGGCCTCGGTGGTTTAACTACCGTAGTAGATGTGAAAATTAAATCGGTACCTACTCACGCCGCGTCTAAGCCGGTGGCTATGATCCCGAACTGCGCGGCAACCCGCCATGCGCATTTCCACCTTGACGGTAGCGGCCCGGCAGACTTAAAAGCGCCGAAGCTGGAAGAATGGCCGGAAGTTACCTGGGAAGTCAGCGAAAACACTCGTCGCGTAAACATGGACGAAGTGACTAAAGAAGACATCAAAGAATGGAAAGTAGGCGAGACCGTGCTGCTGTCTGGCAAGATGTTGACTGGTCGCGATGCCGCGCACAAACGTATTCAGACCATGCTGGAAAATGGTGAAGGCTTACCAGAGGGCGTAGATCTTAATGGTAAGTTTATTTACTACGTAGGGCCGGTTGATGCGGTTGGTGACGAAGTAGTTGGCCCGGCAGGCCCGACTACGGCAACCCGGATGGATAAATTCACCGACATGATGCTGGAAAAAACCGGTATCGCTGGCATGATTGGTAAAGCTGAACGTGGCCCGGCAACGGTTGAGTCTATTGCCAAGCACGAGTCAGTTTATCTGATGGCAGTGGGCGGGGCAGCTTACCTGGTATCGAAAGCGATTAAGAAAGCCCGTGTGGTAGCCTTTGAAGACCTTGGTATGGAAGCTATCTACGAATTTGAGGTAGAAGACATGCCGGTAACTGTGGCAGTAGATTCTACTGGTGCTAACGCTCACCAGACTGGCCCGGCTATCTGGAAAGCTAAAATTGCTGAACTGGACGAAGCACTGTCTAAATAACCAGCATTTAACACCGAATAAGCGATTCTTCGCTTAAACCGATGTCAAAAACGGGTAACATGAGTTACCCGTTTTTTTATTGAAGTTATTCAGGTTGGTAATGGAACACCTTAATATTATTATTCCCGCCGGCGCAGCACTGCTGGCGTTAATTGTTGGCCTGGTAATTGGCCGCTTTCAGGGCAAGGCGCAGGCGCAGCAGGCGCTGGCGGAGCAACAGTTGTTAGCCCAGCAGCTTGAGCAGGCACAGCAAACTTTGGACGCTGTTCAACAAAGAGCCCAGCAGGATATTAGCGAGCTTAAGCAACAGCTATCTACGCTACAGGGTTCGCTGCAGGAGCAGTCTGCCAAAGCGGCATTGTTGCCGGAAGCCCAGCAGCAGCGAGAGCAATTACAAAGTGATCTGAAATCTCTGCAGGCCGATTACACGCAGTTAAAAGCCGCCAGCGATGCCCGCCAGGCAGCCTTTGATGTCGCCGAAAAATCTCACGAGGAAAAGCTCGCCACTCTGCAAAAAGCCGAAAAACGCTTGCAGGAACAATTTGAAAACCTGGCCAACCGTATTTTCCAGCAAAAAGCAGAAAGCTTTGGCAACGAGAGTAAAACTCGCCTGGATGCACTGCTCAACCCATTGAAAGATCAGATTGAAGGCTTCAAGAAGCAGGTAACCGATCAGTATGTTAAGGAAGGGCAGGAACGGGCCTCGCTAAAAACAGAAATTCTGGGTTTAAAAGCGCTTAATCAGCAAATCACCGAAGACGCCGCTGCGCTGACCCGCGCCCTAAAAGGCGATAACAAGCAGCAGGGGAACTGGGGCGAAGTTGTGCTGGAACGCATCCTCAAGGAATCCGGATTACGCGAAGGCCATGAATTTGAAACCCAGGTTTCTGCCCGCAATGAACAGGGCAAATTACAGCAGCCGGATGTGGTGGTACACCTGCCTAATGATAAAGATGTGATCATCGACTCCAAAGTAAGTCTGGCCGCTTATGAACGGTATTTTAACAGTGATAATGATGATGAACGGGCGCGCTATTTAAAAGAACATGTAAACTCATTGCGCACCCACATTAAAGCGCTGGGCGCAAAAGATTACCACGAGCTGGAAGCGATCCGTTCACTGGATTACGTACTGATGTTTATTCCGGTAGAACCCGCGTTTTTATTGGCGGTAGAAAGCGATCCGGAACTGGTGACGCTGGCGCTTAATAACAACATTATGCTGGTTTCGCCCACCAATCTGTTAGTTGCACTACGTACCATAAACAACATCTGGCAGTACGAATATCAGAATCAGAATGCCCAGAAAATCGCACAGCATGCAGCCAAACTGTACGATAAGTTTGCCGGCTTTGTGGGGGATATGGAAAAAATTGGTAAAGCGGTAGAAAGCACGCAGAAGCACTACGATGCGGCGCTGAATAAATTAACCAGCGGGCGGGGCAATCTGGTGCGTCAGGTTGAGCAATTCCGTGCCCTGGGTGTACAACCCAGCAAGCGCCTGGCCGATACCAGTGATGATGAAGCTGACGAGCAGGATTAAGTCAGATAGCTTACTTTGCTGCCAGCCATGACAGCCTGATCCCTGCCGTTGGCTTTGGCCTGGTACAGCGCATCATCGGCGAGTTTTAACAGTTGGTCCGGATCCCGGGCCTGACTCGCCTCAACACAACCAATACTGATAGTGAGTGGATCGGCGGCATCGGCCCATTTAGTCTCGCTTAATGACTGACAAATCTTATCCGCAATGAGTTTGGCCTCGGTTAAGGACTGATCGGCCAATAACACAATAAACTCTTCTCCACCAAAACGAGCAACCAAATCGGATTGCCTGACCTGCTGTTTGAGCTGTCTGGCGGTGTGCACAATGGCTTTGTCACCAGCGCTGTGTCCAAAGGTATCGTTAATTAATTTAAAGTAATCGATGTCGAGCATCAGAATACTGAAGGGCCGTTGATAACGCTGAAAGAGCGAGAACTGGTATTCCAGTTGTGACTGAAACGCCCGGCGATTGAGTAATCCGGTCAGCTGGTCGTGTTCGGCCAGGTATTTCATGCGAACAATTAAACGCGATATTGTTGTGCCCACCGCTGTGGTATTGATCAGGATAATCAGTACTACCTGCATCCATAGCATCAGCGACGGATTGTAAGGCGAAAAGAATAAACTGTTTTGCGGAACGGGTACTGCAAATGCCCAAAACGTAAGCTTACTGCTCACCATCGTGATGATCAGCACGTCTGCGAGACACAAAATGCTGGCAATACTGGCAGAAAAAGCCGCATGCAGAGCGTTAAATTTCATTTTGAGGGTGGCCAGCATCACCACAATAACCATAACCAAACTGAGCACGGCCACCGTTTCAGGCCTTATCCAGCCAGGTAAAAACAGCACATAGGCCACACTCACCAGGATAATCATCGAGCTAAACCATTTAGGATCGATGGTTAATCGAAACAGGTGACGAAGCGCAAGGTTATAGATAATAAATGAAATCAGTAATATGATATCGGCAATCACCCACAAAAAAAGTGTGGGATTGTCGGGATGACGAAAGTCGAGTAACAATGCCAGCGCAAATAGCAGGTTGGCCAGGGCAAAGCGGATACTGCTGTTGTGGTACAACTGCAATGGTTTGGCAATCACGATCCAGCCAATACTGAACAGCAGAGTCAGTAAGATATTGACTTTGTTTAACTCGATACTGGTTGAAAGGAGAGTATCCATCAAAATGCCATCAGCTCGACATACCTTAAGTTTAGCGCAACTGTCGTTATTTATTATTGAAGCAGATCATTAACCAACCGACTGCACAGGAGCAGGGAATGAGCGTTCTATCTACCGTTGTTAAAACCATGCGTCCGCCGTTTTTATTGCTGGTAGTGAGTTGTCTGACACTCAGCTTTGGCTTTGTTAACTTTTTAAATATAGACGGTTCCTGGTTTTTATTTAGTTTAATTGTTGTTTGTGGCCTGTGTGCTCACATCGCCGTGAATATGCTGAACGAATATGTGGATTGCACCAGCAAACTGGACTTTGCTACTAACCGCACGCCCTTCAGCGGCGGTAGCGGGGCACTGGTAAACGAACCTTCCGTAGCCGGGCTGGTTAAATACATCGGGATCGCCTTTGTGCTGCTCACCATTGTGTCGGGCATTATGGTGCTGCGCCATTCGCCCGAAGCCTGGATGTCATTATTTGCCATGGGCGTACTGGGTGTTGTGATTGTGGTGAGCTATACGCCGGTGCTTAATCGCTATCCCTGGCTGTGTCTGGTGGCACCAGGTTTGGGTTTTGGTGTGCTGATGTCTTATGGCAGCTACGTGGCGGTTAGCGGCTCACATAATATAACCATGCTGCTGTTGGCGTTGATCCCCACACTGCTGACTAACAATCTGTTGTTACTCAATCAATTTCCGGATGCCGCCAGTGACGCAGAGCATGGCCGCAACCATGTGCTGATTGAATACGGTTATGCATTTTCTGCCAGGCTTTACTTAGCTCAGTGGCTGCTCACCATACTGGTAGTTGTATTAACCGTTGTAGTTTTTAGTCTGCCCTGGTACAGCCTTGTTTGTTTATTACCTATGCTGCCAGGCTGGCGAATCTATCAACAAGCCAAACAGTTTGAACAACCCGATAAAGGCTTTCTGGCGGCAATGGGTCAGAATGTGATGATGACCCTGGCAACTCCATTATTATTAGGAGTGGTATTGTGTGTGGCCGGTTAAACGTTACCGATAGCCCGGGTGTCAGGCAATTGTGCGATCAGCTGGAAATTAGCTTCTGGCCGGAAGAGGGTATGCGATTCAGCCGTTTTGTACGCGCCACTGAAAGAGTAACCATTGTGCTCGAACAACAGGGGAAAAGGGTAGCACGTAATGCCATCTGGTGGTTGCTGCTGGAGCCAGAACACAGCACTGGCATTATGCATTTTAAGCCGTCACGTTACACTTCTTTCAATACCCGTTATGACAAGCTCAATGTGCCTCGTAGCGCGGGATATCATTCCTTTCGACAGCACCGTTGTGTTATTCCGGTCGCTGGTTTTGGTGAGTCGCAAAAAGTCGGCAGTAAAATGACCTACCACGATATGATTGCCGAACCTGATGCACAGCTTGCCATGGGCGGCTTGTATCGTGAATGGCACGGTCATGACAGTCACGGTAACGAGTTTGTGGAAACCTCGTGCTCGGTTGTTACGTTACCGCCACACGAAAAACTAATGGATGTGCATCAAAAGTCCACGCCATTAATGTTATCGCTTAAAGATAACAGCCTGCAGCGGTGGTTGGACGCAGATATTACTGAGCCAGAGGCGCTTGAAGATTTACTATCACCAAAAATACGCCACCAGTTTAAGGTACAGCCCATTAATAAGCCTTCACTCTATCAGCCCGCCGGAGCGTCATTTGATCTTGAACCGGATTAACAAGCCAAATGGATGTACGGACCATCAAGTTTTTTAGCACTTTCGTTTGTGATCCCGGTAATAGGTGCATGGCGAATGGACTTAAAAACAACTGAAAGGAGTCAGTGATGACTGAAGAAAAGATCAGGAAAATAGTTAAACGCTATCATATCATTTCAACATTGTGGCTATTCGCGTTTATTGTGCTTGCAATATTCCTTAATTGGCATTTACTCAAATCAAACATTGACCGCCATTACGAGCTTGGTATTGAGTATGTGTCCGGTGATCAGGGATATATCTGGGGCGCGTTAATTTTCTGCTTATTCACGCTTTTACACCTGGTTTTTTATTCTATCGAGAAAATATTGCTTTATATACATGCAGAAACCAGCGCTTCGAGTTAGATTGCTGTTCTGATTTAGCTAAAAAAGGTTACGGGATTTCACCGATTTAACGAGCGTAAGAGGGTTGGTAACTTAGTGGCACTAGAGGGAGTTGCAGACATAATAGAGATAGTGGCCAGATTTATTGGGCGACTCTTCACCGAAGTGCTGATCGAATTTCTATGCAAAGGAATGGGTTATCTTATCTGCCGCAAGTTTAATGAAGACATAGATCCAGATGGCTTCATGGTGCTCATTGTTGGTTTGTCATTTTGGGTAATTGTTATAGTTTCGGCCATCCTAATCTATGACACATTGGTTCAACAAATAGCACCGGTTTAACAATGAAATTAAAATGCTGTTGTAAATATAAAAACTGGAAATTTTCAGGTTCGGTCAGTTTGCTGGACATGTTTGGGCTGACTATCCTGCTAGCGTTTTACCTGTTTGCCATTTCCGCAATTAGCATTGTTGTGGGGAGTCTTTTTTATGCAATCTTTATGGCCTTTTTTGAGTTTGGCCAATTCAGATTTTTGTTGGAGTTTGGCGTTGAGTTCGCGCTTTTTATCGTGTTCTTAATAAAGTCACTGGGAAAGTTTCTGCATGCTTGTAGTTATTTGCTCAACTACAGGTTAACCATCAGACAGAGATGTTCGGTATGTGGCAGCGCCAATACCTTGCTGGATGTACCGAAAAATACCGACCCGTTTTAGCGGAATTAATTTCGGGCTATATAACTAAGAAATGCAACAGTCCGAGCGATGCTTCGGCTCATTCATAACGGTAGTTAAGCTCACTACAACGTTTGCTTCACAGGTTTTTATGTCAAAAGTTACATTAAAGGGGTTTATTTTAGTGCCTGCGTCAGAGCTTGACGTGGTAAAGCAGGCGTTGGTAAAGCATAAACAGCTAACGCTGGGTGAGCCTGGCTGCATTACCTTTAAAGTTGTTGAAAATAAAAAGGATCCGCTTCGTTTTGATGTTTATGAAGAGTTCACGAGTCAAAGCGCTTTTGAGCAACATCAGCAAAGAGTAAGAGATTCTGACTGGGGCAAGGTTACCGTTAACGTTGAACGTCATTACCAGATTTTTAAATAAACTGTGGTTGCTTCATTTTTCTGACAACCGCTCCAAACCATCGCCACTATCTTCCAGACAATATCGATAACCCCCTACATAACAACATTTTGTAAGAATTCTTGTGCTCTTCACCCTGCATAATAAAAAGTTGATATAGTCTGTTGAAATATTCACGTTACTCAGCCTGTCTTTATAACTACATAGGCTGAACGCTCTGCCTGCGGCGTGGCCACCGAGAGTCTTAAATATTATTGCGCGCTTCATAGCGTGATGATGTTATGCCATTTTCATAGCGGGTCAGGAAGCGCATTTTTTAAAAGGAGTTTTAAGTGAGAGTCTTCAAATGGCTGGTGTCGTCTGTACTTTTGATTACCGTTGTTATTGTAGCCGTTGGCTACCTGTATCTTTACATCCTTCCTACCGGGCCAGAAAGAACCGAAGCAAAACCTTTTGCCACAGGTAAAGACAGCTTTGTCATTAACGCCTATCAACATACCGATCGCAAAACCATCAGAGTCTGGACATACAAACCAGCAGAGTGGACCCCTGCAAATCCGGTACTGTTTGTTATGCATGGCATGGGCAGAAATGCGGAGGATTATCTCGATGCATGGACAGAGCTTGCCGAGCAGAAAAGAATAATGCTGATTGCCCCCGAATTTGCCAGTAAGTTCTATCGGGTCATTACGAATGACTATCAGGAAGGCAATTTAGAAAGTTATTTTGGGTGGCAAAACCCCGAAAATGAGTGGGCTTTTACGGTGGTGGAAAATATTTTTGACCATGTGAATAACGTAAACGGGCTTTCGCTGGATGGTTACCACATTTTCGGGCATTCGGCCGGCGGTCAGTTTGTTCAGCGCATGGTGGCAATGAAGCCGCAGTCCCGTATTAAAAAAGCCATAGCAGCCAACGCCGGCACGTATTCGTTTATGGATGAAATGGTGCCTTACCCTTACGGACTGGGTGACGTTAATTATAATCTGCAGGGTTCTTTTGCTAAACATCTGGTGGTGCTTCTTGGTGAGCTGGATAACAATGCCCAACAAGGGCAGCTGGACCAAACCGAAATGGCAATGGAGCAGGGGCCTAATCGGTTAGAACGGGGCTCAAACTTTTTTCAAGCGTCTAAAACCGTAGCAGGGGATAACGGCTTCGATTTTAACTGGCAGATACAGGTTGTGCCTGATGTTGGCCATGAGTATAAACGGATGTCTGAGGCGGCGGCAAAGCTCCTTTGAATAAGGATTGATGAGGCGCTCTGCCACTGGCAACTGATGGAGAAAACATGAGTAATCCGGGCAAGCTATTCTTTTTCTGCGGCAAAATGGGCGCGGGTAAATCCACCCGTTCCGGACTTGTTGCGCAAGACAATAACGCGCTGGTGATTGCAGAAGATGATTGGCTCACAGCGCATTACCCTGGGCTGATCCAAACCTTTGACGATTACATCAAATATTCAGCTCTAATCCGGCCATTTATTAAAAACCATGTACAGGGCTTACTTAGCCTCGGCGTGAATGTTGTGATGGATTTTCCTGCCAACACTGTAAAACAAAGAGCCTGGTTTACATCGCTGTGTACCGAAACACACAGTAAACACGAACTCTGGTATTTAGATGTTTCTGATGAACAGTGTTTAGCTCAAATTGCTCAACGTCGCGTTGAACAGCCGCAAAGAGCTAAATTTGATACAGAAGCGGTATTTCGCCAGGTCACCCGATACTTTGAAGCACCAACTGACAGCGAGAATCTCAATATAGTTCGCGTGACATGATACGACTATACGTTGCCAGTTTTGAAACCCCTGATGTTATCTATTTTAAGGTTTAAAAAATGAATAAAATCCTGCTCACGCTAAGGCCTGTTGATCTTTGCTGTACATATTTCACTCAGCAGTACATCGGCAGCCACATCATTGAAAATGCCAGTGATACCATACTGGCATAGTTTCTCGCTAACTTTTCATATCTTGTTGATATTGAACGATAATGTTTTATTCGAGCAAATGCATTTTCAACTAAGTGTCGATATTTATAAAGACACCAATCGACACTCTCTTTGTCTATATCTTGGCCATAATTACGTTTTGGTATGACTGAAATACCGCCTCTGGCTTCAATATATTCCCTTAATGCATCACTATCGTAGCCTTTGTCGCCTACGAAAACATTTACTTCCTGTAAGTGGTCAACCAAACTTTGAGCACGAGCAATGTCATTTCTCTGGCCTTCTGATAGCTCAAAATAAATGGGAAGACCCCCACTATCCACGGCTAAATGGATTTTTGTCGAATTGCCACCACGGCTCTTTCCTATGCACTCATTGTCTGAAGTCGCAGCACCTGTACTATGCTGATGAGCTTTGACAATAGAACCATCAGCAAAGACCCAGTCATAATCAGCCAGTTTTGCTAACTCATTGAATAAATTATTTAATAAACCTTTCTTCGACCATAAATTGAAGCGTCGATAGATGGTATTCCAGCCTCCAAACTCTGTGGGTAAATCTCTCCACGGGATACCGGTTCTCAACCGGTAAAGTATCCCTTCAAAGGTCATTCTGTGTTCTGGTTTGTTATAAATGCGGCCTGTGCTCTTCATTACTTGAAGTAGCTTTTGCCACCGCTTATCAGTTAGCATTAGTCTTGGCA
>NZ_RCUA01000078.1:0-2011 GCF_003731635.1 Marisediminitalea oceani | reverse complement strand
ATTATAACTCTTTACCATGCTGTTCAAAAACCAATCACGAAAGATCAACAGCCCCTAGACATCATAGAAAAGCACAAGGGCATTGTGTTTAAAGTTGCACGCGCTTACTGCAGTAATGAGTTTGACCGGGAAGATTTAGTTCAGGAAATTCTCGCCCAAATCTGGCGTTCATTAGATACCTACAATAACGGCTTTAAAATTACGACCTGGATGTATCGAGTGGCACTTAACGTTGCAATATCGTTTTACAGGAAAGACAAAACAATTGCTTACAAGCATTCCGAAATGGAAGACAAGTTACTTAGTTATGACATGGAAACTGAAAGAGAAAATGCACAGAGCTTGAGTGAGTTATACGCATTCATAAACGGACTCAACGATATAGATAAAGCGGTATTGTTGATGTATTTAGAAGGTGAAAGCCAGTCTGAAATCGCCGCTAATTTAGATATTACGATTGCTAATGTCTCCACCAAAATCAGTCGAATTAAACAGAAGTTAAAGGCGAAAGCGTCTTAAACAGACGAGGTACTCAGGTATGAATTTAGATCAAATGCAGTCTATGTGGCAGGCACATAGTGAAAAGCTGGACGAGTGTATGAGTCTGAATCAAACATTGCTTCAGAAGATACAGGCTGAAGGTAACAAAAGTGAGTTGAACAAGCTCATTTTGACAAGAGCGATAGAAGGCACTGTATTTTTTTGCATTGTCCTTTCTTTGGGGAGCTACGTAGCCTCGTCCTGGGGGTTAACTGCACCGGTGGTATCCGCCGTTGTTCTCAATATATTTGCAATAGTGGGACTAGCCGGGAGCATTGGCCAAATCGCGCTGTTGAAAAAGGTAGATTTTTCTAAATCGATGAAAGAAACGCTGAATGATCTTATTGCCGTCAGAACGCATAGTTTGAATGTTTTTAAACTGCTAATCCTATCTGCACCTTTTTACATGGCCTATGTATTTCTGGGCTACGACCTGTTTTTTGGCGTTGATTTATTCTCATTAATGTCGGCAGAAACAACCATTAGATTTTCAGTGATTGCCCTGATATTTGGGCTTCTGGCGGCGCTGCTTATCAATAAGCTCAAGCCAGAAAACAGGGACAATAAGTTAATTGGTTGGCTTTATCAGGAAATATCCGGCCGCAGGTTAACGCATCTGTTAGACCAATTCGAAAATATGGAAAAAGGCTGAGTTGTAGTGGCCATTAAATTGTTCTTATCAAGGCACATCAGGCCGGAAATGGCGATAAAAAGCGATGTTGGGTTTGATTCGTATTTTCTCAATGGTAGTTCGGCGTTACGGGATTAGGTTGCTTTGACCATACGCAGTCATTTTAACCAAAGTTTTAATGAGTTTTATCAAAGGAGTTAATTATGAGCGGTTTAGTAATTGGTGGTGTGGTAGTTGTCATGAGCGTAGTAATAGTTGCTATAGCAGCGTCAAAACGTAAAGAATAGTTACTGTTATAGAGTTATTGAGTTAATAATGACCTAACAAGTCGATCAACGGTATATTTAAAGCTTGGCACCGCTGCCGTTGGTCGCAGATTATACTCAAGGTTACTCTGCCCGTTATGCGGGCCTGATTTTATAAACTGTGTTGAATTGCATGGCATACAGGGAGGTGGGTAAATTTTGACTGACAGCGTAATAAACTGGGTTGGTTTTACCATACAGGTCATTGGCTTACTGTTAATTACAAGGCTATGTTCGGATTAACTGTTGTTGAATTGAAAAGAGCCTGTTTTCGTTAAGGTTTTCTGGAGTATCCATAAACCTGAACCAACCTAGGTAGTGTTCCAAGTATTTTGTGGCTACTCCGTGAAACCGTTTTATCCACGCTTTCAGACGGCTGTGATAGGCGTTAACATTTTGAATGTGAAAGACTTTATCTATCACCTTAACTCCTCCTGCCACATCTAAGCGCTTGTGTATTAAATCATTTTTCTCAGAAAGAGCTATGTAGGGCTTATAGCCATCACTACACAACACACTGTCTTTCTCTAATTTC
>NZ_RCUA01000077.1 GCF_003731635.1 Marisediminitalea oceani | reverse complement strand
GAAGGGGGCCCCCAGTCTTCGCCAGAGGCGAAGCCGCTCCGAACGGAGCAAGCAAAACAATTTGCTTGCTTGAAACCGTTCTCCGCCCCCATGTGAGAGTAGAACACCGCCAGGCTCCCATTCTAAGAAAAAGGGCTATCCATTTGGGTAGCCCTTTTTTGCATCTGGCGTTTAATAAAGTGTCATCACCGCTATCAACTTCATAGGGATAGCCCTTTATCTTATACCAATTGCATTAATTAATTGACCAAATTTGTCCACTCTCTCCAACAGAGACTTTTGACTCGCTCAACATCCGCAATGAATGTATTCCAGGCACGAGAGACCTGTTCTACTATTTCTTCGTAACCTCGAAATACCCGGTTTGATAAGCAACGCTGCCGTAGCCATTGCCATACCTGTTCCATCGGGTTCAGCTCCGGAGAATAGGCTGGGAGTTTTACGAGACTGACGTTGGTAAATGGGCTGGCCGTGTCGAATGTATGCCAGCCAGCGCCATCCATCACAACAACGGCATGACGCCCAGGCTCTGTCGCTTCGCTGATCAATTTCAGATGCTGCTTCATCACCTCTTTATTGACAAGAGGGCTGATAAGCGCCTGGGTATTGCCATTGCTCGGACACACCGCACCAAAGATATAGCCATAATCGAATTGCTGTTGCTTTACCACTCTTGGTCTGCTGCCCTTCGCAGTCCATATTCTGGACGTCTGATTTTGCTGACCGAATCGTGCTTCGTCTTGGAACCAGACGTCAACGCGATCCAGAGGGAGATGACCTGGAGTGTGAAGGATCGTTTCCAACTGGAAGTTTTTTAAAAGTATCTTGGGTTTGCTGTGATTGTTTAGGGTGTTTAGAGCGGCTGGTTATCCAACTGAAACCGAGCGTATCCATGATGCGGTATACGTTTCGCAACTGATAGTCGATTTGGAAGGTGTCGCTAATGTATTGTCGTACATCCTGTGCAATCAAACGACCTCCCTCCTTTTTAACCGCGTTTTCTTCAATAAAATGTGCGACCTGTTCTCGCTGAGAGACGGAGAGCTGGCAGGGTCTACCCGGACTAGGTTTGGATTGCAGGCCTTCAAGTCCGTGAGCCAGGTAGTTGGATACCCATGTATTAACACTGCCTCTGGCAACCCCAAGGTAAGCGGCTATCTGAGTACGTGTTTCTCCTTTCTTGAAATGATACAAAGCTAAATAGCGGGTCCGTAATTGGCCGTTGGATGTCTGCTTTGCTAATTGTTTAAAGTCGTCGGCGGTATGCATATGAAAATCACTCGAATATGAATACTGCCATTAGATCAAACTTTTAAGGCAATTGGTATTAGAAAGGCACTGGCGTGCTACTTTGATGAAGACCCAACCATCGAGGGTCATATCCATTGAAACTCTTCGAACAGCGTCCTTTAGTGATACGTCCCTGTAACGGGCATCCAGCTCGCCATCCATGCCTCGCGTTCATCACTTGTCGAATGCCACCGGCATTCGCCATGCTTCTACGAAGCACCGTTCTTCACCCCCATGTGAGAGCTTTCTTATACCATTCCATCTTAATATTTGGTCAGTAATGCCCAGTCTCTCGAACACATATTCATGATTCGCTTAGTGTCATCGACGAAATCGTTCCAAGCTGTGGTACATGCATCAACGATATCTTCGTATCCCTGGAAGCATCTGTTCGCTAAATGATGTTGCCGTATCCAACTCCACACCTGCTCTATGGGATTCAGTTCAGGAGAATAGGGTGGCAGTTTCATAATTGTCAGGTTTTCAAAGTCATCGGCTATATCATCGGTATGCCAACCAGCACCATCCATCACCACCACGGCATGGCGCCCCGGTTTTGTTTTCTGTGAGATTTGCATCAGGTGTTGACGCATGATGTCTTTGCTCACATAGGGCGAAATGAACGCTTCGGTGTCGCCAGTAGCTGGACATACCGCGCCAAACAAATGTGCATATTCAAATTGCTGTTGCTTCACAACTCGTGGGCGACTTCCCGTTGGGGCCCAAATGCGCGTTGTCGTGTTTTGCTGGCCAAAACGAGCTTCGTCCTGGAACCAAACATCTATGCGATCCAAGGCGAGATGCCCCGGAGTGTTAAGGATCGTTTCCAGTAGGAAGTTTTTTATATGCATCCTGGACGCCTGTTTGTTGTTTAGGATGTCGAGAACGACTCGTTATCCAACTAAACCCCAACGATTTTAACAGCTTATAGATTGCATTATGATGGTAGGTAACGCCAAATGTTTGCTCAATATAGGCTAAAATACTTTCCCCGGTAAGCCTACCTCCTTCATGTTTATCCTGGCTATGCTCTTCGATGTATGAACAGAGCGTTTGCTTTTGCCGTTCTGTGAGGTAGCAAGTTCGACCTTTTGCCTTTTTGGATTCCAGACCTTCAAGGCCATTGGTAAGGTAATTGGATACCCACAGATTCACACTTGTCCTACTGACTTTGAGTATTTCAGCGATATAAGTGCGGCTCTTGCCGTCAAGAAAATGAGAAAGGGCTAAGAAGCGTATACGCTTCCGACTATCTTTTTCAGATTTTGAAAGGGCGAGCAATTGCTCTGATGTATATTTCAAACTAAATGGACTCAGGAATGTAATGTGGCAATTAGATCACAAATCTAGATGGAATGGTATAACACCTGTAATTTCTTATACATTACGACTGTTTGCTTCATACTTTTGTCTATAATTCACAGTAACTTTCAAAAACATAAGCTATAGTTGTTACAGGTTTGTTATAACAATACATTAAGAAGTCAATCGCTGTGAAAATTACAATCAGTCAGTTTGTTATAATCTGTATCGGTAGTCTCGCGCTCGGGTTTTTCCAGTTATCATTAGGCGTTGTTGCTTTTGTTGTCGGCTTGTTGTCGTGTGGATTTACCTACTTTGCTTCACAGAATCAGGATGGGGTTCAGGAAGATAGGCCCCAGGCAGTGAATGAGTTTTCTCAGAAAGGTGAAATGATCAGTCAGTCGGCCAGCCGGATTGCTATCGGTGGGGCAAGTGTTTCGCACTTTTTAGATAAGCTAACCTCAATGTTCAACCAGCAGGTCGACAGTATCAAAGAGATTGCTCAGCGTATTGAAAATATCGAATCCGGCAACCAGCAACTTGTTGAACATGCTGTTATGGCAGAAGATAAGATACAGACTTCTGACGAAATGACGCAGCGTAGTCGCCAGTTACTCAATAATCTCCTTGACCAACAAGCCACGCTAATTAGTCAGATTAATGACTCAAAGGCTATGCTTCAGACACTACGCAGTAGTGCAGAATCCATCGGCAGTATTACCACTACTATCAATCAGCTCGCCGACCAGACCAACATGCTGGCGCTTAATGCCGCCATCGAAGCTGCGCGAGCCGGAGAACAGGGCCGGGGCTTTGCGGTAGTGGCCGACGAAGTGCGTGACTTAGCGAAAAAAACCACTGACGCGACGCAGGGAATTGATGAAGTGCTCAGTGAAATCAATCAGTGTAGCCAGAATTCCGTAATGGCCATAGAAAAGGTAGCAAATGCCGGTGATGAAATGAGCCAGATGATTACTGAGTCATCTGATTTAATTAAAGCCGCCAGCGAAGCTTCGAGCGCTGCAGCCAACTCTATGACAGTGATGAAAGATACCGTGGATGAACATGGTGAGGCCAATCGTGGTATCAGTGCCAATGCAATGCAGTTACATGAAAATACCCGTCACCTTGAAGCTGAGTTAGGTGAAGTATCGGAGAAGGTACTGGCGTTGAGTCACCAGACCGAGGATATTTTCCGCCAGTTGCAGGTCTTCGATTTACATAACCGCAATGCAAAAGTGCAGCGCATTGCCCAGGAAACTGCGCAGCGAATTGGTAAGTTGTTTGAACAGGCCATCGAGCAGGGGCGGCTGTCACAGCAGGCATTATTTGATTTTAACTACCAACCGGTGCCCAATACTAATCCGCAGAAGTTTACTACCGGTTTCGACAAATTCACTGATGCAGAGCTACCTGTGTTGCAAGAACCAATTCTGGAGCAAAACGACTTTATTATCTACGCTGGTGCGGTGGATGTGAACGGCTATCTCCCCACCCATAATAAAAAGTTTAGTCATAAAATGACCGGCAACTATGAAACAGACCTGGCTAAGAGTCGTACCAAACGTATATTTAATGATTACACCGGCTCTCGCTGTGGGAGTAATACCGAGAGCTTCCTTTTGCAAACTTATAAGCGGGATACCGGCGAGGTTATGCATGATCTGTCAGCCCCTATTTTTGTTAATAATCGACACTGGGGTGGATTCAGGATTGGTTATAAAGCAGACTGATAAGTATATTGTGCAAGTAACAAAGACCACTTACGATGTATAAGTGGTTTTTTTTAGATAAACGAAATAAAATTTTATAGCCCCCGGTCTATAGTGAAAGAGATAACAATTATTTGACCCGATAGGAACAAGACAATGAAACAAGTAAACAAAAATGGTATTGCAAGCGCACTGGGTGCGGTGGTTTTAACCTCCATGTCGTCTATGGCGATGGCTGATACGGTTAATCCGTTTGGTGCTCAACAATTAGAGTCTGGCTACATGCAGTTTGCGCCGGAAGGTAAGTGTGGCGAAGGTAAATGCGGCGAAAGCAAGAAAGCAAGCAAAGAAGGTAAGTGTGGCGAAGGCAAGTGCGGCGAAAGCAAGAAAGCCCACAAAGAAGGCAAATGTGGTGAAGGTAAATGCGGCGAGAGCATGAAAGCCCACAAAGAAGGCAAATGTGGTGAAGGTAAGTGCGGCGAGAGCATGAAAGCCCACAAAGAAGGTAAGTGTGGTGAAGGCAAATGCGGTGCCGAGAAGAAAGCCATGAAAGAGGGTAAATGTGGCGAAGGCAAATGCGGTGGTGATAAAAAAGCCAAGAAAGAAGGTAAATGTGGTGAAGGTAAGTGCGGTGGTGCCGCTTAAGCCAGTCATCACAGGAGTAGTTCATGGCTGTTAAGTTACAGGGTGCTGGTCTGGGCCTACGCAGGGAAATGTTGGATGATGTGCTGCCTGTTCTTCCCGGAAATGTGGATTTCTGGGAAGTAGCACCTGAAAACTGGATCCCGCTCGGGGGCAAATATCGCGAAGATTTTAATCGTTGCGTAAAGCAGGCCGTGTTCACTACCCATGGATTATCCTTGTCTATTGGTGGTCCGGATCCCCTGGATCACCGCTTTTTGCAAGAGCTTAAGCACTTTCTCGATCGCTATAACATCGAGTTGTACAGTGAGCATTTAAGTTATTGCTCAGCCGAAGGGCACTTGTACGATCTGATGCCGATTCCGTTTACTGAAGAGGCTGTAAGCTATATTGCCCAGCGGGTGAAAGTGGTCCAGGACATTCTTGAACGCCCTTTGGTGCTGGAAAACGTGTCTTATTATATTGCGCCCAACCAGCAACTCACAGAACTCGAGTTTATTAATGCGGTGTTGTCTGAAGCCAGCTGTAAAATGTTGCTCGACGTCAATAACGTGTATGTAAATTCGATTAATCACCGGTACGATCCCTACGCGTTTATTGATGGTCTGCCGTCGGAACGCATAGTTTATGGGCATATTGCCGGCCATTATGAAGAAGCCGAAGATCTTAGGGTCGATACCCACGGCAGCGATGTCATTAAGCCGGTCTGGGATTTATTGGCGCACAGTTACCGAAAGCATCATGTGTTTCCTACTTTACTGGAGCGTGATTTTAACATCCCGGCTTTAGAAGTATTGCTTGATGAGGTACAACGCATCAAACAAATCCAGCAAGCGGTTAGTGCTGAGCAGCAGGGCGTAGCCTGATGACATTACAGGTGCAGTTACAATCATTCGCAAATAGCATTCGGGCGCCACAAAACTCAACAGACGAGTCGGTAGATACGCAACGCAGAATGGATATTTATCGATCGTTGTTTTTCAACAACGTCTCGGGATTTATCCAAAACGGGTTTCCGGTGTTACACAGCCTGTATACTGAAGAACAATGGCAGGCGCTGATACGACGCTTTTTCATTGAGCACCAGTGTTCGTCTCCCTACTTTATTCATATCAGTAAAGAGTTTGTCGAATACCTCAGTAATGAATATCAGCCGGTTAAAAATGATCCGCCCTTTATGGCGGAGCTCGCGCATTATGAATGGCTTGAGCTGGCGTTGTCAGTCCGGGAAGTTGAGCAAGCAGTTAATTATTGGCAGCAGGATGGCATACCTTCACAGCTCACCGCCTCACCATTAACCGAGCTGGCTGCCTATCACTATCCGGTGCATCAGATTAGCCCCGACTTCAGGCCCGAATCTGCCGATTCGATGCATTACTATCTGCTCTATCGAGACGAGCTGCATCAGGTCCAATTTCAGCATATTACGGCACTGTCTGCGTTGGCATTACAGTTACTCAGCAGTGAGGTTTATAGTTTTGACTCGTTGGTGACAGCAATTCACCAGCAAGCTCCACAGTTTTCCGTTGAGACACTTCATCAGGGACTTACGCCGCTACTGACCCAGTGGTTATCCTGTGGTGCTGTAATACCCGCTGAATCAAACGGTATATAGATAAAATGAATGCCCGGTTTTTCATCGGGCGTTATATTTGCACTGTCAATTTAGACTGCTTTCGATTACCATTTACCCCCTTTTTTAGCTTAATTAAATTTGAGAATTTTCATGGCTGGTAACGAAGATTTTAAAGAAGTGTTTAACTGGTGGTATTTTCTGGCAATTGTGGTTGCGTTAGTCGCGTTTCCATTACTTCCTACGCTAGCAGGTATCTTTACATACCTGATCAAATAAATTCATGCTAAAAAAATAATTATAAAGGACAGGCATGAGTGCAGATTATATAAAATCAGTTGTAAAAACAGTGCCGGACTATCCAAAGCCCGGCATTGAATTCCGTGATGTGACAAGCGTATTAGAAGATTACGAGGCATTTAGCCAGTGTATCTCTATGCTGCTCGACAAATACCGACCTTATGGATTTAACAAAGTGGCAGGCACTGAAGCCCGCGGCTTTTTATTTGGCGCACCCTTGGCGCTTGAGCTGGAAGTAGGTTTTATCCCGGTACGCAAACCTAACAAGCTGCCCCGCGACGTACTCAGCGAAAGTTACGAGCTCGAATACGGCAAAGACACCCTGGAAATCCACCGGGATGCTATCAACCCCGGCGATAAGGTGCTTTTGATCGACGATCTGTTAGCCACCGGCGGCACTATTTCTGCTACGGCTAAGCTTATTCGTAACCTGGGTGGTGTGGTAGAGCATGCTGGTTTCGTGATCGGTTTGCCGGCATTAAACGGCTACCAAAAGCTTGAAGCGTTGGGGCTGGAACCTTATTGTATTTGTGAATTTGATGGCGAATAAGGACAACTAACGGTGGCATATCAGGTACTGGCAAGAAAATGGCGGCCGGGCAGATTTGCTGAACTGGTTGGCCAGGAGCACGTTGTTGCGGCGATCACCAATGCGTTGGATAACGATCGCTTGCATCATGCTTACCTGTTTACAGGAACGCGTGGGGTAGGTAAAACCACTATCGCGCGGATATTCTCGAAAAGCCTTAACTGTGAACAGGGGCAAAGTGCTAACCCTTGCGGTCAGTGCAGTACCTGTGTCGAAATAGAGCAGGGTAACTATGTTGATTTGCTTGAAATCGATGCTGCTTCCCGCACAAAAGTTGAAGATACCCGTGAGCTGCTGGACAACGTTCAGTACAAGCCAACCCGCGGGCGCTACAAGGTTTACCTGATAGACGAAGTGCATATGCTGTCCAAGCACAGCTTTAATGCCTTGCTTAAAACTTTGGAAGAGCCACCGCCTCACGTTAAATTTTTGCTGGCCACCACGGATCCGCAAAAATTACCCATCACGATTTTGTCTCGTTGTTTGCAGTTTAATCTCAAGGCCTTGTCCCGGGATCAGATTGGTCAGCAACTACAGCACATATTGCAACAGGAACAGATCGCTTTTGAAGAGTCTGCGCTGGGATTATTGGCTAAAGCCGCCCAGGGCAGTATGCGTGACGCCCTGAGTCTGACCGACCAGGCGATAGCGCAGGGTAATAATCAGGTATCCGGCAGTATAGTAACTGATATGCTCGGCCTGATGGATCGCCAGCAACTGCTGAAAATCCTGTTTGCGATTGGTAAAAAGGATGCCGCTGAAGTACTTCATCAGGCTGCAGAAATTGACGTACTCGCGCCTGATTACAGTATTGTGTTGGCAGAACTGGCCAGCCTGCTACATCAGATAGCACTTACTCAGTGGGTACCAGAAGCGTGTAAGCTGGAAACCAACACTGCCAAAGCTATTTATCAGCTGGCCCGGCATTTTGCGCCGGAGCAAGTCCAGTTGCTGTATCAGATTGCTTTGCAGGGCCGTAAAGACTTACCCTTTGCCAACGATGCGCGCAGCGCGTTTGAAATGACTTTACTGCGCATGATGACCTTTGCCCCGGTAGAACCGGTTGGCGAGCGGGAAACCGTTATTCAGCAAGCGCCGGCACGAACAGTACCCGATGCAGGTTATCAGGCAGCCCCTGCGCCCTCAGCACAAGCAGAACAACAGGCTGACACAGTAGCTGAGACGGCAGAACAAAATGCTGAACCGGCCGTCCAGACCGAAGCATCCGATGAATCACAACAGCTTGCCTCTGAGGCAGAGCAGTTGATGGATGAAGCGGAAGATTTTCGTCAGCAAAGCGAAGCGTTAACGCAGCCGTCATCACAACCACCGCATTATGATGAGCCGCCGCAGGATTACGACGCGTACCAGCAGTACGACAATAATCCACCGGATGAGCACATGCCGCCGCCAGCAGACTACCCGCCTGCTTATGAAGAACCTGCGGAACCGCAGCCTGAAGCACCTGCTCAGGAACAACAGGCTACGGTGTCGAATACCGCTGCCATGCTGGCGTTGCGTCAACGACTCAAACAGCAGGCTGCGGAGGACAAAGCTGACGCTGCAAAAAAGCCGGCAACGACTAGCCGCGAGTTTAAACCCTCGCTGGTAGCCAAGGCCGCACATAATGATGAATCACAGCCTCACAGTGAGGCAACTGAAACAACTCAGCCAACGCCCAATAATGCCAATGTAGCGCCTCAGAATGAGCCTTATGAGCATCAGGAAGCAGAGGCTGACTTGCCGCCGCCCTGGGTGTTAGAAAACAGTCAGGGTATGGCTGATGAACCAGGTCAAAATGCTGAGCCGGTCAATGAAGCTCAGGTTAGCAATACCAACGCTGATAACGGGTTTGAGCGAATCGATAGCATTAATAACTCGTCGCAACCTGTGGCAGAGGAGTCGGCGACCTTCGATCCAAATCAGGCTGCCAACGTATCATTTGATACGTACAGTAATTTACCTGCTTATCTTGAAAACGGCGATAAGCTGCTTGCTGCCAGTCAAATCGATAAGTGGAGCGCGCTGATTGAGGCCATGCCTATTGCGGGATTACTCAAGCAGGTTGCTTTACACTCATTGTTTGAACGCACTGATGATAAGGTATTGCTCAGGCTCGATCCGGCGCAGGAGCACCTGGTTAACGAAACTACCGCTTCACAGTTGTCGACTGCCATGTCAGAAGTGCTACAATCGCCGGTAACTGTGCAGTTAGAGTTTGCAGAGGTCACCGATACACCTTTTCAGATTCAACAGCAAATTAATACAATGCGACAACGTCATGCTCGACAAGTTATTCAGTCTGATGACGTGATCCGCTCTGTGGTGGGGGCGTTCAATGCTGAGGTACTGGAAGACAGTATTCAGCCTCGCTGAGTAGCGATGTCGCAACTTATCAATTTTTTCTATTAGAGAGATACTATTATGTTCAAAGGCGGAATGGGCAACATCATGAAGCAGGCGCAGCAAATGCAGGAGCGCATGCAGAAAACCCAGGAAGAACTGGCCAATCTTGAAGTGGTGGGTGAATCAGGCGCGGGCATGGTAAAAGTCACCATGACCTGTAACCACAACGTACGCCGTGTAGAGATTGATGAGTCGTTAATGGAAGACGATAAAGACATGGTGGAAGATCTGGTTGCTGCAGCATTTAACGACGCCGCGCGCCGCGTTGCCGAAACGTCTAAAGAGAAAATGTCTGACGTCACCGGTGGCATGCCACTGCCTCCTGGCATGAAAATGCCGTTTTAATTGTTGAGTACACGAAAAAGCCGACTTCTGAGTCGGCTTTTTTGTTTGCCCAGCGAAGCTGGCAAACCCGTCAGGTTGAAAGAAACCTGAATCACCCTGACTGAGGGGAAGATAATCCGAATGGCAAGGGCGTTGCTGGCCAACGGCAGGGTTCGAAGGAAGCCATAGGAAGTTAGAAGTACACAACGAAAGTGAACCTGATTCGGCAAGGCAGGAGGGTAAGCGTGCAAAATAGCGCGAAGCCCGATACTCAGTCAGTCCTGTTTTGTGTTTGAGGGTGGAATTTCTAACAGGGAGCCAGTGCAGTAACTGGGGAAGCCTGACACCGTCTCTGGTGATAAGCCAGAAGCATTTGTACGAGAGGAGACTCGAGGCAGGTGTTGGTGCGAGGTGGCAGATGAAGCTGTAGTAGTGAGTAAGGTTCGGCCTGTGAAAGCCAGTAATGGTGTGGAGGATAAAACCGGACTGACCATCTGCATTAAGTCAGATGGAGTCTTTACAGCCAAAAGCTGATAA
>NZ_RCUA01000076.1 GCF_003731635.1 Marisediminitalea oceani | reverse complement strand
GCTATGAGCGAGGAGCGGACGTTCATCTTACTAGCACTACGAGCTTATACCTCTATCGTATCAGTCGATAAATTTAATTACTCTCGAAATCACCGCTCTTGTCTGATGGAACTAAAATTTATAAATAACTCCAACACCCACTTCAGCTTCGTAATCACTTCGTGCAACAGGGCTATCTCTGACTTCACTGCTAAAATACTCAAATAGTGCTTCGCCATAGATTTGCCAATCACTGTTAATGTTTTTTCGGTAGTTATAATCAATACCAAACGAACGTAACCCACCACTTAAATTTGTTTCCTCTAAGCCGGATGACGCTGATTGCACAGCATCAATTCCAAACCCTTTATTAGCGTAATCGCTGTCGTGTAAAACAACAACAAGATTAACTTCAGAACCTGTCCCGTCAGTTTGCTCTCCGAATCGACGACCAATACCAAATAATGCTAGATTTCCTTCATCACTTGCAACTAGACGACTAACTAACCAATAACGCCAATCAGGGGTAAATGAGCGGCGAGCTTGTAAAACCAGTTCAAATCCTTCTTCTTGATTACCCAGGCCACCTAATCTGCCATCGTCAGAGTCACTTTCTTCTCGACCTTCTTCAAATCCAATCAAGGCTCCTAATAGCCACTTGTCATTGAATAATCCTCGCCAGCCAAATGCTTCGCCTGCAAAGTAATAAATATTATCACCACTGCGCCATTGCACGGCACCGGCAGGCTGTGCCTCAAACCCAAATTCATCAGAGCCTTCGTAAGCAGATTCATATTCAACACCTACCCCTATGCCGAATGCCCAGCCGTCTTCACCTTTGGTGAAATCATCAACAGACGGGAGGGGAACTAAAACAGGGTTATCTTCTTGTGCCATTACTGCGTTATTAATGGTAGTTTGTATGAGCAATAACACGATGAGATATATTATTTTTTTCATATGTCTATTTCTGTTTACTAAATGGGTTGTAAAAGTAAACAATTATACGAGTTCGCGGAGAAAGTGGTTTATTACTACTTTTGTTTTATCTTTTAATACAGCGTTTTCACAAGAAGGACTGATGTCCGCTTTTGACCAATACCAGAAATGTGAGAATAAGTAGAGTTCTATATTTGTGCTTCTATTTGTACTTCTTCTTTTTGTCGTGCCGGAATACGGGTTGTATTCCTGACCTTTCCATCACAGTATTCAAGTGAGCTTCGATTGAGTTCCTTAACCCATCCATAGCATTCACTTCTTCCATGTTAGATAGGGACACCAGGATACCTTCTGCCAGGGTATCGACTATCTTGCCGGCCGACGAACGGCTGATACCAGCTGTATAGGCAAATTCCACCAATTCATGTCGAGAAGGGAAGGCTTTGCTCTTACGCATTTTTAACGCCATCTCATTATCGATGGTGGGGTAAATCAGAGTATGGGTGATATCGTATACTGGACTGAGCCCAATTTCGGTGTGGTCTGGCTGGTACTGCAAAGAGAAGTTTTTTAAGTGCGCGTCACCATTCCCAATCAGGCAATTAAAGGCTACCAACTTAAATGCTTCTTCAACCTGCGCCATCGAACCGGTATTCAGGTTGACCACCTTTAACACATTTTCATAGGAACCCAGGTATTTCTGATCGCCGGTGCGGCCCATCAAAGTCGCAAAGTCCTCTATGCCGATTTTGTATCCGGATTCATCAGTATCGAAACGTTCCACCACATAATGCTGCAAATCATCGGACAACCACACCTTTGGAGTATTGAGTCCACAATGCTCAGCACACTTCATGCAGACGAATTCGTTTACTGTGAGCAGTGGGAATTCTTCATCAAATGTTTTAACGATCACATCCTTCTGCAAAATCGCAGAGCGGGATACCACAACCTTGGGCTGCACTCCGGATGCCATGCCATTGAGGTAATATCGCTCCAGCAGTTGCGGGAAAAGCTTTTCTTTACCGGACCAATGCAGAATCTCTTCTATTGCCACCGGTTCCGCTGATGGTAACTGTATGCCTGCATCGTACGACAGGTGGCCTATCCCTTTGGTCCCCATCAGTGCCAAAAGGTACATATCATCCACTTCCGCATAGCGGCGCAGCTTCTCTGAGATATAACGGCGTAAGTAGCCCTCAGGCAAATTTTGAGTGAATACGGGATGCAGCGCTCCCCGGTTGTATGGAGCCGGGTTATTCGGCATGGTGAGCGAAACTGCTATGGCATCCTGGGAGTACAAAAAACTGAAATAAGAAGAATGGGTGAGCAAGCCTGCTTGTTGCCCTGCCGCGTTAACAGTGATTCGCTTTATTTGTTCTGGCAAACCAGTAAGTTTATCAGTCGTCATCGTAGATAGAATCCAGTTCGTCTAAGGTTGGACGCCTGGCCTGTTTAGGTGCGGCTATGAGTTCGAATCCCATAAGGTTTAAGTATCGTTCTAGCAATTGCAGTGAACCCTGGTACCTGCCATTCTCTATATTGGAGATACTGGGTCGGCTGCATCGCAATTTATCTGCAATATCTGATTGGCTGAGTTTCTGTCGTTTACGCTCGGCCTGTAATTGCTGGCCAATTTCCTTCCTACTCATGGGACGCTCAAAATGTATTCATATGAATACAATTATAAGCTTAATATAAAAATGTACAAATATAGATACAAAAAGATCGTTTAGCGGCTATTTAGAAGTTAGTAATCAGATAGAACATACCGGGCATTTAATTTTGATACGAATTTCTTAACGTACCCTTTTCATTGCCCAATCGGCTCTCTTTAAAAGACGAGCATACCGCAAGGTATGCAATGTTCTCTTTAGGGCAGTTGCTGCGCTATCGAGCAACTTAGTTAATAACCAATCCTGACCAACAAAGGACTTTGTAATAAGGGTAATTTAAAAATTGAATGAAGGATGGAGCTTCGAAGAGAGCCTGCGGCCAGGTGGCCGCAGGTATTTAGATATTATTCGCCGGAGGTGTTCGCGTCGAACACTTTCTCACCGGCCACCCAGGTTTGAATAACCTTGGTTTTCCAGATGTCCTGGGCCGGTACTTCAAAAATATCCTGATCAACCAGAATAAAATCGGCCCATTTGCCTGGTGTTAAGGTACCCAGGGCGTCTTCCATGTGGGCAGCGTAGGCCGCGTCCAGCGTAAAGCCTTTAAACGCTTGTTCTATGGTTAACGCCTGTTCCGGGTACCAGCCTGCCACAGGTTGATTGTTTCTGTCCTGACGGGTAACCGCTGCGTGCAGGCCATAAAACGGATTGGCCAGTTCTACCGGAAAGTCTGAGCCCAGAGGTAACGGAATGCCGCTGTCGATTAACGTTTTCCAGGCGTAAGCGCCTTCCATACGCTCTTTGCCTAAGCGGTCTTCGGCCATGTTTTTATCACTGGTGGCGTGGGTAGGCTGCATGGAAGGTAATACCTTTAACTCGGCAAAACGCGATAAATCTTCTACTGCTATTACCTGGGCGTGCTCTACGCGGTTTCGCAGTTCCTGGCCTCCTGTGGAGCTGAAGGTACGCTCAAATTCATCCAATACCATTTGATTAGCGCGGTCGCCAATGGCGTGAAAGTTCAGCTGAAAGCCTGCGCCCAACACTTGTTGAAAGATCTTAGGAAAGTCTTCCGGTTGCGTGAGCAGTAAGCCGTGCTGGTGGGGCGCGTCGCTGTAAGGTTTAATCAGTGCTGCGCCACGGCTGCCCAGCGCGCCGTCACCATAGGCTTTAACACTGCGGATAAACAGGAAGTCGTCGCTGCTGCGAATAATGCCGGTATCCAGCATATCAGGCAGGGTAGGATCGGTTGCGCTTAACATAGCGTAAATGCGCACCGGCAGGTTTTGCTCGGCTGCCCGTGCCAGGTAAAAATCATACACGTGATGGCCAATGCCGGCATCGTGCATGGCGGTAATACCCACAGATAGTAAGTGCTCACCTGCTGCTTTGAGCTGCGCCTGGTATAGCTTGCTGCTTTGCTTGGGCATAACCTCAGCAACCAGGTCCATGGCGTTATCAATCAGTACCCCGGTGGCCTGGCCGTTTTCATCACGAATAATCTGGCCGCCAGCGGGATCAGGTGTATCGTTGGTGATGCCTGCCAGTTCCAGCGCTTTAGAGTTTACCCAGGCCGCATGGCCGTCTACCCGGGTTAACCAAACCGGCTTATTGCTGATAACATCATCGAGTACTTCTGCATTGGGAAAAGAGCGGTCGCTCCACAGCTCCTGATTCCAGCCCCGACCTTTAATCCATTCCTGGTCTGCATGGCCCATGGCATATTGCGCTACCCACTGCGCTGCTTCCTGCATAGTGCCACTTTCGCGCAGGTCGACCTCCAGCAGGTTACCGCCCAGACCCAGTAAGTGTCCGTGAGCATCAATCAGGCCCGGCAATAGGACTTTGTCGTGGCCGTCCAGCTTAGTTGTGCCTGCCGGCACTTTGTTGGGATCCAGGCTGACTACCTTACCGTTATCATCAACCAGTAGGCGCTTAAACTGGATAAGTTTGCCTTGTTCGTTAAGGGTATAACCTTTCACATTAGTGACCAGGGTAGCGGCACTTAGCGACAGGCTGATGCCGACAGAAAGGAGCAAGGTGGCAGAGAGGGTGAGCAATGATTTTTTATACATAGTGTTATTCAGTTTGCTGTTATTCAATGATAGGGGGCTGTAATAAATAGTCGGTATCCCAGACCTTGGTCATGGTGGCTTTACTGATATTGCCACCAGAAAGGATAACCACAGCGGTTTGCCCTTTAGGCGAATTCACTGCCCACGCGGCAACGGCCGCCATACTCATGGCGCTGGTGGGCTCTACGTGTAATTTTAGCAGATGCTGTAACCACTGAGTCCAGTAGGCTATTTGCTGCTCGTTGACTTCGTAAAAGTCGTCGAGTTGTTGCAATATCGGGAAGGTCACATCACCTACCGAAGGCGTGGCAGCGCCATCAGCTAAGGTTGAAACCGGCCCGCTAAGGGATTCAATTACACCAGACTGTAACGAGCGTGCTGCATCATTCGCAACAAGCGGCTCGGCACCAATCACTTTGGCGTGGGGAGCCAGGTGGCGGGTAGCCAGCAAACTACCGCTTAGCAGGCCGCCACCACCACAGGGGGCGAATACGGCATCTACGTGATCGGCATCCTGGATAGCTTCCAGAGTAGCGGTGCCCTGACCGGCCACAATTAACGGATGATTAAATGGCGGGATCCACACCACACCTTCTTGATTTGCCGCTTGTTTTACAGCTTCATCGGCTTCCGGACGAGTGGCGTAAAGGCGCAGCTCTGCGCCATAATCCTCGGTCGCCGCCGCTTTCACCTCGGAGATGTTTTCCGTAGAGAAAATTGTTACTGGTATACCCGCTTGCGAGGCGGCATAGGCTACAGCCTGTGCATGGTTGCCGGAGCTATTTGCTACGATATGGCGGGGAATATTGCCCTGCTCCTGCAAACTGGCGATAAAGTTAGTGGCGCCGCGCAGCTTGAATGCACCGGTAGTTTGCAGGCATTCGGTTTTAAATAAGATGCGCTGTCCCAGCCATTGATTCAGGCGGGTAGACTCCAGTAACGGTGTGCGACTGACTTTGCCAATCAGGCGCAGAGAGGCCTGGTGGATATCGTTAAAGGTCACCGTGTTGTTAGTATCTGTCAAAATCGTTTCCTTTTATCAACGCATCCTGCGCTGTTACCGGCGGCTGTATACCAGTCGCTCGCGGTTCTTATATTAGCCTTAATATTTAAAGGCTTCAGTTTGCAAGGAAGCCTGTGAGGCTATAGTAGCTTAACCTATCCGGGAGGTAACTGTAATGTCAAATGGATAGTCCAGCCTGCCTGTATTTGGGATGAATCGCAGATTAAACCGCTGATTTGAGGCAATGTATAAGGACAGATGCGAAATGAGGGGTGCTCATGACAAAGGTAGCGTGGTATGCGCTTAGCAAACAATTTATACCCTGTTACAAGTTTGCCGGCTAAGGGACTTTGTAAAACTTGTATTCTGACATCAAGTTAGCGATAGTTTAGCTTGTAATTAAACATTATCGGAGGATTTATGGGCTTACTTGACGCACTCATGGGCAATGCCAGTGAAGTAGATGTAGCTGAGGTTCAGGAAGAGCTGGCACCTATATTGGGCGACAGTGAAAGGGTGGTAAGTGCTTACAAACTGGTGAGAGATTTAATAGTCTTTACCAGTAACCGGTTTATGTTTATCGACAAGCAGGGCATGACCGGTCGCAAAGTGGATTACCACTCCATTCCCTATAAAGCGATCACTCAGTTTAAGGTAGAAACTGCTGGTCATTTCGACCTCGACGCAGAACTTAAAATCTTTGTGTCAGGGCAATCCACACCGCTTGAGTTTGAACTGAAATCTGAGACCGCCCAGGGCGTACAAAAATCCCTCGCTAACGCAATGTTTTAAAACGCCTTAGCGTTTTAAATCCCGGAGGCCTGCAAAAAGCCTATGCTTTTTGGCAGTCCCGGAAACGCAT
>NZ_RCUA01000075.1 GCF_003731635.1 Marisediminitalea oceani | reverse complement strand
AACGAATTAAATCGATCAGATATCAGAGTAATTTAACAAAAGTACGATCTTGCCCTGTGCCCTGTGGGGGGTAACCTCACCGGACTTTGACAAAGTGGAAGGTGATCTATTCCAGTTTGGCGAGGACGTGGCATTCGACCTGTTGTACGCCAAAGTTGAAAAAAATCCTGCGATAGAAGTATTCGCAGCAGAGTCCCGCCTCAAAGAAGCAGAAATACGCCTTGCTCAAACCCAATCCAGTGCCGATATCAGTTGGTCGGTGGGGGTTCGTCGCTTGCAGGAAACCGATGACACCGCGTTGGTAGCGGGTTTCAGCATGCCGTTGTTTTCCGGCAAGCGAAATGTCGGCGCCGTTTCGACCGCGTTGGCCGAAAAAAATCAGGTGTTGGCAGAGCGCGATGTAATGCTGCTGGATCTACACACGCAACTGTTCCGGGCTTTTCACAACCGCAAACAAGCCATTGTCGCGGTAGAGGCACTGCGCACCGCCATCATTCCCGCCCTTGAGCAGGCCCTGGTAGAAACTCAGGCGGCCTATCAACGCGGTCGCTACGGGTATCTCGACTATGTCAGCGCGCGGCAGGAATTATTGAGCGCCAGGCGCACCCAGATCGAAGCGGCCGCAGCCGCCTTAACCTATGGTGCAGAAATTGAGCAGCTAACAGCAGAGCCCTTGGCCTTGACACAGTATGGCGAAGACAACACATTTTCAGGAACCCCACAATGAAATCAAATACCCAGTTAAAAAAATCATTTATCCGTCTAATTACGTGTTGCTTTGCGATCACCCTGTTGTCTGGACAAACTTTCGCCGAGACGGGTCACGGAGAAGAGGAAGAGCACGGTGAAGAAGGCCACGTCGAGCTGACCCAGGAGCAGATAAAACATGCCGGCATTACGCTGGCAACCGTTACCTCGGGCACCATCCGCGATGTTTTGCCAGTATATGGCGTCGTCGCCACCAACGCAGAGCGTGTACAGTCGGTAACGGCACGCTTCGACGGCGTTATTCGGGAAGTTAAAAAAAGTGTTGGTGATCCGGTTCGCAAAGGCGAACCCCTGGTGACTGTGGAAGCGAATGAAAGTCTGAAAACCTATTCGATAGTATCCGCACTCAATGGTGCCGTTACCCAGCGGAATGCAAACGCTGGCGAGCACACTACGGATATCCCGTTGTTGGTAGTACAGGATTTCTCAACGGTTTGGGTGGAGCTGTCGGTTTTTCCCAAGGATGTTGCTCAGGTTGAATTAGGCCAGCGGGTTCGCATTCTCAGTCTCGATTCGACCCATATCGCAGAGGGAAAAATCATCTATATTGCGCCGCTTGGCCAAACTGGTAATCAGGCCATTATGGCGCGCGCTTTGATCGACAACCCGAATGGCATTTGGAAACCCGGTCTCTTTGTCAACGCGCAAATCACCCGCGCCGAAATAGCCGCTCCAATGGTGATCCGCAACGAAGCCTTGCAAATCGTCGAGGATAACCCTGTCGTTTTTGTTCGGGGTGAGGAAGGTTTTGAAGCACGTACAGTGACTTTGGGACGCACCGACGGCGAGCTAAGCGAAGTAGTGTCCGGCCTGTCCGCAGATGAAGTGTATGTCAGCAACAACAGTTTTATTTTGAAAGCGGAATTGGGTAAAGGGGAGGTTGGCGATGATGATTAATCACTTCCTGAAAGACATTCTGCATACCATCGGCCGGAACAGCATTTTCATTGCCGCTCATCGAAGGAGTGTCTGATGATCGATAAACTGATTCAATTTTCCATCGCACGCCGTTGGCTGGTGATGTTTCTGGTGCTGGTAACTGGTGCCCTGGGTGTCTGGAACTATCAGCACCTACCCATCGACGCGGTACCCGATATCACCAATGTCCAGGTGCAAATCAATACCGAAGCTCCCGGCTACTCACCGCTGGAAGTGGAGCAACGCATTACGTACTTGGTGGAACTGGCGATCACAGGGCTGCCCCACGTGGAGAGTACACGTTCGGTATCACGCTATGCTCTGTCCCAAGTGACCGTGGTGTTTGAAAAAGGCACGGACATTTACTTTGCCCGCAATCTTATCAACGAGCGCTTGCAGCAGGCAAAAAGCGAGATGCCTTCAGGAATCGGTCCGGTGATGGGGCCCGTTGCCACAGGACTCGGTGAAATCTTTCACTATGCAGTGCATGCGAAACCGGGCGCCTTGCAAGAAAATGGTGAGCCCTATGATGCGACGGCCTTACGTACCTTGCAGGATTGGGTGATCCGTCCGCAGTTACGCCTGGTTCCCGGCGTCACCGAAGTCAATACCATTGGCGGCTTCGAGAAGCAGTTCCACATCACGCCGGAACCTTCAAGACTGCTGGCCTACCAGCTCAGCTTTGATGATTTAGTAGCGGCACTGGAGAAAAACAACGCTAATATCGGTGCTGGCTATATTGAAAAAAATGGTGAGCAATATTTAATCCGCGCCCCCGGACAGGTGGCTGACATCCCTGCGATCGAAAAAATCATCGTCGCTCGTCGAGCCGGGTTACCCATTACCGTGGCTGATGTGGCCGAGGTCGGATTCGGCAAAGAGTTGCGCACAGGTGCCGCTACTCGCGATGGTGAGGAGACTGTATTGGGTACCGCCGTCATGCTGCTGGGAGGTAATAGTCGGACGGTTTCCCAGGATGTGTCGGCCAAGTTGTTGGAGATCAATAAGACGCTGCCCGAGGGCGTGATTGCCGAACCGGTTTATAACCGTACGGTACTGGTCGATAAAACCATTGCCACGGTGCAGGCCAACCTGGCCGAAGGTGCGGTATTGGTTGTCGTCGTGCTCCTGATCATGCTCGGCAACGTCCGGGCGGCCTTACTCACCGCAATGGTGATTCCATTGTCGATGTTGATGTTGATGACGGGCATGGTGCAAACCAAGGTCAGCGCCAATCTGATGAGTTTGGGCGCACTCGATTTTGGCTTGATTGTGGATGGTGCGGTGATCATTGTCGAAAACTGTATCATGCGCTTGGCTGGGCGACAGCATCATCTTGGGCGCACCTTAAAACTGGATGAGCGTTTTCAAACGGTGTTTGCGGCCACCCGCGAGGTATTTACACCAAGTCTGATCAGCGTGTTAGTGGTGATTCTGGTGAACTTACCCATCCTGGCTTTGACGGGCGTGGAAGGCAAAATGTTTACGCCCATGGCCATGGCGGTAATCATGGCCTTGCTGTCTGCGTTGGTGCTGTCACTCACCTTCGTCCCTGCCGCCGTGGCGCTGTTTATGACGGGGCATATCGAGGAGAAGGACAATTTTATTGTTCGCCACTCCAAACGGTTTTACGCCCCGGTTTTGGCGTGGGCACTCAAATTTCGCGTACTCGTATTGTCTGCGGCCCTGATCTTTGTGGTTTTGGTCGGCGCACTGGCAACGCGGATGGGTACGGAATTTATCCCGAATCTGGATGAGGGCGATATTGCCATCCAGGCGCTGCGAATACCGGGTACCAGTCTCACTCAATCTCTGGATATGCAGTTTCAATTGGAAAAAGCGGTGCTGGAAATCCGTGAAGTCAAAACCTACTTCGCACGCGTCGGCACGGCCGAAGTTGCCAGTGACCCCATGGGACCCAACATTTCCGATGGCTATATCATGCTCAAGGATCGCAGTGAATGGCCCGATTCTGATAAAACCAAAGCGCAGCTGTTAGAAGAAATTGGTGAGAAACTGACGTTGTTGCCGGGAAATGCCTATGAGATCAGCCAGCCGATCCAACTGCGCTTCAATGAATTGATTTCTGGTGTGCGATCAGACCTCGGGATCAAGGTGTTCGGCGATGATTTGGACCAGCTGCTTAAATCGGGCAGCGAAATCGCGGCGGTATTGACTGGCATCGAGGGCGCCGAAGGGGTTAAGGTCGAGCAGGTGTCTGGGTTACCTATTCTGTCCATTAATGCGGATCGTTCAGCCCTGTATCGTTATGGTTTGAATGTCGCCGATGTACAGGACGTGGTCGCCGCCGCCACGGGTGGTGAAGAGGCCGGCCTGATCTTTGAGGGCGACCAGCGGTTTTCGATAGTGGTGCGAGTGGCCGAGGGCATAAGGGGCGACTTGCGCGCGTTGGAACGTTTGCCGATACCGCTGCCAGAGGGCGGCTACGTACCGCTGCGGGAAGTGGCCAGTCTCACGCTGGCCCCTGGACCTAATCAGATCTCTCGCGAAAACGGCAAGCGGCGACTGGTTGTCAGCGCGAGCGTTCGCGGTCGTGATTTGGGTGGTTTTGTGGCTGAAGTTCAGGGCAAAGTTGCGCAGCAGGTGAAATTGCCGCCCGGCTATTGGCTGGAGTATGGAGGCACCTTTGAGCAACTGCAATCGGCCTCGCAGCGGTTAAGCCTGCTTGTCCCCGTCACTTTGGTGATGATTTTTGCACTGTTGATGATGACCTTTGGTTCGGCAAAAGATGCGGCATTGGTCTTCAGTGGCGTACCGCTGGCGCTGACCGGTGGCGTTATCGCCTTGTGGTTAAGAGATATTCCCCTCTCGATCACAGCCGGCGTTGGGTTTATTACCTTATGCGGGGTTTCTGTACTGACGGGGGTCATGATGGTGTCGGCCTTTCGAGATGAGCTCAATCGGGGTGAATCCGTCGAGCAGGCGATTCAGGGCGGCGCCATGTTGAGATTGCGGCCGATTTTGATGGTCGCTCTGGTGGCTGCATTAGGCTTCTTGCCGATGGCACTCAACACCAGCACTGGAGCAGAAGTCCAAAGACCACTGGCCACGGTAGTCATCGGCGGCATTATCTCATCCACGTTACTCACTCTATTGGTACTTCCCGGCCTTTATCGACTGGCTTGGCGAAAGCCAAAAGAGATTTATGACAACGGCGATCCGATCGCTCAGTGACACCCTCAGGATCGCGGCAAGTATCCTCTTGCCGCGATCCATCTAACAGTAATAGCGAATTTTTTTGGAGTATTTACATGAAACAAATTACCGCCTTTATCCACCACGTTCGATCCGCCGATGTCATCGACGCACTGCGTGACGCAGGTTACAAAAACCTATCGCTACTCGACATCAAGGGTACTTTGAAGCCCCTCGGAGAGCGGGAATTGGCCTATTCTGCCGAAGCTGGCGTGGTTATCTCAGAAGTACAATTATCTCTGGTCTGTGATGACAATCAGGTGGATGAGGTGACGGCTATCATACGCAAAACCGGGAAAATCGGACCCAACATATCCGGTTGGGTATACGTCACCCCTGTCGAGCAAGCGCTACCGATTGGAGGAAAAGAAAATTAACTTCATGGCGAACTCTAACCCGACAAACACCTTTTGTGGTTGGCTGTGTCTTTCCGGTTTGATATTACTGATGGACCAGGCGAGTAAGTATGCCGTTGAGCGTACGATAGAGTACGGTGAGCGCGTGGAGATTAACTCAATTCTTAATATCGTACACATGATGAATCCTGGGGCTGCATTCAGCTTGCTAGCTGATGCTGGTGGCTGGCAACGCTATTTCTTTATTGCATTAGCCTCTGGCGTATCGATTTGGTTGGTTTGGACAATGCGGCGGCGTCCAACTCGGCTTGAAGCGGCGAGCTATTCGATGCTGCTTGGTGGTGCATTGGGCAACCTGGTTGATCGTGTATGGCGTGGATCGGTAGTGGACTTTCTTGATTTTCACTGGAGCTATTCTCATTGGCCAGCATTCAATCTGGCTGATACAGCGATATTCATAGGGGTATGTATTTTTATTGTGAGTATCATAGGTAGTAGGAATCATCAAGTTCATGATGAAGGCGATAACAGCGACCATGAAAACAACAAAGGAATGAGGTAAGTGGAGAACACGCTCCCGCTGTGGCATGTGGAGCGTGTTCTCGGATTTATCAATTACTAAATAACCTCATGTCTTGTCCCGTTGAAAAGGCTGCATCAACTGTTGCCAATAGTCAGCTGGATAATTCGGCGTTGAAGCGATACCATGATCCTTAGTACCGATCGTTCGTTCAGAGTCAAAATAAGCCGTTCCCAACAGGCGATCCGTCAAGGTGGTAAAAAGCCCGAAGTTCACATCGCCTTCTTCTGCCGTATTTAAGTGGTGGAAACGATGCACCGCGTTGATTGCGAGAACCCTCCTCAGCGGTCCCGTAAAATACGCCACGTTCGAGTGCTGCAATAGTAACTGAAGCACTACTGCAACCACCAACAACATCAGGACATTTTGTGGCACTCCTACAAAGAGCAATGGTGTCGTTCCTGCGACGGTTTCTATCAATTGATGCAATGGATGTTTCATAAGACCATTAAAACCGTATAGCCGTTTTACGCTGTGATGAACGGCATGAAGGCGCCACAGTGAAGAGAGGCGATGACTGGCAAAATGCGCCAGGGTGATGCCAACATCAGAAATGAGGATCGCCAAAAGTAACTGGAAAGCCAGCGGCCACCCGGAAGGCCATATCGGTGCCAAGACCAGCAAGCCACCAAATAACGGGAGTACAGAAACGCCAATAACATTAAGTGACTCGTTCATAAAGGCGTGAAGCAGATCGCGTCGCTGATCTTGTTGCGGTTCATTAAACGCACGATCATAGGGTGTCAGTTTTTCGGTGGCGAAGGAAATTCCTATAAATACCAAGATCAAAAATACCAGCCAACCTTGGTTGTAACCCTCGGCAACAAGATAGATAGCGACGCCATTTCCGACGAGCAAAAACAACGGCAAATACAGGAGCCTAACCAACCACGTTATGCTACGAATCATTTTAACACTCCTCGCTGATTGAGAGTGTTCAGCATCTCATGTTTACACGTAGCCACATTGAACGAAAGTGCTGTTTATTCTGACAAAAGCCGTTGAATAACTGCCGGGGAAACACCAAAAGCCTCGGTAACAGACCGGCAGAAATGGGCCTGATCGGAAAATCCCGATGCAATTGCCGCATCAGTGAGTGACATTTGGCGTGATAACTCAAACCCCGTTAATAGTTTTAACCACTTTTTATAGCTGCGTAAAGGTAAGCCGGTGCTTTCGGAAAACCAGTGGGAAAAACGACTTGGGGAAAGACGAACTTTCTTTGCCAACTCGGCTCTAGAGATTGATCGCCCATCCATGGCTTCGGCATGTAATGCTTTTAAAATGTGGCTCAATCTGCTCTTTGGATCAGATGTTTGATCGTGCCGGTAGTGACGCTCGAAAGCCTCCAGTTCGAATGAAAGGTTTTCCGTGGCAGTAAAGCGAGATAAACACGCCGTATTGAATTCCTCACGGAGTGTCCCAATGGGTTGCATCAACGGATTTTTTATGTGAGGCAGCAAGGCTTTGCAAATATCATGGGTTGGATCGATATAAATACACAGTACCTCGGCCATTATCAATTGATGAGTAACTCCAGCCGGTATCCATAACCCCTTTTCTTTGTGCCGTGTTTCGCTGGAAATGACTTCAACGTTTGCATCTAAACCGATCGCGATTTGATGCGCCCAATGTTTATGGGGCTTATTGTCTCCTGACTCGCCGAGGAACGCACCGATACCTGGTGTTATCGCTACTGAGCCGCGCCATGGGTTCACTAAAGTATTTGTTGTGATCATTACCCTATCTCTACAAAGGCAGCTTTTCATTGTAGTTGACTGTCTATAAGCGCTTGCAACTTTTCTAGGAGGATAAATGAGGCATTATTGGTGAATTGCTGTCCTTCTTCGATGTACTCCCATACGGTAGCGTCGCTCTTCCAGCCGCCTTGTTTCTTAATAAACTCAAAGTCGATTTTTTCCCTCGCTGCCGATGTAGAGAGGCCACGCCGAAAGCTATGGCTGCTCAAGTCCGGCACGAAATCGAACTGACAGGCGTTGCCCAGAGTCTTGAGTAATTGATTAATGCCACCGGGATTCAGTGCTTTGGGTTGAACCTTATCCCAACGGTTAACGGGACGAAAAACCGGACCTTCATTGATATCAGCCAATTCTATCCAGTTCTTCATGGCCATAGCAGGACAGCAGCCTGGTGCACCGAAAGGTAATGCTCGCACTAAGCCCATGGCTTGTTGATCGGTCTTGGAACGAGACAGCCGGATGAGAAGTCCTTCTGGTTCCCACACCAGATCACCGATTTGAATGGCCACCAATTCGCTACGACGAAAGGCGCCAAAAAAGCCGGTCAACACCAGCGCGATATCCCGCTGTTTCTTTTTGGTGTCAGGCAGTTGCCGCAAGTGATTCACCATCTGGGCAATGTGCTCCAAACGTAATGCCTTGGCTTTGCGTTTGGGTTGGCCTTGAGTACGACGAACGCCTTCCATGGTTTTGCGGACCAACGGATCGCTTACCGGATCGATGAGCCCTTGGTAATGGTGCCATTGGCTAATGGCGGTCAGGTGCAGATCCAGGGTCCGGGGGTTGAGCGATTCGGCTCTGGCCAGCAGGTAACGCACGACAGTATCCCGATCCGAGGGCAGGCGACCACCCCATTTTTCAAATTGGCGAATGGCCGAGCGGTAGGCTTTGCGCGTGTTGTCGGACGTCGCTGCCTGGAGGTAGTGCCGCAATGATTCGGCTTCCTGACGTTCAATCAGGGTCGATTCCTCATTACGTAATGGCAAGTTGCTAGCCGGTTTTGGCGGTTTGTTGTTCATGAATAGGATTTCCTTCGATGTCGCTCAAAAGGCGGCTATGTACCGGCGTTACAAGTCGAAAATTTACGTCAAGATCCATTAACCTACGATAAGGTAGATTATCGGTGGTTAGTATCTTGAATTCAAGCGATCTTGAAAAACACATATATAATGTTATATTACGTGTTATGTAATATGTTACTAAATAATCCGAGAGGAATCACCATGGCCCGTGCCGGAGTCACTTATCACGATATCGCTAAAGCAGCTGAAGTCATTAAAACACATGGCCAGGAACCCACGGTGGATAGGGTGCGCGAGCATCTGGGCACCGGCAGCAAAAGCACCATCGCGCCATTGCTCAAGCGTTGGCGGTCAGACAATGGGGAGGCGGCCGATGTCAGTGGACTGCCGAACGACCTCATCGAGGTGGTAAAGTCCCTGCATGAGCGGGTACAGCAGATGGCCGACCACCGTATCGAACAAGGTCGCCAGGAATTCGAGACTTTAAAG
The DNA here is from genome assembly GCF_003731635.1 of Marisediminitalea oceani. Lineage (GTDB taxonomy): Bacteria > Pseudomonadota > Gammaproteobacteria > Enterobacterales > Alteromonadaceae > Alteromonas > Alteromonas oceani. The sequence goes on along the minus strand of NZ_RCUA01000075.1, from coordinate 269 downwards.
GAAGAACTCCGCACAGAGTTGACCTATGCCAACAACACCATCGCGCAACTTACTGCCCGACAACGGGACCTTGAGAACCAGATAGCACGAATTACCGAGGAAAAAAGCCTGCAAGACAAGTCCCTGGAAGACGCACGCGTCAGGCTGGCAAAGGCCGAGTCTCAGCGGGACGAAGCTCTTACGCGAGCCAACGACTTGAAGGAGAGTGTCAGTGAACTCAGGCAAGAAAACCGGGATATTCGCGATCATTTCGAACATTACCAGCAGCG
>NZ_RCUA01000074.1 GCF_003731635.1 Marisediminitalea oceani | reverse complement strand
GCCAACGAGCCGGGATCTCCCAGACAGTCTGACTCAGCTCAAATAGCCTTTTCATGAGGTCCCCCCTTAAAAGCATGCGGGGATGACGCAGAGGATGTGTTAAACCTTAAAATTCGGGGGATAACAAACTTGTTGGTAACACCTACTTCGGAGTGATTAGTCTTTATGATCGGTTTGTCGAATTAAGTCGATACCAGCCAACTGCGGAATGGTGGTCTGCATTTGCTTTTCGAGTGAATCGAGCTTTTTGAAGTAGTCACAATACCAGCGGGCTTTTTGTGGCAAAGTGGTGTCTACCGGCGGGCCATCGCCGTCGGACGTGGCTGCATAATGCGCAATGCGTTGATTAATGACCGTCATTTCGGTGCGATCAACCGCCAGTTTGTCGGAGTCCATTGCACCAAGTGTGGTTAAAATACTGCCCACCGAAGTGGTTAATGTTTGTGATAATGGCACCATCAGGTCGGTGTCAGCCAGTTCATCCAGTCCTTCGCTGGAACTTGGCCCAAGGTAATAATGACTCCGCGCGTAACGAAACTTCTTGCGCACCCGCTTCTTCATTTTATCCATGGCAGTATTGAGTTTTTCGTAGCTGTCGTGATCGCTGCCCAATAACGACAAAAACATCTGTTGCACAGTATCGGTAGCTAAATCAATGCCGGTAGTCGCCAGCAAAGTTACCTGTGGTACTACCGAATGCAGCCCTTTGGCATAATCGCTTACCAGCGTAGCCTGGCTGTTATCAAGTGTGAGCCAGTCGCCTGCCACAAACAACTGCTGCTGATGGTTGATCTGATACAAAGTGAGGTATTCTTTGAGTACACGCAGCTGATCGTCATTTACTACAACGCCATAATTTAAATCAACATCGCAACTGTAATGCGCAGCAACGGGCGCTGCGATACCAGCCGGTAACAGGCATATTATGCACAATAAAAAATGAGATACGCTTTTCATACCGATATTGTGAAACCAAAACCGTAAATGAAAAGTCGCTTAAGACCAGATTGCTAAAAATCAGGTTGAATACAGCTACCTACAACGGTAAGCGGCAAACGCTACAGCCCTCGCGATAACTCATCGCAAATAAACTACCACACATCAGGCGCGGCTTTTGGTACCTCGCTCTAACGCTTCGCTCTGCATTACCTGTAATGCCTCGAGTTGCTTTTTGCCACTGGCAATATCGGTCATGTCATAAATCATCATGCTGATATGTTCAACCTTGCCGGTCGCCGACACCAATGGCGATAAAATTATGTTCTGGTACATGAATTCTTCGCAGCCGGTGATTGGCCGGTAATTGGAAAACTTAAACAGATAAGGGCGTTGCTCCCAGAGCATAAATGCCCGGGTTTTGAGTTCGAATACCGGCTTTGCTTTCTGGGCAAACCAATCGGGTTTAATATCGGGAAAAATACTGAACAGGGCTTTATCGCGAACCTCAGAAGGCAATTTGCCGCTGTGGCTTTCCATAAAACCGTTCCACATTTTTATTTTAAACTCGCGATCCAGCACAACAATGCCCACATCCACCGTTTGTAGCATGTCGATGATCCAATGAAACTCCAGCATGTCATCAACGGCTTCATTGGCCATCAGAAATCCTCCAGCAAGTGAGCAAGTTTGTAGTTAAGCGTTTCCATGGAGCTTTCGGTAAATAGCAGCAGTAACTCACATACGGTTTGGTACCCTTCCAGGCCGTAAGAAATTTCGATAGCCAGGGTTCTTTTCCATTTCAGCTTATTGGTAGCTATGATCTCGGTGATGTTTCGGTGTTGGCCAAGTACAACCGGCTGCCCCTGGGCAAAACTCACATCCAGCTGTTCGGCAATACCGCTGAGGCAGGTACCAATGAGGATACTCGCCGCATCCATTAACAACTCCAGTTGCTTTTGATCGTCGACTTCACCAGAAATATTAAGAATTCGCGCAACATCGTCCAGGCTTGAGTCACTTAAAATACACAGCGCTTCACCCTGAACTCCCGGCCCCACAAAGCCCTGACAAACCGCACTGACCCGCTCGTGGTTTTCGATATCACTGAGCAGCATGTGTAGTTCAGATACCTCAATCAGGTTAACGTTTGGGATAGGCAAATGCACAAACACATTTAATGTTCGGGCCAGGTGATCGCCCGCTCTCCCCATCGCGATGTTCGTTATCTCCTGATAGCAATCACGAATATCAGGGTCCAGCGGTTCAAATTCCTTTTGCTCTTCTTCAGCAGGCGCATTTATCAGCTGATGTTTACTTAACACAGCCAGTAATTCCGGCGCACTAACCGGTTTACGAATAAAATCCAGCGCGCCGAGCTTAGTAACCCGCTCATAGGCTTCGGGCTGGACATCGCCAGACACCACAATCACATTGGTTTTTAAACCTTGCTGAGCAATGGCTTCCAGCGTTTGATAGCCATCCATTTCCGGCATGTTTAAATCGAGCAACAAAATGTGCCCTTTACCGGCCGCCAGGCATTCAATGGCCTCACCGCCATGCTTTGCAAAATGAATAGCAACATCCCAGTCCTGTGGCAGGCATTTTGCCACCTGCTTACGGGCTACCAGCGAATCATCACAAATCAAAACTGAGTACATAGCTATCCAAGGGTTAATAACCGGCACAAAACAATGCGGTAAGCACCCTTTAACAAATAGCAGTCAGACGGTAAAAATCAACTTAACAGATGCTATTTGTAGACACAGGCCATGAAAAGCCTTACAGAATAACAGGTAAGATAACGGCGGTAAGAATGCCATTAAGGCCAAGGCCCACGGTGGCCAGCGCTCCCTGCACTTCGCCCATTTGCAGTGCTTTGGAGGTGCCTACTGCATGGCAAACCGCGCCCAGCGCCACGCCCTGAGCATCTGGCATAGTAACGCCTAGTAACCGGTACGTTAGCGGCGCTGCCAGCGCTCCCACAATACCGGTAAGAATAACAAATACTGCAGCCAGCGCCGGAATACCGCCAATGGCAGCCCCTGTTTCCATGGCCAGCGGGCTGGTTATCGACTTCACCAGCATAGTCATCTGAATCGCCAGCGGCGCATTGGTGAGATATATCACGCCCCAGGCAAGTAGCGGTGCCACAATGCCACCTACCATCACGCTGATGATCAACGGCATTCCCAGTTGCCGAATGTTTTGCCATTGATTGTACATCGGGACCGCAAGTGACACCGTAGCTGGCCCCAACAACCAATGTAATAGTGACGCAAACTCACGATATTGAGCAGCAGAGATATCAGCTAACCACATCACTGCTGCCACCGCCAGGGTAGTAATGCTCAGTGGATGCACTAACGGATGGCCTTTGGAAGCCCGGAAAATTTTGAGCGCAACGCCATAAAAAGCCAGCGTAACCGCCAGCCACAACACACCATTTACCGAAGCCGTACTGCTTACAACTTCGCTAAAGCGACTGATTATCTGCTTTATTGCCAGCTCTGCCCTTAACATTAGTCGGGCCTTTTGGTTTTCAATAGCCGCTGAGCAAACCAGGCCGTAAAACCCAGCGCCACAATAGTGGTCGCCACCAGCGCAAGCGCAATGCCTAATGCATTTTCACTAACCTCAGCCCAGAATAACCCCACGCCAATCACGGCCGGTACAAACAACACCGACATATGCGTAAGTAATGGCTGCGCGCCCCGTCCCACGGTTACCGCCGGACGTTGACGTACCAACAATCCGCCAAGCAGCAACAACAAGCCAATTAACGCACCGGGCAACGGTAAATCGGTCACCAAGACAAAAAATTCACCCACCAGATAGCAGCCAACAATGATCAGCCAGCCGTTGAGGGTTGATTTAACATGCACTGAGAAAGCTCCGCAGGGAAGGAATAGTTTGATAATAACGAGGTTAAGTACAAACCACTAGCCAACTTCGGTTGTAGTTACTTATGTGCAGGATTAATAAAAGAAATGCTAACAGACAGAAACGCTTTATCCGATGGCTAAGCAAACCTGCATGGGGGAACATGCTGTCAGGATTGCGACAACGACGCATCCAGTTGCTGGTGACAAACAGGCATTAAACGCCGGCTTATTTTAACTTTGCTGCCATCCTGAAGCTCCACATAGTTCACCCGCGAGTTAAGTTTAATCAACCGTTTTACAAACTGGGTGTTCACAATGATGGAACGGTTCACTCGCGTAAAGGCATGCTTGGGTAAACGTCTTGCCATATCTGTTAACGTAGAGCGAACAATCAGCGTTTCTTCCTGCGTGTAAACACACATGTAATCGCCCGCCGCTTCGACATAGCGAATGGTTTGCCAGTCGACATACTGCCAGTCTGCGCCGCAGCGTAGCGCAATTTGTTGAGATGGCCGTGAACAGTTTGATTTTAAATTGGTTAATTCGGCCATGAGCCGGGCCGGAGAACACGCACGCTGACGAGCCAGTTGTTCGCTAACCAATTGCCATTTAAGGGCCTGTACCCGGGTCTGGTATTTAAGATACAGCCGGTGCATTTGTCTGCGCTTTTCCTCCACACTGGCAGATAAACAAAAGAACATTCCAACACCCGCGTTAAACGCCTGTATTGCATCCTGATTAGAGTGGCCGCACATTACGCTGGTTACCCCGCGTAATCCGGTGTTAGTAAAAGGCTTGATGGTGCTGTGATCGGTGACAACTATACGAATATCAGGTGGCTGACACAATGTATTCGGGGCTACAGACAGGTGACTACTAACCAGATCATTCAACGCGACTTCGGTAATATCTGCGGTAAACTGAAATTCAAAAGGCGCCACAAAATGCTGGGACAAAAACTGATGAAAGGCATCCACATCCACACTCGGTTTGCCAATAAATCGCACTACCATGTTATCTGACTGTATCGCTGCCATATCAGACTCCGAAAAAAGGGCTGTGAAGAACACAGCCCAAACCCCAGGGAGGGAACTATAACCATTACCCTACTGCTTCGCTGTTAAACTCTGCTCTTCCAGATTAGTACGTTTAGCAATCACCGCACCGGTATTATCTGCGCCATGCTGCATGGCAAAGGTGTACATATCCATGCCATCACACACCAGGCCTCTGGCCAGACGACGATAACTTATGCCACTGTCTCTGACTGCTCTGTGCAGCCCGATACGGCTGTCGTCTTTAATAGCCTGACAAACGGCTACTAATTTATCTTCAAGGGCACCAGGTATCTTGCTGGCCTGAGCGGAAGAAATACCGCCGAATGTGGCAACTACCGCGGTACCTGCTAATAACGCTGAACGAATTACACTGTTAACTTTTTGCATGACACTATCCTCTACCTATCGCTGACTCTGTTGTGGAAGATGAAGCCTGACTCTTCCTTTCGCCCTTATACAGTAGGGGCAGAGCAGCAAAAGGTTGCTGGCAAAACGTTAATCAACGTCTATTTGAGATTTTGCGACAAAAGGGATATAACTGCAGTTAAACGGTCCCCAATCCCCTATGGTTAATCGTGTGTATCACACACTTTGTAACATTCGCCCCAAAGCCGCGAGCAAGGAGTACGCGAATAGCAAACGGCGAAAGAGGTAACCAGAGACCAATAGCCTGAACAAAAAGGCATTCAAGAGCCAAAGCAGAAACAGGAAAGTCATGCTTACTCAACAAGCTTATTACGATATAAAGCACCTTATTGCTCCAGGCGATGTTATTGCCTTCGGCGGCACCAGTTTGTTTTCCCGCTGGACCAAACTGACCACCCGCTCGGTGGTTACTCATACCGCTATGGTAATAGACTCACCCGACGACAATCGTTCTACGTCTTCAGCCCAGGATCTCACCATGATTGAGGCAACCTCGATAAAAGGTAAAAAGGGCGTAATGCACAACTATGTGGAAGAACGTCTCAAGCATTATCGGGGCGACGTATGGTGGCTCCCGTTACACAAGGAAGCTAAGCAGCAATTACAAAACAACTGGCACGGATTTCACGACTTTCTGGCAGGAGAACTGGGTAAGGATTACGACATCTGGCAACTGTTTGGTGCTGCCATCGATGTGTTTGACGATCACCGCTGGTTAAACTGGATCACCTACAACCGTAAAAAGAGCAATCGCTGGTTCTGTTCAGAACTGGTGGCCGAAGGGTTAAATCAGGCTGGCATCGCCAATGAGCTCAATCCATCGGAAACCACGCCCAAAGATATTTGCCAGTTTACTATCTACGCGCCTGAGTATGTGCAGTTAAAGGGTAGAAAAAAGCCAATTAAGGGGTTTAATACACTCGATCCCCACCGCTGGGGAAATCTTGGGTAGCGTCAGGCGCAAAGAGAACGGAAAGCCAGTTGTAGAACAGGAAAGAACTTTGGTAGGTTGTCATCACAATCCTACCAACAATGTTATGCAGGCGCTTAAAAAATGCTGTCCTGATGAACGCGAATAAACATTGAGGTACCGGCTTTAGAATAATCGATTTTGTATTCTTTACCGTTCAGGGTCTGCACAAAAATCAGCGTTTTTTCATCGCCGAATACTTCGCCACTGGTAACATCCACCAACTCCATATCCATCATTTTGGCTTCGCGTTTGTTTTCCGGGATTTTGCCCGAATATTCCTTAATGCCCTTGTAATTCACCACTACTGCCGGATCGTCATTGCCGTTTAAAATCAGTAGATCAAATTTCCGAATTTTGTGGATTAATGTGTTGCGGCCACTGACCAAATAGGGTTTTTCAGTCATTGTTCTCTCCCAATTCAAATGCCGAACCAAGACGTATTTATCTATAAGTAGCTGAAAGATAGCAGACTATTAATATATTTGCACTAAGCTATAGCGTTGCTCACTGGATTCAGCAATTTTGATCAGGTTCAGGCTTCAACAGATCATTACTTTTAGTATTGTTTAGTATAAGAAAACATCAAGTAAACCTCGCATGGGGTGACAAGGCCATCAAAACTGCTTATACTTGCGCGCGTCTGGTATTTCAACCAGGCTCTCATAAGCGTTTAGCGCACAATGGCCCTATAGCTCAGTTGGTTAGAGCACACGACTCATAATCGTTAGGTCCCCTGTTCTTATGTGGTATAGTAAGAACTTGCGTATTTGAAAAGGTACGATGTAAGGCGCAATACCTTGCAATTAAACGGTAACGTCGTTAGTATGAGTTGCTTTTGCAATTTGCATATTTAAAAAATACAATTTGGCCCCTTAGCTCAGTTGGTTAGAGCACCCGACTCATAAGAAATTGTGACCCATGTTAGTAATGACATGCGGAAAAATTGGATGAATTGCTGGAAAGCTTCGTTTCATTTGAAACATGCCAATCAGCAGCCAAGCCTGATAAGCGTATCAGGAAGGTTCAGAGACTAGATGGTTCAGCACGATCTTGCTGTGTAATACATCACTAGCGTCCGACACCCCACCGATTTATCGAGGGTGATGATATAGTCCGAGCCAATACGAAAGTATTGGAATAACCGAATCGGTAGGTCCCCTGTTCAAGTCAGGGAGGGGCCACCATTTCCTCCTTATCTCTAGAGATAATTGCTTCGTAAAATTCATTTTTTAACTTAATTTAAGTACACAAAATTAGTCTGTACATTTTTAAATATGCGAATATTCATTTGTATATTTAAAATTTTCTACTATATTGATTGTTAGTAGGAGTGAATAATGATGCAGTATCCCCTTGTAAGAAAAGCGTTTTACATGATCGGTGACCCTATTGATGGTGTAATTGCCGATAGGTCTGGTAACTTATATCGACCATATCAGTTATTTGTGCAGCATATGCTTGAAAGAGGTTATGCGACTAACTCAGTCAGTGCCTATGCGGATCATGTTTATCGATTTCTCAACTATGTTACCCGTGCTATTGAGCTTACACCCGGACCAATTGACAAACCTGCTCTAAGGCTAATAATTCTTTCCTACACCAGTTACTTACTTCATGGTGAAGAATCTCCAAATGCAATTGTCAGACAAATTGCTACCGAACAGGGAAAAACACTTAAAACATCATTAAATTCGCTTGCTCCAATAGATCATGCTATTTCCTACTTCATTCGATTTGGCGAATTAGAACAACTTGATGAAGCAGGTGAAGGTGACATAGCTCCTTTATTTTCCGCTGCACAAAATCTAGTTAGCTCCTTTGAGAATAAAAAAATCAAAAAGAACAGCATGATAGCAGGTGTGATTAAAGGAGGGCTAACTGCTAAAGAACGTGTTAGTTACGGTGTACTTATTAGAAAAAGGTCGAAGAAAAAAAATAAAGTTTATACTACTCAATCAATAGACCTTTCACGTGTTAGTAGCTTAATTGAATCTGCAACAAACCTAAGAGATAAGACTTTTTATTCACTTTTGGCCGCTTCTGGAGCCAGATCACACGAGGCACTCCAATTGCGCCTAACTGATGTAGATGTTGTTAATAAAGAAGTTTACCTCCGTGATCCTAACGAAATAGATAGAAACACTCTTGGGCTGACACCTGATGAGGAAGGGAAGCTAGCTTGGAAAGGTAGAAATACTGAAACAACGTTTCTTATCGAACCGTTCAAATCCATGTTTTTTAACTACCTAGCGCAGTACATGAAGCAAGACCGAGTATCAACTTGCGGACATCCATTTATATTTCAAAACTATAAAACACTAAGGCCATTCTTCTGTTCAGATAGAAGTAGTCGCATCAAGCAGTTTAAGGCTGCTGCAAAAAAATCAGGCATAGTGGATACAACTTGTATAAGCCCACATTCATTGCGGCATACATATGGCACTTATACCTTGAATTACTTGCCAATTCCAAATGGTGAGTTTGGTTTACCTATTCAATACGTAAGAATTTTAATGGGGCATGAGTCACTTTCATCAACAGAAGTATATGCAAAAGAAGATGAAGATATTTTAAAAGAGCAAATTCAATACGCTAATGAGCTGTTGTTTGAAGCTAATGAAGTAGATTTAAAAATGATCAGTCTTAAATATCAAGAAAGTAAGTTGAGCAAGATAAAAAATGAAATATCTCGGTTATTAAACAAGGATAAGAAAGATGATTAATTGCTCAACAGAATTACAATTTTTAAAATCTGGTCGAGAATTGAAAGAATCAATACATGATGCTATTGATAAGACGATAAAATTGATTTTTGAGCATAACAAGGCACCTCCAAATTTATCGCCACCACAAGTAACAAGTAAAACAAACGTTGTTTTTTGTTTCTATAAGTTCTTCCATAATCACCGCATATCCAAGGCAGTTGGCTTTGATGAGGAATGGTGTAGAAGCCTTTTTGAAATAAGTTTTGAAAACAAAAGCGACTATAGCGGTTTAAATTCCATAGCCAGACTTCTTCCTGCTTTCCAAAAAGAAGAAAAAATAACCAAAACTCTATACTTTAAGACCAAATCCTGTTTTAGATTGTTTTTTTATATTTTGTGGGCACAAAAGGCAATTTTACTCCCTTTTAACTATAAACCGCCAAAAGCTCGTGATGAAAGCAATAACAAGTGGATTGAAATAGGATTATCCATCTACCCTGAAACATTAAGGCTAGTTAGAAACGCTTATTTTAAGGATGAAAAATATGAAGTGATAAATGATCACTTAATTACATCTAATTATTCACGGGATATGAGTTATCAGTGTTTGATCTCGACAACGTGGTACTCCATCGAAGATATAGAACTGAGCGATGTTAAGCCGTTTAAGGAGTTTCATAGTCAGTACCGAAGAAAGGAAAATTTTGCAAGGAAAAACAAGCCACTTCCCTTTACGCCAGTTTTGAAAGCGTTCTTGTCCTATGCCCCTGATAGATGCAACTTTCAACTTGAAGATTTAAGCAAACTAGAAATAGCTAGAAAAGAAGCAATCGGCCAAGAGCTAAATGACTTTGATGTTGAAGGAAATATGCCATTTGAATTCAGTGTAAACATGACCAAAAAGTTAAAGTTTAATTTAGAAGGTGGTGCTCTTGAGTCTGCCGTTAAATCTAGCTTAAACAATACTATTGATGTCGTTCTAAGTCGCCATTACAACAAACCAATTCGAATGAGTACGCATGGTGACCTGAGAGACTACAAAACCACCCGGCTCGCGTTCATTTATGTGTTTGAAAAAGTGAAAACACTGAATATGACAGATTTGGTTTACCTTTATGAATTGCTTTCGCATGACTATATCGCACAACAAGATATTGACCAATTTATCACTAAAGAAAAAGACATAAAATTTTGGAAAGTGGAGTATTCAGACAACTTCAAATCCAGTTTAAAAGTGTTTTTCATAGAACTGTATAATTCTGGCGCAATATTACTTCCGATGGATTTTGAGCCTGCGAATACAGTAGGTAAAGACTATTCAGAAGATCGATATCCTGAACTATTAGATCTATTTTGGAATCATAAAAAACGCTTTACCCCAGATGCTTTAAGAGAGATACGCCATGTTGGCGTACTTTACAGAGCCATAATCGCATCCAATTGGCGTAATGTGGAAGATATCAATTTATGCGATGTCCTCGAATACCAACGAATGCATCAACATAAAAAAGATGCAAACCAAACTAACTTTACCTTAGCGCTGGGAGATTTACTTACGTTGGTTTATCAGCATGCATCCCAAAGATGTAATTACACGCTTAACGACCTTCATCTGGCGATGTCTGATGTTCCCCCTGCTTCACTTCTTAAAAAGCTAGAGCAAGATAAACTTAGCAATCAGGCTGGAAGTAAATGGATAGCGTTAGCCAAACAATACCTAAATGAAAAAGCGGCTACGGGTTATAAATCAACTCGAACTCTGAGAGGAATTCTAGGCAAGTTTATCAATCACATATGTGTGGATTTGCCACGCGAGTTAGGTCATAAAAATGAGCTTATTCCCAACTTTCCTAATCAATTTAAAAGGAAACATTTTGTTGGTGACTGGAAAATACAGGGGTTCAAAGAAAAACTAAGAAAGTCACTAAGTAATGAAAACTTTAATACTCACCTCAGAGAAACTTCACTCTTTTTTAACTGGATATTGCTTAATGAAGATGATGACTCTGATATAGCAGGATTTGTTAACCCAATTTCAGACTTGGACTATGTACTCGCTCCTCGCAGAAAAGGGACGGACAAGATAGCGTTTCCTAGGCGTCAATTTGCGCATGTACATTCGTTTGCATCAGCAGTTTGTGAGTTTTATTGGTATCTGATCAAAGAAAATAAATTCATTTCAGGTGGAGCATCTTCAAGACATTGTTATGACACTCAAGAAATAGGTTATGTCCCTCTAGTATTTATCGAAGGTAAACTTCAGCCAATTTATTATGTTCCGGCTAATCTCACCCATGAAGTTACATCAACAAAAAATGGTGAACAGTATATCTATCCCACATTTCAAACATTATTTGAAAATCTTATCGCTATAGAAACAGGGTTGAGACATATCCATATCAGGTGGTTAGATAGAGACAAATTTGATGTTAGTTACAACGAATCAACTAATGGTATCCAACAGTATATTACTGAATTACATGTTCAATATATTACGGCAAATGAATCAAATGAAATCGAAGTTGGTACAGATAAAGTTAAAACCGAACCTTGGAAACCATATGTTAGTAGTCGAGTATTAAACTTGCTCCGAAGGTTAAAAGCTTTTCAGGATACTTTAGATGTGGATGTGCCTTCCTTATGGTATGACGGTCATGAAGGTTCAATACATGGCAAGATAAAATCATTATTTTGTTCAATGGACGCTACAGTTGAGGTTGCTGAAGTAATAAAAGAAGATCCGTGTAGAAAACAATATAAAAGGCTCCTGTGCTTTTACGATTTGTTTGTTCAACTTTCTGGATTAGACATTCCACTTTTAGGTACAACCTCAGAGAAAGCAATTGATAAAATTGAAAAAGCCCGAGAATTAGTAAAGCAGGATCGAAAGAATCAGCTAGATACAATTTCTGAACCTAATGAAAGATCTCTCACTATACTTCTTTGGAAGTATGCAACTAAAGCAGCATTTCACTTCAATGGACAATATAAAACTGAATTTAAACCTCATGGCACCAGAGCATCAGTTGCTAGTGAAAAAATCAAGGTACTGCCACCTCAGGCTATTCAGGACTACATTACAGGTCATGAGAGCAGAGCCGTGCTTTCCTATTACATTCAAGTAGACCCTGAGTGGCTAAAAGAAATTGGAGACTATAACGATAGCTTTCTATTTGTTGAGCAACACCTTAAAAAGACAGCTAATAAAGATTTAAGCAAAGAACAACAGGAGCGTGTTAAAAAGCAATTGCATAAGGTAATAGAACAAGATCCAACTTTATTAGGTAGTGACTTTGGTGCGGTAGCCTTTTCAGTTGAAAGCGGCAATAACGATATCGTTGGTGGCCTGAAAACCATAGCCATTACTCCAGTGTCCAATTGTGCATTTATGCCAACACACATTTGCCCATTCGGAGGCAATTGCCCTAAAGAAATTAAAGAAGAGTTTGGCGAATTCCAATGCGGTCAATGCTACTTTTCAGTCAAAACAATTGATCATATCCCACGAATTCTTGCTCAGATACGTAAGCTCAATGACGAAAAAAACGAAAAAGAAAACTACATCATTCAATCACAACAAGCTGGTGCTGATATCGAAGCACTAGAAGTAATGGAGCAAGAAAAAAACAAACTTGGGAACGAACTAGCGGCATGGACCAATACCTTTGACTTGCTTGAAAGGAACCGTGTGTCACTTAAAGAGGAATGTGAGGATGGAAAAAAAGAATTTCTTGTCGCAAAGCCTGACATTTTGATGGAGTATTTTGCAAAGGGGGAAGTCGCAGACAATGCCGTAAACGCTCTGCTCTTGAGAATACAAGATGCAAATGCTTTTCAAGAATATTTCACCCCTCAGTTAAAGGCTCAAATCACTCAAATAAGAAATAAAATCCTTATTAATCAAAAGCAGTTTGATCAACTCTTGAAGCAACCGGACGGGTTTGAGCTTATAGATGAATTCAGGGGCGCTCTAAGAGCATTTACCGAAGCTCACGAAATTTCATTAAAAGACGCAGTAAAACTCCTCTCTGAACCATTAAAGACTCCAGAGAAAGGCTTAAAACTATTGGAGGTAATCAATGGGTAGCGGAGCTAAGAAAGGTGACAATCGGTTCGGTGCACATCAAGCAAAAAAGCAACAGCTCAGGCTGGAGTTACTCAAACGTGTATTACGCGACATAACCAAGCGCAAGCAGGTTTATCCTAACGAATGGCAGTTGGCAGACTATGTTGCTAGCGAAATCAATATAATATTGAAAGTTGAATACCCAGATGTTGCTGCAAAAAAAAATGGGTTGGTACACCCTACTACGTTAGTACGAAAAGGTACGAAATATAAAGTTGAGCTTGAAAAGCACCTTTTGAAAAGTGAAAAAGCGAGTAGCACAAATGAAATGAGAGCAGAAATACTTACTTATCAATTAGAAATATCAACACTAAAAGATGAGCTTGCTGTTCTAAAGAATTTTGCAAAAAAAAATCTGGGACAGGTGAGCGAAAAGTCATTACCAGCACTGACCAAAAACAATAGCGATGAACAGATAGATACAAGAGCCATAGATGCTACATATAAAATTATAATGTCTTTGGTAGAAGCTTCAGAAAGTGTGTTTGTCTTCGATAATGGGAAAATCATTAACTGCTCCAAAACAATAAATAATGTGATAGCTGACGAAAACTTATTAAGGACATCAGGGCTTCTTGACAGTTATTTGTTTAAAGGGCTTGAGAAAGATGACTAAAAAGCTATCTCCTAATCAGCAACACAAACGTGTTATTCAGAATTTTACAGATTATCTCATTAAACTTGAGGCGACAGGTGAAAAGTTGCCAATCAATCAAGTGGACGGAAACGTTAATATTTCCGAACTTGCAAGAGTCTGCGACTGCAAACGAGGTGTATTTCAAAAGCCAGACAATACAATTGGCAAAATGCTTAAAAAAGCCATTTCTGACATAGGCACTCAAGCCAAAAGCGTAAACCAAGAGGAATCTGCACTCAAAAGCCAAAAAGATCAGGCGCTGAGAGATGCCTCAAAATTATCAAGAGAGTTAGAACGAGCAACGGCTGAAGTTGAAAAGCTACGTGATTTGACTGCATCTCTAGAACAAGAAAACAAGATGCTTAAAAACAAGTTAGATGGTCAAAAAAATGCCACGGAGTCAATGCTAGATGATGGCAGGAGACGCTTTTTATGGCAGGAATGACAAGAACTACAATGCAGGTCACCTCCGTACATGTAGGTACGTTTGGTGGGGCAATTTTTGGAGGAAAGGACTCAAAAACTAACAAACGAATCCGGTGTATCGCAAGCTATAAAATTTTGACGAGATCACCTCAAATTGGCGAATTTTGGTACATAGAGGGAGTTAACAGTAAACATGAAGAATACGGGGTACAAATCCGACTTTCAAAATGTTCTATCACGGAATTACCTTCTCCGTCATATCTAAGCAGCTTACTTGTCAACCATCCAATGTTTCGTGGTTTTGGATTGGGTAAAAGAAAAATAGGCAAACTTATTAAAGACGTAGGTACTGAAATAGAGTTAATAAAACTGCTTGATGGAGAGAAGTACCTGCACTTAGCCGACTCAATTGCTGAGCCGATAGCAAAAGAGTTATGTAATAGATGGTTGCCACTGCAAAATGAAATGCAGTTGGCAAAGTTCTTAACAGAGCACAATATTTCACCATACATGTCAAAACAAATATCCAAGATATGTCGTGAAAATGCAGTAAACAGAATAAAGTCAAACCCTTATGCATTACTTGCATTTGCACCTACAACTCCCAAGCTATGGCGAACTATAGAAGCTATTGCCGAAAAGCTCGAAATACCAAAAGGTGCACCTCAGAGGCTTGTTGGAGCCGTTGAGCACTCCCTATACACCTCACTACGTTCTGGTGATACGGCAATGGGAAATGAGGAGTTGTTAGGTCACGTAGAAAAGCTTTTGGGCAGTAAAACGTATGCACAGGCGTCAATACCTGAGGCATGTAGAATAAAAGCTATTTGCTCATTTAAAGCACTTGATGGCTCACTGATGTTTCAAACAATTGGTGCAGCGGTGATAGAATCTAGTCTTGAAAAGCTTGTGTCTGACTTGGTTCAGGCACCGCTTCAACTTTCACTTACAGCATCGCAAACAATACAGGTTATTGAGAAGTACAGTGCTGATTTCAAAAAATCACAAGGCTACCCACTAACAGATGAACAACTGAGTGCAATAGAAATGGTCTTCGACAAAAGGCTCTCTGTTATCACAGGTTATGGTGGAACAGGAAAAACAACTGTACTAAAAGCCGTCGCTGACGTAGCGGAAAAGCTTGGATTCCAACCATATTTAACAGCTCTGGCAGGCAAGGCCAAAGACAGAATCGAGCAAGCTACTGGGCGCTCTAACGAGAGCTTTACAATCCACGGCTTTATTAAACAAATAGAAGAAAACAGTGACAACGTAAAATTAACTGGCACTCCGATCATTATCATTGACGAGGCATCAATGGTCGATATTGCTTTAGCAAATAAGTTAATGTCGTTGCTATCTAGTACCAATTTCCATCTAGTACTAGTAGGCGACCCAGCACAGCTAAGCCCAGTCGGTTTTGGATTATTCTTCCATGTATTAGTTGGTAAAGTACACACTAAAAAGCTGACAAAAGTTCATCGTCAAACGGCTGATAGCCCCATTCATCAAATGGCAATGAAGGTAAGAAAAGGAGAGTCATTTCCATTACCACAATGGGAAGGACAAAATCATGGGGTCTATATCGTTGAGTGCAGACCAGAGCAGAAGGACATTATTAAAAAGCTAACAGACGTAATGAAAAAGCAAAGATGTCAAATCATCACACCTCATGCTTCTACAAAAGCTGCTGATAATACATCCGCAATAAATAATGCCATGCAGTTTGTGTTTAATTCATCAAAAGTAAACACAGAAACTGGCCTATATGAATTTGAACAATCACGCCCAGTGGTGCGGTTGGGCGATACAGTGCTGATGCAAAATGACCCAGTAATTGTCACCGCAAACAACTTTGAACTAGGGCTTTACAATGGTAACACTGGTGTCATCGAAGAAATCTTGAATCAAGATGGTCATGATTGCGTTTACATCAGATTTGATGATGGATTAAAGCTGCTTACTAAAGACAATTGTTTTGAATTGGGAATTGAACTTGCCTACGCAATCACGATCCATAAGAGCCAAGGAAGCGAATATGACGCAATTATTGTCTGTTGTGCCGTACCAAGCAAGTTACTAGAGCGTAGTATGGTATACACAGCGCTGACACGCAGCAAAACACTTACTCTCTTTGTAGGTTCAAATGTTTTGCTTGATAATGCAGTTGAGGGATTGCCAAGAGCTAGTACAATTAATCATGGTTTCTTACCCCACGTATGCTGTTAAAAAGAAAATCGCTAGTAAATGTGAAATAGTGAGCGGAAGCGAATCTTTTCACACTTAATAGTGATTCAACAACACGTAGTGGCGTTAGCGTAACCCAATGGCTTGAATTCGGGCGCTAGCCCGGTGTAAATAAAACGACCGTCTGCATTACGTACAGGCTGTGTGAAAACTCTGATCACGTATCGGCCAGAATCAGTGTTCACGTTCAGCAGAATACGCAGTATGCATTTTATATGATCAATCGGAAATTAGCTATTGATCCTCAATCAGCGTGACTATTGGTAGAATGTAACTATAAAAAAGCTGATAGGTTTCATATACATGTCGAGATTTATCGAAGGCCAAAGCAGAACGCAAAGCACGATGTTTCCCGAAGTTCTGGATGACTATATCCATGAAGATAACCCCATTCGTGATATCGATATGTTTATCAATTCTTTGGAGCTATCTAAGTTGGGTTTTGCTCGCTGCCAGCCTGCTAAAACAGGTATACCAAGATACTCTCCAGCAACTATGCTCAAGATCTACCTTTATGGTTATCTTAACCGCATTCATTCAAATCGACGCTTAGAAAAAGATATCGAGCAGCTACTACCATGGCAGTTTGCTAAACGACAGGTGGGATTACCGGACGGTTACACTTAAATTAAATAAATCCGTACTATCCTTGATATTGGAACTTTGATTAGGCCCGCTGCTAATGCGGGCCTTCTAAATCGTTCATATACAAGTTTTCAATCCGGAATTTGATTAGATTGACAATATTTCATATGAAGATGTTCTGTCATTAAACCCATAATCAGTTAAGTTATACATCTTACCAATGCTTGTCGTATTTGATAACGTCAATGATAAACCTTGATAGTTTGAATGTTGATATAGGGTCACTGCCGCTCCGGCGGGTAGATACACGCTTGAGAACCGGTCATTGAACTTTCCTACTTCTGGAAGGCCGTTTGGTACAAATGGGCTCAGTGGATCTGCTGCACCATAAGCAATAAAGGCAGGAAATTTATCAGACTCGCCATTAGTGTTCCGATAAAAAATAATTCGGTTATCTAAATCGCAAGGCCCAGGAAAGACTGCATAGGAAGTTGCTCTATTCTTAAACCAACCTAAATCAGGGTTATCCTGTTGATCCAATACAACCCAGTCATTAAAAAAGTAAGAATCTCTCCCTAATATTACGCACTCTCCGGAGTCAACCGATACAGAATCTATATTATCGTTGACGCACCCGCCACTTGGGCAATTTGTATCATAATCTCGAATATCTAGCTCAAATTTATTCCCTGCAAAATTACTAGGATAGTAATTTCCAGTATAGATGTTAATTTCAAAAAATTGCCCGCCACGGACAAATGGTTGAACATAATCTGGGTAACTATAAAACTGTACCTTCGAAAATGCTGTAGCGCTAAATAACACCAATAATAATGCGAAAAAGACTCTAAAATTTGGATTTTTCATATAATTCCTTTTGATGTAAAAATTGTTGATTGACTTATTGGTCAATACTTCATTTGAAGCACGATTTGACTTGTAGTTAAAAAAATGAGGCTCTATATTTCGTCACCAGTTGCTATAACTATAGGTGAAGATACATACCACTTCTGTCTCATATTAAATAACTAGAACTCAAGCCAGAAGCACAATTACTTCTAGAAGCAGTAGTGTCACGAAAGTAAACTTCTCTCACTTAACCAGTTAATTTATTTACCAGTTGAGTTCAAAAAAACTCCTCAAAGCAAAGACTTGCTGAAATAATGAACGACAAGAATAGCCACCGCTCGATCATCACCAGTCATTTACCCACCGAACAGTGTTTCAAACCCATTGATGCAAAAACGCAAGGTCAATTATTTACAGGGTGCTTGGAAATGTAGCAGAAGATTCCCGACTTAGTGGCGCCACTATTCACCACTATCGTAAACTGATAAAACAAGGTGGAACTGTATTATCCCTGGCTAATCCATACGAAGAACAATCTATGGTTTCAAGGCTGCTTAAACCTGAAAGGAACCTCGATATACACGCTAGCGGCGTTCGACATATTTGGCCGAGGGAACCATGAATTAAATAACACAGCGTTACGGTCGACAAAACTTATAGTCTAGTGACAATAGAGACTGTGTGATTGAAATAAAATCGCTTGGTAATCACACTCATTCAGGTAATTGCTTATTGTGTGACAACATACTCACCAAAATGCATATTCAAATCTACAACTATTGTTTACTCTGCTGCTCAAGAGACCACAAGCCTGCATACTTGTTAAAAGTATATTGTGCATAAATAACAGCATACAAAAGTCCTCTGCTGCCATCTAAAAAGCCAAGCCTGAATACGTATATTTGTACGAATGTGAGTAGCCCCCTAAGAGCCGCTAACGATACACCATGACTCTTTTTGCCTTTGGCGAATTTTTTTTCAGCCATCAATACTGCGTATAGTCGGTTTTTATACAGAAGGTGCTCAAAGTCTCGGATAGAGTAGTGATTTAAAAAGCCTTTCTTAATAACACCAGTTTCACCTTCGAAAAGTACCTTTTCATGAACAATGGCCCCATCAAATCTAGAACCCTTCCTTTTGAACAATCGAGTACACGCTCTCGCAGTTCTACCGAACCGAGTTGGCTTGCCGAAGATGATGTTTTTCCATCTCATCTTATAAGCATTGTGCTTAATGGAATCTTGATTTAGGAGTCTTGTTATTTCTTGAGCAAGTTTTGAATCCACTTCCTCATCTGCATCGATAGATAAAACCCAGTCGCACGCAGCCTTATCCAGCGCTCTTTGCTTTTGGATTCCATAGCCTTGCCAATCCGTAATAAACACTTTATCAGTGAATTGTTTCGCTATTTCAACGGTTTTGTCAGTGCTGCCGCTATCAAATACAATTATTTCATCGGCTATGCTTTTTATTGAGTTTAAACAACGTGAAATGCGATCTTCTTCGTTCTTCGTGATCACAATTACAGAAAGAGTATTCATTATGATTCAATCCCTAAGTGTTGCTTTGCATAATTCCTACGCGCCCAAGATGTATTCTTTCAAAAGCGCCAATGTGGAAAGTTCCGTCAGATTATATTTCGACTGTTTGTGCTGTAGCTAAATCCAGCGCGAAAATAGCATTTTCTCTGAGATTTTGAAAGGCTAGTATCGGCGATACGACTGTAACCATCAATAAATACACAAGCTTGTTACAATTTTAATATCTGGTTGAAGAAAAAATGATCACGATTGCGTTAGGATTGGCGAAGCTTGCGGAATCTCAGCAACATTGATAGTGTGATTACGTCAAAATCGCATGGTACTTATACCGTGCGTATTAGGCATTTCCCGATCACTTATTCCGGCCTCCCGAACACTCCAATTCTGATACACCCGATCACAGGTATTATGGTCTGCCCGATCAGTAGTTGTGGCAGACCGTAGTCTGCCACAGGCTTTTACCTCATGGTTTGTTGTTTTCTCATTGACTCGCCAGTGAGGGTTATCCGGTGGGCATTGTGGATTAGCCGATCAAGTAGCGCATCGGCAACCGTGCCGTTACTTATCATTGAATGCCATTGCTCTACAGGTAGCTGACTACAGATGATGGTGCTACTTACGCCGTGCCTGTCTTCTACCACCTCCAGTAAGTCTGTTGCCTGTTTGACGGTGAGTTTTTCCAGTCCCCAGTCATCCAGGATCAGTAGCTGTTGTTTCGCTATCGTTGCTAGCTGCTTGGTGTAACTGCCATCAGCGTGGCCGATGTGTAAGTGCTCGTTTAATCGTGGTAATCGCCAGTAACCAACACGTATTCCCTGGCGACACGCTTGTTCACCAAGCGCACAAGCTACATAGGTTTTACCGCCACCTGTGGCTCCGGTAACAATGATATTCTGATGATGACTAAGATATCCGCCATTTAATAAATCGGCCATTCTTGGCTTTTGTAATCCGCGGCCATTGTCGTATGACAGTTCTTCCGGTGTTGCATTTAACCTGAGTCGTGCCTGTTTACGAAGTCGGTTGATGCGGTTTGTCCGTCTTTGGTTCATTTCATGGTCAACCAGCAGGGACAACCGTTCCTCGAAGGCTAATTCACAGTAGGTGTTGGGTTGAGCGCGTTGCTGTTTTAACATATCCGCAATCCCTGTCATGCGCAGTTGCTGTAATTGTTGGATGAGTAGATCGTTCATTTGAGTTCCTTATTTGTAATATTTAGGGCCGCGGATGTTGTGATGAGTGAGATTGGGCGTTTCAACGTCATCCACTTTCGGGGCATTATCAAGGTGGGTGTGCAACAGCGATTTCACGCTGGCTCGACAGGGATTACCTATATCAATAGCCCGGCGACAGGCTTGTTCCAGGCGACTTTCGCCGTATTTCTTTGCAAGGTTAAGTAGCCCAAGGCAGGCCCGATAACCTTGCTCTGGATGTGGTTTGCTTTGCAGAATGGCGTCGGTGACTTCAAGTGTGGAAGGGCCGATCTGCTTTGCCCAGTTCTTGAGTCTTCCGGGTGACCATTTCTGATGCTGATGATTGGCAGGCATATGCTCATCAACACAGGTAAAGCCACCTTTTCGGTCACTACGCATGTGTTGTGCAATGCACTCGCGTTGGTAGTAAATCCGAATAAGCCGCTTAGAAGCCTGTATTTCAACTGACTTGCCGACAAAGAGGTGAGGAACTGAGTAGAAATGGTCTTTGTACAAGACATGGTAATCAATACCGACTCTGGCAATATGGATTTCAGTGTATTCCCATGGTGTTGTGGGTAACGGGGCCAGCTCTGGTTTATCCAGCGATTCAAACAAGGTTTGTCGGTTTCCCGGTAATCGCTGGAATGGTTTCTGATTCAGTTCATGCAGTAACGCCCGAATAGCAACATTAAGGCCTGATAAGGTATGGAAGACCTGATGCCGCAATTTTGCCATTATCCATCGTTCCACAATGAGTACGGCATTTTCTGCTTTCGCTTTATCTTTTGGCTTCAGAGGTCTTGCAGGCATCACGGCGCAGCCATAATGATTCGCTAATGACTGGTAAGCTGTATTCAACTGAGGTTCAAATCGACAGGCTCTGGTGACCGCTGACTTGAGATTGTCCGGTACCAGCAATTGCGGCACGCCGCCGAAGAAGGCAAACATAGCCACATGCGCCTCCAGCCAGCTTTCGAGCTTCTGGTTTTCTGTGGCAATCGCAAAGGTGTAGTTTGACGCGCCCAGTACCGCAACAAAGACCTGGGCATTACGCACTTCTCCGGTGCCGGGATTTACAATCGGTAATGTCGGCCCACAGAAGTCGATAAATAGCTTCTCGCCTGCTTTATGCGTAAATCGCATCGAGCGCTTTTGCTGGGATTTCCATTCACGATAATTGTCGCAAAACTGGCTGTAGCTATAGCAAGCATCAGGGTAATTAGCCTGATATTCCTCCCAGAGCAGCAGTTTAGTTACACCTTTACGCCGCAGTTCAATATCCATCAGGCCATAATCAGGTTTAATACGGCCCGCTTTCCTGTCAGGATAAAGTGACT
>NZ_RCUA01000073.1:6231-83049 GCF_003731635.1 Marisediminitalea oceani | reverse complement strand
GTGTCCCGTCCTGAAATACGTTGACATAAAGAGGACTTCTTTATGACAACTTCAAGTAATCAAAGACCTAAGCGTACTCAGCGTGATTACACCTTGGCTTTTAAATTAGGTGTAGTGCAGCGTGTAGAAAAAGGCGAAATGACCTATAAGCAGGCACAAGTTCACTTCGGTATCCAAGGTAAATCAACAGTGCTAGTTTGGCTGAGAAAGCATGGTAGACTCGACTGGTCGAAACCACTTCAGCATCCACTTATGCCCAGTTCAAAAGAAACACCAGCCGAAAAAATAAAACGTCTCGAGAGAGAATTAGCCGATGAGAAACTCCGTAATCAAATCCTCAATGGAATGGTTGATATCATGGATAAAGAATATGGAGCAGGTCTAAGAAAAAAGTACTTATCCGGTACGTCTGGCAAGCCAAAGAAAGAAAAGAAATAAGTTTGTCGGCTGCTTGCCGGGTTGTGGGGATTTCCAGGCAGTCTGTTTATCAGGCTGTCGCCCGTATGGAGTGCCGAAGAACAGAACTATCGGTAATTAAGGAGTGGGTGCTCTACTGGCGTAAGTTCATGCCGCAGTTGGGGACACGGAAGCTCTATAAATTAATCAAACAGAAGTTGATTGAACACGAAATTAAATTGGGTCGAGATGGCTTTTTTACTTACCTGAAGAGCGAAGGATTACTCGTCAAGCCGAAGAAAAGCTTTATCAAAACCACATTCAGTAAACACTGGATGAAAAAGCATCCAAATTTACTTAAAGAAGAAGGACTGCATAATGCAGAACATGTACTGGTTAGCGATATTACTTATCTCGAATCTGACCAGGGTGTACATTATTTATCGTTAGTGACGGACTCTGGTTCACGCAAGATTGTGGGTCACCACCTGAGTTTGGATATGAGGGCTGAAAATGTAGTCAAAGCGTTGAAGATGGCAGTCAAAGATAAACGATATGTAGAGAACAGCATTCACCACTCAGACAGAGGAGTGCAATACTGTTCAGCTATTTATCAGGATGAGTTGAAGGCGAATGGGATTCAGCCATCAATGACAGATGGTTACGATTGTTACCAAAATGCATTGGCAGAAAGAATAAACGGTATACTCAAGCAAGAGTTCTTAATCTATCGCTGTAAAACGATAGAGGAATTAAAAGTACTCGTTGACGAATCAATTAAGATCTACAACGAAATGAGACCACACCTGAGTTTAGACATGGAAACACCCAATCAGGTGCACAATAGAAAAGGCCAGCTACTGGAGCTGGCCTAGAAACTGTCAACCTATCTTAGGACGGGACAGCGGGCTTATTATCAGCGTTGACTAGTCTTTACTGATGGTGATATCCACCAGATCGGCTGCTTCACGGGCCGTGGCAACGGCAGACTCAATGTTCTCGCCACGAGCCAGTGCTACACCTAAACGGCGCTTACCGTTGATGGTGGGCTTGCCAAACAAGCGTAAATCAGTCATCGGTTGACTGAGAGCCTTATCCAGATTGCTAAAACTAATGCGGTTGCCCTCGCCAAAGCCCAGGATGACCGCTGAAGCGCTCGGGCCATAACAGCTCACATCCGGTATGGGTAACCCCAGAATTGCCCGGCTGTGTAGGGCAAACTCTGACAGGTTCTGCGAAATCAGTGTGACCATGCCAGTATCGTGTGGGCGCGGCGAAACTTCGCTGAAAATCACCTCATCACCGCACACAAACAGCTCAACGCCAAACAGACCATAGCCACCGAGTGCCCCGGTAATTTTATCCGCTATTTGTTGGGCTCCCGCCAGAGCCGCGTCGCTCATCGCGGTGGGTTGCCATGAGTACTGGTAATCGCCGTCTTTCTGAATATGGCCAATGGGTGGGCAGAATGTTACGCCCTGCCGCGTGCGCACGCTCAGCAAGGTAATTTCGTAGTCAAAATCCACATGCCCCTCAACTATCACTTTCCCCGCGCCGGCACGGCCGCCTTCCTGTGCGTACTGCCAGGCGTGGTCAATATCGTCAGGGCCGGTCAGCCGACTCTGTCCCTTGCCTGAGGAGCTCATGATAGGCTTTACAAAGCAGGGATAGCCGATGGCCTCTATAGCTGCGACAAATTGTGCCTTATCGCTGGCGAAGCGGTATGCCGATGTTGGCAGACCCAGTGTTTCAGCGGCCAGGGTACGAATGCCCTCGCGGTTCATAGTGAGGTTAACTGCATTGGCGCTTGGCACTACGGTAAAGCCTTCTTTTTCGAGTTCAACCAGCTCTGCAGTAGCGATGGCTTCTACCTCCGGCACGATCAGATCAGGTGCTTCTTTCTCTACTACCTCGCGCAGCGCTTTGGCATCCAGCATGGAAAACTGATAGCTGCGATCGGCTACCTGCATGGCCGGAGCATTAGCGTAACTGTCACAGGCGATCACTTCGCAGCCCAGACGCTGGCATTCAATCACCACTTCTTTACCCAGCTCACCGCTACCCAGAAGCAGCACCTTTTTAGCCTGAGGTGTAAAAGGCGTACCTAGTGTTGTCATTTGTCGTCCTCTTTGGGCAATACCCAGTAAATACCATGAAACTCCGCCACCGGCTGAGTATCGTCAAGCACTTCAACTTCCAGCTCCAGACGGCATTTTTTACCTTTTTCCAGCAGGGTGAATTTGCCTTTAAGGCGTTCAATATTACACACTGCACGGGGTTTCATAGTGATGGGTTTATGATAGTGGATATTGCCATCGCCAAGCACGATGTCGCCATCCAGACCTTTATTCTTGAGCTGCAGAAAAATCATCCCCCAGCCGGTTAATGTGGCCAGCGAGAAGATACTGCCGGCAAACATGGTGCCGTGGATGTTAATGTTTTTATTTAGTGAGGCCCGGGTTTCCAGCGTTTTGCCGGTATACTGATGGAGCTTGATACCCATGTGCTCAGTAATCGGGATGGTTTCGGTCCAGGTATTCTGCAGTTCCTGGCACCATTCGGGGTGTAAAACTAATAAGGAAAAATCGTCCAGCTTCTTCACCATTTGCTGGCGTTTCAACAGGCCCAGCTCATTAGGCGCCTCACGCTCTACCTTAAAGCCACAGGCCTGGAAGAAATCAATGGATATCTCGCGGCTGTTGGTAACGGCACGAATGGCTCCCAACTCACGGGCTACTGCCTCCAGCGCGTTGAGCATAAACTGGCCAAGCCCCCGACGCTGGTAGTCGCTGTGTACTGCGATATGGCGGATTTGCGCTTCTTCGGCGGTGTTTAAATGCACCCGGCCACAGGCAATAATATCGCCGTCATTATTCACCACCATGCGGTGTTCACTGACTTGCTCGTACTCGTCTCTTTCTGAGCCGGGAGGGAAATTCCATGGCTGGCGCAAATACTGCCAGCGGAAGTGATAATAAGCCGCCAATGCATCATCGGTTTGCGGTGTGACTATTTTGAACACAGCCTTACCTCAAATTAAATTAGGGCCCACATTAAATCTTAAGGCTTTACCAACAGCAAGAGGCGAACTGAAAATTATACCTATCCGCATGGAAGTTTGCCCACTCAGTATGACTGTCAGGCTAGGGGGGGATTACACCTGCAAATGGAAGGTAACCGGCCCATCATTGACTAACTGTACCTGCATGTCAGCGCCAAACTGCCCGCTGGCAACCGGAATATCCATGCTTTGTAATTGCTGGATAAAGGCTTCATACAAGGCGTTACCTAACTCTGGTGTGGCACCGCGAGAGAAGCCTGGCCGGTTACCTTTGCGGGTGTCGGCTACCAGGGTAAACTGCGATACTACTAACACTGAGCCGCCAGTTTGCCTGATATTCAGATTCATTTTGCCATCTTCATCACTGAAGATACGATAATTCGTTAACTTTGTGGCGAGCTTCTCTACTTCAGCCTGGGTGTCATCTTTTTCCACACCCAACAGGATGAGGATCCCCGGGCCAATCTGGCCCACTGTTTCGCCCGCTACGGTCACGCAGGCTTCGCGTACGCGTTGAATTAGTCCAATCATAGATATCTGTCTTAGCGCTTTAAAATAAATTGATGGGTTGCCTCGCGCAGGGCCATAGCAATTGCTGGTTCAGCACTGCTGTGGCCTGCGCCGTCAATCAGCAGTAACTTACTGTCTGGCCAGTGCTGATGCAAGGTATGGGCGCCCTGAGGTTTGCAAACGGTATCACAGCGGCCGTGAATTATCCTGCCGGGAATGCCGGCTAACTGGTGCGCCTGCTGAAGAATTTCATTCTCGCTGATAAAGCAGCGGTTAGTAATGTAGTGCCATTCCAGTACTGCCAGGCTCAGCATCAACGGGTGGGCAGAGTCAGGTTGCACCTGGACGCCCGGTGAATGGACCCTGGCAATCGCTTCCTCCCACTGGTACCAGCGGATAGCTGTCTGGTGACGCCGGCGCTCATCTTTCCCTGAAAACACCTCGCTGTAATGCGCTAGTACAGCGGTAAAGCTGGCAGGGTTTTCAATCTCTTCAATAAAGCGCTGGTAAGCATCCGGATAGATTTGTGCCGCGCCACCATGGGGGGCCAGAAACCACTCGAAATCCTCCTCCCGGGCCAAAAAAATACCTCGCAGAATAAGTCCGCTTACGGTTTCAGGCTCGCGGATCGCCGCAAGCAAGGCCAGGGTTGTGCCCCAGGAGCCGCCGAACATAAGCCAGCGGCTGATACCGAGATATTCGCGCAGGCGGGTTATGTCGGTAAGTAAATCCTGGGTGGTGTTATGACTCAGCGACAGATAGGGCTGAGAACGCCCGCAGCCGCGCTGCTCGAAGCCGATAACATGATAGACACTAAGATCAAAAAAGTCTGTGTAACGAGAGCCCAATCCGGCCCCGGGCCCGCCATGGATTACCAGTACAGGTTCGCCGTCAGGATTGCCACTTAGCTCATAGTAAACCCGATGGCCATCACTGACTGGAAGTAAACCATGTTGATAGCACACGCCGGACATAGACAAGTTCTCTTACAAATCAGAAAGGTGAAATGATTGTATCTCAACCCTAATTCATTTAGTTTAAACAGTAAAAGAGTATTTAACCGGAGTTATCATGGCTGGACAAGGTTCTGGCGGCAACGTAATTGCCGCGATTTGTAGTTTCTTTATTCCTGGTTTAGGGCAACTGGTTCAGGGCCGGATTATGGCGGCCTTATTCTTCTTTGTGGTGACTGCCGTAAGTTATGCACTGGGCGCCACGGTCATTTTGTTCTTTATGTGGTTTGTCGGCGCAATCTTTCACTTGTGGGCTATTATTGACGCGGCTAAGTTCAGAGGTGTTGATTAACCATGAACAGGTTATTGAAGGCCAGTCTGGTTGCGCTGTTGTTAGGCTCTGTGACGGCTTGTCAGAGTGCCTATTACGCCGCCTGGGAGAAGGTGGGCGTAGAAAAGCGTGAGATCCTGGTCGACCGGGTAGAAGATGCCCGTGAATCCCAGCAAGATGCTGAAGAGCAATTTACCTCTGCACTTGAAGAGTTTTCGGCCCTCATCCAGTTTGATGGCGGCGATCTGGAAGAGGCGTATCAGTCTCTTAACGACCAGTACGAAGCCAGTCAGGCTGCTGCAGAGGACGTAACTACTCGCATTGATAAAATCGAAAGTGTGGCAGATGCGCTGTTTGATGAATGGGAAGCTGAACTCGAAGAGTATAGCAACGCCAGTCTGAAACGCACCAGTAAACAAACATTGTCTGAAACCCGGCTCAAATACAACAAGATGGTACGCGCGATGCGTAAAGTCGAGAGCAGTATGGAGCCGGTATTAAGTACGCTGCAGGATAATGTGCTGTTTCTCAAACATAACCTCAATGCCAGTGCCATTGGTGCGCTGCAAGGGGAACTCAGTAATATCGAGCGAGACGTTAAAACCCTGCTAACCGATATGCAAAGCGCTATTGCTCAGTCCAATAGCTTTATCGCCGATATGAATGGCGGTTAACCCAGCTTAGTCGACCTTTCATCGCAATTCTTACTGCGATAGCAGTAAGAATTGTTCTCAATCAATATCCCTGCCAGACATCTTATGCATGATTGCCACCAGTGAGAGTAGAGGTGGTAGTGATAAATTGCTATGAATGCATTAGTTGCAAAATTAAAGAAGCTGTCTGATTTTGTGGGTCAGACCCGCGGACAGGAATATTTCGAACTGTTAGTACTGGCGTTGTCAGAAATCATCGAATGTGATTTCGTTTTCATCGGACAGCCCAACAATCAGGCTAAGCGTTGTTCTACGGTGGCAGTATCTGCCTTTAGCCGGATTGAGGAAAATTTTACCTACGAGCTAAAAAATACGCCTTGCGAACAGGTAACCAATTCTGGTGTGTGTTGCTACCAAAGTAAGGTGGCGGAGCTTTACCCTAAAGACCAGCTACTTAAAGATATGCGCGTTGAGTCGTATGTCGGTATGCCGCTGTACAGTGCGCAGGGCAATGTCCTGGGGATATTAGTGGCAATGCACACTGCCGCTATAGAAAGTGTGGCCGAAATCACCGCCTTATTTGAAATTATCGGCTATCGAATCGCTGCCGAGCTGGAACGGGTAGAGCAGGATCGATCACTGAATATGCTGTCGTCGATTTTCAGTAATTCAGCTGAAGCCATGCTGGTAACCGATGCCGATTTAAAAATTATTGAAGTTAATCAGGCCTTTTGCGATATGTTCGGCTACAGCCGCGCAGAAGTGCAGGGACTTGAACCTCAGTTATTTTCCTCCGGTTTACATGATAAGTCATTCTATCGGAACTTCTGGTTTAAGGTGTTTAAAAAAGGCGTGTGGCAGGGTGAGATAAAAAACCGTCATGCCGACGGCTCGGTACTGGAGCAATGGGTTTCGGTGAACCAGGTTCGCGATGATAACGGCCACATCCATCATTATACTGCGATCTACACCGACTTAACTGAGCTCAATAAAGCCCAGGCAGAAAACCTATATCTTGCAAATACAGATCCGCTCAGCGGTTTGTCGAGCAAATCCTTTCTGGCCGAAGAACTCAAATCGCCGGGCTGCAAAAGTCTGTTGATAGTGGGAATCGACGGGCTCAGGTACCTTAATGATGCATACGGCTTTGATGTCTGTGATGAACTCATTCGCAGTACCGCCAGAATTATCAGGGAGCAGGTGGACGCCGACTGCTATGTGGGCGGCGGCCCAGGTAAGTTTGTATTGTTGTTTAAACGGCCGGTAGACCTTTACGCGGTAGCTGAACAGCTGCGAATGCATTTTCGCCATCATCAGGTATCGACAGCTGATATCAGCGTTTTTGTATCGCTGTCTTTTGGCGGCGCCCGGGGGAAGACCGATCTGCTGCGGCTAGGCGTCACTGCACTGCGTCAGAGCCGGGAATCAGGGGATTTAAAATGCATTGTACTGGAACAGGATGCCATTGCGGCGGAAAGTCAGCAGCATTTAATGTTTGTTGAAGCCAACAATATTATTCACAGTGCGGTTAATCAGCAGCTTATTGTGCCGTACTTCCAGGGGATCCATGATAATCATTTGGGCATTGTTACCCACTATGAGGCGCTGGCACGGATTCACTTCAACGACCAGGTGCTAAGCCCCTACAGCTTTATCGATGCTGCCAAAGTGGCAGGCATGCTGCCGCTGATTACACGTCAAATGGCCCGTCAGGCGTTTAAGATCATGAGTCATCATGACTATACCTTTTCACTGAATATTACCGAGTTTGATCTCAATGCTCAGTACCTGCAGCGCTTCCTGGTGGAGTTGTGCCAGCAGTATCAGATTGCCCCTCAGCGGGTAATTCTGGAAGTGCTTGAGGGTATCAGCAGTGCAGGCAAAAACAGTCATCTGAAACAGCTTAAAGCCCTTAAAAATGCTGGCTTCAGGCTCGCTATTGATGACTTCGGTACCGAACATTCTAATTTCGAGCGGATCCTCGATTTAGAGGTCGATTACCTGAAAATCGACGCCAAATACATTAAGAATATTCACACCGACGCCAAGAGCTATGAGATCGTCAAGGCGCTCAGCTTCTTTTGTCGCAACAGCGGAATAAAGTGCATTGCTGAATTTGTTCACTCTATTGAAGTCCAACAGTGTTTGTTGGCGCTTGGAATAGACTATAGCCAGGGCTTTTTGTTCTCGCGTCCGGAGTCATTTGGCGAACACCAGGAACAGGGCGATGTGAAGGTGGAATTTGATAACCAGCATCCTAACCTGGTGCACTTACAGCTCAACGGGCATATTCATAAAGCCATGCGCTTTACAGACGCTTTCCGGCGTTGTCTGGCTGAGCGGGAGCAACCAGTTGCTTATGGATTATTTGATTTCAGGCATTCGGATTATTTTCAGATGGGAGAGTCTGATCTTATCGACCGTGCCCGTCTGGCTGCTATCGAGCCTCAGTATCAACAGTTTGAAAAAATTGCGTTGCTGGTGGAAGGGCAGTATTCACAGAAAATGGCAGCAGTATGGTGCCGGCATGTGATGGAGGTATTTGAGGTACGTTGCTTCAGTGATGAAGCCTCCGCCAGGCAATGGCTGCTCGGAGATGACCGGCTAAGCTTAATTGCCTAGGGCTAAAAGCAGAAACCGTGCGCCCTGAAGGTTAGCTGGCAGTTGATGCCGATTAGCCTTCCGGGATATCGCTCTCGTCATTGTCAGGCTTATCATCCCGCTCTTCGGGGAAGGCTTCATCCAGACTGCAGGTAAATTCGGCGCCTAACAGCACCACAATCCACGACAGGTAAATCCACAGGAACAACAGTGGCAGTGCGGCCAACGCGCCATAGATAACCTGATAAGACGGAAAGCTGGTAACGTAAAAGGCAAAGCCTTTTTTGCTTAGTTCAAACAACATGGTGGCCAGCAATGCTCCGCCTAAGGCGTGAAGTACCGGGACGCGGCGGTTTGGCACCAGCATATATAAAATGATAAAGGCTGCCAGGGCAGTAAAGCTTGGCACCAGTTCGAGCAAAAACGTGCCCAGTCCTGGCGTATATTCTTCAGCAAACTCGGCCAGGCCTACCAGGTAGGACGTCATCACCACGCTGGCTCCCATCAATAGTGGCCCGAGGGTAATCACCATCCAGTAAATGGCAAAGGTGTAAATAATCGGCCGTTCACTCTGGGTACGCCAGATGCGATTAAGCGTTTTATCTACATTGGAAATAAGCAGGATGGCAACAAATAGCAGAGAAAGAATCCCCACTGCGCCCATTTGCGAAGCGTTACCTACAAAATCGCTCATGTACTCATGCACCACGTCACTGGCCGTGGGCACAAAGTTACTGAAGATAAACTGCTCGAGCTTATTGCGTACGGTGGCAAAGGCCGGAAAGGCCGACAAAATGGTAAAAAATACCATGATGAAAGGCACCAGCGACAACAGGGTAACGTAGGCGAGGTGGCCTGCGGATATAGTAATATTATCCGTTTTACAGCGGGTGATGAACGTTGTAGCGAATTTCTCCAGATTGGGCTGGTATTGCTCCCAACGGGCGCGTAATTCTGATAATGCCACTCTTGTTCCCTGTAGGTTCAACTAGATCAATAGTCTACCTGCGCTGGGTGAGGGAGCAACCGTTTTCTTAGCTGCCCTTAGATAAGTTGGCCGATTAGCTCCCGTTTTGCGGTTTTACGCCCAGCATATGACAGATAGCGTAGCTCAGCTCACTGCGGTTAAGAGTGTAAAAATGGAAGTGTTTAACGCCTTCTTTGGCCAGTACCTTAACCTGTTCCATAGCGATGTTAGCACCCAGCAGATTTCGGGTGGTCTGATCGTCAGCATCAAGGCCTTCATACAGTTTGTGTAACCAGCCGGGTACGTGAACGTTGGTGAAACCAGCGAACTTCACCAGTGTCTGATAGTTGGTGACCGGCAGGATACCCGGCACGATGTCTAAATCGATACCCGCAGCGGCCGCTCTGTCGCGGAAGCGCAGAAATACCCCGGTATCGAAGAAAAACTGGGTAATTGCTTCGCTGGCACCGGCCTCAGCTTTGCGCTTGAGATTAAGCAGATCAAACTGGGCGTTAGGGGCTTCCGGGTGTTTCTCCGGGTAGGCGGCAACCGAAATATCAAAGTCGTGAACGTCTTTTAACAGAGCAACCAGATCAGAGGCGTACATATCGGTTTTTTCAACGCCTTTGGGTAAATCGCCACGCAGGGCAACGATACGGCGAATACCGGAATCCCAGTAATCGCGGGCAATTTGGCGTAACTCGTCGGCTGTGGCATCAACGCAGGTGAGGTGCGGAGCGGCGGTAACGCCCGTTTGTTGCTGAATACGCTTTACCACATCATGGGTACGATCGCGCTCGCCACTGTTGGCGCCATAGGTTACCGACATATATGCAGGATTTAACGGCGCCAGACGCTCAACAGACTTCCACAGGGTCTTTTCCATGTTCTCGTTGCCGGGTGGAAAAAACTCAAATGACACATCGATGTCGCGTAATTCTGACAAAGACTGATTTAGGGCATCGATCCCCTGCGCGTATGACACCATGGTGATATATTCTCGATTGGACGTTTAGACGTCTAAACTAAAGAATATATGTCTAGACGTCAAGCAGTTTACACTGCTCAATTGATGTTTTCTGTGGTTTAATACCTTTATAGCGAATATTTTGGTTAAATTGCTCTGTGAACGCAGCAGCATAAAGAACTGGGTGGCCGCACCAATGCCGGGTTAACCGAGTCGATCAGGAATTTGCTGTTCAGGTATAAACAAAGTTTCTTATTAGAATAATGATAGCAGAGCTGGGAAAGAGCATGGCAAAGTGGGACGGAAAATATATTTACCCTTACGCAGAGCACGGTAAAAAGAGTGAGCAGGTTAAAAAGGTCACGGTATCGATTCCGATCAATGTACTAAAAGTACTGACCGATGAGCGTACCCGTCGTCAAATCAATAACCTTCGTCACGCTACCAACTCTGAATTATTATGCGAAGCGTTCGTCCATGCTTTCACCGGTCAGCCACTGCCTGATGATGAAGATTTGCGTAAAGATAATCCGCATCGGATCCCGGCTGAGGCGCGTCGCATTATGGAAGAAATGGGCATTGACGTTGATTTCGAGGAAAACGAACTCGATAACGATTAGTCCTTGCTTAATGAGCAATGAAAAAGGCCGCTTATACAGCGGCCTTTTTGTTTTCGGAGGTTTCTGTCGTTATATGCGGTCCAAGGGACCGGGTAGCGGCTTAAGCCTTAATGGCTTTGTACATTTCATCCAGTGCTTTTGGCACTGCAGCCGCGTATTTCTTAACATCTTCAATGCGACCGGTACTCACCCGTGACCATTGCTGATAGGTGCGGTACTGACCACGAATAAGGACGTCCTGTTCTTCCATCGCTTTGCGGAATGCGTTGGCGTCGCCGTCGTCACCGAGATTCACAAACACAAAGTTAGTGGTCGATGGTAACGCGCTTAAGCCGTTAGCTTTTACCGCATCCATGATGATGTCGCGACCTTCTTTGACTTTCTGGCGCGAGAAATCTTTAAAGGCTTCATCATTGTAGCTGGCAATTGCAGCAGCCAGACCAGCCTGGTTAATTGAGTAACCACCCAGACCATATTTGTTAATGAACTCCATGTTCTCTTCGCTGCCGAGCATATAACCAACCCGCATACCGGCTAAGCCATAGATTTTCGAGAAAGTACGGGCAACAATGATGTTATGACCTTCGTTGATCAGTGGGATCATTGAGTGCTTAGGACCATCTTCAATCAGCTCGTTATAGGCTTCATCTACCAGTACCAGTGTCTTTTTCGATGCCTTGATACAGAACTCGCGAAGTTCCTTTGGATCCAGCAGTTTGCCGGTAGGGTTATTCGGGTTGCAGATGTGTACCATGGCAATGTCATCATCGATGGCATTGTAGATGGCATCCAGATCGATGCTCAGATCGGCTTTGTTAGGTACCCGCACAATTTCCGGACCGCCCTGACGAACAGGGGCCATTGACGTGGTGTCCCAGAATAAGTCGGGGCCAAGAATCTTACCTTTACTGGTTGCAGCAAAAGCGGCAAAAGCCAGGATCAGGCTTGAACCAGCGGTAATTGACACATTTTCTGGCTTCAGGCCGTTTGATTCAGCCAGCATATCGCGTAAATACATGCCTGCACGGTAGGCGTAATAAGCACCACCGGTGCTGCTTGCTTCGGCAATGGCTTTCAGCGCCATATCACTTGGACCATAAGGGTTTTCGTTGGCGTTCAGTTTTGCTACGCCCGGGGTTGGTCCATACATAATTTTAGGCGATTTCATTGGTTGCGCTGCGGCCAGGCCTGCAGGCGTGATAAGACCCGTAGCACCAGCGGCTGAAGCGGCCAGTGAGCCTCCTAAGAATAATCGTCTTGATGGATTATAAGTCATTGACTGTTCCTCTTATTTTAATGTGTGAGCTTTATAACGCTTTGGCAAACATAGCGACTGATACAATCACCAGGTAAATACCAAACAGGCGTTTAAGCATTTTTTCACTAAAGCTGTGTGCCATTGATGCACCAATCGGTGCGGTCAGAATTGAACCAATACTGATTGCTAGCAGAGCCGGCAGATTTATATAGCCAACCGTGCCAACGGGCATGCCCTGTGGATTGGTGTTTTCCATAAACAGGAAACCAATTGCACCGGGTAAACCAATTAAGAACCCAACACCAGCAGCCGTTGCTACCGCTTGTTGAATGGTCCGGCGACACATCACCATGGTGATAACTGTCGGCGTGCCACCACCAATACCAAGCAGTGCAGAGAAGCCACCAATGATAAAAGCAAGAACACTTTTGCCCACGCCTTGTGGCATCGAAAAAGTCATCCCGGGACGAACTACAAATTCAGGAAACAGGAAGTAAACTGAATAGAGTAAAACGCCGCCGGCAAAAACCATTGTCAGGCCATTACTGCTGGTGTGATTAGCGATGGCTACACCGCCAAGCACGCCGAGTATGATCCATACTGACCATGATTTAAGCATGTCAAAATCGACTGCCCCACGTTTCTTGTGTGCTAAGACTGAACGAGCACTGGAAATAACAATGGATGCCAATGAGGTACCAATAGCTACTTTTACTAACTCTTCAGAATTGGGGGTAAAGAAAGGAAATACGGCGAGAAGGGCTGGGACTACAACAAAACCACCTCCGTTGCCAAAAAGGCCAGAAGTTATGCCTGCGACCGCGCCCGCAACGCACAAAGTGAGGACGAACCAGACGAGTTCAATCTCCATAACAACAGTGCTCCACTAGTTAAATAATTATTCGGTTTTTTATTATTTTTATACGGTAGAAATTATAACGTTTTGTGCGGTTTGTCGCCTTGATAGCGATGAGTGACCTGATAAAGTCGACCAGCCTAGAGGCTGGTCGATAACAGGTTTAATTTCAGAGATAAGCTGCTTAGAAGCTCATGTTGAGGCGCATGTAGTAGTAACCACCCTGCCAGTCAACGATAGAGTCAGAACGGTAGATACGACCACAACATGTCTCGCCAATCTCACCCGCATCCGGGTAGTTGTCGAACAGGTTACGGGCACCGGCTGACACAGACAGCATCTCGCTGATGAAGTAAGTACCTTCTAAGTCGAACATGACTTCAGGCTCAAAGATCTGGATTGCAGACACCTGGCCGCCACCGTCAGAGTTTGAGTAACCACCGAAGTAGTTCATACGAGCAGTAAATGACATATCATCCATAGCGTGTTTTAAAGATAAAACACCACGCGTGGCTGGCGTGCCATTTAAGAAGTCGTAGATAGCTTCGTTGTTGAAGTAAACCTGCGGATCAGAGTTAAAGTTCTGGTCGGCAAAGTTCATTGAAGCTGTGATAGTGGTATCACCGTACTCAGATTCAAAGTTATAGGTACCAACGATATCAATACCCTGAGTTACCGTATCGAATGCGTTCTGGAAGTAGAATACGCCACCGATAGTGTTAGCACCTTCTACACCTGCAGCATCAAGTGCCAGGTAACGTTGATAAGCGTCATAACCATCTGCATCCGGGTCAGTTACCTCAGTGGCTGATACGTCCAGCGTTGAAATTGCATTTACGCGGTCTTCAAGCAGGATGCGGTAGTAATCCACTGTTAAAGTGAAGTTACCTACATCAGCTGTAGCACCCAAAGTAAAGTTGGTTGAAGTTTCTGGATCCAGCGGTGAAGCACCCAGCGCCTGAGCTGTTGCACTGTTGGCTGGGAACAGACCTGTCGCAACCGGGAAGCCGTTAGGCAGACGGGTTGATACGTTGGTGGTACCTTGCTGACCTGGAGTCGGAGCACGGAAACCGGTACCGAATGATGACCGAATCGCGATTTCGTCAGTTACCTGGAAAATACCGGCAATTTTGTATACCAGCTCAGAACCGAAGTCAGAGTAGTCTTCGTAACGAACAGCTGCCTGGGCGAATAATTTATCGGTGATGTCACCAGAGATATCGGCATAAACAGCGTAAGAATCACGCTCGTAAGTACCGGTGTAGTCTGCTGAATAACCAGGGAAACCGTTAGAACCAACACCTACAGCAGTGTAAACCGGATCGCTTGAGTCGCTACAATCCAGGCCATTTGCTAAAGCAGAAGCCAGAGCGTCAGCTGATGCAGTGCCGTCACAGAAACCCCATGGATCAGATGAAGAGTATGGACCAACTTCTACTGACGCGGCGTCACCGGCAGAAATTTCATAGGACTCTTCCATATAGCTTGCACCAAACGCCAGCACGTATTCCGCGAGGTCGTAGGTGAAGTCAGCCTGGAATTGTAATTCATCGTTGCTCAGGTCGCCTGGTTTGAATGAAGTAGGCGAGTCAGGACCCATTGATGGGTTGATGGTGTTTGCCAGAGTGTAAGAAATTTCGTTGTAGCCATAACGACCGCTGATGTCATAACCTAATGAACCGGTCATGCCTTTCAGGCCAGCCGCGAAAGAGTAATCAGTGATATCACCGAAGAAGCGTGGCGTGAAACCACCCGGGAATTTTTCCAGCGGGCTGTAGATAGAGCCATCAGGTTCACGCAGATCTTCGATAGTGCCGTTACCCGGGTAACGATAGAAGAAAGAGCCATCGCCTTCACTTTCTGAATAGTTGGCGAAAGAGTAAATTTCCATATCTGAATTCAGTGCGTAACCAGCGTTTACGAATACTTTCGCGCCACTGTAGTTTGGCTGACCCCAAGGCTGTACCTGTGGTGAACCGTGTACTGAGTTACCCATTGCTTCAGCTGCGGCGATGTATTCATCACTTTGCTCGTCGACACAGAACCAGCTTTCACAGTATTGCTCACCGCGGTAAGTCGCTTCTGAATCTGTAACTTCTGCAGAGATGCTTAAGAAACCGTCGTCACCTAAAGAGAAACCTTTGTTACCACTGATGGTGTACTGGTCGCCATCACCTTCGTAATACTGGCCAACATCCAGTGATAATGAACCGCCTTCAGCATTGTTTTTAAGCTGGAAGTTGATAACACCAGCGATGGCGTCAGAACCATACTGTGCTGCTGCACCGTCACGCAGAACTTCTACGCTGCCCAGGGCGGCAGATGGGATAGTCGCGAGGTCAGGACCCTGCGTACCAGAACCACCAATTTGCACTAATGCAGCGCGGTGGCGGCGTTTACCGTTAACTAAAACCAGGGTTTTATCAGTTGGCAGGCCACGTAATTGGGCCGGACGAATAAAAGTACCACCATCAGAAATTGGCTGACGGCTTAGGGTATATGATGGAACGAGTGTCATCATGATGTCGTTCATGTCTGATGACGCCACGCCAGTAATATCTTCAGCGGTTAATACATCTACCGGTACCGGAGAGCTGGTTACGGAGCGAGGCGCACCACGGGCACCCACAACTGCGATTTTCTCAACATTCTCTTCCGCTGCCTCTTCTTCTGCTAATGCAGTGGTTGCGACAGTCATCGAAAGCGAATAACCGGCAAGACCTGCCAGTATTGCTGCATTTAATTTCTTGAGTTTCATCATGTGTTCCCTAAATTGTCATATCGCTATGATCTTTTTAGGTGCAATTACGATAGGCGTGAAATCACGGCGCTGGCTAAATTTGCCCCAACTTGGTTCGTAAAAGCACCAAATTTAAACATTATTTGGACTTAATGAGCGCGTCAGACTTTGCTGACGACAATACAGAGACTAAAAAAAGAGCAAGCATTTTCGGAAGAAAAAAGAATATTGAGGGCTATAGCAAAAGTATTGATCCCTGATAAAAAACTAAATATAACAATGATTTATGGGTCAATATTGCAAATAAAATATTTTATAATAAATATATTCCATACAAAATATTAACAAATGGAGTGAAAAAGCTGACCGGTTGGTGATGTTTAAGTTATTGAAAATATATGAGAAATAGGTTCTTTTGCTGGCCGATAAACAGTATGTTACAAGCTGCTTAACAGACCCTTAAGTTATACTAAAGTATAATCTCGAGCCGGCGGATAATTTTAAGGCAGGCAAAAAAAAGACCAGCCACAGGGCTGGTCTTTGGGATTACGCGAGGCGTCGTTTAGTACTTAAAAGGTGTAGTTAAACTTGGCGTAGTAATAGCCACCCTGCCAGTCTACGATTGAATCGGAGCGATAAATACGACCGTTAGTAGTTTCACCAATGGTGCCCGGCTCAGGGTAATTATCAAACAGATTACGTACACCTGCTGAGAGGGTGATACTTTCAGTAATGTAGTAAGAGCCTTCCAGGTCAAACATGAATTCACTGTCGAAGTCCTGAATATAATCCAATTCAGGAGTTGAACTCAGGTCATTGGACTGACTGTATTCGCCGTAGTAACTAAGACGAGCAGTAACGGAGAAGTCGTCCATAGCATGTTTTACAGAGAATACTCCACGAGTTTCCGGAGTGCCTTCCTCAAAATCATAAATAGACTCCTGATTAAAGTAGATACTGGGGTCAGAATCGAATTCGTTGGTCCCATAGTTAAAGGACGCAGTAAATGTCGTATTACCTAATTCAGATTCCATATTGTAGGTGGCAACAACATCAACACCTTCAGTAATGGTGTCAAAGGCATTCTGGAAATAGAACACACCACCGATAGATTCGGCGCCGTCTACTCCCGCGTCACGTAATGCGACATAATTATCATACTGTGCACCAGAAGCCGGATCCGTAGAGACCAGTAACGTCGAAATGGCGTTCAGGCGATCTTCAATTTTAATGTGGTAATAGTCCACAGTCAGTGTGAAGTCACCGTAATCTGCTGTCATGCCTAACGTGAAGTTAGTTGATGTTTCCGGATCCAGAGGGCTTGCGCCAAGGGCTGCAGCAATTGGGCCCCCTGCCGGGAATAGCCCTACCGCAACTGGCACACTGTCAGGGAAACGGGTGGAAACGTTAGTGGTACCTTGCTGGCCTGGTGTCGGTGCACGGAAACCGGTACCGTACGATGCACGGAAACCGATGGCGTCAGTAACCTGATAGAAACCGGCCACTTTGTATACCAATTCAGAACCAAAGTCTGAGTAGTCCTCATAGCGAATAGCTGCCTGAGCAAATAACTGGTCAGTAATATCGCCTGATATATCGGCATAGACGGCGTACGAGTCACGCTCATAAGTATCGGCAAAATCAGGTGAATAACCCGGGAAGCCGTTTGAGCCAACACCTACCACGGTATTAATGGGATCATCTGAACCAGGGGTACAATCTAAACCGGTAGAAACCGCGTAATCGATAGCATCCGGGTCTGCGCTACCGTCACAAAAGCCCCAGGGATCAGGTTGTGCATATGGCCCTACAGTGTAAGAGGCCTGATCACCGGTCGTAATTTCGTAAGACTCTTCCATATAGCTCGCACCGAAAGCGAACACGTATTCTGCAAAATCATAGGTAAAGTCGGCCTGGAACTGGGTCTCTTCGTTGATGAGATCACCCGGATTAAAAGAGACCGGAGACTCGTTCATCATCGATGGGTTAAAGGTACTCCACAACGAGTAAGAAATTTCGTTATAACCGTAGCGCCCACTGATGTCATAACCTAAATTACCGGTCATACCCTTAACACCACCAGCAAGTGAGTAGTCGGTGATATCCCCGCCAAAACGAGGAG
The DNA here is from genome assembly GCF_003731635.1 of Marisediminitalea oceani. Taxonomy (GTDB): domain Bacteria; phylum Pseudomonadota; class Gammaproteobacteria; order Enterobacterales; family Alteromonadaceae; genus Alteromonas; species Alteromonas oceani. Next base: position 65,014 of record NZ_RCUA01000073.1, on the reverse strand, counting down.
TGAAGCCACCGGGGAACAGGCCTGGCAGCTGCGTCGGTGCATCAGGATCCACGGTACCCAGACTCGGGTTCCAGACGGTACCATCCTGTAAACGCACATCATTCAGTGTGCCGTTGTACGGATAACGATAGTTAAATGCGCCATCGCCTTCACTTTCAGAGTAGTTTCCGTAAGCGTAGAGTTCCATGCCGTTACTAAGTGTATAACCAGCGTTCAGGAAGATACGGGCGGCTTCATAATTAGGTTGTCCCCAGGGCTGAACAACGTCAGCACCCTGGAACCTACGTCCCATCTCATCTGCCGCCGCTTCAAACTCCGGAGTCACGTACTGTGCATACCAGGCGTCGGGATCAAAACCAGGCAGGCTGGAATCTACACAGAAGCTGTCCTGACAGTATTGCACACCACGGCTAGTGGCATCGGTGTCAACATACTCAGCAGAAATGCTGAGGAAGCCATCATCGCCCAGAGAAAAACCCTTGTTGCCCGTCAGAGTAATCGATTCACCATCCCCCTCGTAGTATTGACCCCATTCGGCTGAAAACGAGCCGCCCTCAGCATTATTTTTTAACTGAAAGTTGATTACGCCGGCGATAGCATCAGAGCCGTATTGTGCTGCTGCACCATCACGCAGTACTTCAACGCTGCCAATGGCTGATGCAGGAATAGTGGCAAGGTCAGGGCCCTGAGTTCCTGAACCACCAATTTGAACAAGTGCTGCACGGTGACGACGCTTGCCGTTCACCAAAACCAGGGTTTTATCGGTAGGTAAGCCACGCAGAGAGGCCGGACGAATAAAAGTACCACCGTCAGAAATAGGCTGACGGGTTAGTGTGTAAGAAGGAACCAGCGTCATCATAATGTCGTTCATATCCGACGATGCCACGCCATTAATGTCATCGCTGGTAAGGACATCTACGGGTACTGGCGAGCTGGTGACTGAACGAGGCGCACCACGGGCACCGACAACGGCAATTTTTTCAACATTTTCTTCTGCCGCTTCTTCTTCCGCGATTGCGCTACTGGTGGCCACCATAGAAAGTGAGTAACCGGCCAGACCGGCCAGTACTGCTGCGTTTAACTTCTTAAGTTTCATTGAGTGTTCCCTAAAAAAGAATTGAATGTTCATTTGTGGTGCAGAATTGAGCCTCTGAAGAAAACTTTGGGAGGGAATGCCCCAAGTTGGCTCACAAAAGCACCAGAAATAGACAATGGTAGATTTTATGAGTGGGTTAGATTTTGCTAACGCCACGATGAGATTAAAAAAAGAACCGCTATTGTCGGAAGAAAAAAGAATATTGAGGGTTATAAGAAAAATATATAGCTACGAGTTAATCTTTTCTAAAACAATAGCTTAACTAGTGCATAGTGAAAATAAATAAATTATACTAAAGTATAATGTTGCAAATGTTTAACCTTGAAATTCAAAAACTTGACCACTTGGTGGCATGTAACTTGCTGAAAATTAAATAGAAAAATCCTGCGCGTAAAAACTTAGAGATTTTTACAAATATTTGATAATTAACGCATAATTTAAGGTGAGTGCCGAATAAATGAATTCCAAACAGCTTCAGTATTTTCTTGTTACGGTTCAAAAAGGAAGTATTGCCGCTGCAGCGAGGGAACTGGATATCGCACAACCTGCGATCAGTCAGCAATTGGCCAATCTGGAACGGGAAATGGGTAGTGCCCTGTTTGAGAGAAGCTTTAAAGGAGTGAGTCTGACGGCAGCCGGCGAGGTTTTCGAAAAACACGCGAAGAAACTGATCGAAGACATCAATGCCGCTAAAATGGAATTACATCAGTTAGCCGCAAATCAGCATGGCGTTGTTCGTGTTGGTATGTTGCCTTCTATTGGCAATGTACTGTCGATGTCGTTAATTGCCATGGTTAATGAGTTTCATCCCCAGCTAAAACTGGAGATAAGTACTGGCCCGTCCTACGCGGTAAAAGAGTGGCTGAAAACCAATCAGGTTGATATCGCGCTGACCTACGAGCAGGAAGTTGAACCACGTTTTATGTCGGCCTACCCGCTAATTGAAGAGTTTATGTATCTGGTGGTGGGTGTTAACGAGGCCTCTGCCTATTATCAGTTATTGCAAAACCGCGACACGATTTGTTTCTGGGAATTAAGCCAGTTCGAACTGCTAACACCGGGGCCTAAAGATGCCCTTGGACGCCTGATAGAGAAATATGAACACGACACAGGCGTAGCTCTTAAGCACGATAAAGCCTATTCAGGGCAACTAATGACCGGACTGCGTCAGGTTATTCAGGGCGAAGGACTGATGATTTTACCATCTTCTGCAATGTACCATCTGGAAGAAAGCAAAGTGATCAAGTCGCTGAAAATCACCCAACCCGATATGAAACGCCAGGTACTGGCCGCCACGAACAGCAATTTTGCTATGGCCGACGCCATTGTGAAAATGTTAAGTATTATTCAGGAAGCTAGCAGCACCGAGCAGGCTTGCGGCCACTGGCGCGGTAACTTGCTTAATAAAGTACCTAAAAGTGACGCGCGGCCCATGGGCTTCGCATCGCCATCGACCGTCAGCGCCCTTTAACAACCAGGGCGTTTCAAACTGAGATGCCGCTGTTGATACCACAGCAAGGGCGCAAACAGGGTAAATAAAGCCAGGGCATAAAGCATTTTACTGCCCAGACCCAGGGCGATAATGCTGCAGAACAGGCAGCCAAAATACACTAGCGGACGATGCGCTGGCGACAGCAGTTTCAGCGCGGCCAGCATACTGGCCAGATAAATCAGCACAAAAACACCATTCACCCAACCAATCAAATCTTCGAGATTGTGCGTTGAAAAGTGGGTGATGATCAGCGTCATCGACATGATCAGTAAAATAGCCTGCAAAGCCCGCTGCGGCACACCATAACGGTTAAGGGTATTAAAGTATGCGGGCAACACGCCGTCCTGACTCAGGCTCCAGGTTAGCCGGGACAAACTGGCCGTATAAACATTCACCGTAGCCAGGCCACCGGCAACGCCCAGTACACCAATCACGTAAGCACCATTACCGCCAACAATCTGGTCGAACACGGCCACCATGGCCAGGGTATTTTCTGTGCTGACATCGAGCAGCAGATAAGTGCAGCCAATATAGATAACGCCAACTAACAGCGTGCCAAGCATAATTGCCGGAACCAGATCCCGTTTCGGATCCCGAAAATCATTAGCCAGGTGGGATAAAGCTTCAATGCCTAAAAAGCTCCAGAACGCCAGACCCATAGCAGCTAATGTGCTGTCCAGCTGAAAAGCGGAAGAAGTCAGAGTCGCTGGAGCTGGCATAAGGCTGCCGCCAATAAGCAGGGCGCAAACCACCAGTGTGATAATAAGTGTCAGGCCCAGCTGTAAGGTGGCAGAAAACTGAACGCCCCGATAGTTCAGCATCAGCAGCAGTCCGACAATCGCCAGCTGCACCGGCAGCGACCAGGCGGCGTTAAGTTGCAACAGAGTTTCAATAAACCAGTAGGTCATGATGATGGCGGCGGGTGCCCCGATGGGCACTACAAACAAAAACAACATCCCAATGGTTCTGCCAGCGGTTACGCCAAAAACCTTTTCCACAAAGAAAGCCGGACCACCGGCATGGGGATACTGTGAGGACAGTTTGGCAAATACCATAGCCACCGGAAGGATGGCCAGAATAAGCAGTACCCAGCTTAATAATGCATAGTGACCGGCGAGCCCTATGGTCATCTGTGGCAGGATAAACACACTGGTACCGAGCAGAGTGGTGGTTAACAAGCCAGCGCCATGCCAGCGGCCGATTTTTTGTGAAGAGTGGCTCATAGCAAGTGTCAGTGTATGCAGAGGCTGGCGATTATAGCGTTTTATCTACAAAATCGTGGCAGTTTTTCTTCATGGTGGACACATTTGTCGAATATTTTGACACTCTGACTATTCGCCTGATTGCCATATTTTTCCAAATCTCTGATTCGAATGATAAATATTACTGTGGCCCGGATTATGCTGCAGTGAAGCATAATGTCGCCTAGCAGTAATTAAGTGACTTTTGGCTCGCCAATCCTGGATGGTGTCTGACTCAGGCAAAGCGTATAAGAGGTATTTATGTCTTGTTTAACCCGACAACTACAACAGCAATTGGCTAAGTACATCAAAAAAGAAGTCGAGGTGGTATCGCCCTGCGATCCATCGGTGATTCGTGAAGAATTGATCAATCGCGGTGTTTGTCCAAGCGGAATTACAGAAGGGCAGGTACGACAGGTGCTGGAAGTCGCCGGATACCTGCCATAGTAAGTTGCATAAAAAAACAGGTGGCTGAAAGCCACCTGTTAATTACATATTAATGACGGATTACTTCAGATCGAAGCGGTCGTTTTGCATCACTTTCACCCACGCATCAACGAAGTCAGCAACAAATTTCTGCTCAGCATCGGCTGCTGCGTAAACTTCAGCGATAGCGCGTAGTTCAGAGTTAGAGCCAAAAATCAGATCCACCGGTGTGGCAGTCCATTTGGCTTTACCTGATGAACGGTCAACACCTTCATACACACCTTCCTCATCGGTTTTATTCCACTTGGTACCCATGTCCAGCAGGTTGGTGAAGAACGCATTGTTCAGTTTACCCGGAGTGTTGGTGAGAACACCATGCTCCATACCTTTGTAGTTGGCGTCGAGCGCTCGCATACCACCAAGCAGAGCGGTCATTTCTGGTACCGACAGATTGAGGTAGTCAGCCCGTTCAACCAGCATTTCGGTTGGTGACATGTAGTTCATTTCCGGGTCGTAAAAGTTACGGAACGCATCAGCAGTAGGCTCCAGTACAGCGAATGACTGTACGTCGGTCATTTCTTGCGACGCATCCATACGGCCTGGCTCGAAAGGTACTGTGATAGTGTGACCTGCATCTTTTGCGGCTTTTTCAATGGCCGCAGCACCGGCCAGAACAATAATGTCTGCGGTAGAGATACGCTTGTTGCCTGAAGCTTTACGGTTAAAGTCACGCTTTACCTGTTCAAGTTCTAACAGCACTTTATCGAGTTCGGCCGGATTATTTACTGCCCAGCCATTTTGTGGAGCCAGACGAACGCGGGCGCCGTTTGCACCACCACGCATGTCGGTGCCGCGGAAGCTTGCAGCTGAAGCCCAGGCTACTCTTACTAGCTCAGATACGCTTAAACCGGTGTCCAGAATGTCCGCTTTCAGTTTACGTACATCGGCATCAGTAACCAGATCATGGTTAACCTCTGGGATTGGGTCCTGCCATACCAGCACTTCATCAGGCACCTCATCACCTAAATAACGGGCGCGAGGGCCCAGGTCACGGTGATTCAGCTTAAACCAGGCTTTGGCGAAGGCCAGTTCGTATTCTGCCGGATCGGCGCGGAAACGCTCAGCAATTTTACGGAACTCCGGATCCTTTTTGATCGCGATATCAGTGGTAAACATGATCGGTGCATGGCGCTTACCTTTCACATGAGCGTCAGGAACCATGTTAGCTGCGGCCGGATCATCTGGGATCCACTGGGTAGCACCCGCCGGGCTTTTGGTTTTCACCCAGTTGAAGCTAAACAGGTTATCCAGGTAGTTTGTTGTCCACTGGGTTGGAGTGACGGTCCAGGCGCCTTCCAGGCCACTGCTTGTGGTGTCTTCAGAATGGCCCTTGCCACATTTGTTTTTCCAGCCAAAGCCCTGCTCTTCAATGTCGGCCGCCGCAGGCTCTGCGCCCACACAGTCAGCTGGCTTTTTAGCTCCGTGGGCTTTACCGAAGGTGTGACCACCGGCAATCAGCGCAACAATTTCTTCGTCATTCATCGCCATACGACCAAACGACATACGAATGTCTTTGGCGGCTGCCAGCGGATCGGGGTTTCCATGTGGGCCTTCCGGGTTAACGTAAATCAGACCCATCTCAACGGCTGCTAAAGGCCCTTTCAGTTTGCCAAACTTATCGCGACGTTCGTCGGTCAGCATTTTCTCTTCCGGACCCCAGTAAACGTAGTCTGGCTCCCAGTCGTCTTCACGGCCACCAGCATAACCGAAGGTTTTAAAGCCCATGTCTTCCAGCGCTACGTTACCGGTTAATGCCATCAGGTCGGCCCAGGATATCTTACGACCGTACTTTTGCTTTACCGGCCAGATCAAACGGCGGGCTTTGTCGAGATTTACGTTATCCGGCCAGCTGTTCAGCGGATCAAAACGCTGTTGTCCGCCACCTGCGCCACCACGGCCATCATGGATACGATAGGTACCGGCAGCGTGCCAGGCCATACGAATGAAGAAGGGACCGTAGTGTCCGTAATCTGCCGGCCACCAATCCTGCGAGTCGGTCAATACTTTACGTAAATCGGCTTTTACCGCTTCCAGGTCCAGCGAGTTAAACTCTTTGGCGTAATCAAAGTCTTCACCGTACGGGTTTGATTCTACCCCGTGGGCGCGCAGCTGACTCAGGTCGAGCTGATCCGGCCACCAAAAACTGTTGGCTTTTGGCTTTGCAGCATCAGCATAGGCGGGGGATGTCAGCACTACTGGTGACATCGCAATGGCCACGGCTGCCGCCAAAGATAAAGTCTTTTTCAATTTCATTTGTCCTTCCTCGTTTCGAATGTGAACAATGTACAAATAGTGTGTTTGTTAACATTTATAAGTGTTAACGAGGAAAGTGAGTTTGCATAATTAAAAAATCAGATGCACTTGATTGAAAAAAACAAAAATTGAATAACTATATGTTTTTAAATGTTTATATCTTCTAATTTAAATGGCGCCAAAAACTGAATAAGTTAGTCGAAGCTATCTTTTTAATTAGAGGTGGTACAAAAAATTAACATTTTTAACAAGCGCAGGGTGTTGATGGCGGGAGTTAAAACTCTTTTTGCTGTCACTTTCCAGGCATAAGCATGTTCAAGTGTCTGGCTTTTAATAACGAATGATGGAAAGCCGGTGAAACCTGATTAAAGTTCGTGGTATTCTTCAGGTTTGCCGGCGCGTCGCCTTCATCACATCGTTATGGATCATGGGAACAACACAACGACATCTGGTTAATCTGGATATGCTGCTAACTGATATAGAAATGCTCGATGGAAGTGAGTATGGCAGTCTGGTACATGTGAAATTATTAAAAGACATCCAGCGCGTACTGGAAGCACTTGAGGTGGCGGTGCAGTCAGAAACCGTGTCTTCATTTCAAAAAGCGGTGGTTAACGCTGGTCTGGCCGGGCCGTTGGAAGATAAGCGAATGCCCGGGATCTTTAAGCGGCTGATTGGGTATGTTCTTGAATACTGGGATGCCCACAGCAAAGCCGCGAAAATCCTTGATTCACAGTTTGACGGCAATGCCGATAAACGCCTTGAACTGTTGCAGGTAAAAGGTATTAAGGCAAAATCTCAGTTTAAAACGGTTGCCCGGGCTATGGGGCGTACCGACTATCTTCACTTTGTGGAGGCTCTGGGACTGCTCCACGAAGACTGGCAGTGGCAGGCCTGAACCTTTCATCCAAATTCCTGCCCTTTCACGTATAAGGCACATCTTAAAGCTCTTTCGGGAAATAAGCCGTGCCAGAAGGCCCAGAGATCCGCCAAAGCGCTGATGCCTTAGCTAATGTTTTACAAAACCAGAAAATCAACAAAGTTACCGTAGGGCTGGAGTCATTGAAGCCTTTTCAGTCTGAACTGAGTGGCCAGCTAGTAACACAGGTGAGCTGTCGGGGAAAAGCTATGTTGCTGCACTTCGACAACGACCTGAGTATTTATTCTCACAATCAGTTGTATGGGCGCTGGGTAATTGTGCCCCTTGATGAGTTGCCTGAAACTAATCGCTCGCTTCGTCTTGGCTTACATACCGACGAGCATAGCGCACTGCTTTACAGTGCATCCGATATCAGTGTGTGGCCAAGCGAGAAACTCAGTGAACACCCGTTTTTGCGCAAACTTGGCCCTGATATTCTCAATCAAACGGTCACGCCGGAAGTGATACAACAAAGAGTAACCAGTTCGCAGTTTTGCAAGCGAAGCCTGGCGGCACTTTATCTCGACCAAAGTTTTCTGGCTGGGATGGGTAATTACCTGCGCAGCGAAATCTTGTTCTTTGCCGGTATTCATCCTGATAAGAAGCCCGCTGACCTGAGTGATGAGCAAATCAATCACCTGGCAGAACAAACGTTACAGATTACTTACCGTTCGTATGAAACGGGAGGCTATACTACGTCCATCTCTGCATCTGTCCGTGCACAGCATTCTGCAGCTGAATATGAAGCGGAAAGGTTTATGGTTTTCGACCGGGAGGGGCAGTCATGCAGGCGCTGTAATGAAACAATCCTGCGCGCTGAACGAAGCAGCCGCAGGATCTATTTTTGCCCGCAATGTCAGCGCGGCAACAATGTCAGTGCGGCGAATAATTCGCCGGCTTGATCAGAAACGGTACTCAATACCAATGCTGGCCTGCTTCAGGTCAGTTTCAAAGTTAGTATCGTCAATGTCATCGAAGGCAGCCTCTGCGTCGAGTTCGGTGTCGTACACCACATATTCGGCGTTAACCAGCAGGTTGGGCGAAAATGCGTAGCTTAAACCCGCGCCAACAAACAGGCTTTCATCGTCCTCAGAGGTTGTTACGCCAGCCAGGCGGTAATCAGTATCCGACCACAGCTGACCTAATTTGGCATAGGCTGATAACCCACCTGCCACAGGTACCATCCCTTTGAGGGCCAGGGTGTAGCCGTCGGTCTCGGCGCCAGCCAGAGATGAGCCATAGTCTCCAAAGTCTATGTAAGAACCTTCAACCGCTACCCAGGTATTAAACTTGTAACCCAGGATGCCCTGCCATACATCTTTATCATCGTCGAAATCATCTTCGCCTTCGACTCGCAGATAACCATAGTTACCGCCCACATAAATGCCGGACTGGTTAATTTCGTCGGGCGTTTGCTGGGCGCTCAGGCCGAAAGATGTCAGGGCGGTCAGAGTTGATAAAGCAATAATCGTTTTTTTCATCACAGTGTCCTCTTTGTGTTAATCGAATTTGCTGACAAGCGGCGTGTAGCTGGCAACCGTTTATCAGTACTTACTTATGCTTTATCAAACTGCATGCCAGCTAAAAAAAGCCTGCTAACTGCTGTTTTATTGAGAGTTTTTTTCATGATTGATGAAGATTTGCGCGCAGATTTAACAAAAACGGCTGTCTGTTGCCAAATGGTAACGTGAAGACTTTTCATAGTATGAAAACAAAGTTGCAGGGCAGGTCGCCCAGGTGGAAAAAGACGACCTGCAATAGATTAAAAAACGTAGCGGGCGAATAACTTGCACCACTCAGAGTCAGAGAATTTGGTGTACTCTGCACCCAGAACGAACTGTTTAGTTTCACCGAAAGCGTACTGAGCGCCTAGTCGGTACGCTTTCTGGTTTGAGCCTTTGTGCCATTTTTGTACTTCCAGTCCGCCAAATAATTCAACGGCATCGGTTAGCTGATGACGTACATTTCCGGCAAGGCTGAAAAAATGCGTACCGTCTTTGGCTGAATCCTCGCTGTCTGAGAGCTTGAAGTCGATTTCACCATAATACAGTCTGGCATCAAAAACGGTGTCCTGGCGAAAGTTGTAGTAATAGCCGGCGCCGGCCTGCCAGTTGGTTTCATCCAGCGTGTACTGACTTATTTTGTCGTCGGCACTGCGGTATTTACCGGTAATAAATAAGTTGTGGCCAACTTCGTAACTGGCTTCAAATTCAGGGCCTTTTAAGTCAAATGGTGCGATGTCGGCATAATCGCCAGCGGCATAACCGAGTTGTACGAAGTCGTAATCCAGGTTATCAGCCTGTACTGCTGTGCTGCACAGTGATGAAAAAGCCATCAGAGTGGCTGCAATAGTGTGTTTTTTCATGGGTTTCCTTAAGTGTTGCAATAAAGTGTGTTGCAAAGATACTTAAGGCAGGGTCAAATTCTGGTGAAGCAATATCGCTAAATTACGCTAGTAATACGGCATTCACCAGGCAGGCAAGTGCCCACATGGTGATAATGTAATGCCAGTTATTAGCGATGATTCGCCGCGAGGAAGCGCCGTAACGGCCGGTAAGAATAAGGCCTATTCCCGACAAAGGCCCTGAGCCGGTGGATATGGCCCAGGTGGAAAGAAACATAAAGCCCAGACTGGTGGTGTTAGGGTTTAACGGCAGGAGTACCGGGCTGACTACCGCAATACTGATCACCGGGTGCACGCCAAGCAGTCCGGCAATGATCATCAGTGCCAGACCGACAGCAAACATACTGGCATCAAAGCTGAACTGGTGCAGATCTATAAGATTAGGATACAGCGCTATCATGGCTTTAATGCCGGCCGAAAACACTCCGGCAGCAAGAAAAAGCGCAAATTGCGGGCCCGCACTGTGCAACCGGTTATCCACAAAGTCTTTTAACGTTAGCCATCGCGGACGTTCCTGCATAAACAGCAAAGCGCCGAGCACCGACAATAAACTAATAAGGATCATAATCCGGATCTGCGGGAAAAAATGGTGCAGTATCAGTACGGCTATTGCCATTAACACTGGAATTATCAGGCTTTCAGTTTTAAGAGGGTAACCTTCAAAAGGCGCTGTGGACCTGCGATGTACATCCACCAGCGTATAGCCAATCCCCAACAGTGCCATGATTGCCCCGGGTGCCACCGTGGCTTTCCATGCCATGCCGGGTGCATACATCAATGCTACACCGGTGGCAATGAAAAACGGTGACCACCAGGCCGCTGCGGTAAAACAGCGCGCCAGAACAATTTGCTGGGCATCGGTTAATTTACCACCGCGCTTTAGCCTGTCACCAAACACAAAAATCACTGACATGTTGATGACAGCACCGAGTAACGTGGTGCCAAATGCAGTGACGGCTGCCGCTTTGTTGCCAGTGGGTAAACGTTCGTCACTGTCTGGCGCATTGGTTAGAGACAAGAACGTAATGGCTACAAACATGGTTAACAGCGGTACGTTGGCCGCGAACACGCTTCGCCAGCTAATTTCCGCGCCCAGCCAATAGCCGGTAGCCAGGCCCGTTACGCCCAGTAAAAACAATACAACAGACTGCTTTCTGGCCGACGCTTTGACAGCGGGTAACATCGTAAACAGGGTAAGCCACGCCAAGACTGTAGCGACATCAGCAGACAGCAGGCCTGCCACTGACAGCAGATAGGTCAGCAGGGTAAAACAAGCCAGCCAGCCGGCGTAACGGGTAGGATGATACTGCTTCATAGCAATGATGAATGGCTTCAGGGTCAGTCGTCGGATAAGATGAACATTCAGTGTATCAAAAATAACCGCTTGTCAGTTGGCTTTAAACGTAATTTAGCCTTTATCAACCTGATTTTCAGTTTGCTTTGCCAGACGTACAAAGTCGGCTATGTAATCGATATTAACGTCATTATTACGCATACCCAGATAAATATGCTTCATGATCCCTTTCGGGCCCAGCCGTAAACTTACCAGTTTTAGCGAATTCGCATAAGTATCAACCAACCAGCCCGGTAATGCTGCGACACCGCGCCCGGCACTGACCATCTGCAACATGATCTCGGTAGCCTCTATATGCCTGTGGCGTTTTACGGTGCATCCGGCCGGTGCCAGAAACTGACTGAAGATATCCAGTCTTTGCGGTTCTACCGGGTAGGTGATCAGGGTTTCATGTTGCAAATCCGCTGGTTCTATCTGCTGCAAAGTGGCCAGCGGGTGTGATTGACTTACCACCAGGCGCTGCTCGAAATCAAACACCGGTATAAAGGTTACACCGCTTTTGAACAGGGGGTCCGGGGTAACGAGCACGTCAATGTCATAATCAAATAAGGCGCCCATACCGCCAAACTGAAACTCCTGTTTTACATCCACCTCTACGCCTGGCCAGGTTTTCAGAAAAGGACTCACTACTTTTAACAGCCATTGATAACAGGGATGACATTCCATGCCTATTCGCAACGAACCGCGCTGGCCTTTAGCGATTTGGGTAAGTAACAATTCAGTATGTTCAAACTGGGGTAACAGGCGTTTGGCGAGGATGAGGATTTGCCGGCCAGCCTGAGTGAGCCGTAGTTTACGGCCGTCTTTTTCCCATACCGCAGTACCCAACTGCTGCTCCAGCTTTTTGATGCTGTGGCTCAGTGCCGACTGACTCAGATGCAGCTTGTCGGCAGCGAGCGTAAGGGTGCCGCACTCATCAACCGCTGTTAGCAATTGCAGGTGAAAACGTTCAATCATTTCTATCTATGCATTAATTTCATGGTTTGGCTAAATATTAACATCATTGTTAATCAAATTGTGCTTTGATCATCGAGGTATAAGGGCATGCCGGTCACGAACTGTCAGACTCTTCAAAAATGATAAAGTTGCAGATAAATGGCGATATTGTGGAGTGAATATGTAGTTAAAGTTACATGACGCGCATAAGGTTTCACTGATTTTGTGTCCAGGCCGAGCTGCGATCGGAGCCATACGGCAAACCGGCGCCTTAAGAGCGCAGTATCCTCTGTGGGCTTATTTCTCCTGTGTTAATGACAATTTTATTCGTTGAAAACTGTGATTACTTCTATATATTGGTAAGGCCACCTAACCAAAATTTATGGCTGATGAGGCAAATGTGAGTCGAGTTACTGTTTAAACCTCTCATGAGGATACTTTTATGCTGGAAACATGGCGCTGGTTCGGACCAGATGACACTATTACGTTAAGTAAAATCAGGCAGGCGGGGGCGTCTGGTATCGTAACGGCCTTACATGAAGTGCCTACCGGCGAAGTCTGGCCGGCAGATCTAATCAAAGCCCGACATCAGATGATTAAAGACGCTGGTCTTGAATGGTGTGTGGTGGAAAGCGTGCCGCTACATAGTGACATCAAAACCCGGACCGGCGATTATGAGCGTTACATCAGTAATTATAAGCAGTCACTGGCTAACCTGGGTAAAAATGGCATTTATACGATCTGTTATAATTTTATGCCGGTGGTCGACTGGACGCGCACCAACTTAAGTTACACGCTGCCCAATGCCAGCCAGGCGCTGCGTTTTGAAATGACAGATTTTGTGGCTTACGACGTAATGATTTTAAAGCGCCCTGGCGCAGAAAATGATTATACACTGGCACAAATAACCAGGGCGAAAGAGCGCTTTTCAGCTATGAGTGAAACCGAGCGGACTTTGCTGGAAAACAATATCATTGCCGGACTGCCAGGGGGCGAGGGTTCTTACAACAGAGAAAGTATAAAGCTGGCCATTCAACAATTTAACGAAATTGGCACCGAAGGGTACCGGCAAAACTTATTCCGGTTTCTCAAAGATATTATGCCTACCGCTGAAGCCTACGGTATCAAATTATGTATTCACCCGGACGATCCACCATTTTCTTTATTTGGTCTGCCTCGGGTTGTATCTACCGCGGAAGATGCGAAAGCGTTGCTGGAGGCAGTGCCCAGCCCCAGTAATGGCCTGACTATGTGCGCGGGTTCTTACGGGGCGCGTGCAGATAATAACCTGGTGGATATGGTACGTGCATTCGGCGCCAATATATTCTTTGTTCACCTGCGTAACGTGAGGCGCGAGGACGACGGCTCTTTTTATGAGTCAGATCATCTCAATGGAGACAATGACATGATAGGGCTAATCCGCGCATTGCTCGAGGTGGAGCAGCAGCGTGGCTCAGAGGGCTATGCTATTCCCATGCGACCGGATCACGGCCATTTACTCGAAGACGAAATGGGTCAGGAAGGCGTTAAGCCCGGCTATTCTTATATTGGTCGGATGAAATCTCTCGCTGAACTACGCGGTGCAATTCACGTACTGGAGCAACTAAGGAGTTAGCTGAAGAAGTAATATTTCTGGTTGACTGGTCGTTAAAACCGGCATTATTGAATATAAATAGGATATCAAATCTGCATTGGGTGAGTTGAATCGGCCTTACCAAATCATCACATTCGATAGGTTGAAGCCCGCCTTGAAACTCCAACGTTGCCGGAGAGCCAGAACCTGGTGTCCGGGAAAAGTACAATCGTAAGGAAGTCCGCTAATGAAGTCTGGAAGTGCCGACTAGCCAATTTCGCTGTCATTCAGTTCTAGCACTGACATATCCTGCTCGATGGCATTAGAAATATGATAATGCATGGCATTTCTGGCGCGTTCTGGGTCGCGGAGTTTCAGCGCATTGAGAATTTTGCGGTGCTCTTCCACATAGGGTTGCACGCCCAGCTCCCGTACGCGCTGGTGGAAGCGTGAGCTGAGTGCAGACTGATTTCTGAGTTCCCACAACCATTTTATCGTTGATGCCAGGGCACTGTTATCGGTGGCCTGGGCGATGGTGACATGAAATAGTTCATCAGCCTGCTCTTTTTGGTGTTCTGATGAGTTGGCATCGCCCATGATCTGCACGGCTTGTTCGATGCTTTTTAACTGGGCTTTGCTGATCCGGGCGGCAGCTAGGCTGGCAGCCTGAGGCTCTATCAACAGGCGCGCTTCGAGTACTTCAAAAGGGCCCGGAACATCATCAAGGCTGCGAGGGACGAGTGTTTCCGTCTGGGCCAGAACATAGATGCCCGAGCCGGTTTTGATTTCTACCAAACCTGCTATCTCCAGTGCAATCATGGCTTCGCGAATGGTAGGTCGGCTCACTTCAAAGCGACTGGCCAGATCCCGTTCGGAAGGCAAGCGTTCTCCCGGGCGAATTTGCCCGTTCTGAATTTGTTGCTCTATCTGGGTCGCAACTTCCAGATACAGACGGCGAACTTTTATTGCATCCACTTGCATAGTAATGTCGAGTTCTGACTGGCGTTAATCTGATGGTTGAGAATATCGCCAACCGGCAAATAGTCAAGGACTTGGCGCCGGAAAGTCTGGAGTTGGTGAAAAGTGAATTACTGCATGTCGTGGACATTTAGGTATAGAAAATTAAACCTATAGTAACAGGCTGATACCTAACGGTCGAGGTGGCAGGCTGCCAAGTTGTTATACTTTTGGCTATATTGCAACTCTGGTGTCTGGTGGAGATTTAATACTTCATGTCGTCCGGCCTTCCCATCGGCATAATGATGGCTTTTGTCATCAACGTGCTGGTAAGCGTTTATTTTTTCGCTGTGTACAGGGCGCAACAGCGCAATCAGTCGTATCTGTACTGGTCTGTTTCATGTGCCCTTTTTGCGGCAGGTATTGGTGCGTCTGTTATTGCTCATGCTGCAGAAGGGTTGCAGGCCGTTAACACACTGGCTTGTCTGTTATTGTTCACGGCTTCTTTCGGGCTCTATTGCGGGCTGAATAAGTTTGAGTTGTCGCCGGGCTCGATAAAGTTTTACCGCCGGGTGAGAAGTATCTTTGTGGTTGGCAGCGCACTGATTACTGTGGCTGGTTTCTATTCCGCGATGGTTAACGTGGTGGCTTCCGTGGGCATGGCATTGATGTTTGTGATGACCGAGGGACTGTTTTATCAGCGTAAGTCTCCCTATAAAAGCGTCTATCTGGTTCTGCGGGTACTGCTGTTGCTGCATGCTTTTGTACTGTTTTTACAAGGCATTGTTATTCTGGTTCAAACGCTGGCCGCCCAGGACTCTGATACCCGTTATCTGTTCAATATTGTTCTGCTTTCTCACCTGGTATTAACCGTGGCTACCGCGCTGGTGCTGCCGTTACTGCATGTAATGAACCAGCGGCGGCAATGGCAGAAACTTGCCAACTTAGATGAATTAACCGGTTTACCTACCCGCCGCGCCTTTGTACAGAAAGCCGCGAAATCATTATCCGGAGATGATCAGGCCTGTCATTCCCTGCTGATGGTTGATATTGATCACTTTAAACAAGTGAACGACCAGTTTGGTCACACCTTTGGCGATGAAGTGTTAAGCCGGGTTGGAAAAATGTTAGCCGAAGGCTTGCGACAAACCGATATTGTGGGTCGAATGGGCGGTGAGGAATTTGCAATCCTGTTGCCTGGTGTCAGTACCGAGCGGGCCCAGAGCGTTGCCGACAGACTAAGGCACAAAGTATCTGAGCTGCAATTTAAACGGGATGATAAACAGGTTAGTATTACCGTCAGTATTGGTATTGCAGTCTCTCATGAGGTGCTCTACGACTGGGAGCATCTTTACTCACAGGCCGATCAGGCGTTGTATTCCGCCAAGCGGGAAGGGCGCAATCTGGTGTATGTGTTTAGCTGAGTAGTGAGCCTTGCCAGCCAATCTGCATACCGCAGCTCCTGACAACGGATTAACCATGGACCATCACGCCTTTAATGCCTTTTGCCGGACCTTTAAAGCCACCACGCATGTGGTGCAATGGGGGAATTCCGAAGTCTGGAAAGTCGGCGGTAAAGTGTTTGCCATAGGCAGTCGCTCGAAAGCCGGCACGCCAGCCTATACCTTTAAAACCTCACCACTTAACTTCGAATTTTTATGTCAGGCCGAGGGGTATATCCCGGCGCCTTACCTGGCTAGTCGCGGCATGAAGTGGATCCAACAAACCGATACTTCCGGCCCCCTTGATGACGATTTAAAATACTATCTCAGCGAGTCCTACCGCCTCGTGGCGCTAGGCCTTAGCAAACGTAAGCGGCAGGAACTTGGCATCGCTGATATTGGCTAAAAGAGCCTGTTGAACCACAGGTTTAATTTTGCTTCTCTTCCTCAAGGAGCCTGGCCCCGGGACCCTCTTCGCCGAGCTTATCCTCAGGGTTTCGCAATGGACAGTCACGTAAAGAGAGGCAGCCACAGCCAATGCAGCTGTCGAGCTTATCCCTGAGCTGGGTCAGGCTCAGAATTCGCTCGTTCAGCATCGCCCGCCATTCACTGCTCATCTGCTGCCAGTCAGAGGGAGACACTTCGCGGGTAGGGAATTTTTCCAGATGCGACTTAATGATCCGTAACGAAATACCAGCCTGTTTAGCAATACGAATAATCGCCACCCGGCGCAGAATACTGCGGTGGTAACGTCGTTGGTTGCCCTGAGTGCGCAAGCTCTGAATTAACCCTTTTTCTTCATAGTAATGAAGCGTAGAAACGGCCACACCGCTGCGCCTGGCCACATCGCCAACACTTAATGTGTTATCCATCATCATTCACCAAAAATAATTATTGACCTCAAGTATACATGAGGTTTTAGTATTTGTGTCGACTAGTCAAATTTACGCTATCCACTATTTGAGTCAGGAGACGAAGATGAGTTTTACTTTACCCGATTTACCTTATGCAAAAGATGCCCTGGCACCTCTGATGTCACAGGAAACCCTCGAATATCATTATGCAAAGCATCATGCGACTTATGTGGCGAAACTTAATGATTTAGTTGCCGATACGCCCTATGCCGATATGTCACTGGAAGCAATAATCTCAGACGCCAGTGGCCCACTGTTCAATAATGCTGCTCAGGTGTGGAATCATTCTTTCTTCTGGCAATGTTTATCGCCACAAGGCGGTGGCGAGCCGGCGCAGGAATTGGCTGATGTTATTGAGGAAAACTGGGCATCGGTTGACGCCTTTAAAACCGAGTTTACACAGCAAGCCATTAACAATTTTGGTTCCGGCTGGACCTGGCTGGCGCTTAACGCCGCAGGCGAGCTGGTAATTGTGAATACCGCTAATGCCGACACGCCGATTGCCCATGAAGGCCTGAAGCCTTTACTTACCGTGGATGTCTGGGAGCACGCCTATTATATTGACCACCGTAATGCCAGACCGGCTTATCTGGATGCCTTCTGGCAACTGGTTAACTGGGATTTTGTGCTGACCAATCTTACTGGCGAATAAGTCTGTAATAGCAGCTTGAGTGAGCTTTGGCTTGCTTGAGTTGCTATTCAATCACCGTTTTTCCCATTGTCTTAAACTATTCCTCTAAGCCCGATTTCCTTGATCCAAATTAACCAAATACGAATTATTTAACAATCTAAATGAGAATTACTATCGTTTGCATTGACTTTTCTTTTTAGTTGTTTACTATAAGCCCCCATAACAACACACACTGAACAATGCATACACACATAGGAAACTCATGAAATCTCGTTTTGGATATTCTTGTTTGGCACTCGCCATCCAGTTAGGAATGATGCCCGCCGCTCTGGCTACTGCAGTACCAGATAGCGAAGATATTGAACACGTAGTGGTATCAGCGACCGGTTTTGAACAAAAAATTACCGAAGCCCCTGCCAGTATTTCTGTGATCACCGCAGAGGATCTTAAAACCCGCTCGTTTACTTCTTTACTCGATGCGGTGCAGTTTCAGGAAGGTATTGATATCGGCACGACCCGTGATAAAACCGGCAAAGGCAGCGTTAGCATGCGTGGTCTTACCGGTGAGTACACGTTGCTACTGATCGACGGGCGTCGCCAGAACAACCATGGTGATATTTATCCTAACAACTTTGGTGGTAACGCATTCAATCATATGCCACCGCTGGACACGATTGAACGAATCGAAGTCATTCGTGGACCAGCATCAACCCTTTACGGCGCTGATGCGCTGGGTGGTGTTATTAACGTAATTACCAAAAAGCACCGCAGTGAGTGGGGTGGCAACATTACTTTTGGCCGCAGTCTGCAGACCAACGATGACTTTGGTGACGACATCACTACGGATTTCTCAGTGACCGGCCCATTGATTGAAAACCTGTTAAGCCTGGGCATTCGTGGCAGTGTTTATGAGCAGCAGGCGTCCACGCCACAGCTGGCACCAGCAATTGATCCGAATGGTGTTGTGCATATGCGCTCGCTGGGTTTTGGTGGCGGTGGTCGCACTGTTGATAACGACAGCAAACATTACGGTTTCAGCCTTACTTACACGCCAATTGATGGCCACGAAATTGGTTTCGATTTTGATGACTCTCATCAGCAGTACGACAACACGCCTGAGTTTAACCTCGATACAGGTGAAATCCTTTATCCGTTAGGCACCCGCGATAGCATTGAAAGTTTATGGCAGGACCGTCGTGGACAGGTTAATCCTCGTGCTGGCTATGCCGCTGAACAGGAATTCGACCGTCAGTGGTGGTCATTAACTTACGACGGTAAGCTGAACTTTGGTACTGTTGCTGCTTCACTTGCCTATGTAGATACTCAGAACAATGGCCGTACCTTACCGCTGAGCGTGGCAGAACGTCAGTTGCTACAAGCGATGTACGATGGTACCGGTGAGTACGAAGGCATGAGTGAAGAAGAGCGCCGCGATCTGGCCGAACAAACGTTTCTGCCGCGTCCGGCACGTCCACTCGACAGCAGTCAGTATACCTTCGATTTACGCTTTGATATTCCGGTTGAAGACTTAGCCGGCGACCATAACTTTGTATTGGGCGCGCAGGTTATCGACGGCGAGCTTAAAGACGGCGTATTTGGTCTTGAGTCCGGCGAGCCCGGAGCCGTACAGGAACAAAAAATGTATTCCCTGTTCGCCGAGGACAACTGGGGGATTATCGATAACATGACGCTGACCGCTGGTTTCCGTTATGACGAGCACGATGTGTTCGGCAGCCAGACGTCACCGCGAATTTATGCAGTGTATAACATCACCGACTACTGGACAGTTAAAGGCGGTGTGAGTACGGGTTATAAAACACCGCAAACTACCGATTTATACGACGGCATCATTGGCTTCGGTGGTCAGGGCACCAGCCCCTTTGCCGGTAACCCGGATCTGCAACCGGAAACCAGTGTTAACTCTGAAATCGCTGTTTACTGGAGCCGCGACGAGCACAACTTCAATATCACGTACTTTAAAACTGATTTTGAAGACAAGATCGCCAGAGGAAATACCGTACAAAGCTGTAACACGACCGGCGGTGTTCGCCCTTGTGTCAATCTGGGTGAATATGATGAACTCGGTTATGACACTTACAGCCAGCGTATTAACATCGACGAAGTAGAGCTGCAGGGGATCGAAATGGCCGGCCGTTACGGCATTACCGAAGACTGGTCTGTGTATTTAAATTACACCTGGACTGACAGTGAACAGAAAAGCGGGCCGGAGGCTGGTTTACCTCTTACCAATACTGCAGAGCATATGGCTAACGGTAATATCACCTGGCAGGTGAATGCCGATTTAAATGTGTACCTGCAGGGTGAGTACCGCTCGGATCGTTATCGTGGTTATGATTCAACTCTTGATCGTGAACTGTATTTTAAAAACTTCGCCATGCTGCACTTAGGCGCACGCTGGCAGTTAAATGACAGCGTGATCCTGAATTTACGAGTGAACAACCTGCTCGACAGAGACTTTACTACTTATTCCGTGACCTATGACGACCTGAACAATGATGGTCAGTTTGAGTACCTTACCGGACGCGGTGTAGTGAGTGAGGTGAATTTTACCGACGATTACAACGTCAAAGACAGAGCCAGAAACTTCTGGGCCGGCGTAACAGTTAGCTTTTAATTACGCTAATCCGGACTCTTTTGCATAAGCGGCCTGTGGGCCGCTTTTTTCGTTCAGGCCCTTAACTCCTGTAGCAGCCAGGCTTTGGCGAATTTAAGATCTCTTTCGGCCGTGCGTGAAGAGATATTGAGTATAGGGGCCAACTCCTCAGCGCTTAATCCGGCGAAAAAATTCAGTTCTACTACCTGCGCTTTGCGTTCATCCTGACGGGACAGTTGCTCAAGCGCATCGTTTAGCTGAATAATATTGGCCTGGTTGGTTTTTTCTCCCAACGCTCCTTCATCCAGTGTTATACAGGTATGTGCCCGCCCCCGTTTCTGAGCATTCGCCGAACGGGCGTAATCAACCAGTATTCGCCTTAACATTCGCCCCGCAATGCTCATAAAGTGATGTTTGCTTGTGTAATGCAATTCGGTATTTATCAGCCGTATGTAGGCTTCATTGACCAGAGCCGTGGCCTGCAAAGTGTGGTCGGGGCGCTCTTGCTTTACGTAATACTGAGCTAGTCTGCGCAACTCACCATAGAGTAGTTCACTGAGCGCATTTAACGCGCTGGCATCGCCATATTGCCAGCGTTCCAGCAGTCCTGTTACGTCTTCTTTTGGTGTTTCAGCAAGGTCAAGCATACGCGGTTATGTTTTGATGAGTGTAAAAAGTAATCAAAATGTATTAGGTTTATTAAAGCATGTTCGAACAGGGAAGCAAATGGATACAATTGAATGGCAGCAAATTGAAACCTATTTCCACAAAGCGCTGGAGTTACCTGTAAGTCAGCGAAATGCTTTTATCGGCGAACAATTCGCCAACCAGCCGCAAGTTCGTGATGCGATCCTGAGAATGCTCGAACATGCAGAAAATACCGCTTCACTTAATGCCATTGTTGAGCAGGCGGCGTCCTCTGTTGTCGATTCCAGTGTTGATTTAACCGGTACCATGGCCGGTAACTATCAGCTAATCAGAAAAATAGACAGCGGAGGGATGGGCGCGGTTTATCTCGCTGAAAGAGCGGATCAGCAGTTTCAGAAGCAAGTGGCTGTTAAATTGATTAATACCGCTGTTCGCGAGCCGTATCTAGCTGCACGTTTTATAGAAGAGCGGCAAACGCTGGCTAACCTCGAGCATGCCAATATCACCCGTTTGTATGATGGTGGCTCAACCGACAATGATATCCCTTTCCTGGTGATGGAATATGTCGATGGTACTCCGCTTGATCGGTATTGCGAGGAACGTCAGCTGACGCTGCGCGCTCGTCTGCAACTCTTCCTGAAAGTCTGTGATGCTCTGCAATATGCCCATCAGAAACTGGTTATTCATTGTGATTTGAAACCGGCGAATATTCTGGTTGATGCCGCTGGCGAGCCTAAACTGATGGATTTTGGTATCGCCCGGTTGATTGATAAAGCGGTGAGTAATGATGATGCGTCAAAATCAATGACCCTGAGTTACGCCAGCCCCGAGCAACTGGCCGGAAAACCGGTCAGTGTGGCTACAGATGTTTTTGCCCTCGGCCTGATCCTGCATAAGTTAGTAAGTGAAGGTCTGCCCATTGAGACAGTTCATAGTTCCTCAGCCCGGTTGGAACAACTGGAAAGGCTGGCTCCCATTGAAGTTGCCAGCTCAGCAGGGTATCCCAGAGGCAGAGTGCTTGATGCCATTATCTATCATGCGGTGCAGTTCAAGCCCCAGGATCGCTATTCGTCGGTCAGTGATATGCGCAAGGACATCGATAACTATCTGCATCATTATCCTGTAACCGCGTTTGCACCGGGTCCCTGGTATCGCTGTGGATTGTATTTACAGCGCAATATGATTTCCGCCGCACTCACATGCTCGCTGGTGGTGGTAATGCTGGTTACTTCAGTGACTATCTGGCAGCAATCTAATGCTGTAGCACAGCAAAAAGAGGTTGCCGAACGAGAACGCGACAGTGCGCAGCTGGCACAGCAAAAAGCAGAGTCAGTGTCAGAGTTTATCACCGACATGTTCTACGAACTCAAGCCTGATAATGCCAAAGGCAGTGAAGTAACGGTGATGGAGGTCATTGAGAAGACCATTGACAGATTAAATGATGACGACCAGGCCGGGTTGGTTGAGCAGCCATTGGTCAACGCAGAGATTCGCCTGACTATTGGCAATATGCTCTGGCAGATAGGCAACATTAAACAATCCATTGTGCAGTTAGAAACCGCTGTAGCACTTTATGAGCAACACTCCGGGCAGGATACTAAAGCTTATTTAACCACCCTGAATGCCCTGGCGAATGCTTACAGTCGGGCCGACCGCCACCCTGAACGCTTGCCGATTGCCGAAAAAATTGTAAACGCAGCCCGAGAGGTACATGGGGAAAATGCACGGCGAACGCTTGGCTATACACTGAACCTTGGGGGCTACTATAACGATATGGAACAGCCTGAAAAGGCGATTGATATTCACCTTGATGTGCTGGAAAGGGCGGTGCAACATCTGGGTGAAGATAACGATGTTACTATTATTACTTTAGCTAGCTTAGGTAATGATTATTATCGTTATGGCGACGAAGAGCAGGCAATTAGCTACTTTAATCGTGCGCTTGAGGATGCTACCCGCGCATTTGGCGAACAACACACATTGGTATTGTATTCAATGGAACGCCTTGTGAGCATTTACAGTGGTGGATTAACCACCGATAAAGCCGGTGAGGAAATGGCTATCCGCTATCTCGACTTATCCACCAGGATGTTGGGAGAGCGCCATCAGGATACGCTCAGGGCAAAGTATTTACTGGCCCGAATTTTATATCAGAAACACCAATATGATGCGTCGCTGGTGATGATTGAAGAAGCTATCCCAGTGTTAACTGAAGTGCTGGGGCCAAAGCATTATCGGGTTATTGATTTGCACAGTTTGCGCGCTACTGTTCTGATGGAAGGCGGGCAATTGGAACAGGCTCTGGTTGCTTCGCAGCAGGTGCTGGCAGCTAAAACTGAGCGTTATGGAAAAATTGATGATTACACCATCCGAGAACAACACAAGCTGGGTGATATCTACCTGCGTTTACGGCAACTCGGTAAAGCGGAACTGAGTTTTAAAGAAGCCTTGCAACGGTGGCAAGAGTTACCAGTAAATAATCCAAATGATTATGAAAACCGCTTTATCGGCGAGCACGAGGCTCTATTGGCTTTGGCGGCGGTGTATCACTTAAAACAACAACCTGATAAGCAGGCTGAAATGATCGCCAGAGCGACTCGCATAGAAAACGAACAGTCACAGTATTCATACCGGGAACATGATGTCTATTTCCCTGACCAGGTCAAAGAGCCGCTTTGACATCTGGTTATGGAGTTGTTTAAAAAATAAACTGGCAGGCTTACCCAAAGGGTGTTACTATGCGCCCGCCTTTGAAAGGTACTATTTCAATTTGCTTCACGCTTCTTCCGTTAGTCCGAGTAAGTCCCCGTAGAGATTCACATTCTGACCGTCTGATATGAGCAAGGTAAACACCGATAGCCTTTTTCTTTCGTGCAACTGCGAGTCGTGCATGGACTCATTATTCCGTACTAACTAATACACCGAGGTATTATGTCTTTTAGTCAACTAGGGCTGTGTGACCCACTTCTTAAATCTATTAAAGAGAAGGGCTACAGCTCGCCTTCGCCGATTCAGCAAGAGGCGATTCCGGCTATTTTAACCGGCCGCGATGTGCTGGCCGCAGCGCAAACCGGTACCGGTAAAACCGCAGGCTTTGCCCTGCCGGTTCTGCAACGCCTGGCGGCGGGTCCGAAAACCAAAGCCAATCACGTGCGAGCGCTTATTCTCACGCCAACCCGCGAGCTGGCCGCTCAGGTCGAAACCAATATCCGTGAATATAAAACCCACCTGCGTTTAAAGAGCGCCGTGGTGTTTGGCGGCGTGGGTATCAACCCGCAAATGAAAATACTACGCTCCGGGGTAGACGTGCTGGTGGCAACGCCGGGCCGTTTACTGGACTTGTATCAGCAAAATGCAGTGAAGTTTGAGCAACTGGAAATCCTGGTACTGGACGAAGCCGATCGTATGCTCGATATGGGCTTTATCCACGACATTAAGCGTATCCTTAAGTTGCTGCCAGCGCAGCGCCAGTCGCTGTTATTCTCGGCCACCTTTGCCGACAATGTCATGACACTGGCTGAGTCAATTACCCGTAATCCGATTAAACTGGCGGTCACGCCGGCGAATACCACCGTTGAGAAGATTGAGCAGCAACTGGTTGCCGTCGATAAATCGAAAAAAATTCCGGCCCTGACCAGTCTGATAAAACAACAAAAATGGCAACAGGTGCTGGTATTCAGTCGCACCAAACATGGCGCCAATCGTATTGCCGCCAAACTGGAAAGTGCTGGTTTGCCCAGCGCTGCTATTCATGGCAACAAGAGTCAGGGCGCTCGTACAGCGGCACTTAAAGCGTTTAAAGACGGCAGTATAAAGGTACTGGTGGCGACCGACATTGCTGCCCGTGGCATTGATATCAGCGAGTTACCGGTAGTCATTAATCTGGACCTGCCAAATACCGCTGCCGACTACGTGCATCGTATCGGGCGGACCGGTCGTGCAGGGTCTGCCGGACAGGCGTGGTCGCTGGTAAGCGCAGACGAACTGGATCAGTTAAAGGATATAGAGCGTCTGATTCAACAGTTAATACCGCGTGTTACGCTGGATGGCTTTGCTCCAAACCAACCGCTGGCAGAAAGCAAATTACTGCCACCGAAAAAAATTAAAAAGCCAAAGAAGGCAAAAAATACTTCGTCAGAAGCGGCCGTTAAACCACAGCGCACTGGCAAGAGCCATCAGCGGGACGGTAAGAGCCCTCAACGGAATAATAACAACCCTCAGCGTAACGGTAATAACTCCCAACGTTCTGGCAAAGCGGCTGATAACGATGGTCAGTCTCGTCCGCCGCGTCGTCGCAGAGTCAATCCTCAGGCGAAGCGTAAAACCGTAGAAGCCTGATATGAAATAAAGCCCTGTACATTGCTTGCAGGGCTTTATACACCGAAAAATGTTCTGTTTAGACAGTTGGCTAAATTCTATTTGCGAAATGTAAATGATGTTAGCCAAAAGTTGCAAGGAGCATGATCCCTTCACAAAAAGACCTCGTAACCGTATTTGTCACAACACAACAACGAGGAATTAACTATGAACAGGACCATGTCGCTCCTTGCAGCGTGCAGTCTACCACTTTTTTTAGCCGGTTGCTTATCCGACGATGACGACGATGAGGTAGTACAACCGGATCCTGAGTTTGCCAATGTGCGGGTCATTCACGCCGCTTCTGATGCGCCGTTGGTTAACATTACGGCCAATGATGCCATCCTTAATAACCTTGAGGGTGTTGATTATCAGGTTGCGTCTGGCCGCTTTGAGGTTGAAACCGGCACTTACGATATTGGCGTAACCGCCATACTGCCAGGAGACGATGCTGAAGTTCTGCAAGCGGACGTTACACTGGAAGCTGATACCAATTATGATGTTTTTGCCGTAGGCAGTGTGGCGGATGATTCGCTGATGCTGTTGCCGGTAACCAGTGCTGAAACGCCCGTAACCGCAGGTAATGCGCAGGTTCAGATTGTCCATGCAGCATCAGCGGCGCCCACTGTAGATATTTACGTTACTGCCCCGGATGCGGCACTGGCTGATGAGCAACCCCTGGTCACTGCTGAATTTACCGATGCCACTGACTTAGTGCAGGTGCCAGCCGGTGAATACCGCATACGAATCACTCCGGCAGGAAGTATGGATGTCGTGTTTGACTCCGGTACCGTAGCGCTGGCCGATGGTGCTGATTTACTGGTAGCTGCTACCAACAACACCGGCAGCGGTGACTCACCGGTAACATTACTGGTTGCCGATGGCGAGGGCGCAGTTAAATTGTGGGACGTAAATACTACTGCTGATATTCGAGTAGTGCACGGTATAAGCGATGCCCCGGCGGTTGACGTGATTGCTAATAACGAACTGGTATTAATTGATGCTCTGGCATTTCCTATGGCCACCGATTATCTGTCAGTGATGCCTGCAGACTACCTGATTGATGTAGTGGCAGACGCTGATAACAGTATTGTGGCCATCGATGATGCAGCGATTACTTTGGAAACAGGTATGTCTTACACGGCCATCGCAAATAATGAGCTGGCAGCTCCGGAGCTTGATCTGCTAATGGATATGCCGCGCCGTGTGGCGACTGAAGCGAAAGTTCGTATTATCCATGCCTCACCTGCGGCAGGCAGCGTGGATATTTATGTGACCGGCGACGGCGAAATTGCGGATGCAGACCCGGCGTTTGCGGGCGTTGATTATTCAACCGACGCACTGGCTGAAACCGGTTATGTTAGCCTGGCAGCCGGCGAATATTTTGTAACCGTGACAGCGGCAGGAACCAAAGAGGGAGCGATTGCTACCGGTTCATTAATGCTTGATGCCGGCAATGTGTATACTGCCATTGCAGTAAATGGTGCAATGGAAGGTGCATTGCCACAGCTGGTACTGCTGGATGATTTCGTGACGACACCGTAAAAGAGTCACCACATAACCTCAGTAGCAAGCTCGTATTTCGGGCAAAGAAAAAGCCTGATAAGGATACCTTATCAGGCTTTTTTGATGTTGCTTTACCGGCTTACTTTAAGCGTAGCTCGAAGGTATTGCTGTAAGCTGATACTTCACCGTCTTTGTAAGCCTGCACACGGTAGGCATAGTTGCCGCTGGCTAACACGCCGGCATCGTCGGTTACTGCGGTAATGTTTTGACCTACCACCGCGATGCGCTCGAACTGGATCTGACCTTTCTGCTTAACGCCTCTTTCCAGATAAAAGCCCTGCTCATCACCGCTATTATCGGCCCAGCTTAGATAAACAGTGTTGCCATTCTGAGAAGCCGACAGGTTACCCGGCGCTGCCAGTGTGCCTGGTTGTGGTGCAGGTTGTTGATCGGACGATTCACTAACTGATACCTGAATGCTTGCTGAGGTAGCTTCGTAGCTGGCGTTCACCGCGGTTACCCGATACCAGTAGTTATCGGCAGACGGCACTGAATCAGTATACTCAGCGCTTCCTGCAACTGCGGTACCCACCGATTCATAACGTGTTTTACCACGGAACTTTACGGCACGCTCAATAACGAAGTAGTCGGCGTTATTGTTCGTATTGGTCCAGCTCAAAGTTACGTCAAGGCCGTTGGCAGCGGCAATTAAGTTTTCCGGTGCAGTAAGTGCCATAGGATCATTAACTGCAACGTTAATACTGGTACTGTTAAGCGCGCCGGCGTCGTCTGTTACGGTTAACGTGACGGTATAGTTGCCTCCGGTTGGATAAGCATAGCTTACCGACTGGCCTGCAGCAGTGTCGCCGTTACCAAAGTCCCACTCGTAGCGAGTGATAGCGCCATCATTGTCGTATGAACCTGAAGTACTGAAAAAGGCGGTATCACCGATGTTGTAACTGGTGGTCATCGCATCAATCACTGCCACCGGTACTTCGTTAGTCACCTGAACCAGGGTTGTAGCAGAATTAGTCAGGCCGTCATTATCGGTGACGGTCAGGCTAACCTGATAAGTGCCGGCTGCGTCATATACATGAGAAACCTCAGCCTGAGACGAGGTCGTACCGTCTCCCAGGTTCCACTGGTAAGCCACAATATTGCCATCGGCATCGCTTGAACCCGCGCCACTGAAAGTGATCGCAGAGCCAAAGCTTACAGAGGTGGCAGTTTGACTGATGCTTGCCACTGGCGCGGTGTAATTACCCAGGTTCATCGCATAGTTTACTGCTGCCTGGGCATCAACGAGACCATGACCAAATACATTATCGTCGCCGTTGGCACCAATGTCTTTAGCGGTGCTGAACAGACCGTTTTCAATCTCATCAGCTGAAATCCCCGGATTGGCTGCAACCATAAGCGCGGCTACGCCAGCAGCCACAGGTGATGAAAAAGATGTGCCGCTGTAGTTAACGTACTGACCATTCAGATAGGTAGTGCCGATGCTGACGCCCGGTGCAGTTAAATCTACATAAGTACCCCAGTCAGAAAAATACGCTTTATTGTCGTTTTGATCGGTGGCGCCTACGCCAACGAAGCTGGTGTAGTCAGGAAAAGTAGGGTACTCAGTGCCGGAGTTACCTGCAGACATAAACAGTAAACCGTTGCGATCGCGCAGGTACTTTGCGGCTGCATCGATGGTGGCAGACTGAATGCCGCCATAGCTCAGGTTAACCACACGAGCTCCGTTGTCGGCTGCGTATTCAATACACTTTGCCATGGTAGAAATATAAGCTGAGCTATTGGTATCACTAATGGCAATTCTGACCGGAATTATATCGACATTCCAGTTCACCCCGGCAAGGCCGGTGCCATTGTTACCCACTGCACCTATGGTGCCAGCCGTGCCGGTACCGTGACCGTTGGCGTCTTCGATATAACTGGTGCCTTCTTCGGCATTGTAAGCCAGGTCGGTGCGCAGGTTCGCCGCCAGATCAGGGTGATCGGCATCAAACCCGGTGTCACAAACTGCTACTAATACACTGTTGCTACCTGTGGTGACATCCCAGGCCTGCTGGCTGTTGATGTTATTATGATGCCACTGACCAGAGAAGCTCGGGTCGTTAGGCTGGACGGTAGGTGCCATGGCCTGATCGGCCTCAGCAAATTCTACCAACCCGCTGTGTTTTAATATTTTGGCAATTGCTTTTTCACGTCCTTTACCGTTGAACGTGGCAATGGTAATACCGGAGTTAGGCAATGTTTTTTCTGCCAGTAACCCCTGACTGTTAAGCAAACTATTGAGGCCTTTTAGTTCACTGGCTGAGGCACCGCTTAGCTTTTTATATAAAACGGTACCGGGGCGAACGTCATCCGTTGACTTTGGTGCAGCCAGCAGGGTCGCTGGTACAATCATCATTAAAGCTGGAAGTACGTACGAATACGCAGCGTTTTTTTGGCTATTGCGGTGCATTAGCAGGCTCCTAAATACGGCTACAACATGAGTCTTGGTGATATGCATTCTAACTTTCGATTAACAAAATACGTGATGATTACCCATACAAAGGTATTTTGTTTTGTATAGCGGGGGAGAACAAACAGCGAAGCAACCTGTCCGTTTGGGAACAGGTATTCAAGGGTGAGTCTCACTACAACCACTTATTATTCTTATGCGGGAAAGTATGGACACATTTCGTGCAGAAGTAAAATTCTGCTTAGCTTTGTTATTACAGCCGGTCTTTTGCTACGTAACAAAAACGGAGCCGACAGGTTTTCCGCCGGTTAAGACTTTCCCCCGGAGCAAAAATCGCGGAAAATAAGGTTTTCTAATCCGGCATATGCCAGCAGGCAGGCCATTAAGAGCGGAAGTGATCATGCCAAAGGCAAGTGAAATTAAAAAAAATAACACCATCCTGTTTAACGGAAAAACCTGTATTGTGCGGGACATTGACCGTTCTGTGCCCCAGGGGCGAGCAGGTGGCAGTATCTATCGGATGCGTATGTACGACGTGGTGAGTGGTGCTAAGTTCGATGAAACCTTCAAAGATTCTGACATGCTCGAAATGGCTGATTTGGTTCGCCGGCCGGCTATGTTTTCTTATATTGACGGTGACGAATATGTGTTTCTGGATAAGGAAGACTACACGCCGTACCACCTTAATAAAGAAAGTATTGCTGACGAAGTATTATTCATCAACGAAGATACCGATGGTCTGCTGGTAGTCATCGTTAGCGACGTGCCGGTAGCCCTCGATTTACCGATGAGTGTGGAACTGGAAGTCACCGAAACCGATCCGTCAATTAAAGGGGCTTCAGCCACTTCCCGTACCAAACCGGCCACGTTATCCACCGGGCTGGTTGTGCAGGTGCCGGAATACATCAGCACCGGTGAATGGATAAAAATCAATACCGAAGAGCGCAAATTTCAAAGCCGCGCCGATAAACACTAGGCCGGACTGGACATGACTCGTGAAGTGAAGATTGAAGACCTGGTGGTTGGTGAAGGCAAAGCTGCGGAAAAGGGGGCATTAATTACAGCTCATTATCGGGGCTGGCTGGCTAGTGGCAGTGAGTTTGACTCGTCGCATAAAAAGGGCCGCCCGTTTCAGACCGTGCTATCAAAAAACAAGGTCATTCAGGGCTGGTTTATTGGTTTACAGGGGATGAAGGTTGGCGGGAAGCGAAGGCTTTGGGTACCGTCAGAACTGGCCTACGGGGAGCGCCAGATTGGTGAAATTATTCCGCCGAACAGTGATTTAACCTTCGAAATTGAGTTATTGGAAGTCCTCACCCGCGATGACTAACCATTGGTAGTGATACCCGCTGCGGCAACAGCCAGGCCGCAGCTATTCATCCGCACTATATTGTTTAATAAAAGATGCACAGTCGCCGCTATGCATGTTGTCTATTAAGTACTGAATTTTCCAGCTCGGGCCCACTTTGACGAGCTGGAAGCTATTTACCCCGCAATGACTCAGCTCACCATCCAGATAAAACACATAGGGCGTCCATACAGCGGCCAGATTATCGCTTTGTTGCACGGTAACCGCTAACAGCTTTTCATCCAGGTACTTGTCGGTCTGAGTAACAAACCCGGCAAACTGACTGATGTCGTTACTTTTTATGTTACCGCCTGGTTCAGCACGTTGCAGTAGCGCGCCGTTGGTGAACTGCGCTGCCAGTTGCTCGCCGTCATGCGCGCGCATGGCGTTAAACAGCGCCGTAACAGGCGTTTCCGGAGACTGGGCAACCCCTTCAAAACTCATGGAAAACAAGGTAATGGTAAATAACAGTGAAATGGGCTTTGGCATGAGACTTGTTGCTATTAAGTTACAAATTAAGCACATTATGAGAATTTCACTGAGGCGTCAAACTGGTAATTTTTTCGCCAGCCGGATAAATTATAGGCATCTGCGTAGTGGTTGTATAAACAAGTGGTAGTGTTTTCTGAGGGAGCAGAGGCATGTGCGCGGTTTTTAAAATCACTCGCAGGGGGGCAAATGACCTTAGCCGAAATCGAATGTATTGCAGACAGCTGGCAGGATCGGTGTCAGAAACTGACGACGATTGTTGATATGCAAACCTCCATTGCCAAAGTGGGCATGGATCTGACTTGTGTGATGCAAATTATTGTTAAACACTGCCTGGTGCTGGTGCAATGTGATGGGGCGGCAATCGAATTTAAAGAAGGCAATGATATGGTCTACCGGGCGACATCCGGGGTGGCTGAGCCTTTTTTAGGACACAGTATTCCGATCGATAACAGTTTGTCCGGATTTTGTCTGCAAACCGGTAAAGTTCAGCTGTGTAATGATGTTACCGTAAACCGCCGGGCCAATCAGGCGGCCTGTGCCGAAATCGGTGTTGCCTCAATGCTGTTGATCCCCCTCCATCATCATGACCATACGGTTGGTGTGCTCAAGGTTTTTTCTCATAGGAAACATCACTTTACGTCGCGGGATACTGCTGCTTTAAAGCTGGTATCAGAGCAGATGGCCGCCACGCTTTATTACTGCCACCGCTTTGTTGCCGACAATTTGGTTTATCAGGCCACGCACGACTCAATGACTAACCTGTTAAATCGCTCGGCCTTCATGGAGCAACTAAATCGTGAATACTCTTTGTGCGAGTCTTATCCGGGACGAAAGTTCGGCGTTTTTATTATCGACATGAACGGTCTAAAAGCGGTCAATGACGAACTGGGTCACCGGGCGGGAGATAGCATGCTCAGTGAACTGGCCCGGCGGTTATTAAAGGCTTTTCGGCCAACGGATAAAGTGGCCCGTATTGGCGGCGACGAATTTGGTGTGCTGATGAGCAATATCCAGCAGGAAGATGCAGTGAAAAGTATTCACCGGCGCTTTGAGCGTTCTCTGGAACCCGAGTTTGAATTTGAAGGTTGTTCACTTAACCTCAGTGCGAGTATTGGCTGGGCGGTCTATCCCGACTGTGCGCAAACCATCAATGATTTGCTGGATAAAGCGGATACGCACATGTATAAGAATAAAAACGCCCACTACATGGGCGCCCATATTTAATCAGCTTTCATTCGTTGGGTGACGGCGCGGGCATGCCAGATGGCCGGAACAATCACTAATAGCGCAATGGCCAGGAGAACCCATGTTGAGAGCCACTGGAATTCAGAGAGCCTGGCAATGTCCCCAGCAATCTCATTGTTTTCGTGCTTTGCTATGGCTACCGCCCCGATCGCAGCTTCTCTTGCCATTGAGATCCCACCGCTAATGGCACTTTGCCAGCCAACTGCCGACAACGAAGCAAATGCCTGATAGCCAACCGCTGAGGCTCCAAATGCCAGTACACCAAAGGCAACCGTGCCGGTACCAATAACGCCAACACCAACGCCTCCAATGGTGATAATACCAAAGGAAATGATGCCTACACTCACCGGCGCCACCGCCACGCCGCCCCAGGCAAATAGCAGGCCTCTGGCGTGGGTACCCGCGGCAATCCACCCATAGGCTGGCGTGTCGGTATGTTCAGGCATGCCAAACTGAAAATGACAAAGTGGTACGCCCAGTAGCCTGAAGGGGCTGATATATTCCCGCTGTTTAGCGCCAGCCCGGTGGGCACTGGCCATAAAAGCCTCGGGCTGCGTTATTCGTTCGAGGGCGCGCAGATCTTTCATGGCGCCGAACATTGTTTTCACCAGTATCACATAACTGATCACGAGTCCGGCAACAACGGTTTGTGATAGCAGGCTCAGAGTAACAGCGTGTTGCGGGAATACGTAGCAAAGCGCTTTTAGCCCTACCATGCCGGCAATGTAGAGGGCGGCGAATACAAAAAACAGCGTAACCGATTTTTTCACCAGATGCCGTTCACGCTTGGTGCGTGATTGGGCCAGGCTGGCTCTAAGGCTGAACCATGAACCAATCAGCCCGGAGACCGAGGCTAACAGGGCCGCGAACGAGGCAAACTTAAACAGCAAGCCGGTCTTTACGGCACTACCACCTAAAACGACTGCTTTCGCCGGTGGCGATATACCACTGATCATGGTCATAACCGCTACTGTAAAGGCGGCGCCGGGCTTACTGTGTTTAAGCGTATCCTCAACAAAGACCGCCATGGCCTCTTTAAGCAATTTTCGGCCTCGCGAGATACGCTGTTTTACGGCATCTTCGCTAAGTTCCAGTTCTTCGGCGACCCGCTGCACAGACTGCTCTTCCCGGTAAAACAATATCATCGGTTCACGATAAAGCGGCTCCATTTGATCAAGTACCTGCCATAACAAAGCCTGGTGTTGTTCACTGATCGCGGTTTGCTCCAAAGCAGCCTCGTCAACAATGTCCTGTTCGGTAGTTAACTGGATATCCTGGTGCTGAGTTTCTTTAACGGTTTTGCGATAGTGCCGGCTGACCTTAAAACGCAAAATGCCACAAAGCCAGGACTTAAGTTTTTCCGGATCGTGCAGGGTATCCAGTTTACGCCAGCCCTCAACGAAAGCCTCCTGGGCTATATCTTCGCTATGCCTGAGATCGCCGGTAGACGAATAAGCCAGCGAACAAAGCAGGGTCTGGTAGCGATTTACTATCTCGCTATAGGCTTGCCGGTTACCACCGAGCGAAAGCATAACCAGTGTGGCATCGCCTTTCCCGGCAACGGAGGAGCGCTTGTTAAATAAATTCATGCTGTCTTTTCATAGCTACTTTGGGTGTATGTGCCTGCCTGGGAATAAAAGGTGACAGAAAATTCAAAAAATACTTTTTCATCTTTTTTGTCACCTTTCTCATGCTGCCTGGCTCTTATCCGTTAAATCCCTCTGCACTGCCTGAGTTGCCGGGGGGAGAAACTACTTTAACGGTTTAAATGGAGAACACCTATTATGAATATGCTTAATCAGACAATGCGCCACTTTTTTGGATTATTTGCTATTGCGTCCATACTGCTTCCGGTTTGCGCCTTTGCAAACGAATTACCGGAACTGGTGGATAACTTTAAACATCAGACTCAAAACAACCTGGGAGTGCAGCGCCAGTTTATGAATGATACGGTTGCCGGTGGCAGCAGCGAAAGTGAAGTGACTGTCCAGGGCGGTAAAATGCATCTCACTGGTAATCTCATCCCTCCTCGTGGGCAGCCCGCCTGGGCCAGTTCGATTCTGCTACTCGATGCTCAGGGAAAGCCTATGGATGCCTCCGGATATCAGGGGATCCGTCTGAAGGTTAAAATCAATCAGGGACTTATGTCAGTCTCAGCCAATAGCGCAGAGGTTGAAAACTTTGATTATCATGCTGCGCCGGTACTGATTAAGGCAGACAATAAATTTCATGAGGTTAAGCTTCCTTTTAGCAGTTTAAAACGGGCCTGGTCAGAACAGACCTCACTGGATGCCAGTACGCTGAATAGCCTGAGCATAGTGGCTTTTGCTATGCAGCAGTCGGCTTATGATTTTGTTATAGACGAAATCGGCTTTTACTAACCTCAAGCGCAGGTAATACCACATGACCATGTCTACCGAACGCATCGAATATCTCGATGCGCTACGTGCTTTTGCTCTGATACTTGGGGTGGTTTTTCACGCCGGATTATCGTTTATGCCGGTATTTATTGGCTGGGCTGTAATGGATATTAATACCAGCCCGGCAATCAGTATTTTTAGCCTGGTGAGTCACTCATTTCGGATGCCACTGTTTTTTTTGATTGCGGGGTTTTTTACCTGCATGTCACTGCAAAAATATGGTGTGAATGCGTTAGTGACGTCACGCGCGGTACGCTTGGGAATACCTTTTATCGCCGGTTGGTTTCTGCTCAGGCCATTACTGGTCTCAGGCTGGGTAATGGGCGGTGCGAGTATGCGTGGTGAAGCCGATATACCAGATGGCTTGTGGCAGGGCCTGCAAAGTCTGACGGAGCTGCCTGCCGGTATGTTTACCGGTACTCACTTGTGGTTTCTTTACTACCTGATGCTGTGTACCGCTATCGCTGTGGTGCTGATAAAGCTGCTTGAGCGAGTGCCCGCGACTTCGCAATCACTGACCGTTGTGGGCAGGCGAGTTCTGGTCTGGCTATGTGCTAGCCGCTCGGGGTTGATGCTGCGATGTTTGCTGGTGGCTGGCTGCCTGTGGTGGATGGATCACTGGGGGCTCGATACACCGGATAAGTCACTGTGGCCCCATCTGCCATTGTTGCTAATTTATGGTGGCTTTTTCCTGCTTGGATGGGGCTTGTACCAACACCAGTTTTTACTGGCAGACTTCATGCAGATTAACTGGCATCGACTTACCTCGCTTGGGATTGCCGTAATGGGAGCGATTTATCTGTCTGCTTACGAAATGCATCCCGGACAGGAATACTATCTTTACTTCAAAGCCGGGTTTGTAGTCTGTTATGCCAGCATGATGTGGCTGTTGATTGCAGTATTAATGACCGTTTGTAAGCGGCTATTTAGTCAGCCAAATACGGCCATTCGTTTTTTGTCGGCGCGGGCCTACTGGCTTTATCTGATTCACTTGCCACTGGTTGTGTGGTTGCAGGTGGCCTTTGCTGAAATGCCGCTGTACTGGATAGTTAAGCTAATCAGTATTACGGTTCTTACCCTGGCTACCGCCTTTGTCTTGTTTGAATTGATAGTTAAAAAAACGTGGGTAAAGCACATCCTTAGCGGCGCGAGTAAACCATTGGCTGAGCGGGCAGGTTAAGCCTGAACAGGCTCCGTTGCCGGAGCCTGGTTTGTTGCGATGATAACAGCAGATGTTAGCTGGTGGTGTCAAGCACTATGCCGTCGACGTAATTACGCGGGTAAAGTGAATCAACCACAAATTGAGGGATGAAGCCCTTCGAGGAGGCAACCACCACTTTTGAGTTAATGTCGACCATGCGGATGTTAAGAATGATGCCGCGGTCATTGTAGGTCATGGTGCCGGATAAAATCTATTTTATGTAGGGATTACGCTCCAGTTCGCCTAAGTTGCGGCTGAATACAAAGTCGCCACTACCGCCAACATGGATCACACCTGTGGTTTTATAATCGACAACAGGGATGCCAAACTCCTGCAACTCAGTAATGAAGCTTTCCGCCATTTGGTTGCCCAGAATGTTGGTGTGGGAAAGTGAACTATCCAGATCTACCAGAGAGGTGACTGCAACCGGTGTATTAGTTGAGACATAGCGCATATTCTCAATTAACTTCATAGTCATTTGCTCAGCATAATCGCCGAGTAATTTATGGGTAAACACTGGCCGGTAAGTATGAGCCGGTGGCGCCCATCCTGAAACCGGCGTGGCTCTGGGAATGTAGGGATCCACGCCCTGCAGGCGATCCTGATGCGGCCGGT
Organism: Marisediminitalea oceani; assembly: GCF_003731635.1. GTDB lineage: Bacteria > Pseudomonadota > Gammaproteobacteria > Enterobacterales > Alteromonadaceae > Alteromonas > Alteromonas oceani. The sequence continues at coordinate 28,401 of NZ_RCUA01000073.1, read as the reverse complement.
ACTGAACTTGCTGACGTGGTGGCTTAGAATAGTCGGTTATAGCGGCGGGGGCCGGTTGTTCGGGCGCTACCGCATAGGCTTCAGAGCTTGCGCTATGCTGATGGGGTGGTTGTGTTTGCGCGTGTTCAGTGGTGCAGCACCCAGCCAGCAGTACGGCCGAGAGCGTCAGGCCGGATAAAATGATGTTACTTTTCATACTACCTCCTTAATTATACCTCGAAGATAGTTATTAACCGTTTCTGCTCAGGCCGCTATTGGTATTACTCTTAGCAAGACTAAGCCGGTTGCTTAGGCTACACCGTTAAAGGAAGGTCGATTATGACTCGCGTGCCTTGCTGTTGGCCTGAATCGATGGTGAGCTGAGCGCCGATAAATCGAGCTCTTTCCCGCATGGAAATAAGCCCAAGTGATGAAGGTTTTGGTTGGGTTTGTGTAAGGCCAATGCCGTTGTCGGTAACCTCAATGTGAATAGCTTCTTCAGCATAAGTAATATCGATTTCAACCGCTGTGGCACCGGCATGTTTAGCGATGTTGGAGAGGGCCTCCTGAATAATTCGGTAAATATTAATACGCACTTCATCGCTTAGCGATGGTGACGTTCCCTGACTATGTAACTGACAGTGAATACCTGACCGCTGCATTGATTTAAGGGTGTCGCTATTGCGCAGCACGTGTTCCAAAGGCAGGGTGTCGATACCGGCTGGACGCAATCTGCCGATACTCTGTTTCATGGCGCTATACAGTTCATCAAGCTTGCAGGAGATGGTACTAAGAGAATTATTTTGTGCTGGCATGCGAGATGCGACCAGGCCAAGCTGAAGTTGTAAATCCACGATTCGATGGCCAAAGTCATCGTGCAGATCCCGCGACAGCCGTTTGCGTTCAGCCTCCTGGGTGGCAACCAATTGATTAGACAGCGCCTGGATATCATTAATAGCTTCCTGTAGCAGTCGGTTTTTCTCTTCCATTTCCTTGTTGGCTGCCAGTAATTGGTCTGTCATCTGTTGCGACTGTTCTACAGCAGCTCCCAAGATTAATACGGTAATAGACATGGCAACAATGTAAAACTGATGCTCCAGGGGGGACTCACCTGAATTTAAGGAAGCAACGAAAGCGGTTAATCCTATCAGCAGTGTGGCCAGCGCGCCGCCATGCAGGCCAAAGCGGTAGGAGAGATACAAGGCCGGTAATATGGCGATGTATTTTAGCTGATAGGTAAAATCCAAACCGGAGCGAAATGACAGAATTACTGAAAATAGGGTAGTTACCCACAACAGCGTTAATAGCAAAAGTGGTTTGCTTCGTATAGTGGTTAGTTTACTCTGGAGCAGGATAATTATAATGGGCGTCAGGACCAGGATGCCAACAAAATCTCCGAGGATAAAGTCAAACCAGACAGGCCAGAATATGTCCCTGAATTCGCTGTTCTCTATTGCTCGCCGGCCCAGAAAAATCAGCCCCAGCAGAGCACTTAAGGTAACCCCTGAGAGCAAGAAGCTCATCACTGAATTGACGTTATCGAAAAAAGGCCGGCGGTTATACTTTCTGAACAGCCATACGCATACCATTACAGCGGCTGGCGACAGCACTAAATGTACAATCAGCCAGCCATAGCTACCGCTCATAAAAGCACTTTCGTCAAGCGCCGCACCGGGTGAAAACAAAGCAAAGAAAACAAGCTTTTCTGCGATAACCAATGCCGGCCAGGCCCGGTAAGGGCAAACTAAAAAGGCGGCAAGCCTGATGCCGGCGGGAAGATACCAACTGACGGTTGCGGTTACGGTTTCAAATTCGCTGCTCACCAGCCAGAAGGCTTGAAATACACAGGTATAGACCAGTCCCATCAACAAATAGCGACAGCTGAACAGGCTTTGTAAGGATGAAGTAAAAGACGACATCCTGGACAATGGCGCTGGTACCACAAAGGTCCTGGTGAAAAGTTTATGCGCCGGGTGCATGAATAAAATCATCCAGGCTCAGAATACCTTCATTCAGCGCGATCCGCAGTAGTTCGAACTGTGATGTTACTCCCAGCTTATGATAAATGTTTGTCCGGTGCACCATGATGGTTTTTGGCATAGTATTAAGCTGACTGGAAATTCGTTTAGGTTGCAACCCCCTGGCTAGCAATAAAAACACTTCTCTTTCCCGTTCAGTGAGTTCCGAAAAGGCGTTGTTGTGGCCAAAAGCAAGCTTGTTACTTAAATCGGTGCTGAGATAATTATCGCCGTTTTCCAGTACATCCAACGCGCACATCAGCTCTTTGGTTGCCGCAGTTTTAGTGACGTAGCCGTCGGCACCAAGTTCCAGCGCTTTAGAAATATAGCCGACGTGTTCATACATGCTTACCATCAGGCAGCGAACATCAGGGTAGTTGGTTTTAATGGTATTCAGCACGTCAAAACCGGAGGCTTCCTGCAGTGAAATATCAATGATTGCTACGTCCACATCTGCCAGAACATCTGCATTCGGCAGCTCTTCTATCGCTGCAACATCAAACAAAACATGCCAGCCAAATTCCTGCTCAACCAGGTTTTTAATGCCGTCCCTGACTAATTCGTGATCATCAATAATTATAATATGCATCAGCAAGTCCTTTTTTCACCGCACCAGTGTAACGCGACTTGGGATTACCTCAAATAAGCCAATGGCTTAGAAGGGGCGGTGTACGCAAAGTATGCAATTAAGGCTTCAACTCTTTTTCCAGTTGGGGTAATGTCTTAACCAAACAGTAACCCTATAAAAACAGAACTAAAAGCGATATTGCATGCTGTTTAACTCCTACGAATTTATCTTTGCGTTTTTGCCGCTGACCATTTTACTGGTGTGGTTGTTTGGACGGTATGCTTCATTTCAAGCCGTTGTTTGTGTGCTGGTGCTGGCCTCATTATTTTTCTATGGCTGGTGGAATCCGGCTTACCTGGCGATCATTCTGGTCTCCATGGTACTCAACTACCAGTTAGGTAAACGCCTCAGTAAAAGCCGCGAAAAAGTAACCTTGTATCTCGGCGTTTTCCTGAACTTATTGTCGCTGGGTTACTTTAAATACACCGATTTTGTTCTGGAGAACGTTAACTTATTGTTGGACACTCCTTTACCGCTTCCCGGTGTGGTATTGCCTCTGGCCATATCGTTTTTTACCTTCCAGCAAATTGCTTATCTGGTGGACTCTTATCGTGGCGAAACTGTAGAAAAACATCCGTTGGACTATGCGTTGTTTGTGACGTTTTTTCCGCAACTGATAGCGGGCCCCATAGTCCACCATAAAGAAATGTTGCCTCAATTTGCCAATGGCCATGCCTCTATCACAGCCAGAAATCTGGGACTGGGATTGTCGATATTTGCGCTGGGGTTATTTAAGAAGGCGGTACTTGCCGATGGTGTAGCAGGCTATGCCAACGTTGCTTTTATTAATGTGGATAATGGCGTAACACTGGACTTTTTTGCCGCCTGGGCCGGCGCCCTGGCCTATACCTTCCAGCTCTATTTTGATTTTTCCGGGTATTCCGATATGGCCATCGGATTGGCCAGAATGTTTGGCATCATTTTGCCATTAAATTTCTATTCGCCTTATAAGTCCGTCAATATTTCTGAGTTCTGGCGCCGTTGGCATATGACGTTATCCCGTTTTCTTCGTGACTATTTGTACATTGCCCTGGGAGGAAACCGGGCCGGTAATTTCAATCGATACCGCAATTTGTTTCTAACTATGGTCATTGGCGGGATCTGGCATGGTGCGGGTTGGAACTTTTTAATCTGGGGGGCTCTGCATGGTTCTTATCTGATTATTTTTCATGCCTGGCGTTACCTGTGTCCCGCGTTGCATGCGTTGCAGAATGGCTTGGCCCGTATGCTAGGTTGGGCCGTAACTTTTGTGGGTGTGGTCGTTGGGTGGGTCTTTTTCCGTGCGGTTACTTTTGACGGCGCTATGACTATGTTAAAGGGAATGTTTGGCGGTTACGGCGTATCTATTCCCCAAGGGGTCTGGACCCGCTTAGGCGAATCCGTAACAGGGATTTTATCGCAGATCGGGATAACCGAGTCTTCCGCCGGAAGCAGCGCTTTTGTTGAAGTGTGGGTGTGGAATTTCTGTCTATTAATAGTGGTGCTGATGATGCCGAATACTCAGGATATTTTTAGTCGGGTGGCTGGCTCGTTGAGCAAGTTATCTTATGACCGACGCGATACTTTTTGGCCCGGGTTTAAGCTGGTCAGTGGGATTGGCTGGAAAGCAAATACGCGCTGGGCGCTTATTTCAGCGATATTGTTTGTGGCTGGGGTACTCACTTTGTCACAGGTGAGTGAATTTCTGTATTTTCAGTTTTAGCCTATGAATTATCTAACGCGATTAGCACTACTTATCGTTCTTGTCTTCGCACTGGTCGGCGGATTCAACTTTCTCGTGGATCCCTACGGCTTTTATTGGAGCCCGGCGCTGAAAGGATTCAATCAGCAGAAGACCCGGGCCGATGAAAGAGTAAGAGAAGTCACTCCCTACCGCGCACTGGCCCTGCAGCCTGATACTGTATTAATAGGTAATTCAAGGGTTCAGCTTGGCATTGCTGCTGAATCTAAGGTGCTCAAAGGGCGTCACGCCTATAACCTCTCGCTCCCCGGCGCTGGTCTGGCGGAAACGCTGCGTCATGCCTTGAGTCAGGCTCGCTATAATCCCAACCTGACAACACTGATTATTGCCCTGGATTACCGGTATTTCCTGCATAATTACTCGCAAAGTCCCGGGCTGTGGTCTCAGGAGGAATTACTCGACACAATTACTCAGCGCCCGGAGGATGCTGTCGAAAGATTCATGCGTATCTATCCCGCGGTGTTTTCACTCGATACACTGTTCGATTCGGTGAGGACCATTGCCCAGCAAGGAGGTACATATAACAACATCACCCGTCTGGGCAGTAATACTGGTGGTTATTATCTCGATGCGATTAAGGCCGAAGGTAAAAAACGCTTCTTCAGGCATCAGTTCGGTGGATTGTTTATGCGCTTTGGCCGCAAACATCTGACTTATCAGGCCGGCGGGGAGGTTTATTCTATTGCCTTACTAACCAGTTTTCTGGAGGAAATGAAGAAAGCGCACCCAAAGGTTGAACTACACTTCTTTATAAACCCTTACCATCAGTCTTACTGGCAGGTTATTTACAAGAGCGGCCACTGGGGAAGCTATTTACAATGGAAGCGGGATTTAGCCGGCATAGGAGAGCGTTACCCGGAATATGCTGTCTATGATTTCAGCCTGCCCGGCGAGCAAACCTTGGAGCCACTCAATTATGAGCAGGACAGGCAATTAATGACCTGGTACTGGGAGCCGGCTCATTACCGGCCCAAATTAGGCGATGAGGTGCTGAAAGTACTGCTGCATGAAAACTCTTCCTCTAAAACAGCGGACTGGCCAATCAGATTACAACAGCACACCATTGAAAGAGCCATTGTGCGGAGTATCGACGGCTTAGCTCAGCCTGACTAACATCAGGCAATAGGCGATATGCAAACCGTGGCAGCACGGGCTCGCTCGCTGATCATTGAGGACAAGTAGCGACTGTTGGCATATTTTTTCCTGTTTGCCTGGTCGATGGCGTCATTGATAGTGCTTTCCACTGCTTCAAAATGCACTTCGAAAGTATTACCGGCAGCCTGAATCCGGCCTTTTTGTTGTTGGACGGCAGATTGATACCAACTGGAGCATACTCCGCTGTATGCACGAACATAGAGTTGCCCGTTTACCTGTACACACTAAATCCATGTTGGCGTGCCGCATTCGCCGTTTTGTCGTTGTGGTGCGACTTTCAGATCGTCGGTTTCGACAATACTGTGCAGAGTTTGCTTGTTCCACATAGTGGATCCTTGTTAGCCAATACTAATACCTGTTGTCACGTTTATTTCAATCAATGGCGGTGGCGACAGTATGAGGCGCCGATAAGGCAAACTGCAAAAACGGGCGTTTTGTTGAGGTAAATAAAAAGGGAGTTCAGTTGTTACTGAACTCCCTCTATTAATTTTATCTGAAATATTATTTTGCTTTTCTGCGGCGTACAACCATGATACCCAGACCACTTAACAAAATTGCCAGCGTAGCAGGCGCATTTGCGTTTGTGATGCTGTTAATCCAATCAAGATAAGGCGCGTACAGGTTACCACCAAACCGGTCGCCAAAGGCGCCATCCGCGATAGGAGAAGTGTTAGCTCCAAAAGTATTATTCGCGGCCAACAAAAATTTGTCATTCGTTGAGTCGTATATGAATGAAGGGCCGCCGGAGTCACCACCACCTATAGTTGCTTCAAATAAACCAGTAGTAGTATCTGAGTCGAAGAAAGCACCGCAGCCAATTCCGTATAATGCACAGAAACGATCCACCAAAACATCTGTGTACATGGTGCCATTAATTTCACCCGTGAAATAACCATCGAAGTCTGCGTACCAAACTTCAGCTTCTGAGCCAAATACAGCAGGGCAAGCAGCAGAAGAAGCGTAACCACCTGAACGGTCCGGAGCAATACTGGCGTCGTCACAGTCGAAAATCTCAGGGATATTGAATCCGTAACGCTTATTAGTCCAGTCTGGACTACCAGTGTAGCCATCATAGCCGTTACCAGTGGTACCATAACCTACCATCGTGAATATATCGCCACTGTCGACATCACCAGTGTAAAAGTCATAAATTTCAACACCAGCAGGGATATCTTCTTCAAGCGTTAAAATAGCGATGTCATCGTTAAGGCAGACTCCAGAGAAACCAGCGCCATCGGATGCTGAACAAACAGCAAAACCCAGATAATCAGGGTGGGCGACTACGCTTGAGCTAGGAATATAATCAACAAAATTACCGCCGTCAGAGAAGACCGCACTCACTGTGCCTGCAGACAAATCCATAATTGAACCGTCATTACGTTCAATACAGTGCGCTGCAGTAATAATGTGTCGAGAAGAGATGGCACTACCGGTACAAATGTAAACGCCACCGTCGCGGACGATTTCAATGCTCACTACGCCGGTAAACTCGCCCGCCTGTACAAACGGAGCTCCACCAGAACCGTAATCACTGGAAGTGCCAGCACCGATCATAGGCTTTACAGCCTGACCTTCCATCGTTACTGGTGATGCATTAACCAGACCTGCCGCCAGAAGACTACAAAGTAGAGTCCCTGTTTGTAACACTTTGTTTTTTATTTTCATTTTGCTTTTCCACATGGTTTTTTTCGAGATTTTGTTATGCAAATATCGATCCTTCGTTAAGTTTTTTTTAAGTTGTTGAAATTAAAAGATTATGTGTATATTTAAAACTGCATATATCATTCGGTAAAACAATTCTGTTAAAAAAACTGACATTAAGGTGGTATGCTGAAAACTGGATATAATAAAAACACTCGGTAACTATTCTAACGATATGAAAAAGTCTACAGTCACCCGAATTGCTGCAATTTCTGCGCTACTGCTACTCGTTTCTGGCTGCGGCCAGAAAACCACTGATGAGCATATTAGTGAAGCAAAACAGCATTTAGAACAAGGCGATAATAAAGCCGCTATTATTGCGCTCAAGAATGCCATTCAACTGGATCCACAAGCAGCACAGCCACGATTTGAACTGGGCAAAATTTATTTGCAGGAAAAGGATTACGAGTCGGCGGAAAAAGAGCTTTCCCGGGCACTGGATTATGGCTATAAACCGGCCGATGTATTGCCCCTTTTATCTAAGGCATTTCAGCAAACCCGCGCTGATGTGGCGATGACAGAATTACCCCTGGAGAGCAGTGGTTTATCGAATGTTGATAAAGTGACTGTGGGTTACCGCAAAGCTTTATCACTGCTGACAATCGGAGAAAATAAGCAGGCCGTGCTGCTGTCAGAAAATTTCACAGCGCTAAATGTAAACAGCGTTTACCACGATCTCATTCAGCTTATTCCATTACTGGCAGCCGAAAAATATGAGGAGGCGGTGAGTAAGGCTGAAAAAGCCAGAGATCGCTCGCCACTTAATAGTGATGCCCTGTTAATACTGGGGCGACTGTATACGTCTACCGGTCAGGGGGCTAAAGCTGTTGATTCGTTTAAAGATTACCTTCGCGTTGAGCCGACTGATATACGGGTGAAATTTATTCTGGCCAGTTTGCTGATTCAACAACGGGATGCTAAACAGGCGGAACCTCTCGTGGATGAGTTATTGGCGGTCAACAGTAAGAGCCCGTATCTGAATCAGCTGAAAAGTATAGCGCGAGCTGTCGATAATGATTACGAGTCGGCTCTGAAGTATGCCGAGATCGCCATTAATACCGGGCGACTGGACCCAACGTTAAGAGTGGTGGCCGGCTTTGCCGCGTACAAAACCGAAAATTACGATAAATCCGTGGAGCATTTATCAACGGTTGCCAGCTTGCTGCCCGACGACCACAGTGTGTTGCGTTTACTGGCGGCAAGTCAGGTAAATTCGAGCACCAGTGCTCAGGTAAAATCGGTAATTGAACGCCTCGATAACTTTAAATCAACGGATGTTCCTTTGTTATCCAAAGCGGCACTTGAAATGTTAAAAGCGGATGATGAGGCGGCAGCCATTGAAATGATTGAGCAAATGGAAAGTTTGTCGCAAAGCGCTGAGCAAATTGTGCAACTGAATTTGTTGCGCTTATCGGTAGATGATATCGACGGTTTAATTGGCGTGGACGAGCTTGTGGAAGATCAGGAAGTTCCGGTACAAGCTAAACAGATGATTGCTATGGCGCTTATCAAACATGGTAAGTATGACGAAGCAAAAGCCATTGCCAAAGAGTTAAAAAATAATCAGGACACGGCTTTCAGCAGCTTCATAATTGACGCTGAGGTTGCGCTGGCGGAAGGTGATTTGACGGGTGCAAAGGTGCCCATTGATGAGGCGCTTAGTGAGCAGCCAAACGCAGTGCCAGCAAAGGTTTTAAAGATGCGATTGCTCGAAAAACAAGGGCAACAGGAAAACGCATTGGCCACGGCACGAAAAATTGTGACTGATAGCCCAAATGCTTTTAAAGCGTGGCAATTTCTACTCACGCAGGACAAAGATCAGGCCCAACAGGATCTATCCGCACTCATTAATTCTCTTGAGTCGGGCCTGACTAATCCGCCACTAAGAATGCTGGCTGCCCAAAAGGCCCTTGAGTTCGATCAAAAGGAGCAGGCCCTTAAGCTTATAAAGGATATTTCACCCTCTGCTGACAGCCCTCAAACGCTGTGGCAATTAAAAGGTAATGTATTGGTACAAACCAATCAGGTCTCCGCAGCAGAGGAACACTTCCGGCAATGGTCCGAATTTTTTCCAAATCAGGAAAAAGCGGCTATAGGTGTCATTGCAGTGAATAATATCCGTGGCAATTATCCGGCGGCACTGGCCGAAGCTAACCGCTTTTTACAATTGGAAGATAATCAGGAAATTCGCATCCTTCAGGCGTTGTTTAATGCCAGACTGGGTAATCTTGAGGACGCCAAAGCGGCCTGGAGTAAAATTGACGAACGACTTTACGATGAACCAGAAGTACGGGGGATAAGCGCCCACATCAGTTTGCTGGAAAGACGCCCTGCAGAAGCCCTCGATGATGCGTTGGTAGCCTATAAGGCGAACCGAAGCTTTGATAACCTCGCATTAATCACCCGAATATACGCGGCACAGGATCAGCGTAGCGAGGCGTTAGCGTTGCTACAGGAACACAACGCTACGCATGAAAAAGACATCCGCTCGCTAATGCTGATGGCAGAGTATCAGATGCTATTAGCCCCGGATAAGGCAGTAGCGAGCTATAAAGAAGCTATAGCAGCAGACCCTTACAATTACGTAGCATTGAATAATCTCGCGTATCTTAAAATGAATCAGGCCGAACTTGACGAAGCGAGAGCGTTGATTGAGCAAGCCTACCAATTTGTGCCCACCAACGACGGGGTTGTTGATACTTATGCCGAAATTTTAACCAAACAGGGTGAGGCAGATGAAGCCATCGTACTTTATGAGACAATCATTGAGCAGCCCGGCGTTGCCGAACACATCCGCCTGAATTACGTTGAGACGCTGTTAAAACAAGGCAGTAAAGCGATAGCTCAGCGTAAACTTGAGCGTATGCGCTTTTCGCAGCCTGCTTCGTTTGTGCGCCTGAACAGCCTGATTCAACAATATGAATTAAAGAATGTAAAACCTCGCTGAGGTGAATTTATCTAAACAGGCAGCTTGTGGTATCGGTTAGTTTACTAGCCAATACCACAAGTACGCACATAGAGAGTTATTTATACAAATTCTAAATATATTTCTTTACCCGCAGAGTGATTAACGATAAAACTTGCCCGAAGCACATCCTCTGCAGGGTAAATTATGGAAGCCTTTATCGCTGAGCTGAAGAAAGCCTTTTTGGTTGCTCAGGACGCCGTTCTTAGTCCAACGTTCTTGTACCAGGTTATTGTCATAGTCTCGATTTATGGTGTTGCCTGGCTGATATCCTCAAGCTTGCGTCGGCAATTTAGCTGGACGAGGGAAGCACCGGCTGACGGTACACACATAATCCGACTCAAAATGTACCGTCTGGGTGGTACGCTGTTCCCCATTTTCACTATTACCCTGCTCAAGCTTACCTCCATTCTGGGAAAACAGTATCAGTTAGATGCCTGGCTGCTGGAAGTCGCGGTAGTTGTGGCGATTATGATTTTCCTCAACTCATTCATTCGGGCGTTTGTTGAAAGTCGGGGCATAGCGAACTTTCTGCGCTGGGTAGGTTTACCCATTGTCTTTCTGCACATGATTGATGTGCTGCCTGCTGTTATTGCAGCCTTGGAGTCAATCTCGATAAATGTGGGTAACGTCAGCGTGTCAGCCTACGGCGTCGCCAGAGTCACTATTTTCGGGGTGTTATTGTTCTGGCTTGGCCGTGCATCCAGCGTGATGGGTAAAGACATTATTCGTAATCACGAAAAGCTCGATGTGACCACCAAAGAGGTGTTTTCCAAGCTTTTCGAGGTGGTGCTGTTCTGCGTTATTTTCCTGTTATTGCTGAATATTATGGGCATCAACCTAACCGCTCTTGCCGTGTTTGGTGGAGCTCTGGGGGTAGGGCTTGGCCTGGGCTTGCAATCCATCGCCTCCAACTTTATATCGGGCATTATTATTCTGCTGGACCGTTCCCTTACCGTTGGTGATTTTGTTGAGCTTGATGATGGTAGCAAGGGGTTTGTGCGCGAATTTAAAATGCGCTATGCGGTGCTTGAAACCTATGACGGTAAAGATATCCTCGTTCCTAACGAGAAGTTTATCAGTTCGTTATTAATTAACTGGACGCATAAAGATCCTAAACAGCGATACCGTATCGATTTTTCGGTAGCTTATAAAACCGACATTCGCGCCATGGTCGAAATTATCAAAGAGGCTGTAAGCGAACACCCTCAGGTAATAAGCGGCCCGGATATTCCCTTTGAAGAACGCCCTGATTGTGAAATTGACAGTTTTGGCGACTCCGGCGTTAATATGTTTGTGGAGTTCTGGATGGAAGGCGTGGATGACGGTAAAAACCGGGTCGGCGGCGACCTGCTGCTGATTGTCTTTGAAACATTGCGGGCACACGATATCGAGATCCCATTCCCGCAACGCGAAGTACGGGTCATTAACGAAGACGCCATTTCACTTAAAAATACTACGCCGTGATTATAAAGGGGGCTTTTGTCCCCTTAGTTTTAGTTGGTTGGAGCAGGCGCAGTCTGATAGGCGTCTGTACCCCACAATGGTACGGTCGATAAGCTGTGCTTAAAACTACCCGAGGTTTCCTTAGTGGAATAGGCCAGGTACATCAGCGTTTGGTTTTGCGCATCGAAAATGCGGCGAATTTTCATATTTTTAAACAGTACGCTTTTCGATTTTTTGAACACCACGTCACCTGATTTGGATTTATCGATAGCCGCTATCATGGCAGCAGTAATTTCGCCAGTCTGGCGGCAGGCAATCGAGCTATCAGAGGGATCGGCAAGGCTCAGGTCAGCCTCAATGCTGGCCACATGGCAGGTTACCCCCGGGATCAACGGGTCGGTGAACATGTCTATTTTAATGTCCTTGGTGGTAAACAGCCCTAATGAGACATCGCCTACTTCATTGCGGTCGCAGGCGGTTAGCAGTAAAACGCCCGTTAGTGCGATCATCAGCTTTTTCATAACATTCCTTTTAACAGTTGCCGGTTTGGTTACAGGGTACACCCATCGGCGATGCTTCGGTATGTTTATCCCTGATAGTTGATGTACAATGACCGACGTTAAACTTATTTACGGTTGTGTGCGTACCAAAGGTCGCATTACCGATATCAATCAAGGAATTTAATCATGCCATTACTCGACAGCTTCCGTGTTGATCACACCCGCATGCAAGCCCCGGCTGTTCGCATTGCGAAAAAAATGACGACGCCAAAGGGCGATCCCATCACCGTTTATGATCTGCGCTTTACGGTACCAAATCAGGAAGCGTTGTCTGAAAAAGGCATTCATACCCTTGAGCACCTTTTTGCTGGCTTCATGCGTGAGCATCTGAATGCGGATGACGTTGAAATCATCGACATTTCTCCAATGGGTTGCCGTACTGGTTTTTACATGAGCCTGATTGGTACACCAGACGAAGAGCGCGTAGCTAAAGCCTGGCTGGCGGCCATGAATGATGTACTGAATGTACAAGCCGAATCTGATATTCCGGAACTGAACGAGTACCAGTGCGGCACGTACAAGATGCACTCTCTGAAAGAAGCGCAGGAAATTGCCCAAACGGTACTCAACCGCAAAGTAGGTATCAACAGCAACGACGAACTTTACTTAAGCGATGAGTTTTTAGAGCAGTAATATGTGCCTGGATCTTCTGCTTTCATTGCCGACAGCAGAAGATCTTAGCTCCCTGTAGATTAACCTTTAACACCCTTCTATCCAGACATCCACTTAACATTTTCTTTGTTCTGCCTATACCTCTTCTACAGCTTTTGATTGCGGGTCTCTTACTCCTTGAGTAAACTGATTGCTAAACTAAAGCAATCGTTCGGCTGCAACTTTTTTATTATTTCTTTAATAAAATCAGCTTTGTGCGGTTGAACTGCGATGTTTAATGTATTGCTGTACAAAGAATACTAACCATGGCGAAAAATAGCGCCGCCTTTTTTATCGGGTAGAGGACTACCCATGCAGTAGAGGACATGGATGTGACAGACTCCCCCCGTACCTATCATAAGGTAGCTCCCTATCGTGCCGTATGTCTGGAAGGTCTGCTGACCATCGTCACCATGGGGTGTTACCTGTTTGTATGGTTTGCCCTGGCCGCCCGCGATTGTAAGCGCATAACCGGTCGCCCGTTTACGCCGATCCTGTGGTTTTTTGCGCCGGTGGTTTGTTTGCCGTTACCTTTCGCCTCGCACATCCTGCTTAAAACGTTTAGTGATATTGAAGCCCAGCGGCAACTGCCGGGCTGGAGCAAAATGCAGAACATAGTCTGGAACGGCCTGTTCAGCGGTGCTTATATTGGTGCTTATGTTGTTGCCGAACTCATTGACAGTCAGACGCTGCAATTTGTCTTATGGGCTGTGGCGTTTATTTTATTTTTGCTACTACATCATCGTTTAAATCGCATCAGGCAAGCATTTGAGAGCGAACCAATGATGCACCGGTTTGCCGGATTCAACGCTCTCGAGTGGGGAGTAGGCTTGCTGTTCTTAGCCCTTTGGGCCGGGCTGTTCTGGGCGCTTGGGCAATTGAAGCTGGTAAATGTAGAGACTACCCGTATTGAGCCGGGAAGCGAAATTGTGGTGCCTGAGGCTGGCGTGCGCTTTACGGTGAATCAGGAAGGCTGGGAAAATGTACCGATTGGTACGGTTACCGATGGCACGGCTGAATACGAATTACGAGGGCCTGCCTCATTAAACAATATGTGGTACGCCGTATTTACCTACACCGAACATGACGACTTTAGGGAAGTCGCGCAAAATCGCTATGCAACTTACCTTGAAGTGCTGCCCGGTGCACAATGTACGGCTTCACGTTCACTGCAAGAGGGCACCGAGCTGCTGCGTTCGGTAGTAAGCTGCGAAAATACCGAGGCTGGTGATAAGCAGCTGTATATCTCACACCTTATAGAACGGGAGAAGGGCCTGGTCGAGCTGGTGGGATACATGTGGGTGGCTCCGCGTAAATATACGCAATACAAGCCACAATTTATAAGGGATGTAAAAGGGCTGATCGCAGATGAGAAGTAAGCTATTCCTATTACTCAGTTTGTTATTAACGCTGCCGGTATCGGCTGAATTTCTGCAGGGGGATGCATTGATTGCGCGGGCCAAACAGCTTGCCAGTGAACTGGAACCCGATGCCCACAGTGCGTTAACCGGCCTGGAGCGTACCTACAAAGTTGAAGTGAAGGACAACAAAGTAACCGTTTACGGTCATAAAATCTGGTTTTATCCTACCACGGCATCCGTGCAGAACAATGCTTACGAAAGCATTTACTTTAATCAGCTAAATGAACAGCTCACGGTGCTGACGGCAGCGAGTATTTCACCGGCTGGTAAGGTGAATTATGTCAATGAATCTCACCAGAAAGTCATAGCAGAAGATACTTACAATACCTTCACGGAAACAGAAAAGATGATAGTGTCTTTTCCGGCGGTGGAAGTGGGAGGCATCACGCTGATTGCATATAAGATTGAGGAAACTCTCACAGCGGAGCGACCCTTCTGGAGTATTCGTTCCTACCCTCAGCAAACTGCTGATATGCTGAATTACAGTTTTGTGGCGCAGTGGGACGACAGCGCCCGGTTGTATTTTGATAATACCAGTGAGCTTGTAAGTTGTGAGCAGCAGCCCGCGCGAGTGTTCTGTTACGCCGTTAATCTCGTGGCGGCAGAGTCTGACAGTGTAGTGAACTGGGGCGATCAATTAGGCCAGATCACCCTTTCTACAGAGCCGGACTGGCAGGCGGTTAAAGCGCAAGTGCGCCCTGGCTTTGTCAACGCTATCGAAAATAATCAGGGCGTACAGCCGCTGGTTGATGAGTTTGCTGATAGTGCTGATGGTAAGCAGGCGCTGATCCAGCGTATTTTTGAGTTTGTTGCCCGCGATATTCGCTATGTCTCTCGTTCTGAAGCTGGCTATGACATAGTGCCCCATAACGTGGACGAAACCATCGACAACCGCTTTGGTGATTGTAAAGACAAATCAGCCTTGCTGATAGCCATGCTCCGCGCCATTAACATTGATGCTGAGCCGGTATTGGTGGCAACCAAGCGAGAGCGGCCGGGTATGGCAGGCGCGGCCGCCGTCGGTTTATTTGATCACGTAGTGGTTTGTTTTAGTTTTGCAGGCCAGCAATATTGCCTCGATCCAACCGATCCATATACGCAATGGCAGAGCACGTCAGACTGGATCCAGGGGCGGGTAGCACTAAACCTATCCAACGATGCGTCGTTAACAACCATCCCACGCCCCCGGTATCGCTGGCAGTTGCAAGCGCAGTCGGATATTACCATTACGCCAGAGGGGGGCCAGCAAGAGCTCGTTACCCTCACTTTTCTGAATGAGTATGCATCGTTAATGCGTCAGAACATGGCTGGTCTTTCGCAGCCAAAACGCCTTGAATACATGGTGGATGTTTATCATGAAGTAGCGAATGAAGATGCTGAGCCGGTGTTTGAGATCTCCGGCGTTGATACCATGTCGAGCCGTTTAACCACACATTCTGACACCACCTACGAGCCTTATTTTAATCCTCAGCAGGGCATTTCTCTGGCTGAAAATGACTCGTGGTTACGCGGAGAACTCTCATCATCATGGCTCAACAACGAAGTTTATGGCCAGTACTATCCCGGTTTTTTGGTTGAGTCTGAGTACAAAATTCAGGTACCTCATGAATGGGCGCTCAACCGCTTTCCGCCGGATCTGAACCTGGAACATCAGTATGGAAAGCTAACCCGCTCTTACCGGTTTGAAGAGGGTGATGAGCTGGATACGCTGTATGTGAGCACCACATTATCGATGCCGTCCCGGTATCTGGCAGTGGAAGAGATAAAAGCCTTCAATGATTTATTAAATGTCTTCTATAAGCAGGCACCGATTACCTTTGGGCATGATAGTTAAGCCCGGTAAGTAGTTGCGTTAGTCTGATTGCTGAACTCTGATAAAAGCACAGGTAATCACACTACCAAGACTTAAGGCCGTGGTTGTCAGTAAAAAGGCGTAAGCGGGTGGTTGATGTATTGTAGCCACCAGGTATGCGCCAACTGAAGCGCCGGTCAGGTGGAAAAAGCCTGTTAGTGCGGCCAGCAGTCCCGCCGAGGTGGCAGAAAAATCCAGCATCAGGAGTACGCTGCAGGGCATGGCAATCCCGGCCAGAAAGAAAACGAGGTAACTAAAGCTTATAATGAGCCATAGGCTGTTAGTGCCCATTATTGTAATCCACAACAGGGTGGTACAAGACAATCCCAGTATCATCCATGTGGACGCGGTGAATTTACGCAGCGCAGAAACGCCCGATAATTTAATATTTACCACGCTACCCAGCACAAAGCACATGGTAGCCAGCAGCGAAAACAACGAAAAAGCACCTTTGCTGTAACCGTGCACATTGATAATCAGTGACGGACTGATAGTCACAAAGCCGAATACGATGCCATAAAGTAATCCACTGGCAGTTCCGATTAATACAATAGGGTTCAGACAGTTTTTTAGCAGGGTTACGGTTTCCCGCATTACATGTAAAGAGCCGTGAGTACGCCGCAAGTGCAGCGTTGGGGTAAAAGCCAAAAGTAACCCAAAAGCCAGTAGCGCAACAACCAATACTGCGAGAAATATCGACCTGATCCCCAGCCACTCACCGGTTAAATTCCCCAGCATTGGTGCTATAGCCGGGGCAATGGCAAAGGCGATATTGGTGAGTGAAAGAGATACATTCAGTTGTTGTGGATTAAATAACTGTTTCGATAAGGCTCGAGTTACCGACACACCAACTCCGCCGCCAAGCCCCTGAATAACCCGCCCTGTCAGAAAGAGCAGTGGACTATTTGCATAGGCAACAAGCAGTGTGCCCAGTATAAATAACAGTAATCCTGACTGCAGCAGACGAGGTTTACTCAGGTAGTCGCAGGCGATGCCGGATAACAACTGTGATAGGGCAAACGCGATGAGAAAAATAGCTATGCTTTTTTCAATCAGAGAAATTTTTGTGCCGTGCAACTGGGCTAGCTCTGCAAAAAAGGGCGTATAAATACCCGTTGAAAGCTGACCGAGCAAAGCAAGGAGAATAAAAGTGCCGGTCAGCCCGTAGAATAAACGTCTGGATATGGCTGAGCTCATCGAAAGGCTATTCCGCTGTGTTTGATAAACACTCATTCTATTTTATTGATATGACAAACGTTTGAAACGACAAGCTTGGATGCTTACCCCCCAATTTTAATATTTTCGTTTGCAGGATAACGAGTTACACACTTAACTTTAAGAAAGTGTGGAGAAAACTTGCGTAATCTTCTTAATCGTTTAAGATTCAGTTTGCGAAGTTAATTTTTTGTGTGTTTTATGTTGCGCAGAAAGGCTGCTAAAAGTCGCGCACAACATCAAACCTTGCACTAGTATCAGCGTGTTACATGTTTATGTTTCGAGTTTGTGAGAATCAGGAGCATGTTTGTTACGCTAACATTTACTACAAACAGAGATCTTGATATGAAAGATTCACTAAAACCGAACTTAAGCTTTTGGCAGATATGGAACATGTGCTTTGGCTTTTTTGGCATCCAGTACGGCTTTGGTTTGCAACAGGCTAACCTGAGTCCGATTTTCCGCTATCACGGTGCGGCAGAGCACGAACTGCCTATTCTGTGGCTGGCCGGTCCGGTAACAGGGTTACTCATCCAACCGCTAATCGGGGCCATCAGTGATGGTACCTGGACCCGCTTTGGTCGCCGGAAACCGTTTTTTATGATTGGTGCGCTGGTTGGCTCCATTGCCGTGATGTTTATGCCTTATGTGCCTGAGTTATGGATGGTAGTAGGGCTGTTCTGGATCCTTGATGCTGCTATGAATACCGCCATGGAACCCTACCGTGCGCTGGTGGGCGATAAGCTTAACCATGAGCAGCGCCCTACCGGTTACGCCTTGCAGTCTTTCATGATTGCCGCCGGCCAGATGCTGGCCGGGCTAATGCCATTAATTATGATTTCTGTTGGCGTTTCAGCCGAGACTGACGGTAAGCAAATTCCGGAAATTGTGAAATATTCCTTTGCCATTGGCGTAGTGGTTATTCTGATTTCCATGGCCTGGTCATTTGTTAAAACCGAAGAATACCCGCCTGAAGATATGGAAGCATTTCATGCTAAACGTGAGCACAAAAGCATTGGTCACGTGTTTACCGAGTTGTGGAGTGCGCTGGTGGATATGCCTAAGTCGTTGCGCGCTGTGTGGTGGGTGAAGCTGGTTACCTGGTTTGGTTTACCTATGATGTGGCAGTACCTGGCGCTTTCGATTGCCCGTCACGTTTACGATGCCCCTAATCCGGACAGCCCCGGCTTTGTGGAAGGCACCGCGCAGGTAGGTATGGCGTTTACAGTAATGAACGTGACTACGCTTATCATGGCGCTGGTTATTGCTAAGGTCGTCACCAAAATCGGCGATGCTAAAACCTATGCGCTGTTTTTGCTAATTGGTGGTGTGGGTTACTTGTCGATGCAGCTGACTACCGACCTGTATACCACTTTTGCCTGCATGGCGCTGGTAGGGATTGGCTGGTCAGCCGTTATCACTGTGCCATTTATCATTGCTGCCGACGTAACACCTGCCGCCAGAGTAGGGGTTTATATGGGTCTGCTTAACGCCATGATTTGTTTGCCGCAGATTATGGAAATGCTGTCTGTCGGTTATTTCTACGATTCTTTGCTTGGCGGGGACCCGCGAAATGCGTTGGCTCTGGCCGGTATTTTATTTGTGGTCGGTGCCGGTTTGGCATTGCGTATTAACACCAAACCTGATCACCTGGCTAATCAGGAGAAGCAATCATGCAACTAAAACAGATGTACCGCCAGTGGTGGAAAGAGGGCGTTGTTTATCAGATTTATCCCCGCAGTTTTCAGGACTCCAACGGTGACGGGGTGGGCGATCTGCAGGGCATTATTAAGCGCCTTGATTACATCGCTTCGCTGGGCGTGGACATAGTCTGGTTAAACCCGATTTATAAATCGCCCAACAACGATAATGGCTACGATATTTCTGATTATCGGGACATTATGGATGAGTTTGGCACCATGGCCGACTTTGAGGAGTTGCTGGCCGGTTTCCATGCCCGTGGTATCAAGGTGGTGATGGATTTGGTGGTAAACCACTCCAGCAGCGAGCATGAATGGTTTAAACTGGCCTGTTCATCGCGCGATAACCCCTATCGTGATTATTACCACTGGTGGCCGGCCGAAAAAGGCACGCCGCCGGAGCGCTGGTCGTTCTTCGACGAAGAAGGCAGCGCGTGGGCTTATCATCAGCCTACCGACGCTTACTATTTGCATTACTTTGATAAAACCCAGCCAGACTTAAACTGGGAAAACCCGAAAGTGCGCGAAGAGATCTTCGACATGATGCATTTCTGGTTTAAAAAGGGCATCGATGGTTTCCGGATGGACGTGATTACCTTTATTTCCAAGCATGATGACTACCCGGTATTCGAGGGCGTGCACGGCGATGCCATGATCGATGTTTATGCCCAGGGCCCACGTTTACATCAGTATCTGCACGAAATGAACCGCGAGGTGCTGCAGCATTACGATATTATGACCGTAGCGGAAGGGCCGGGCACAAACCTGGATAATATTCATGACCTGGTGGACGAAGACCGTCAGGAACTAAACATGAATTATCACTTTGAGCATGTGGAGCTGGGCGTTGATCAACGTAAGATCGTTAACGCTGATTTCCAGAACCTGGTGAAGTACAAAGAGATCATGAGCGCCTGGGCAACCACCTTCGACGAAAAAGGCTGGGGCACCCAATGGCATACCAACCATGACTTCCCGCGTCAGGTGACCTGGTTTGGCGATGATTCTCCCGCCCACCGGGTGCAGTCATCCAAGTTACTCAGTACCTTTTTGCTTACCATGCGCGGTACGCCCTACTATTACATGGGCGACGAAATTGGCATGACTAACGCCAAATTCGACAGCATTGATGACTACAACGATCTCATGACCATTAATTGGTATAACCTCACTAAAAATGAGGGCGGCGATGCCGAGATGTTGCTGGAGTCACACAAATTAAGTGGTCGCGACAATGCCCGAACGCCTATCCAGTGGGACGATTCGGCCAACGCTGGTTTTACAACCGGTAAACCCTGGTTGAAGATTACTGGTAACTACCCGGAGATCAATGTTGCTGCCCAGGAAGACGACCCGGACTCACCACTGAATTACTTCCGTCAGCTTACCCGCTTACGCAAGGAAAATTTGACCTTGGTATACGGTGCTTATGAATTGCTGTTACCAGATGATGAGCATATTTATGCCTACACCCGCAAACTTGATGATGAAGTGATTCTGGTATTGCTTAACTACTCAGGCAGTCAACAGCATTGCCCATTGGAGCCGGCACTGATTGGCGATAATGTCATGATCAATAACTATGCATCGCTGCAGTCAGATGACTCAGGTTACACTCTTGAGCCCTGGCAAGCCGTGGTGATCCGCATAGCGTAAAAACGTTGCTGCCTTAAGCCAAAAAGCCGCTCATCTGAGCGGCTTTTTTGTTTTCGCCTGGAAAAAGGGCTTATTAACGACTTAGCGTTTAGTTCTGCGCCGGAACACAATGGTAGTTACGGCAATAACCAACAACGCCAGCGGATGCATTGCACCACCGGAGGAGCCGCCGCCTGAAGGTGGTGTAGGTTCGCTGCCATTGTCGATCAGGGTGTTGGGAACAGGCGTTAAGTCCGGGTTGGTCACCGTAGCTGCGTCGGTTACCACAATATCGGTAATTAACACAAAGTTATCACCGTCCGGTTCACGGCCGTTGGTGGCATCGTCGTTGGTGTAATCCTGCAGCGGAATAGAGTTGGCTGCCCCGCCCAGATTAAAGCGAGGAAGCTCGCTAATCGCATCTGCGACATCCATGCCGTTTTCAATCACCTGGCCAAATACGGTAAAGCCGCCATTCTGCACATCCAGATTCTGGCTGTTGTCCGATAAATTGATAAACCATTGTGATGTAGCGCTGTTCGGATCGCCGGCTTGTTTGGCCATAGCAATAGTGCCACGAACATTAGAAAGCTCCGGCTCATTAACCACCGCAACACCGGTAGCGACAGTGTCGAGAGGCAGGGTGTTGTTGTAGGTAAAGCCGCCAGCCTGAATAACAAAGTCTGGCTCAGAACGATGCACTACGTTATTGGCATACGCCCCTGAGTTAACGTACTCAAGAAAGTTTTCAACGGTTTCGGGGGTTTCTTCGTCAAAAAGGTTAACGCTGATGTTGCCCATATTGGTGCGAATTTCCACCACTGTCGCCGCAGCCTGCAGGCTGAACAGGGCAGCAGTGCTGAGTGCAAGAATTGGTTTTATCATGCCGGTAATCTGCTCATTGTTATTAAAATGCAGGCCAATAGTACGCAAAGTCCTAAGGACCGGAAACCTTTTCTCTGTATCATTTTGTAATCGTGGTCGTTGCGGCTAACAAGCCGTTTTGCTGAGCGGCTCGGATTGGCAATTCCTGCCCTAGCTGTCTACTATACTCAGTAGTGCTTGTTGCTTATGCCCCTGTCACTATTACAGGTGCTGGCAGCCAACAAGCGGGTTGTAAATAACAACGAAAGAGGAAGAACAACTTGGATATGAATGATACAGAGACAAGGCTCCTCACAAAATACCGCCTGCTGGATGAAGGTCATCAACAGATAGTTGAGAAATTCATCGATAAAATTCTCGCTCAGGATAAAGACAGCTTTGATGCCAATCTCTCCAATGCCGAATTAGTGGAGTATGCCATAGAGCTTGAAAGACAAAGCGACGCCTAGTTAATCGCCTCTATTTGACTAGTGATAGTGATAACACCGCCCGATGTACCAGGTTCAGACGGGTTCAACACTGCCCCTGTGCCTGCAATAAATCCCATTTCAGTCTTATACCAATCCGCATAGAAGTTTACCCTCTCAGAGTGATCCCTGAGGGCTAGTCGAAAACGAC
>NZ_RCUA01000073.1:0-6181 GCF_003731635.1 Marisediminitalea oceani | reverse complement strand
TGCAACCAAGCCTAGCCACAAAACCTGCCAGTCTTGCTGAGTGGGCAAACTTCTATGCGGATTGGTATTAATTACAGTAAACTTGCGCACAACGTAGCGATAACAGGACAAACGTAGTGGCATTACAATGGTTTCCGGGGCATATGCACAAAGCCCTCAAAGAAATAAAAGAATCGATAAGTCAGGTGGATATCCTGATAGAAGTACTCGATGCGCGGATCCCGTATTCAAGCGAAAACCCGGAAATCGCTAAAATCAGAGGGGATAAACCTGTCCTTAAAATCCTTAATAAATATGATTTAGCAGATCCGGAGCTGACCGCCCGGTGGCAGGCTTATCTGGAAAGTGAGCGTGGGGTAAAAACCATCACCACCACTACCGACAACCCGGCTAACAGCAAACAAATAATAAAATTAATCCAGACCATCTGTGCCCAGAAACACGCGTCGGTAAAGTCAATTAACGCCATGATCACCGGTATTCCTAATGTGGGCAAATCTACCCTGATTAACATTCTAGCTGACCGGGTGATTGCCAAAACGGGTAATGAACCAGCGGTCACCAAATCGCAGCAGCGCATTAACTTAGGCGGTGGAATTGTGCTCTATGACACGCCGGGCGTGCTATGGCCAAAGCTGGAAAACCCCAATTCTATCTACCGGTTAGCATCATCCGGCGCGGTAAAAAATACCGCTATGGAATACGATGATGTAGGTTTTTATGCCGCTGACTATTTAATTAAAGCCTATCCGGAGGCAATGAAAGAACGCTACAAGCTGGATGAGTTGCCTGATACCGAGCTTGAGTTTTTAGAAGCGGCGGCCAAAACCCGTGGCGCTAAAATGGCCGGTGGCCGGGTTAATCTGCATAAGATCTGTGAAATCCTGTTAAACGAATTGCAGGCGGGCAAACTGGGACGACTGACCCTGGAAACGCCTGAAATGATTGAACAGGAAAAAATAGAGATGGCCGCCGCTGCAGAGAAAAAGGCGGCCGATAAAGCGAAACGCAAACAGAAATTCAAAGAAGGTTCATTAACTCCGGATAAGGAGGCGCGTAAAGAAAAACGCGAAGAAAAGCGTCAGGAGCAGAGCCGCCGGATGAAGAAGAACCGGCGCTAGCAGCGCCTCTCCCGCAAATATTCAGCCGTCTTACTTTAGCCGCAATTACTTTGCGGCTTGCGCCAGATGAAAGGCGCAGATCCCCACCGCACTGGCCAGATTCAATGATTCGATGTTGCCGTTGCCGGCAATGGTAAATGCGTCAGCATTTGTTTCAGATAGCGCTTGTGCAGGTACCCCCCGAGCTTCGTTGCCAAACAGATAACAGGGGTAGTTGCCAAACTGTTCATCTGTTATCGCCGTGCCGTTAAGATCAAGGTAAGCAAACTTTGCAAAGCGGGCTTGCAACTGGCTTAAAGACACATCCAGCTCAACCGGCAGGTGAAAGAGGGCGCCCATACTGGCGCGGACCGCCTTAGAGTTAAACGGGTCCACACTGTTAGGGCTCAGCAACAGTCGAAAGTCACCAAACCAGGCCAGCGAGCGTAAAATGGTGCCCAGATTGCCAGGATCCTGAATTTCATGCAGGTAAATGCAACGCTCGTTGGCGGTTACCGGCGCATTACTATCGTTGGCCGGTAGCGGTACTCTGGCGATAACGCCCTGCGGCGTTTTGGTATCGCTGAGGGATGCCATCTGGCGATCGGTTACCGATACGACCTCAAAGCGATCGTCCAGGGTAACGCCTTTTGATTGCCAGACATCGGTAACGTATACCGTAATAGGCAACGCCATCAGCGGCGAGCGTTGCAGCTCCTGAATCAGATGCTCACCTTCCACCAGATAATAGCCAAACTGCGAGCGGTACTTCTTTTGATGCAGTTTTTTTACGTCGTCTAATTTCATGGTGTAGGTCGTTCCGGATCGATAGTTGGCAATAGGCGCTCACAAAGGCGCGTGATAAGATAGCGCGCATTGTAGCCTGTAATACCCATGAAGTCAGGCGGCCCGGCAAAGTTTGTTGGCGCTGCCGGATTTGCAAATGGCTTGGGCATGATTACAATAAACGCCGATTTCCCACCAGTCACAGCAGAGTAGATATGGCCCGCTCAAAAACCAGTAAAAAATGGATGGAAGAACACGTTAACGACCCTTATGTAAAAAAGGCGCAAGCCGATGGATATCGTTCCCGGGCCAGTTACAAGCTGATTGAAATCAACGAAAAAGACAAACTGTTTCGCCCCGGCAGCGTGGTCATGGATCTCGGCTCTGCACCGGGCGGCTGGTCGCAGATCGTCGCGCCCGTAGTAGGTGAAAACGGGCGGGTGATCGCATCGGATATTCTGCCTATGGACAGCATTATCGGGGTAGACTTTATTCAGGGTGACTTCACCGATGAAGCGGTATACGACCAGATTCTTAAGGTGCTTGGCGATGACCAGGTGGACGTTGTCGTTTCGGATATGGCGCCTAACCAAAGCGGTGTAAAAACCACCGATCAGTATGCCTCAATGTATCTGGTTGAACTGGCACTCGACATGGCCAGAAACGTGTTACAGCCCGGCGGTAGTTTCTGTGCGAAAGTGTTTCAGGGCGTGGGCTACGACGAGTACGTTAAAGACGTCCGTTCTTCCTTTAACAAAGTGGTAGTGAGAAAACCTGCGGCATCCCGCCCCCGTTCCCGGGAAGTCTATTTAGTGGCGACCGGCTTTAAGGGCTAGTAGCTCGTTACTGGCGTTTAGCGTTCCAGTAACGGCAGCTTATCCGGCACGCCATTCCAGCTGTCAGCATCATCAGGCGGCGCAATCACTTCAGTAATGTTTGGCCACTGCTGACTGAGTTCAGCGTTAATGGCCTGATAGGGCTTTTGCTCTTCGGTTAGCTCGGTATCCTGAATAATGGCCTCGGCCGGACACTCCGGCACGCACAGCGCACAATCAATGCAGATAGCCGGGTCGATAGCCAGAAAGTTTGGCCCCTCAAAAAAGGCGTCTACCGGGCATACGGCCACGCAGTCGGTGTATTTGCATTTTACGCAGTTGTCGGTCACTACAAAGGTCATGATAGGTTGGCGCGTGAATCAATTTGTTTGCAATTATAAGGGTTCTGCAGCCCGATCTAAAGACAAATGGCCACAATGGCTACCGGATTGGCGGCAACTGCATTAAACTATAGCCGCTCTGACAGATAGGCTGTCCGGCGAACCAGGATCCTCCCTCATGTTGCGTTTAACCGATATAAAACTTCCCCTCGATCACGACGACTCTGCACTGGCTGCCGCGATAGTCAGCAAACTGGCGATTGCTGCCGATGACCTGTTAAACATTAACGTGTTTAAACGCGGTTACGATGCACGCAATAATCGGGATATTCAGCTGATCTACACGGTGGATGTAGAGGTAAATGGTGAGGCGGAATTGCTGGGCAAGTTTGCTAAAGACACCCAGGTTCGCGTTACCCCAGACATGACCTACAAGTTTGTTGCCCAGGCCCCGGAAAACCTGACGCACCGCCCGGTAGTGGTAGGGCTTGGCCCGTGCGGGATTTTTGCGGCGTTGATTCTGGCGCAGATGGGTTTTAAGCCGATTGTGCTGGAGCGTGGTAAAGCCGTGCGCGAGCGCACTAAAGATACCTTCGGTTTCTGGCGCAAGCAGCCGCTTAACCCGGAGTCTAACGTGCAGTTTGGTGAAGGCGGCGCCGGTACGTTTTCAGACGGTAAGCTTTATAGCCAGGTAAAAGACCGCAAACATTACGGCCGCAAGGTATTACACGAGTTTGTTGAGGCCGGCGCGCCGGAAGAAATTTTATACGTCAGTAAGCCACATATCGGCACGTTCAAACTGGTGAGCATGGTAGAGAAAATGCGCCAGCAGATTATCGACCTCGGCGGCGAAATTCGCTTCTCTACCCGGGTCGAAAAATTGGATCTGGATGAACAAGACGGCCAGTTCGCTGTGAAAGGCCTGCATTTATCCGACGGCGATTATCTGGCGTGTAAACAGGTTATCCTGGCCCTGGGGCACAGCGCCCGGGATACTTTTCAGAACCTGTATGAGCAGGGCGTGTACATTGAAGCCAAGCCATTTTCCATTGGCTTTCGCATTGAACACGAGCAGAGCATGATTGATCGCTGCCGGTTTGGTGATAATGCCGGTAATCCTATTCTGGGCGCGGCAGATTACAAACTGGTGCATCACTGCAAAAATGGCCGTACCGTTTACAGTTTCTGTATGTGCCCGGGTGGTACAGTGGTTGCGGCGGCTTCAGAGCCTGGCCGTGTGGTTACCAATGGTATGAGCCAGTACTCCCGCCATGAGCGCAACGCAAACAGCGCTATTGTAGTGGGGATCACGCCGGAACAGGACTATCCTGGCCACCCACTGGCAGGCATTGAATTACAGCGCCGTCTTGAGGAACTGGCGTTTAAAGCCGGCGGTGAGAATTACAACGCCCCCGGGCAGTTAATCGGTGATTTTCTGGCGGGTAAACCCAGCGCGGAATTGGGCGAAGTTACCCCATCCTATACACCAGGCGTTACCTTAACAGATCTGAGCAAAGTGGTGCCGGATTATGTCACTCAGGCTATTCGCGAGGCCATCCCGGCGTTCGACCGCCAGATTAAAGGCTTCGCTAAAGCCGATGGCACCCTCACCGGTGTAGAAACCCGCACCTCGTCACCGGTATGTATTAAACGGGATAAAGACTATCAAAGCGTTAACGTTAAGGGCCTGTATCCGGCAGGCGAGGGCGCAGGTTATGCTGGTGGCATCTGGTCGGCGGGTATCGACGGTATCCGCGTGGCCGAAGCTTTAGCACTGGCGTTTTAAAACATAGGCGAATATCCCTAACCCGAAAAAACAACAGAGTCGCCCTAGTTGCTACTTAGCTTTAGTATTCATTAAATATTTGATGAATTGGGAAAAAGCTTCAATAATAATTGCTTAGCTATGCTTAATAGTGATAAGTGTATTTTAGGTCATTCTGTAACTAGAAAGATTGGATATTTACTTTAAAATTTTTGGCTTTTTCTCTTTGGGAGAAGCTATTATTTATTGGTAATCATTTTATTCTCACTTTGTTATAGCCGTTAATCCTCGTAATAGTGACAGGGCAACCGCATACTTTTACCCAAAAATAAGCTCTGCTCTGAATTCATCGGCCCAGCCAGCCATTTTGAGTTTGCTTCTCATGCTGGCTTTCTTGGGGTGTAAACGAGCCATATTCAAACAAAACCGCCTAATCACTCCGACATTTTCCGCTCCGTCCTCTTTGCGTATTCGGCTATCATCTTCTTTGAACGTCACGTCTAACACCCAGTGGACTTTATTTTCGACTTCCCAGTGTGCTCGGATAGCCTGGTTGACCGCAACGGGGTCAATATCCAGTGAACTGATGTAATATTGCGTTTCAGTGCTCACCTCTTTGTCTTTAAGGTGGCGCTCTCGCTCTATTTTGATAACACTGCGTATACCTTTCCAGTGCTGTGCTTCACTTATCCACTCACTGACTCTTAGTTGCTGGCACCGGCGTACTTCAATTCGTCCATGGCCAGAATCAGTCTGTTCATTACAGGCAATCCAAGCGGGATTATCCCTCTCTACCTTATGGAAATAGGCGGCAATTTCATCGCGTAGTTGTTTGTGGTTGTTTTTGATGCAGAGCACATAATCTGCGTTCTCCGAGCTGATTTTCTCGACTATCTTTTTCTGAGAGTTCATGGCATCTGCACTGATAAGAGCGCCTTTAATATTAAGCGTGTCGAGTAGGTCCAATACCGAAGCATTCTCATTTTTCTTGCCCGATGACTTCAGTTGCGCAAGCACTAAACCTGCATCTTTGCTCCAGGCGGTAATGCTATGTAATGCCGTTTGCTTATCGCCATCGTAGGAATGACGAAGTGTCTTACCGTCGATGGCAATTTGAGGCTTACCCGTTTCAACACGCACTTCATTCACCCAATTCATAAAGGCTTTATTTAATTGTTCAGGGCATATTACTCGAACAATTCGGGCAATGGTATCGTCAACAGGAATGCCGTTTTCAAAGGGACGGTATTGGCGCAACCAATCAAGTTTATCTCGACCAAACACTTCTATATCGCTCCAACCCTCTGCTCCAGAAAGGACTGCACTCACAGTCAGAAATATCACATCAATAAAGTCATGTTGAACATTAATTTG
>NZ_RCUA01000072.1 GCF_003731635.1 Marisediminitalea oceani | reverse complement strand
TCCGTCATCCCGTATATGGACTCCTCTTGTCATGCAATACCTATTTTGCGATGCTGTCAGGTGTGAGATGCGTGCGTATATTCGGACTCTTATCAGGTAGCTAGCCTTGTCCATTGATGTGCTCGCTCCCCCATGCCTTTTACGGAATCAAGGTTTTTCCAACCGCCGGGATGAACAGGCGCTTGAGGGACGGTCTGACCTGATTAACGTCGCATTACTGGTATTGCAGAACCTGGTTAAATGGTGACAGACTCAGGGGCTTGATAGGGCTGTTGGTAGTGCACCATGGCCCAGGCCATCCTGACGGTTTTATTGGCTAATGCCACGGCGGCTCGCCGTAAGCCTCGTCGCTCTATTAATTGCTTCATCCAGACTTCGCGGGTATTTTTCGGTGCTCGTTTGGCAACGATTTTCATTTTGGCCAGGGCGCCCTGAATAAGGTTGGCTCTGAGTTGCTTTTTGGCAATGCGCTGACTGATACCCAGCATCACGACTTTGCCACCGCTGCTATGCTGTTTGGGCGTCAGGCCAATACAAGCCGCCGCCTCACGCCCGTTCTTAAAAGCCTCACCGCGCGTCCCGAGTGCGAGGTACAGGTTCAGGGCATTGACCGGCCCCACGCCATCGAGCTTCTGTAATTCGTTACATTGCTCATGTGTTTTTAGTTGAGCGCGGAGCTGCTTTTCAGCCTCCCTGACTTGTTGCTTTAAATTTATCCAGAACTGATATTGTTGATGAAGCGGTGCCCGAAGCATCATCGGTAAACCATTCTCAGCATCTTCCAGGATATCGGGGATACGTTTCCGGAAGGCTTTTTCTCCTTGTGGTATCACCATGCCAAACTCATACACGATGGCACGAACCATGTTACTGGTGGCAATCGCCGTATCCTGATAGTGCTGACGCATCTTTTCGAGTGCTTGCAGGGCCAACTGGTCATTACTTTTTATGGCCACCGGTTTTACGTTAGGTTGTCGCACGGCAATACCAATCGCTACTGCATCATTTTTATCGGTTTTATGACCCTCAACAAATTTTTTCACGAAGCGGGCTGATAACAACACAGGCTGATGGCCCAATACCCGCGCCTGCTTCGCCCAGTAATGGGCACTGCCACAGGCTTCCATGGCAACAACAGAAGGGGCTTGTTTGGCTAACCAGCCAAGCACCTGCTGACGGCGTAACTCTCGATTCGATTTAATCTGGTTTTGCTTATCTAAAATACAAACCTGAATAACATTCTTTGCTAAATCCAGGGCAATTACGTTATCTTGATACATGTATGGACTCCGGTTTTTTTGTGCAAGAAATAACCTACCTCCCTCGGGGGGAGGAGTCCATACATCGGAAGCTGCGAAAGCAGCTATCCGGGATCTCCTGAACAGTCTTGCTCACACAATAGGAGTATTTCAGGTAGCCAGGCGGTTAAGGAGATACCTGCTCGGGGCCGGTATGGCAGTATAAAAAAGCCGGCAATTACCCCATTTATGTATCTAATTCATTACACTATAAACTGGCTTCTGATATTGAACTCTAAATAAGGTATGGCCATCGAACAGATATTAGTCTATATTTTGTAACTAATTTTTTACATAACTATCAATGTTGATAAACGTGTATCGTACATTTAAACAAGGATATTTAGCCTGATGCAGGACGTGCATATGTATATTCAGGTAGGCGTTCTCGCTATCGTTGCAATGATAGGGATTAGTTTCACCTTCGCACTTCCTAAGCCTCGTCATCAACTTAAAGCGAAATCGGCCAGCTATGCCCGCTGGTTTCTGGTTGCTTCATGGCTGCTGGTTTTCTGCCAGGCTGTTTCCCATGTAGGTTACATTCAAATAGGTTTACCCGGCGTTTATGCTTCAGCGGTAACCGGCGCTTATATGTTGTTGATGTCGGTGCTTAAACGTTACGGCACGGAAGTGTCACAGCGTAAAAAGTTCGCAGCTGTAACTCATATTATCGGTATATTTGCGATCACTTCCGTGTTGGTGGCAACTCAGGCCTCAGGATGGATTGCGCATAGTCTGGCGCTGAGCAGTGTGGCGTTTCCGGTGTGGCAGGCGTTGCGATGTGTAAAACAACACTTCAGTACCGAGAGCATTGGTGGTCATCTGTTGTTTGGTGTGCTCTCGCTGGTGATTGCATTGGTGCTGTTTGGCGTACCGGCGTATCTGACCATTGCACCGGCAGACAGTCATTATCACCTGGCCGCTACTTCGGCATTTATGCTGGTGATCATGCTTATTTTTATGCTGGCCTTTGCGGTAAATATCCTGCAATCCCTATTGCTTAAACTGCGCTCACAGGTGCACACGGATCCGCTTACCGGCGCTAAAAACCGTCACTTCTTTTACGAAATCGCACCAAAACTCAGTGCCCACGCTAAACGTAAACATGAAACCCTGTCGCTGGTGGCGTGCGATATTGATTACTTTAAATCCATTAACGACGAACACGGCCACGTGATCGGCGACATCGCGCTCAAGCGTTTTAGTGAAATTATTCAGTCACAACTGCGCCAGGAAGACACGTTAATACGTATGGGCGGCGAGGAGTTTTTAATATTATCGCCGCAGTATGATGGCGATAAGGCCGCTCAGATGGCAGAGCGCCTACGCAAAACCATTTCAGAGACTACCATCTCGGCACGGGGCGTTAATATTTCGCTCACCGCTTCCTTTGGTGTGATGCAGATGCCGCCGGATGCCGACCTGTTCACTACAGTAAAAAGTGCCGACCAGGCACTCTTCGACGCCAAAGCCAACGGCCGTAATAAAGTCATTATGGTGTAAATGGCGGCTTAGCTTACCGCCAGCTTAATATCTACCGCCTGCAGGTAGTTAATTTCCCGCTCCAGATCTGCTGTCATTATAGGCTTTGAGTTTAACCAGCCCTCCGGAAAGGTCAGGGTAATGCCGTGTTTCTCGGCGGTCACATCAAACTCAGGCAAAAAACCTTCCTGACGCTTAATATTCAGCAGCACTGCCAGGCGCAGCAGGGCAATGAGTTTGTAGATATCTTCTTTACTGTATTGGGTAAATGCGGGGATATCCTGCACGCGGATTTTCTTGCGGTGAAAGCGCACCAGGGTGGCCAGTAACTCTTGTTGCGACTGGTTAAAGCCAGGCATATCCACGTTTTGCAAAATGTACGCAGAGTGGCGTTGAACGCCGCGGGTATTAATCTGTAAGCCCACTTCATGCAGCAACGCCGCCCAGCTTACGATTGCCCGGTAGTCACTATGACGTAGTTTCCAGTTTTTCTGGCAGGCGTCATACAGTGCTTTAGTGGTGGTTAGTACCATATTGGCCTGGCTGGTATCTACATCATAGCGGGTAGCCAGACTCGATGCGGTGCGCCCACGAATATCCGTGTTATGCAGCTCATCTTCCATCTGATACAGCACGCCTTCGCGCAGGGCCGCCGGAGAATAATGCAGCGATTCGATTTTTAATGCTTTAAACAGGCCGATTAACACGCATAAACCGGCCGGGATCACCGCGCGGCGATCGTCGCTGATGGCCGGATCGGTAAGGTTGTCGATATGACCGGCTTCAATAAACTGCTTCATGATTTGCTTGAGGGCTTTAAGGGTCACCTCAGCTTCGTCAGTTGGCTCTTTCTGGCCCTGGTTCACTACCAGGTTACACAGCGTTTTAATGGTACCGGAGGTACCAATACAACGCTGCCAGCCCATGCGGCGATAACGCTCTTCAATGGGCTCCATTTCCTGTTCGGCGGCGGTGATGGCACGCTCAAACTGTTTGGCTTTTAACTCGCCGTTAGCAAAAAAACGCTGGGTGAAGCTCACACAGCCCATTTGCAGGCTGCGGCACAGTTTGGGAGTTAACCCCTCGCCAATAATAAATTCGGTTGAGCCGCCGCCAATATCCACTACCAGACGCTTGCCATTATCATGATTGGTATGGGCCACGCCGGAGTAAATTAAGCGGGCTTCTTCGGGCCCGGAAATCACCTCAATGGGGTAGGGGAGGATCTCAATGGCCCGTTTAATAAACACGTTGGCGTTTACTGCTTTTCTAAGTGTGTAAGTGGCCACTATCTTTACAGAGTCTGGTTCAAAGCCTTTTAAACTGTCGGCAATGACCCTTAGCATAGCCAGCCCGCGCTCCATGGCCTCTTCAGACAGTACATTGTTGCTATCGAGTCCTTCGGCTAAGCGCACCTTTTGTTTTACCCGATGCAGAATTTGCACCGAGCCCGCCACAATGCGGGCGACTACCAGGTGAAAGCTGTTAGAACCGATATCCAGAGCGGCAACCTTACTGGCTTCGCGACTGTCTACGCTGTCAAAAGAGGCGGGAGTAGGCGTCATTTATTTTTGCTCAAGCTGTTTTAAATAGGTGTAGATTTCTTCCTGCGAACGCAATTTCTTGCGGTTGCCCCTTTTAACATACTGGTTCAACTGGTCTTTGTCGATCTGACGTGCCTTCAGCGTGTCTCTGAACTGAATTTCCATGATATCGACAATCCGTTGTTGCAGGGTTTCATCGTAGATGGGCGCGCCCACTTCAATACGGTTGTCCATGTTGCGGGTCATCCAGTCAGCCGACGAGATATACACTTTGCGGTTACCACCGCCGCCGAAGATCATCACCCGGGGGTGTTCCAGGAAGCGATCGACAATGGAGATCAGTTCTATGTTCTCACTGAGCCCTTTAATGCCCGGACGCAAACCACACATGCCGCGCACAATGCCGCGGATTTTAATGCCGGCCTGGCTGGCACGGTATAAGTCGTCAATCAGCTCTTTATCCACCAGGTTATTAATCTTAAAGGTAATATGTGCGTCGTGGCCTTCTTTTAAGAACTGAATTTCCTGTCGGATTAACGACTGGATCTTGGTGCGCGCATTGAGCGGCGATATTTGCAAATGCTGGAACTTAAACCGGCGATACGGGTAGGAGATCAGCTCAAACACCGAGTTGGCCTCTTCGGCCATTTCCTGGTTTTTGGTAAACAGGCTGTAATCGGTATAAATCTTGGCGGTTTTCTCGTTAAAGTTACCGGTACCAAAATGCGCATAGTGCATTAATTTGCCGCGCTCTTCGCGCGATACAATACATAACTTGGAGTGGATTTTAAGTGACGGGATCCCCAGCACCACGCGAATGCCGGCATCGGTCATGCGTTTTGACCATTCAATGTTGGCTTCTTCGTCAAAACGGGCGCGCAGCTCTACCACTACGGTGACTTTCTTACCATTATCCACCGCATCAATCAGCGAGCTGACAATCCGCGACTGACGGGCTACCCGGTAAATGTTCAGACGAATGGATTTTACATTCGGATCGAAGGCCGCCTGGCGCACAAATTCGGTAAAATGCAGGAACCGGTGATACGGATAATAAAGCAGAATATCGTGCGCGGTAATGGCATCAAATACCGTGTTGTAAGCGGAGAAGTCTTTGGTATCGATAGCCGGGAGCTTGCTGTTCTCCAGATAGTCCCGCCCTACATTGGGAAAGCCGATAAAGTCTTTAAAGTTACGGTAATGACCGGCCGAATGCAGGGTATCGAGCTTGGTAACTTTTAAGCGCTTTTGCAGATCTTCCACCATGTCTTGCGGCATATCCTGATCGTGGATCACCCGCACCGGCTCGGCGATTAGCCGCTGCTTCATGCTTTCCGACATTTTTTCTACGTAACTTTCATCAATCTCATCGTTGATGGAATATTCAGAATCCCGGGTCATCTTAAACGAGTAGGACTCCAGGGTGTCGAACTTCACAAAGCCGCGGAAGATGTCTTCCATACACAGCTGTATCATGTCGTCGAGCATGATGATGTGTTTGTTTTTGCGGCTCTTTTGCGGTGGGATCAGGTGAAAACGCGAGATTTCGCCGGTGGGCACTTGCACGGCGGCAAAGCGCGGGTTTCTGCCCTCGCGACGTAACGCCACATACAGGTAAACCGCCGTACCGTTTAAGCGGCTCAGCAAATCGGTTTTCTTATCAATCAGAATGGGTGCAATGTGGCGCAGCACCTTGTTAATAAAGTAGTTACGTACCCATTCACGCTGATATTCATCAAGCTGATGTTTGGGCAGGATATAAATGTTGTAGCGGGCGAGGGTTTTGACCACCTCTTTATGAATTGTGTCGAACTTCTTAGACAGCTCAACGACTTTGCGCTGGATCTGCATTAATAACCGGCGCTGGTGTTCGGCTTCTTCATCGTTACCGGCATTGTGGGCAATCACAATCTGACGTTTTACGTCTGCTACCCGCACCCGGAAAAATTCATCCAGGTTATTCGAGTAAATTCCCAAAAAGCGAATACGCTCAACCGCCGGATTATTTTTATCGGCAGCTTCCTGCAGCACGCGCTCGTTAAACGCCAGCCAGCTTAATTCCTTGGGATAATATAAATCAGTGGATTCCATATTGATAAATCACTATTTCTGCAATCAAAAAAATAGGCTATAGCCTGCCAGCAAAGTGTGACAGGCAGTTGACGACCTGGCGAAAAATCGCCGCTGATGGCCGCAGGGAAAATTACACAGTGGTAGTAATATCAACAACCAGATCGTTGGCTACCGCTTCCAGCGCATCTTTCACGTCGTCGTGCTCCACGTCGGCCGGAATGGCTACCCGCACGCGGGCTTTAAACATCTCGCTGCCCCAGTTAGGGGCGCTTTCGCAGGTAGAGTTAAAATTAATAATGTTGAGCTCAAAGCGGTTGAGCACATTGGTGAGTTCCTGCACGATACCCGGGCGATCGTTACCCATAACTTCAATGGTGAGTTCATCGGCATCAGAAAGCGCAGATTCCGTTACCGACTGTGAGTGCACCTGAAGGCCATCCAGGGTGTTGAGTGCGGCAATGAGGTCCTGATGCTTGTCGCCAGGCACCTGTGCTTCCACAAAGCCTGCGAACTGCCCGGCCATGTGCGCAAAACTACTGCCCTGCCAGTTACCGCCGTACTCGTATACTTTTTTGGCCACTGCATCAACAAGGCCGGGTCTATCATTACCAATGATCGTGAAGATGACAGGCTTCATCCTCTTACTCCTTTATTGCGTCCTGAGTCGCGAACTAATTGCGTCGCGCAGGCATTAACGGTACCGAATTACATCACTGTGACCTTGCGTGATGACTATTTTTGTTGCCTGATGTTCGCGGCATACTGGTGATCAGCTTTATTATGGTTAACCGCAACGGCTCAGTAGCAACACATCCCGCTTATTCGCAGCTTCCTTTAAGTTTCACTTGATCTTAAAATATCACAACTTACACTGCTGGGCAGTGCAATTTCACGCAAATCGTTGTTCTATACATGAATGTAGCATCTCAACAGGTATCATTCCTGAAAAAACGCTTACGTCGCGATCGGATTGCCCGGTCGGTGATCTCGGTGTTTGGCTACATCGTGTTGCTGACCATGGTGATGATCATCTGGCACCTGTTTTCTCAGGCCATGAATATTGCTGCCTCACCGGGCGTAAAGCCGCGCCAGGAAACGCCGGTACTCCCGGGCGGCGAGTTTTTATATGTAGGTGATACGGCCAACGGTCAGGCGGCGGTGATTGCCGGGCCGGGGTGCAGTGTATCGCTGGCCCGGTTAGATAACGGCATCTTGTCGTCCCGTCAGACCCTGCGCCGGCCCTGTTCGCATACGCTGGACGTGGTCACCAGTTACGGCCTGCCTTATGTAGTGGATATCTCCGCAACCGGCCAGGTGCGTTTACTCCCGGTACCTACGGTGAGCCAGCCGCTGCGGCAATCCAATTTTATTGATACGCCGCTGGCCAATGAGATGTCTTTTGCCTTGCCGCAAGAGGTATGGGCACAGCAGACTAACTGGCAAATGGCAGTGGGCGAACAGTGGATCATCATGCGGGTAAATACGCCGGATGAAACCCTGGTGCAATGGATAAACCGTAACAGTCCCACGCAAATCGTGCGTCAGCAATATTCCCCTGATCAGCCCATGGTACTGCTGCCAGATACCCGCCAGATAATGCTCATCAACAACAATGTACTTACCTTTGTGGATAGCAGCAATCAGCGCCTGCATCAGCTAACCGTGGCGCAAACCGTACGCTGGGCCGACAGCATTGTGAAAAACCGCTCGGTGTTTGTGGCGCTGGCCAATAACACCCTGGTGCGACTCAGTCTGTACAACCAGGCCGGTATTTTGCGCTACCAGCCGGCTTACAACATCGAACTCCATGCTAACGAGGTGCCGTTGGCACTGTATGCCCATGCCAGCGTTAATGGCATAGCGGCCATTACCAGTCAGCAGCAGTTACTGTTAATTAACCGCATCAGCGGCGAAGTGGTGGAACGCCGGCAACTACCTGTGCAGCCCTCGGGCGTTAGCTGGTTTGATTCGCGGGTGTATGTGTACGGAGCGGATGCCTATATTCGCCACGAAGTACGCAACATGGCAGGACTCAGTACCACCAACAGTTTATTAATGCCTCATTTATATGAAGGCTACCCGGCTCCCGACCAGATCTGGCAAACCAGTAGTGCCTCGGATTATCAGGAAATTAAAATGAGCCTGGTGCCGCTGCTGATTGGCAGCCTGAAAGCGTCGTCGCTGGCGTTACTGATTGCCATTCCGCTGGCGCTGGGCGCAGCTGTTTATACTGCGTATTTTGCCCGCCCACGGGTGCGCGATAGTATTAAGCCCACCATCGAAATGCTCGAGGCCGTACCATCGGTGCTGATTGGTTTTATTGCCGCTATCTGGCTGGCACCGCTGGCTGAGCGATTTTTATTTTCCATTGCGGTGTTTATGGTAACCCTACCGGTGATTTTATTGTTTATTGCGCTGGTGCAGCACCGCGTGGCCCAAAGCGTAAGCAGTGAGCTGCACAACTTCGCCGAAGCCGTGCTGCCGGTACTGGGAATAGTGGTGTACGGCTATATTTGTGTGGCCTGGGCGCCAGACTGGCTGCTGGCAGCGCTGGATGCCGACGACTTTACCTTTTTTGCCCACACCACCGAAGTGCCGGTAGGTAAAACCACCATTCTGGTGGCTATTGCATTGGGCCTGGCTATTTCACCGAGTATTTATTCACTGGCCGAAGATGCCATCAGCGGGGTGCCCCACAGCTTACGTCAGGCGTCTTATGCGCTGGGCGCTACCCGGTTACAAACCCTGCGCCGGGTAGTGTTAAAAGTGGCTTTCCCGGGTATTGTGGCGGCCATAATGCTGGGCTTTGGCCGGGCCTTTGGTGAAACCATGATTGTATTAATGGTAACGGGTAATACGCCGATCGCCGACTGGGATTTGTTTGCCGGGCTTCGGGCGCTCACCGCCAACCTGGCCATAGAGTTGCCCGAGGCCGAGGTGCACAGTATTCATTATCAGGTGCTGTTTTTAACGGCCTGCGTGCTGTTTAGCTTTACCTTTATTGTTAATACACTGGCCGAACTGTTGCGCCAGCGTTCCCGCCGGGTGAAAAGTCATGGATAAGTGGTCGCTCCGGCAGTTTTTAACTAACCGTCAGCAGCAGTCCTATGTGATTAGCCTGGGTGCGTTTTGTGCCGGGTTACTGGTGGTTGCTCTGGCATGCGTACTGATGCTGATTACCATTCGCGGGCTCGACTATTTCTGGCCACGGCCGGTACAAAGCATTCAGTTTGAATTACCGGATGGCACCGCTAAACAGGTTTATGCACAAATTAACGAACGCCATATTAACTCCGCGGTAGAGAGCGGCAGTGAGCCGGCCTTTGTGTTTCGTTATTCTGATAGCCAGCATCCCTATGGCCGTTCATTGCTGGTAGAGGCCAATGCCGTAGAGGCTATCAGCGAGGCAGCGCAAGCGGCTGATATTTTGTTAATCAACGGCTCCCGGGTATTTAGCGAACCGCTTAGCATTCGCCTGCCGGAAGACCAATCAGGCGAGCTTACGCAGTACGATGAAATTCGCGACACGGTAACAGCCATCCGCGAGCAAATCGAAACGGTGCGTAAAGAGCGTTTAGCCAGTGTTCATCGGGAGCTGGCCAGTTTAGATTTACGCCAGGTAGAAGAAGACGCCCCGGCCCGATTACGCCTGTATGCCGATTTTGAGCGCTGGCAGCAGGAGGTGTTAAGCCTGGAAGCGCAACTGGCAGATTATCAACTGGTTACCCGGTTTAATAATGGCCGCGAGTTTTTAATTCCCCTAGATGACATCGATCGCCTCAGTTACCCGGGGCAGCTCGACTGGTTTGGTAAGCTGGGCATTGTGGGTGCTGGTGTAGTGGCTTTTCTTACCGATGCGCCAAAACAGGCCAACACTGCCGGCGGGGTGTTTCCGGCCTTGTTTGGCACCGTGCTGATGATATTTGTGATGACCATTCTGGTTACGCCGTTTGGCGTGCTGGCCGCGGTTTACCTCAATGAATATGCCCCGGATAATCACTTAACTTCGGTAATTCGAATTTGCGTGAGTAACATGGCTGGCGTGCCGTCGATTGTTTATGGTGTATTTGGCCTGGGCTTTTTTGTGTACCTGGTAGGCGGCAATATTGACGAGCTGTTTTTTAAAGACGCCCTGCCGGCACCTACCATGGGTACGCCAGGGGTGTTCTGGGCTTCGCTGACCATGGCTATCCTTACCTTACCGGTGGTGATTGTCGCCACCGAAGAAGGGTTGCGGCGCGTACCTGAAGGCTTAAAGTCGGGCAGTTATGCGCTGGGTGCCACCAAATTTGAAACCATCTGGCATACCGTGCTGCCCATGGCCAGCCCTGGCATTATGACCGGCGTTATCCTGGCTATCGCCCGCGCCGCCGGAGAGGTTGCGCCGCTAATGTTGGTGGGGGCAGTGAAGTTTGCACCCAATCTTCCTTTTGACGGAGAGTTTCCGTATCTTCATCTGGATCGCCAGTTTATGCACCTGGGCGTACTAATTTACGATGGGGCCTTTCACAGCCAGACCGACGTGCGCAGCGCTTCACTAATGTTTGCCAGTTGCCTGTTGTTACTGGTGGTGGTTTTTGTGTTAAATGTGCTGGCGGTAATTTTGCGCCGGCGCTTAAGAAAGCGTTATTTACGCGGCTATTAGAGGTTGTGATCCCATGCTGAAATTGTTTGAAAGAGAACAGCTCAACTTAGCAAAACTGCCCGAGGCACAAACCGCCATTGAGGTGCGCGATTTGTGTTTGCGGTTTGGCGATAAGCATGTGCTCCACAACATCACCATGCGTATTCCGAAAAATCGCATTACCGCGTTGATTGGCCAGTCGGGGTGCGGTAAGTCTACCCTGATCAGTTGCTTTAACCGCATGAACGATCTTATCGACAACAGCGTAACGGAAGGTGAGATTATCATCGACGGGCGCAACATTAACCGCAAGAAAGAAAACCTTTCTGTACTGCGCTCCCAGGTAGGCATGGTGTTTCAACGGCCTAACCCTTTCCCCATGAGCATTTACGATAACGTGTGCTACGGACTACGCCTGCAGGGCATTAAACAGCGCCGCCAGTTGGATGATGCGGTAGAGCGCGCGCTGATAGAAGCAGCGCTGTGGGATGAGGTGAAAGACCGCCTGTTCGAATCGGCCACCACGCTCTCGGGCGGTCAGCAACAGCGGTTAGTGATTGCCCGGGCGCTAGCGCTTAAACCGTCGATTTTGTTGCTGGATGAACCTACCTCGGCGCTCGATCCGCTCACCACGCTGATCATTGAAGAGCTGATGGCAGACCTCAAAAAGCGCTGTACCATTGTTATTGTTACCCACAACATGCAGCAGGCCTCGCGGGTGTCCGATTACACCGCTTTTTTACATCAGGGCGAGCTGGTGGAATACAGCGACAGTGATACTCTGTTTACGCTGCCAGAGAAAAAACAAACCGAAGACTACATTACCGGCCGTTACGGCTAATTACGGGCTGTACAGGAGCTTATGATGCGACAGGTTGCACTCAATACCCACATTTCCGGCCGGTTTAATATCGAGCTGGAAAACTTACGTAACTCGGTAATGGCCATGGGCGGAGAAGTTGAGCAGCAACTGGCGGATACCTTAAAGGCCATTGCTACCAATAACCCGGGTCTGGCTGAAACGGTGATCCTCAACGATCTGAAAATTAACTCCATGGAAATCCAGATCGACGAGGAGTGCTTACGCATCATCGCCAAGCGCCATCCTACAGCCAGCGATTTGCGCCTTATTATGATTATTTCCAAAGCCATTACCGATATTGAACGCATGGGCGATGAGATAGAGCGGATCGCCAGACTGGTAACCAAGCAAAAACTGCCCGCCGATGTGGCGATAAAAAGCAGTATGTTATCGATAGGGCAGCAGGCTGCGGCCATGATGCGCGGTACCTTTGATGCCTTTGCCCGCCTTGATGAGGAAGCGGCACTAGAAGTATACGATCAGGACAACAGTATCGACAGCGAATACAAAAAGCTGCTTAGCTATACCGCCGATGAAATGTCACGCTCCGGCGATTCCATGGAAGACTGGCTGGAAATTCTCTGGGCTCTGCGATCGCTGGAAAGGATAGGCGACCGCTGCAAAAATATTTGTGAATATGTGGTGTCGCTGACCAGTGGACGCGATGTGCGCCATACACAACTGGAGAATTTGCAACAAACTCTGGATAATCTCAGCGACAGTTAACAGCGCGGATGGCTGTCTTAAATCTGTAATATAAATGACATATTTGGCTTAATAATCGCCGAACAGTGATGATTGTCTGATTTATTGTGATGAATTATTAAAAATGGCCTATGGCTCGACGGCACTTTGCGCTAGAATGCGCCGCAACCATTAAGGTAATTGTATAAAAATTCAACCAAACCAAGATGCTTAAAGTTTTTTTATTGCCAGCGCTGAGTAAACCGACAGAATTTGCTCAGCCAACAGAAACTCAGTTTCCTGCACTTTTCGTGGCATACAGCTAGGCACAACCGGAGCGACTGTCTGTGGAAATCCTACAAAGTTATGGCATGATCCTGATTATCCTCGCTGCCGTTGTTGGTTTTGTAATGGCGTGGGGGATTGGTGCTAACGACGTGGCGAATGCCATGGGAACCTCAGTAGGTTCTAAAGCGTTAACTATCAAACAAGCCATCATAATTGCGATGATCTTCGAATTTGCCGGCGCTTATCTGGCCGGTGGCGAGGTTACATCTACCATTCGTAAAGGTATTATCGATACCGCTTATTTTATTGATATTCCAGAATACCTGGTTCTGGGTATGATTTCTGCGCTGTTTGCTGCCGGAATATGGCTGGGCGTAGCGTCTTATCTGGGTTGGCCTGTATCTACCACCCATTCCATTATTGGTGCCATCATCGGTTTTACTGCCGTTGGTGTAAGTGTGGATGCCGTAGCCTGGAGCAAAGTAGGCGGCATTGTGGGCAGTTGGGTGGTTACCCCGGCTATCTCGGGCGTTATCGCTTACCTCATTTACCAAAGTGCCAGTAAACTGATTTTCCAAACCGATAAACCATTTGAAAACGCGCAAAAATACGTGCCTTTTTACATGGCCTTTGCCGGCTTTGTTATGGCGCTGGTTACTATCAAAAAAGGTCTTAAGCACGTTGGCCTGGATATGTCTGATACCTCTGGTTACTTGTTGGCTATTGCCCTTTCGATAGTGATTGCCTTTATTGGTAAGTGGCTTATCAGCCGTCAGACTTACAGCCATTCAGACGATACCGAGCTGCAACGCGCTAACGTAGAAAAGGTGTTTGCTCTGTTAATGGTGGTAACCGCCTGTTGTATGGCGTTTGCCCACGGCTCAAACGATGTAGCGAATGCTATTGGTCCGTTGGCGGCCGTGGTGAGTGTGGTATCTACCGGCGAAATTACTGCAAGCAGCACACTGGCACCATGGATCCTGCCTTTAGGTGGGTTGGGCATTGTGGCTGGACTGGCCCTGTTTGGTCACCGCGTTATCGCGACCATCGGCGAGGGGATCACTCACTTAACGCCTAGTCGTGGCTTTGCGGCCGAGATGGCGGCAGCCTGTACCGTGGTAATCGCCTCGGGTACTGGCTTACCGATTTCAACTACGCAAACCCTGGTTGGTGCGGTGTTAGGTGTTGGCCTGGCACGTGGTGTTTCGGCGTTAAACCTGGGCATTATCCGTAATATCGTGATCTCATGGATTGTAACGCTGCCTGCCGGCGCGATCTTATCCATCGCCTGTTTCTTTACCCTTAAAGCGATTTTCGGGGCGTAACAGCGGCCTACCAAAACGAGCGGGTAACAGTATTCATATACAAAAAAATCCGATGGTTTTGCCATCGGATTTTCTTTATGCGGTATGCACTTAGGTAACGCACCTGTTGCTTACGAAGTAAAACAAGTTGCCGGGTTAGCGGCTAGAATTTGTTATTAATCGTGTGCCAGAAGTTTAGACTTCTTTTCGATTTTGCAATCCAGAATACGCTGGGTATTTTTACGACCCAGGTAGGCGGCAATAGCGTACGGGTGCTTGCGTTTAAAAAATTTTGTGAATGCCTTAAGCATGATAAGCCCCCTTTTTTTACTTGGTTTTTCACGCTTTAAAATTACATTATTACAGTTTTGTGATCAAGTGGATTTTGTGGCGGATGCAACTCAGGTGCCGCTATATTCCGCCCTGTAAAAATTTAACTGCATGATATTTAGATACTAATTTTTACGGTAGATGTATCAAAAATAATTAAAATAAGTCGTCGTTATGGCAGGAAAAGCCATCACAGAACCATAATATTTAATCTATAGTATTAAATTCAGGCAGATTTTAATGGTGGGGCAGCGGCCATGATTGGGCATTTCAACAACATTCTTTGCGTTATTACCAGTATTAGCGAGCAGCAGGCTTTGGTTGAACAAGCCTTACATGTGGCAGAAAGCCACCAGGCTTCACTTACTCTGCATCTTGCTCTGGAAAGCCTGCCGCCAAACGCCAGCCTGGTAATGGCTTCATTCGCCTACATTGAATCTCAGCAGTCCCTCAAAGAAGAAGCTCAGGAACGACTGGAAGCTATGGTAGATAAGCTAAAGGTTACTGAGCGGCCAGAGACTTTGGTGACGGTAGGTAAGCCTTATTACGATGTGATCCAGCAGGTAATGCATGCCAAACACGATTTGGTGATCAGTCAGGCCAGAAGCGGCATGTCGGGTTTCTTATTTGGTGCCGACGCCATGCATCTGCTTCGCAAGTGCCCGTGCCCGGTATGGCTGATCCACGAAGAAACCGCGCGTAACTATAAATCGGTAATGGCGGCAGTGGATGTAAATTATCACTTCACCCGCGAGGAAAACCAGACTCGCAGACAGTTAAACGAGGCGGTAATCGCCAGCGCTGCAGAAGTGGCCCTGCTCGAAAACGCTCGCTTACACATAGTACACGTTTACGATGCTGCGCCCCGGCATATGATGCGCGACGGTTTAATGCGCAGCCATCAGCAACAAATGGACAACGCCCTGGCTGAACTTAAAAAAGAACGTGGTGAAGAACTGGCCGAACTGGTAGCCAGCCTGCAGCAGAAGTTTGACGAAAAAAGCTTAGGATACCTGCAGCCAGAAGTGCACCTTGCCGATGGGCATCCTGCAGAAGGGCTGTGCCGGATGGCTGAGTCGCTAAAGGCCGATGTGGTGGTAATGGGAACAGTTGCCCGTGTGGGTGTGCCTGGCCTGTTAATGGGCAATACCGCCGAAGATGTACTCAGTAATCTCGATTGCGCAGTGCTGGCCCTTAAACCAGATGGCTTCGAATCAATTGTGCCGAAGGAAAATAACTAACCCACAGTGCAGTTGTCCGCCTGCCGGTATTTCGCGTGAAATAGCCTCTCAGGAGGCTAGTCATGATCGAAAAATACCCGGCAGTTTATATACTCACCAATTCCTATAAAAGCGTGTTCTATACCGGCGTAACCACCAACCTGTTACAACGGATATACCAACACAAAATGCACCTGGCCGACGGCTTCAGCAAAAAATATGGTTTAAAACTACTGGTGTATTTTGAAATGCACGAAGACATCGAAGCCGCCATAGCACGCGAAAAACGCCTCAAACGCTGGCGCCGAGACTGGAAAATCAAGTTAATCGAAAAGCAAAACCCCCAGTGGAATGATTTATACCCGCTGATACAGGGATGACGATTTTCATTCCTGTCATCCCGGCCTCCGAGCCGGGATCTCCCAAACAGTCTGGCTCAGCTCAAATAGCCTTTTCGGGAGGTCCCCGCTCAAGAGCATGCGGGGATGACGATTTTTATTCCTGTC
The DNA here is from genome assembly GCF_003731635.1 of Marisediminitalea oceani. Taxonomy (GTDB): domain Bacteria; phylum Pseudomonadota; class Gammaproteobacteria; order Enterobacterales; family Alteromonadaceae; genus Alteromonas; species Alteromonas oceani. The sequence goes on along the minus strand of NZ_RCUA01000072.1, from coordinate 279 downwards.
ATCCCGGCCCCCGAGCCGGGATCTCCCAAGCAGTCTGACTCAGCTCAAATAACCTTTTCGGGAGGTCCCCGCTCAGGAGCATGCGGGGATGACGGTGGTGGTGCATGTGTGGATGACGATTTTTATTCCAGTCATCCCGGCCTAAATTATACAGTCATCCCGGCCTCCGAGCCGGGCTCTCCCAAACAGTCTGACTCAGCTCAAATAATCTTTTCAGGAGATCCCCGCTCAAGAGCATGCGGGGATGACGATTTTTATTCCTGTCATCCCGGCCTAAAT
>NZ_RCUA01000071.1:53522-88373 GCF_003731635.1 Marisediminitalea oceani | reverse complement strand
CCTAGAGGCTGTTGATCTTTGAACATTATTTGTTCAGCAGTACATTGGTAGCCACATCATCATGAATGCCAATGCGACTGTACTGCTATAGTTTCGAGCTAGCTTGTCGTATCTTGTTGATATTGCCCGGTACCTTTTTATCCTCAAAAACGCGTTTTCAACAAGATGCCTATATCGATACAGGCACCAGTCCATATCGTCATTACCTAATTTGTTATTTCGTTTGCGTGGAATATTGGCATCTGCTCCACTTTCTTCTACGTAAGCTCTAAAAGCTTCACTGTCATAGCCTTTATCAGCACAAACAATATCGGCTTGTGGGGAGTTTATTATCAGACTTTGTGCATGTACGATGTCGTTCACTTGACCACCGGATAGTTCAAAATAAACGGGCAGGCCACCGCTATCTACCGCAAGGTGAATTTTCGTTGAGTTACCACCTCGACTTTTTCCGATGGCCTCATCTTGTTTACCCGCTGCACCGCTACTATCCTGATGCGCTTTAACTATACTACCATCAAGAAACAACCATTCTGGGTCACCCTCGGAGGCTAAGCTTTCAAATAACTTTTGCAATATGCCTTTCTTCGACCATAAATTAAATCGTCGGTAGACCGTATTCCAGAGACCAAATTCAGATGGCAAATCCCGCCACTGAATGCCGGTACGCATTCGGTAAAGTATGCCCTCCAGGGTATTTCGGTGCTCATATTTGTTATAGACTCTGCCACTCTCCTTTAGCAGTACTTTTAGGATTTCCCACGCATCATCTGTTAACATCGTTCTTGGCATAGCAACATTACGGTTAATTATTTTTGGCGAAACAATTATACCTCGTTGCTATGCCGGCTGCTTTTCATACAAAGATCAACAACCTCTAGCGCTTTCTGACGTTTTCTTAAGCGGGTTTCCATTAGCGATACTTTCGATACCGGTAACTGGATCCCCGCCGTTCCCTGAACGAATTCGGCCACTTTTTTGCGATCAGGTTCGCGCAGCTTGTCGTACATCATTGCCGTCACCGCTTAGTCATGCCCCGAATTGTCGCTGCTATCACCCTCTTCATCTGCCAGCGCTTCATCACTCACCACATCCAGCATGGCATTAAATTCTTCATCGGCCATCACTTTCTGGACATCCAGGATCACAATAAAGTCCCCCTCGTGTTTACCCATGCCATTAATAAACCGGTTGTTCACACGACTGCCAATGCGTGGCGGCGCACTGATCTCGCTGACGGGTAATTCCACCACTTCCCGAACTGCGTCGGTTAATATGCCGATAGAAACTTTTTCTCCATCCAATAGAATGTCGATAATCACAATGCAGGTGTTTACCGTGATCTCGGCTAGGGTCATATCGAATAACCGACGTAAATCCAGTACCGGTACTACCTTGCCACGTAAATTAATAACCCCCAGTAAAAATGGCTGACTTCTCGGCACTCGGGTAACCTTACGATACTCCAGTACTTCCTGAATTTGCCTGATGTCCACACCGTACACTTCGTCATCAAGTAAAAATGTCAGTACCTGTACACTGACATGCGATGACTGTTCTTCATCTTGGGCTAACTCGGTCTCCGCTATGGTTTGCTCACTCATAATCACCTCTGTTAGTAGCGTACAAACTCGGTTTTATCATCGCTTAAATCGATATCTACACCACCACTGGTGGCCTCGGGCATTTTAGCCACACTGCTTTGCCGTTTATTGCGTGATGGCGGATTGCTGTTGCTACCGCCAGAACTGCTGCCAGCATTGCGAGTACCGCCCTGCTTATCCAGTTTGAAGTATAAGATGGTGGCATTGAGTTGATCGGCTTGCGCCGACAGCTCTTCACTGGTGGAAGCCATTTCTTCTGCTGCAGCCGCGGATTGCTGCACGGTTTGGTCAAGCTGTTGCAGAGCTTTATTGATTTCGGTGGCACCCGAGTCCTGTTCGCGGGACGAGGCACTGATTTCCTGCACTAAATCAGAGGTTCGCTGAATGTCTGGCACCAGTTGCGATAGCATAGTGCCAGCTTGCTCTGATACTTCTAAACTGCCTTTCGCGCGGGTAACGATTTCAGCAGCCGCTTTCTGGCTGCGTTCAGCTAATTTACGTACTTCAGCCGCTACCACGGTAAATCCTTTACCGTGCTCACCGGCCCGGGCGGCTTCAATCGCAGCATTAAGCGCTAACAAATTGGTTTGGCGGGAGATTTCTTCAATAATGCCAATTTTATCGGCAATGTCTTTCATCGCCTCAACCGCCTCATTAACGGCAGCGCCAGTTTGCTCGGCATCGGTTGAGGCTTTACGGGCAATTTGCTCTGTTTGCTGGGCGTTATCTGCAGAATGAGCGATGTTCGACGCCATTTCCTCCATTGAAGACGAAATTTCTTCCAGAGAGGCGGCCTGCTCAGTGGCCCCCTGCGCTATCTGCTGGCCGGTTGCGCTGGATTGAGTGCTGCCTGCGGCTACGTTAGATGAAGCTTCAATTACCTCTCCGACAATGGATTTAAGGTTGCTATTCATATTTCTCAGCACGCCGTATATGTCGGAGTCCGGCGTGTTATTGTCGAACCTGGCGGTCAGGTCGCCATCGCCAATTTGCTGGGTAATTTTACTTACAATATTTACCCTCTTGATAACTGTCAGCGCTATAGCCACTGCAACTACAAACGAGATAACCAACGCGACAATCAACTGCGTTCTGGCCGACACATAGGAGGCATCGCTGAGGTTTTTATCGGCTTCCAGCGCCGCATCGTTTACATTCACAATGTCAGCCAGTAAACCCTCTGCTTCGTCCAGCAATGCTCGCCCGTCGGAGGCAGACAAGGCGAAGGCTCTGGCATTGCCGTTCTCACGGCTTAAATTCCGTACCTGGCTGTGCAGCTCATAATAGGTTTCAAACTGCTGTTGAAAACGGTTAAGGGCGTTTTGCTCAGAGTTGCTGGCCAATGACGCAAACTGGCGAATTTGCTCTGTCAGGGTTACCTCGATATTTTCGATGGCGTCGGTAAAACCATCCATATCATCCTGCGTAGTAGCCAGTATGATGTTTTTCTCACCACGCTGAATTTCTACCAGATTGCGACTGATCTGTGCCGCCAGTCTTTGTTTTGTCGCCAGCGATTTTACCGCCGCGGTAGAGTTAGCACTGGCGATCTGCTCATCGAGCATTTCTACCATACTGTTAATCGCCAGTTGAGCCCGGTCGAAGGCATTTCGGGCTTCGCCCTGACTAAGCGTTTTAGCTCGGATATTGGAGTTCAGTCGCGCCAAATCCCGAACCTGACGATTAGTTTGCTGATACTGAGCCCATACTTCACCAAAGGCATCGAGTTTCTGCTGACCTGTCACATCAACCAAATCCCGTAACTGCTGACGCTTACTTTGCATTTGTTGCTCGGTCTGGTCGATATAAGTAGCATAACCATCCATATCGGCCTGGGTTTGCGCCAGGATCAGGTTTTTCTCGGCCCGGCTGATAGCCAGCAGATCCTGGCGGATACGAGCGGCAATTTTTACTTTTTCTGCCGATTCATCCACTATGCTGTTTAGCTGGCTGTTCATGCCGGATAACGCCGAAATGCCCAGAAAGTTCGTGGTAGCCATAGCAACCAGTAAAATCACAAAGGCTGACATAATTAGTGCTTTTAAGCTGATGCGATTCATGACTGCATCCTTATAGGTTGAGTAGTATTTTCACCAAATTCGCTTGAGGATACGCTGTCTATCAGCGCTACCGGGTCGAGGATCATCGCTACACTGCCATCACCTAAGATGGTGGCACCGCTGAAACCACTGACCCCCTCGTAGAGTTTGCCTAACCGTTTAATCACGGTCTGGTACTGGCCGACGACCTCATCGACACAAAATCCAAAACGTTCGCTGCCTGAATGGGTGATCACCACCTGCTGAATAGGCGGCTCATCACCGGGTACCTCAAACCACTCCCTTAAACTGAGATAAGGGATTTGCTGGCCCCGCAGTTCAACAATGCGGCGGCGGGTTTTCGCATGGGTGTTACTCTGGGTAAGCTCAATGCATTCTTCTACGTTATTAAGCGGCAATACGTAATATTCGGTCCCTACCGCTACCATTAACCCTTCAATGATTGCCAGGGTCATGGGCAGGCGAATAGTGAGTTCGGTACCTTCACCTACGGCAGAGTCAATCGACAGCTTGCCGCCAAGCTCCATAATCGAACGCTTCACCACGTCCATACCTACGCCACGCCCGGAGATGTCAGACACTTTCGCCGCGGTGGAAAAACCCGGCTCAAAAATAAGCTGATGAATTTGCTCATCGGTGAGCTGGTCTTTGCTGGTGATCAGTTGCTTTTCTATTGCTTTGGCTTTGATTTTGTCTTTGTTTAAGCCCCGACCGTCATCTTTAATGGTGATCACAACCTGAGAGTCGGCATGACTGGCTGACAGTAAAATATTGCCGGTGGGCGTTTTGCCCAGAGCCAATCTGTCTTCGGTGGGTTCTATGCCGTGGTCGATACTGTTGCGTATAAGGTGAATCAGCGGGTCGGCGAGTTTATCAAGAACCACCTTATCCAGCTCGGTATCTGCGCCCTGAGTGTCGAGCTGGATAGATTTGCCCAGCTCTGAGGAAAGATCGCGAACTAAGCGGCGAAAGCGGCCAAAGGTACTGCCGATGGGCATCATACGAATACCAAATGTTTCATCGCGCATTTGCGTGGTAAGCAATTCCAGCTCTTCGGCAATTCCTTCAATGTCATCGTTATTCACTGCATCAGATACCTGATTCAGCCGGGCCTGCACTATTACCAGTTCACCTACCAGGTTCATCAGAGAATCGAGCTTTTCCGCCGGTACCCGCACGGTTGCCTGCGACTTACCTGCCTGTTTTTTGGCTTTTACTTTACGGGTGAGTTGCTGCTCTTTCAGAGCGGCTTTCACCTCTTCTTCCTGCACCACGCCCTGTTCTTTGAGCAATGAACCGATAGCTGGCTTCTCGCCAAGTGCTTCATCCAGTGCTTGTTTTGCCACATTGCCCCGGGCAACCAGTAGCTCGCCCAGCTTGTCGGCATCTTCATCGGTATCGTGAATATCTATTTCATCAACCTGGATTTGCCATTCATCCGCCACAAACATAAAGGCGTCCATCAACGTATCTTTCGATGCCTCAGTCACCAGCAATAATTCCCAACTCAGGTAACTGGCCTGAGGCTCGAGCTGATTAAATGCGGGGAGGTTTTCGTGCTTACAGATCACCTCGGCGGTGCCTAAGCTGGTTAGTTCGCGTAGCACTGGCATTGCATCGAAACCATTTTTAAAACTGTCCCGGTCAGGTTTGAAACGCACCCGGTAAATAGCTTCTTCCGAGGCCGGTTCACCCTGCACTTCGGGAGCCTGGATAAGGCTTTTACGAGGGTCATCTTCGGGCGCAATCTGGTAAAGCCGCTCAAGCAACTTTTCGCTACTGATGGTTTGCCCGGCACTGAATTCGGTGTCTTCCAGCATCTCAGCCATTAAGTCACCGGCATCTAAAAAGATTTCGATAAACGTTTTACTCACGTCCAGTTTACCCTGACGGAGTTTATCCAGAGCCGTTTCGAGGTGATGGGCAAAGTCAGTAAGCTGCTGAAAACCAAACATACCAGCGGCACCTTTAATGGTATGAATAGCCCTAAAGGCAGTATCAATGGCTTCGCTTTCCTCCGGCTGCTCTTCCAGTTCCAGCAATGCTGCCTCGAGGTTCACCAGGTGTTCTCTGGCCTCAATTTGAAATGTCTCCAGTGGCGCAATCACAATGCTACCCCGGCGTTCTGATTAGACTTGCCTAACTCGGCTCCCAATAACATCAACGTGGCTTGCAGTTCATCACTTACATTTATAAGTTGTACGGGATTAGCTGATTTTTCTTGCTGCTGCACAAAGGCTAAAATCAGTTGCATACCCGCAGCATCGACTTCAGCGGTATTTGCCAAATCCAGTGTGAGCAGTGAATTCGATGCAACGCTGAGCAGTGCTTCATGGATAGCTTTCACCTCAAAAATAGTCACCGATTCAGGCAACACAATGGTATTTATAGGTTCGCCTTTAAACTCAAGTGGCATAAGCACCTCCTAAGTCAGCTTCGCAATGCACTTCAATAACAAGGGCGGTTGAAACGGTTTAACCAGCCAGGCGCGCACGCCCTGCTCCTTAGCCTGGGCTTTTAAATTCTCATCGGTTTCGGTGGTTAGCATTAAAATCGGCGTAAACTGATACGCTTCTATCTTTCTGACTTCTTTCACAAAGGTCAGGCCATCCATCACCGGCATGTTAACGTCGCTTATAATAAGGTTGACCTTTTTACCATCAAGATGCTTTAACGCCTGTTCGCCGTTTTCGCCTTCCAGCACCGTAAACCCGTTCGTTTTCAATACCATACTTACTATCTGTCGCACTGAGGCTGAATCGTCGGCGATAACAACTGTTTTGGTCATTCCATTTCTCCTGGTTACAGCGGTTAGATTACGAGTTTTGTTGCGTTGCTTGCTGAATGCGTTGGGCAATACTGGAAAGTTTTGAGTCTGTGGTCATCCCCTCTTCGTAAACCCGGAATATTTCGTCGGAATAGCCTTCGATTATGGTAAGCAGCACTTTTTCCTGCTCTTCAGTCAGGCCGTAGTTGAAAAAATTATTCAGGATGTCTTCTTGCATCCTGGCCATAATATCGACGTTTTTCTTCTTCTGACGGGATTGTAAATCGGACAAGCTGGCCAGCGACTCATTGGTCTCGACCAGCACTTCATCCAGCTCCTGAAGGATAAACAGCGCCTTCAGACGACTCACTGCACCTTCGAGGATTACAGCAAAGTGGTCGCGAAAGCGGCCACACTTATCGTCATCATCAACCGGCATGTTTTTTATCAGTTGCGAAATCATGCCGTAACTGAGGATCAGTCGTTGACCACGCTGATGGATACGTCCAACTTTCTGAAATGTGGTGAGTAACTGGGTTTCGAGCGGTGAAATATTGCCATTGCTGGTAGCGCTGACAGTTCCGGTTGGCGTTTCAATTTGTACCGACGTACTTAAGCCAAACCCCGCGGCGGTTTCAACTATCAGCTGAGCCAGCGAATTAACCGACTCACACTTAAAACTTTCGCGCATAAAGTGAATGATACTGGCTTGCTCTCCGGCGTTCACAATTGCAGTCATCGCCGTATCCATTGCTGCCTGTTTTTCAGCTTCCGCCTGCTCGAGTTGCCAGTCTCTGCTGGCTGCCAGTTTAATTTTGCGCACCACTTCTTCGGGCGCTGCCTTGCCGGTAATAAAATCTGATGCGCCAGCATCATAGCCCTTAAGCTTATCTGATAAAGACGCCTCATTATTCATTAAAATAACGTCAGTATGTTCGGCGCCGGGCTGCTGCTTTAGCTGCTCACACACCTGGTAACCAGAGGTATCTTCCAATGCGGTTTCAATAAGCACTACACAGGGGGATTTATCTTTTTCACGTACGATTTCCAGCGCCCTTTGACCACTGGAAACTTCCTCCACAAAAAATTCGTTCTCTAATGATTTCACCATCCCGTGCAGTTCTGACCCAGGACTTTCAACAACTAATATTTCGGCTCGCTTTGCATTCATGGCTAGTTATCACTTAATTTTAATCAAGTAATAAAGCTAGCAGAGATCATTGACCTTGCAAGTGAGTAAATATTCTCAACAAAAAAATAGATTGAACACAAATCTTTACATGATTAAAACGAGTATTATATAACCACTTGAGTACATTTGTGATTTAGTTGCCAAAGTGCAGAAGAAGCGTTATCCCGGAAAAGATGCTTTTGTTGGTTTTATTGTGCGAACTGAGCACATAAAAAAGGCGCCGTAGGTTGGGGATTTGGCGCCTTTGGTCTCACTGGATTATGTTGCGGTATTACAGCTGTTTAAACCTTATAGCCGCACCACCTGCCGCAGCGAGGTGCAAGGTTAATGAATCTTTACTGGTGACCTTTCTTTTACTGATATCCACATCATAGGGATTGGTTTGCCAGTCGGCTTTTTTGCCGTCTTTGTAAATTTGCGCTTCGTAGGTTTTACCGGGTTTAAGAAAACTCAGCGGCACAGTGATATCCCGCGCATCTTCGTTAGTAATTGCCCCTAAATACCAGTCGTTACCACTGTAATGTCTCGCTTTGCGTTCCTGGCGTGCAATTACCACATAGTCACCTACTTCACCCTGCAACGCCTGAGTCTGCTCCCAGTCGGTAGGAACATCTTTAATAAACTGGAAAGGTGCCATCTGCGCTTCGTAGTTCTCCGGCAAATCAGCGGCCATCTGGATAGGGCTGTAAAGCACTACATATTCGGCTAACTGTTTGGCAATAGTGCTTTGCGGGCGCATGTATTTCACGCGGCCATGTTCTTCGGTTCCGCCTTTAATTGGCGGATAATCAAGGTCGAAGATACCTGGCGTAAAGTCCATCGGTCCGGAAAGCATACGGGTAAACGCCAGCATCGGCACATGCTCAGGCGTATTGGGCGCTGCCCAGCCTGAGTTATATTCCTGACCACGAGCACTCTCCCGGGCAATCCAGTTTGGATAGGTGCGGCGAAGTCCCGTGTCTTTGACGGATTCATGGGTGTTAATGGAAATACCGTATTTCGCAGCGGTAGTGATGTTTTTAATAAAGTGATTTACCAGCGGCTGACTGTCGGTATATTCCAGACGTTTAATGCCTTGCTCGTCGGTAACTTTCAGGCTCTGGCCATGCGCTACATAGCCGGTTTTAATCTGCTCCACACCCATCTTCTGATAAAGCGCAAAACCGTCTTCCATCTGTGCTTCGTAGTTGGTGATCCCGCCGGACGTTTCATGGTGGCCAATAAGCTTAACGCCCACTTTTTTGCCGTGATCACTGACTTTTTGAATATCGAAATCCGGATAGCTCTCGGTAAACGAAAACAACTCTGAGTTTTGGATCCAGTCACCATCCCAGCCAACATTCCAGCCTTCTACCAATACGCCGTCAAAGCCGTGCTCCGCGGCAAAGTCCATATAGCGCAGGGTATTTTCTGTGGTAGCGCCGTGTTTATCACCGGAGCCCCAGGTGTATTTCTGGATATGCATTCCCCACCAGATACCGATGTACTTACCCGGATTAATCCAGTCAACTTCACCCAGCTTATTGGGCTCGTTAAGGTTAAGGGTGATATAGGAGTTAATTAACTCTGCCGCACTCGGCGCTATCTGTACGGTACGCCATGGCGTGGTGAAACTGCCTTGTTTACGCACTTTGATGCCGTCGGCACGGGGTGCTAGATCGGCTTCGAAGCGGCCCAGCGCTTGTCTATCCAGGCTCATGCCAGCGTAATCTACCAGCGCGGCCTCGTGAATAGCCAGGTGCGTGCCGTCGTCCAGTTTAATCGTCATCGGTGTGCTGGCTTTACCAACATCCTGCAAGCGGGTTTCGCGATACAAATATTCCTGACGGTCATAACCCTGCCCCGGGATCCAGTAAGCGGTAGCCGTATGCGAATCAATAACCGAAAACTCGGTCATTTCACGGGTGATATCACGTTGCCCGTCGGCGCTTACGTGATAACGAAAGCCTATGCCGTCATCAAATACCCGTACCTGCACGTTAAAGGCATTCTCTGCATCATTCTTATCGGTAAATTTAACCACCAGCTCATTGTAGTGGTTGCGAATAACACGTTGTTCCCCCCAGGGTTGCTCCCAGGTGTTATCCTCGCTGGTGCGGCTTACTTCACTGACTTCAAGATGACGATAAATCGATTTAGCCTCAGCAAAAGCAAAACCCAGCCGCGCCGGGCGCATGATCTGCTTACCGTTGTAGTCAACGCTATACTGGGCATAATCGTTTTCATCGGTGAAGGTAAATGTAATATCACCGTCTGGTGACGTTACCGAAACGTCAGTTGCCTGAGAGGCAAAACTCAGCAGTGAGAGAGCAGACAAATATAAAGCGGTAGCCAGGCGCATAGTTGCTTCCTTATCAGGTTTTAATACCCAATAAGATAGCAACTTAATCGATTAAGTAAAGTTTTAGATGTAAATTTTAAACAATTATTTTACAAGTATTTGTTGGACTTTAAAAAAATAAGCGAGGGGAGTAAGTTACTCAGCGTCGTCTTTGCCATCGGCATCAATACGACTAGCCACCGCACCCGCCTGCCCTTTGTATTTAGCGTCAATCCGGGCATTGTAAGGTTTTTCTGCCGGCTGGCTGAGTACTTCAAAACTCAACGCACCTATTTTCATTAGGGGCCGTAACGCCAGTGGTAACTTACCGCTGTTATAGAACTCCAGCACAATATTGCCTGACCAGCCGGGATCGATGCGGTGGGCGGTAACATGCACCATCAGGCCAAGGCGAGCCAATGAAGAACGACCGTCCAGCCAGCCTACTATGTTGTCAGGCAAAGTGACCGATTCGTGAGTAATGGCCAGGGCCAGCTCTTTAGGGTGGAGGAAAAAGGCTTTGTCTTCCGGCAGTTCAATTTCGTCGCTCATTACCGATTCAAGGGCTGCCTGAACCTGAGATTTAGGCCCGCTTAAATCAATGTATGGCGCTGCGTGATCTTCGAATACGCGAAATTTATTGCCCAGACGAATGTCCACCGTAAGGCCGCTTATCTGATCGTAATCAGGTTGCGGATCGATTTTGATTTTGCCGTCTTGCAGGTACTGATAAATATCGCGATCACATAAACGCATTGCGGGGTATTCCTAAGCCTTAACCGGGGCGCTATTATGCGACTGCAGCGCCCCACAGGCAATGTGTTTTAAGCGCTTTTAGCCGCTTATCAACACATTTTTGCAACTTAGCTGTCGGTTAGCGGGTTAAACGCTATGGGGTCGCCTTTAATATTGCGGCCTTGATCAGCAGCCACAGGCACTGTAGTGGCTAGCTCAAATGATACCGCCCGGGCCATTTCCCGATAAACATCCGAAAGCGGACTATCCGGTTCACTGACTAATAACGGCTCGCCGGAACCGGCATGTTCGCGAATACGCACGTCCAGCGGCAGCGCCCCTAATAGCGGCAAATTGTAGCGTTCTGCTAATAAATTGCCGCCATCTTTAGCAAAAACGTACTCTTTATGCCCACACTCTGTGCACTGGTAAAAGCTCATATTTTCTACCAGGCCGAGCACCGGAATGTTGACCTTATTAAACATAGCAATGCCTTTTTGGGCATCGGCAATGGCCAGGTCCTGCGGCGTTGTTACTACCACCGCTGCAGTTAATGGTACCTGTTGCGCCATGGTGAGCTGAATATCCCCTGTACCCGGCGGCATATCCACAATAAGATAATCCAGCACTGGCCACAGCGTTTCATTAATAATTTGCGATAGCGCTTTACTGGCCATGGGTCCACGCCAGATGGCTGCGTCTTCTGCTGGCACCAAATAGCCAATTGAGTTTGCCACCATGCCGTGAGCCTGTAATGGCTGCATGTGCCTATTATCAGCGGTTGCCGGGCGTTCACCGGTATTTCCCAGCATGATAGGCACCGATGGGCCATAAATGTCGGCATCTAAAATACCCACTCTGGCGCCTTCCTGCATAAGCGCAAAGGCCATGTTAATACTGGTGGTCGACTTACCTACCCCGCCCTTGCCCGAAGCAACCGCAATAATATTGCGAATGTTGGTGACCGGCGGTTTGGTGGTTTGCCCGCTGTGGATTCTGGTTTTAAAACTCAACCCGGCACTGAGTTTTTTGTTATTCAGCGCTTCTGTAATGCCCGCCTCAATGAACGGCCACTGGCTTTGATTAGCAAAGGGAAATGTAATGGTAAGCGTACCTTCTTCCTCTTCACACCACGGCAATACCTCGTCTTTACCTACCACAAAATAGTTGCTTAAATAATCAGCAGCGCACTGTAACAACGCCGAGGGTTTGGAAGACTTTCGCGAAAAAAACATACAATACCTGCAATATTATCGGTTAGATAAGATTAACTCATACAAAAACAATGCAAAAAAAGCGCATTTCCGCTAGTATTTGCGCCATTTCCAATAGCAATTAGCCGAACGAATTATTCTATGTCTGAACAGAGTCATCTGACTAACGGCAAGCGCCGAATTCTGGTAACCAGCGCGTTACCCTATGCCAACGGATCTATTCACTTAGGTCACTTGCTTGAACATATTCAAACCGATATCTGGACCCGTTTCCAGCGTTTACGCGGTCATGAATGTTACAGCGTTTGTGCCGATGATGCACACGGTACGCCGGTGATGCTCAAAGCTCAGGAGCTTGGCATCACCCCGGAAGAAATGGTGGCTAAGACCCGTGCTGAGCACCATCAGGATCTCACAGACTTTTTTGTTGATTACAACAATTACTATGTGACCCATTCACCGGAAAACCAAGCGTTCTGTGAAGAAATTTACAATCGTCTGGATAAAGCCGGTTACATTTCCAAGCGCACGATCAACCAGCTGTTCGACCCGGAAAAGAATATGTTCCTGCCGGATCGCTTTGTAAAAGGTACCTGCCCAAGCTGTGGTGCAGAAGACCAGAACGGCGATAGCTGTGACGTGTGCGGCGCTACCTACAGCCCTACCGAGGTGAAAAACCCACGTAGTGTTGTGTCTGGTGCCACGCCGGTACTGAAAGAATCTGAACACTTCTTCTTCGACCTGCCGCAATTTGAAGGTATGTTAAAAGAGTGGATCCGCTCAGGCGCGATTCAGGAAGAAATGGCCAACAAACTGCAAGAGTGGTTTGAAGACGGTTTACAGCAGTGGGATATCAGCCGCGATGCGCCGTATTTTGGTTTCGAAATTCCTGGCGCGCCGAATAAATTCTTCTATGTTTGGGTTGATGCACCGGTAGGCTACATGGCCAGCTTTAAGAATTTCTGCGACAGTAACAACGTAGATTTCGACAGTTTCTGGAAAGCCGATTCCGATGCCGAGCTGTACCACTTTATTGGTAAAGACATTACTTACTTCCACTGCCTGTTCTGGCCGGCGATGCTGGAAGGTGCGGGATTCCGTAAACCTACCGGCGTTAACATTCACGGTTTCGTTACGGTTAACGGTGCGAAAATGTCTAAGTCTCGCGGTACTTTTATTAAAGGCCGTACTTACCTGGACCACCTGAACCCTGAATACCTGCGTTACTACTTTGCTTCTAAGCTCGGTGATGGCGTAACCGATATCGACCTTAACTTTGAAGATTTCGCTCAGAAGGTCAATTCTGACTTAGTTGGTAAGGTGGTAAATATTGCCAGCCGTTGTGCAAGCTTTATTACCAAGCGTTTCGACGGCAAGTTATCAGAAACCGTGCTGGAGCCAGAGCTGGTTAAACAGTTCCAGGATGCTTCTGAAACTATCGCTAGCCTGTTCGAAAAACGTAAATACCACCAGGCTGTGCGCGAAATCATGATGCTGGCAGATAAAGCTAACCAGTTTATCGATACTAACGCACCGTGGGTAACTATTAAGCAGGAAGACAAGCAGCAGTTTACCCATGACGTTTGCTCACTGGGAATTAACCTGTTCCGAATTCTGGTGACTTACTTAAAACCCGTACTGCCGGTACTGGCCGAAAAAGCCGAAGCCTTCTTAAACGACCAATTAACCTGGGACAGTGCGCAAACCGTGCTCACTAACCACGAAATTAATAAGTTTAAGCCAATGATGCAGCGCGTAGAGATGGATAAAATTAACGCTATGGTTGAAGACTCAAAAGAAAGCCTGGCCGCCGAGCCGAAGTTAGATCCAAACAGCCCACTGGCGAAAGATCCTATCAGCGAAGAAATCACCTTTGAAGACTTTGCTAAAGTGGACTTCCGCATTGCGCGCATAGCCAATGCTGAGCATGTAGAAAAGGCCGACAAACTGTTACGTTTGGAACTGGACCTGGGCGGCGAAACCCGTCAGGTATTTGCCGGCATTAAATCTGCCTATGCACCAGAAGATTTAATTGGTAAGCACACGGTAATGGTAGCCAACCTGGCGCCTCGTAAGATGCGCTTCGGCATGTCAGAGGGCATGGTACTAGCCGCCGGCCCGGGTGGTAAAGACCTCTACATTCTGGAGCCACACGAAGGCGCCCAACCCGGCATGCGGGTTAAGTAAGAAAAAACCACTGTTTTTTCTTATCCCGGAAAGGCCAAAGGCCTTATCCGGGATCTCCGAAACAGTCTGACTAATTCAACCAGGCTAACGTCCTAAAATCATCCCGGCCTCCGAGCCGGGATCTCCCAATAGCACTGACTCAGCTCAAATAACCTTTTATGGAGATCCCCGCCCAATAGCACGCGGGGATGACGGGGTTATTCCTGTCATCCCGGCCCTCGAGCCGGGATCTCCCAATAGCACTGACTCAGCCTGAATAATCTTTTATGGAGGTCCCCGCCCAAAAGCACGCGGGGATGATGGGCTGTTTTTCTAGTAAACGTCGGCCAATCAGCGATTCGAAGAATGGGTAACTCTGGACGCAGCATCGCGCATGCTCGCGCCTACGGCAGAGAAGCGTGGTTTCACTTTCCACTTCGGTTTAACCGTGGTCATAGGAAGAGTGCGTTTGCGGGCCATTAGTACATAAACCGATGAACACCACGGACAGTATCGGCTGCACCACTGTTGCCAAGCAGCTGGCTGACCTTTGTGGTGGCTGGCAAATAGCATGGAAAACAGAATATGCCGGTGCTCAAAGATTTCAAAACCGAGCAGTTGCAACCAGTCTTTAATCCGCCCGGCGGAGAAAAAGCGGGCCTGATGCAAAATATTGCCTTTTTTAATGGGTAGGAAACGCGCGAGCCCGGTAAGGCTGTACGGATTGAACCCGCTAATAATCACATAGCCATTGGCGGTAATCGTACGATCAACTTCTCGCAGTATTTCATGAGGGTCTCTGGCAAAATCGAGCTCGTTGGCCAGTAAAAAACCATCAATACTGTTTTCGATGTAGGGCAGATTATCTGAATAGGAAATCAGGCTGCTGGCTTCAGTGGCTACCTGAGTTTGTGCAACCTGATTGCGAATGGCACAACCTGGCAGCTCTATTTCGCTACTCAGATTGCCCAGTTTGACCAGGTTATAACCAAACACCCGTTGGCTGAGATCATCACAAACACCCTCGATAGCCTGTTTAAGCTCATCGCCCCCCGGCAATTCAGACCAGCTTTGCGGGTATCGTAACGGTTTGGGGTGAAACGCTGATTTCATAAACGCCTGATGTTATAAACTGCTTGCACGTATTGCATGCGACCACACAACTTTATAGTATCTGAACAACCATGTACAACTTACGGACTGGACTATGCCAACCGACAGTTTTCCGGCGGATCTTTCTGTTACGCCGATCCCCGCCTTTAACGACAACTATATTTGGTGTTTGCACAACGAGCAATATGCTGTCGTAGTGGATCCGGGTGATGCTGACCCGGTACTGGCATTTTGTAAAGACAATGGCCTGGCTCTGGCAGCCATCCTGATTACCCACCATCACCACGACCATACCGGTGGTATCACTAAACTAAGCAGCACGGTAAAAGATTTACCGGTTATCGGCCCTCGTGGCGGCCACATTAGTGGTATTACTAAATCCGTTGCTCAGGGCGATTTAGTAAAACTATCGCTGATTGGTTGTGAGTTTAATGTACTGGAACTGCCTGGCCATACGCTTGATCATATAGCGTTTGTGGGGCATAACGCGCTGTTTTGTGGTGATACGCTGTTTTCTGCCGGTTGCGGCCGTTTGTTTGAGGGAACACCTGGTCAGATGCATCGCTCACTGAACAAAATTAAACGCCTGCCAGCGTCTACCGTTATTTACTGTACGCACGAATATACCCAGGCAAATGTGAATTTTGCCCTGGCCGCCGAGCCAGATAATCAGGCTCTCCAGGCATATGACAACTGGGTAAAAGAGACCCGTGCTCAAAACACACCTACCCTGCCCACCCTGCTGAGTACGCAACTGGATATAAACCCTTTCCTGCGATGCGATTCACCAACCATAAAAAAATCCGTTGCCAGTCAGTCAGACGCGGAACTTATCGACGAAATAGCCGTCTTTACTCATCTGAGACAATGGAAAGATAATTTCTGACTGTTGATAAAGTGGTTGGGCGCAGGTGTCGCCTATAGTATTAGCTCCAACGGGATGCATTGAGGCGCGAATTTGCGTACACTGGTATGCTGTTGAATTATCTAAGGGTTCGTTTCTCAATGAAATTAAAGTTGTCTGCGCTTCATCTTTTTGTTGTTGCTTCGCTCAGTGGTTGCCAGTTAACTGAGACAACCGAGCAAGCCGAGACAGAACTGCAGGACAACCGTTCAACCTGCGAGATTGCCCATACCGATATTAACGACCAGGCCGACTGCGAACTGGCCAACGAAGGGGTTATTGAAGTAATGCACCCTACCGAAGAGGTAGAGGTAGATATTTCTCCGGTTGAGGAAGCCGTTGAACCGGTTGTCATTGAAAACCTGTGGTTACGAGCCAGTAATCAGTTTGCCTTCGAAATCCCGGATAACAAGCGCGTAGCGGTGCAGCGCGACTGGTACCTCAAGCACCCGGCTTATATGGAGCGGGTTTCCAAACGCGCCAGACCTTTCCTGTATTATATTATTCAACAAATTGAAGCCCGTGAGATGCCGCTGGAACTGGTGCTGCTGCCGATTGTGGAAAGTGCCTTTGATCCGTTTGCCTATTCCCATGGCCGTGCAGCGGGTATGTGGCAGTTTATTCCCGGTACCGCAAAGCGGTTTGGTATAGAGCAAACCTGGTGGTACGACGGTCGTCGTGACGTAATTGCCTCCACCGATGCAGCGCTGGATTACCTGACTTACCTGAATAAGATGTTCGACGGTAACTGGTTGCATGCGCTGGCCGCTTATAACAGCGGCGAAGGCCGTGTAGGCAAAGCCATTAAGCGTAACAAACAAGCCGGTAAACCTACTGATTTCTGGTCGCTTGATTTACCGCGGGAAACCCGCGCTTATGTGCCCAAACTACTGGCACTGGCAGACATCTTAAAAAATCATGACACTTATGCATTCAGCTGGCCTGAAATCGACAATGCGCCGGTCATTGCCACCGTGGATACCGGCTCACAGCTGGACCTGGCATTTGCCGCCGAACTGGCGGGCATGGAGCTAAAATCACTGCATGCGCTTAATCCTGGTTATAACCGCTGGGCTACCGATCCTGATGGCCCGCATCGGTTAGTGTTGCCGTTGGATAAAGCCGAGGGCTTTACTAACCAGCTCGCGCAGGTCGATCGCAAAGAACGCCTCAACTGGGTTCGCCATAAAGTAAAGTCTGGCGATAGCCTGCTTAAGCTGGCCAAGGAATACCACACCACGGTTGATGTGATTAAAAGTATTAACGATATGCAGGATAATATGATCCGTATCGGCGATCATCTGATGGTGCCGGTTGCGCTTAAGAAGCTGGATGCTTACACGTTGTCGCAGGATCAGCGCCTGGCGTCTACCCAAAATCAGAAACGTGGCAGCTACCAGCTCACGCATAAAGTGGCCGCCGGTGATACACTTTGGGATATTGGCCGTAAATATAAAATAAGTACGCGTTCGCTGGCGAAGTGGAACGGCATGGCGCCAACTGATCCGCTTATGCCGGGTAAAACCCTGGTGATCTGGGTGGATGAAGCAAGCGATGAGCAAAAGCGCGATGCCATTATGCGCACGCTCACTTACACCGTAAAACGCGGTGATTCACTGGCACGCATCGCACAAAAATTTAATTTACGCACCAGCGACATTACCAAGTGGAATAACCTGAATCCCAAGAAATACTTACAACCAGGGCAAAAACTCACCCTGCACGTGGATGTAACACGGTTACGCAATTTAGGATAATCGCCAACTATACAGAGGGCCCATGTTTAGGATAAACCGGGAAAACCTACGCAACAGCCACGAGGGCCCCTGGCTACTGCTCGACATTATTATGTTGGGCCTGTTGCTGCTGAACCTGCTGTTTTTACTGTTTGATGGACTGTACAACACCGCCTTTATTCGCGATAGCCTGAATGCCTGGTCGCCGGCATTTGTTAACTTCTACGACCCCATCCACAAAAATTTCATTCTGGTCGATCTGGTGTTTATCACCATTTTCTTAACCGAGTTTTTCGTTCGCTGGATTGTTGCCATTAAGACCGAAGAGTACCTGCGCTGGTACTTTTTCCCGTTCTTACGCTGGTACGATTTAGTTGGCTGTATTCCCTTAGGCGGAACCCGGATATTCCGCTTTTTGCGGATATTTTCCATTCTGTACAGATTGCACAAGAATAAAATCATCGACCTCAACGACACCGGTATCTACCGCTTCTTTTCGTTTTATTACGATGTATTCGTGGAAGAGTTAAGCGATCGGATTGTAGTTAAGGTACTTACTGATGCGCAACAGGATATTGCCGCCGGCTCGCCGCTCATCGACGATATCACCCAAAACGTATTAGCGCCGAGACGACCGGTAATAAGCTCCTGGATGTCCAACATCGTTAATCACCTTGGGCAGTCTATTAACGACAGTAAACATGGTGATGTTATCCGGCGGCACGTGAAAGATAGTGTCGGTAAAGCCGTGCGTGAAAACGCCCAGGTATCTACGTTGTCTTATGTTCCCGTAGTTGGCCGCACCATTGAAAGTACTCTGGAAAGCGCGGTAACAGACATCGTAACAGCCTCTGTTGTTAACCTGCTTACCGACCTTGAAGCCAGAGACATTGAGGAGTTTGTCAGCTCCGGCCTGAAAGACTTTACGCCGGAAGAACAAAATCTGGATAAAGAATTTTTACTGGTGGTGAATGAATGTATTGAAGCCATCAAAGGGCATGTTTCGCAGCAGCGCTGGAAATCGCAGCTGATTGAGAAACAGCAACAAAAGAAAGCGGCAAAAATGAATCCCGTGGTGGACGATAGCGATGTTAAACAACCTTGAACTTAAAATACCGCCGGTTATTGTATTTGTTGCTGCGCTGGCCCTCACCTGGTATTGCGCCACTCTTAATGTGATGCCACTGCCCCACCCTTTGCGCCCCTTCGGTTTTGTGTTGTTTGTGGCTGGCGGGTTAATTGGAGTAGCCGGCGTTGTGGCGTTCAGGCAGCAGCGGACCACCGTGAATCCTCACCGACCGCAAAATGCTAGTCGTCTGGTGGATGGCGGCATTTTTGCCTATACCCGTAATCCCATGTATCTGGGCCTGGTTGTTGGCGTGGCAGGGGCAGCATTTATTGTTCGCGATGCCAGCGGGTTGGTGTTCGCGCTGATCACCATGGCCTACTTACAACGGTTTCAAATCGTCCCTGAAGAGCGCTTTATGCTTGAGCTGTTCGGTGATGAATTCAGCCAATACTGCCAGCGCACCAAACGCTGGTATGGGCGCCACTAAGCCATTGCTACACTGGCTGGCGCCATATCCATTAGTAGCTCGCCCAATACCGCCATACTTCGCTCGCGGGTTGCCTGGTCGCGATCAATATAATTAAACCGCAAGCAGTTACGGTACTTGCCGGTGGCGGAAAACATCTGCCCGGGAGCCAGGATTATCCCCCGTTGTTTGGCCTGCTCTGCCAGGCGTGTCGCATCATAGCCCTCGGGCAACTCAACCCACAAAATAAAGCCCCCTTCCGGAAAGCTTACCCGGGTGTTTTCCGGAAAGTGCGCCTCGATGCCCTTGAGCATCACATCCCTGGCTTTGCGGTAAGACTGGCGCATCGCCCGTAAATGCCGTTAGTAACCGCCTTGGCGAATAAAATTACCAATCGCCAGTTGCGGCAACGTTGGGCACATGGAGCTACTGACATATTTAATGTGGGTCACTTTGTCCCGATAGCGCCCCGGCGCGATCCAGCCAACTCTGAAACCCGGCGCCAGGGTTTTCGAAAACGAAGAGCACAGCAATACCCGGCCATCTTCATCAAATGATTTAATGGTTTTGGGACGCGGGTATTCAAAGGCAATATCACCGTAAATATCATCTTCGATTATCGCTATATCGTATTCCCGCGCCAGTTGATACAGCGCCTGCTTTTTAGCCAGAGGCATCACGTAGCCCTGAGGATTATTCACCGTTGGCGTAACTAAGATAGCTTTAACCGGCCATTGATCCATGGCCAGCCTGAGCGCCTCTATACTCATACCGTCACGAGAATCAGTGGGGATTTCAAGCGCTTTTAAGTTAGCTGCTTTGATGGCCTGCATGGCACCATAAAACCCCGGAGACTCTACCGCTATCACATCGCCGCTTTGTGCTACCGCCCTTAAGCAAACTGACAGTGCTTCCTGACAGCCAGAGGTGACTACGAAGTCTTCTGCATCGAGCTGGCATCCGGTGGTGGCGGTAAGCCGCACCAGTTGCTCACGAAGTCCGAGTTCGCCCTGTACATGCCCATAAGACATGCCATCCTGCGGACGGTGGCGGTTAAGTTCGTAGATATTTTTCAGTAGCGGTTTCAGAGTCGATGAACTCATATCCGGCATGGCATGCTGAAACTCACAACTGGCCTCTACACCATGGCCCATCAGCATGGCCAGCACATCTTCCCAGAGCGATACGTCCATGGGCCGCTGCGGTGGTTTAGACTCCCTTGGCCGCGCAATGCGTTCTTTAGCCTTTGCAACAAAATAGCCCGACTTTGCCTTAGCGGTAACCAGACCTTCCTGCTCCAGCACCCGGTAGGCTTCCTGTACGGTGGAAATGCTAACGCCGTGCTCATTGGCAAGTTGACGAACAGACGGCAGTTTATCGCCTGATGCAAAGTAGCCCATCTGAATGTGTTCTTTTAGCCGCGTGGCCAGGTGCAAATATCTGCTCATCTGTATATCCGCTAAATATCGAAAACCATACACCTATCAATATATCAGCACTTTTAAATACAAAACCATACAGTTTATGGAAATTTGCACCATACAGCCGGCTTAAATAGCTATCTGTATGGCTTGTTACTCAGTTTATTGCATCTAAATAAATACAGATTAATCCCGCATGCTATAACAACAGCCTGCGCTGTAACGCTACTTTAATCACTAACTTTTCAGGGCGCACTTTTATGGAAACCTCATTATCGCTGGGCATTGCCACCTTTGCTTTTATTACTTCTGTCACTCCAGGGCCAAATAACATGATGCTGCTGGCTTCAGGGGCCCAATTTGGTTTTACCCGCACGTTACCTCATATGCTGGGAATTGTATTTGGTGTGTCTATGTTGTTACTGAGCGTACTGCTTGGTCTCGGTGTGCTGTTTCAGCTTTATCCGGTCATTTATTCGGTGCTGAATGTTGCCGGTGCGGCCTACCTGCTCTGGCTGGCGTTTAAAATTGCCTCCGGCCCGGTTAACGGCATCAGTAGTGATAATGGGCGCTCAACTCAGCCCTTCACCTGGTGGCAGGCGGCGCTATTTCAGTTTGTTAATCCCAAAGCGTGGATGATGGCGCTTGTTAGTGTGAGTACTTTTAGTTTGCCAGGTAATGACTACGCACAGTCCGGCGCGATGATTATGCTGGCCTTTGCACTGCTCGGTTTACCTGCGATTTCATTATGGGCCGGCACCGGTGCGAAACTGCGTTTGTGGCTAAATAACCCGCGACGGCAAAGAGGTTTTAATCTGGTGATGGGTGCAGCCACGGCCGCCACATTATTGTTGATTGTGGAGGTTTGATCAGGATGTTATCAGGGGGGTTGTTTATACTCCCCAATAACATGTTTGGAGATCACCGCCCAAATTCTTCTGTCTTCCCGGCCTTGAGCCGGGATCTCCCGAGAAGGCTGACTCAATCGAAAAGTAAATCGAGACGTTGGATAAACTCCCCGACAACATGTATGGGGATCCCCGCCCAAAAGCATGCGGGGATGACGAAGGGGGATGCATGCGGGGATAACGGAAGAGGTGCATGCGGGGATAACGGAAGGGATGCATGCGGGGATGGCGAATGAGGTGTATGCGGGGGTGACATAGGTGGTGCATGCTGGGAGAACAGAGAGGGTTTATATGGAGATGACAGAAGTCTTATGTCCCCGGTGTCAATACCTCTGTCACGCAATCCAAATTCTTTTGTCTTCCCGGATATTTGTTGCGCAAATTCCGCGAAGGCAAATTATAAATTAGCCCTTTGCTGTTACTGGCGGCGCCAGGTGGTGCCGCCGGCGCCGTCCTCCAGCACAATGCCCATGGCGGTGAGTTTGTCGCGAGCGGCATCGGCTGCGCCCCAGTCTTTCGCTGCACGAGCGTCATTCCGCGCTTTGATAAGCGCTTCGATTTCCGCTACCTCGTCGTCATTGCCCGACTGCATAAAGGCTTCCGGATCGCGCTGCAGGAAGCCCAGAATACCACCAATGCCTTTTAGCACGGCGGCAAGCTTGCCAGCTTCTTCTGCACCAGCATCGCCCTGTGACTTGTGTTTATTTAAATCACGGGCAAGGTCGAACAGCACCGAGTAAGCCTCTGGCACATTCAGATCATCATTCATGGCCTTCTCAAAACGCTCAAGGTATCCGCCGTAACTGAGGTCAGTGACGCTGTCTACCTTCACACCGCGCAGTGCGGTGTAAAGCCGCTCAAGAGCTGATTTAGCCTGGTCGATATTATCCTGGGAATAACTGAGCTGGCTGCGGTAATGCGCCGACATCAAAAAGAAGCGCAGAATTTCCGCATCGTGCTCACCTAATACATCACGCAAGGTAAAGAAGTTGCCCAGTGATTTGGACATCTTCTCGTCATTCACCTGCACCATCCCGGTATGCATCCAGGTATTTACATAAGGTGTATCGAAAGCACAGCAGGATTGCGCCACTTCATTTTCATGGTGCGGGAAGATTAAGTCAGAACCACCGCCGTGAATATCGAAGTGCTCGCCCAGATGTTTGTGATTCATGGCGCTACATTCAATGTGCCAGCCTGGTCGGCCGTCGCCCCAGGGTGAAGCCCAGGCCGGTTCGCCCGGCTTGGCGGTTTTCCACAGCACGAAGTCCAGCGGATCGTCTTTACCCGCTGCCACTTCAACACGCGCACCAGACTGTAACTGTTCCAGATTCTGTCGGCTCAGTTTGCCGTATTCATTAAACTTGCTCACGTCAAACAACACATCGCCGTTCCCGGCCTGAT
Source organism: Marisediminitalea oceani (assembly GCF_003731635.1). Lineage (GTDB taxonomy): Bacteria > Pseudomonadota > Gammaproteobacteria > Enterobacterales > Alteromonadaceae > Alteromonas > Alteromonas oceani. The sequence goes on along the minus strand of NZ_RCUA01000071.1, from coordinate 65,294 downwards.
AGGCATAGCCTTTAGCCACGAGCTTTTCGATGACGTCGATAATCTCGGCCATGTGCCCGGTGACCCGCGGTTCGATATCCGGCTCAACCAGATTCAGCGCAGCGAAATCTTCGTGCATCATGGCAATGGTACGCTCGGTAAGCGCTTCGGTTGTTTCGCCGTTTTCATTGGCCCGGGCGATGATTTTATCGTCCACATCGGTGATGTTACGCACGTACTTCACGTCATAATCCAGGTGACGCAGATAACGCACCAACACATCAAAACTGAGATAAGTACGGGCATGGCCCATGTGGCTGAGGTCATACACGGTTATGCCACAAACATAGAGTCCCACCTTCCCTTCTACCAGCGGCTGAAAACGCTCTTTCTGACGGGTTTTGGTGTTAAACAGTTGCAACATATCCTAATTTCCTCTTAAACCGGTTTGGGTGGCGAAGTTTAGCACTGTAATTCCCGTCTGACCACGCTCTGCCGCCAGTTATAAACGCATTTTCAGGCGAATAAACAAATAGGTACTTCAGAGGGGTTTTCGCATTCTGGCATTTGGGCTACCATTAGCGGTCTATATAGCCAAAAACTAAATTAAGGTAAGGTTAAACACTATGGTGACGTTTAAAACAAATCACGGCGACATTACCCTGGAACTGTATGCCGATAAAGCACCGAAAACGGTTGAGAACTTTCTGTCTTATGTACAAGACGGTTTTTATGACAACACCATTTTCCATCGCGTAATCGACGGCTTTATGATCCAGGGCGGCGGTATGACGCCTGATATGGAACAAAAAGAAACCAAAGCACCTATCGAAAACGAAGCTAACAATGGCGTAGCCAACGAAGCTGGCACTATCGCAATGGCCCGCACTAACGATCCACATTCAGCTACTGCACAGTTTTTCATTAACGTTAAAGACAACGACTTCCTTAACTTCTCCAGTGAGAGCATGAATGGCTGGGGTTATTGTGCATTCGGTAAAGTAACCGATGGTATGGATGTTGTTGAAAAAATTAAAAATGTAAAAACAGGCAATTACGGTTATCATCAGGATGTGCCGGTTGAAGCTGTTATTATCGAAAAAGCAGTGATTAGTGAATAATCTGCACATTGCAGCCTGATTACTGAACACGCTCCGGGGAGTCTGCAGGCTCCCTTTTTAATGCCTAAAAGCTAATAATTAATGCCGTTTACTTACTTTATTGCAGACATACATCTAAGCGCTGAGCGTGATGACATCACCGAGTGTTTACTCACCTTTCTTAAGCAGGATGCCCCGCAGGCGGAAGCACTGTACGTGCTTGGCGATCTGTTTGAGTTCTGGTTAGGAGATGACGACGTTACGCCATTGTCTGAACGGGTGGCCAGTGCTTTTAAGGCGTTATCGGCAACTACGCCGGTGTATTTTATTCATGGTAATCGCGACTTCGCGATCCGTGAAGGCTGGACCACAAAAGCGGGCATGACGCTGCTTCCGGAACAGCAGGTGATTGACCTTTATGGCACGCCAACTTTACTCCTGCATGGCGATGAACTGTGCACGTTGGATATCGAATATCAGAAATTCCGGAAAAAGGCCCGGGGATGGTGGTGGCCTCGGTTAGTAGGTGCCCTGCCATTATGGTTACGCCGTAAGCTCGCTAAGCGCGGGCGCAAAACCAGTCAGAAAAACCAGCAAAATCTTACCGCTGAAATTATGGATGTCACCCCCGATGAAGTGGTTTACGTTATGGTAAGACACAATGTTCAGCAACTTATCCACGGCCATACCCACCGGCCCAACATTCACTCACTTACCGTTAACGGCAAACCCGCCCATCGGATTGTGGTAGGCGACTGGTATACCCAGGGCAGTGTATTACGGGTGAGCGCGGTAGATGTGCGCCTTGAAAAACGGCAGTTTACGCTTAGCCGGTAATATTCCTGCAACATTAACATCACCATTCTGACAACAAACCTTCATTTATAGGTCAACTATCCTTCACACATCCTGATTAGGCTAATTTTCATTCAACGCTTTGTGTAGCTTGCAACCTGCACAACCGTCCAGCCGCGTTGATTAAACCTCGTTAAGCAACCCTCGGTTTGCATGACAAAAAATATAAAATGTCATAATTGGGAATACAAAAATGAAATTGATCTTGAAAGCCGCAGCAAGTGCGATAGCCCTTGCCGTTTCTTCAGGACTGCACGCTGATGTTCTGCCTGATTCTCAGGCACAAAGCGCGTGGTTTACTGACGCTCAATCTAAAATTGCACAAAAACTTGAAGTAAACAGCAAGTTTAAGGCAAAAAACGTTATTTTGTTTGTGGGTGACGGCATGGGGGTTTCCACTCTCACTGCTTCACGTATCTTAAAAGGTCAGATGGCCGGTGAGATGGGTGAAGAAGGTTACCTGGCCTTTGAAGAATTTCCGTACACCGCGTTGGTGAAAACGTATAACGTGGATGCACAAACCCCTGATTCAGCCGGTACCATGACCGCCATGATGTCGGGATTAAAAACCGACGTAGGCGTGATTGGTGTTGACGAAGACATTGAGCGTGGCGACTGCTCGACTGTGGCAGGTAACGAAGTGATTACCGCACTGGAGTTGGCCGAAATTAAAGGCTTGTCAACCGGCATCATTTCTACTGCACGTATTACCCACGCTACACCAGCAGCTACGTATGCAAAGTCTGCCGATCGTAACTGGGAAGATGTATCAGATATGCCTGAAGCTGCAGTAACTGCAGGTTGTAAAGACATTGCCGATCAACTGGTTAATTTTGAAACCTACCTGGAAGACCGTTATACCGGTATTGATGTAAACGGTATAGAAGTCGCTTTCGGTGGTGGCCGTCGTCACTTCCTGCCTCGCGATGCTGCGTTTAACAGCCCGGATGCCGTTAGCTCGGTAGAAGGCGATCGCACCGATTCACGCGACCTCACCGCAGAATGGCAGGATATGTACCAAAACGGTGTCTATGTTTACGATCAGGCTGGCTTTGACGCCATTGACCCTGCCAGTACCGAGCGTGTATTTGGTTTGTTTAATGAATCTCACATGCAGTACGAAGCAGACCGCGCGAATGATGTGGCCGGCGAGCCTTCGGTTGCCGATATGACCACAAAAGCCATCGATATTCTGGACAATAATGAAAAAGGTTTTTTCCTGATGGTGGAATCTGGCCGTATCGACCATGGCCACCATGCTGGCAGTGCCTACAATGCCCTGACAGACACCCTGGCATTTGAAGCGGCAGTGAAGGCTGCTTACGAAAATACTAATCCTGAAGACACGCTTATTCTGGTTACCGCTGACCACAGCCATGTATTTACCATTGCTGGTTACCCTAAACGCGGTAACCCTATCCTGGGTAAAGTGGTAAATGTTGGCTCTGATGAGCCGGCTATGGCCGCTGATAACATGCCTTACACCACGCTGGGTTACACCAACGGTCTGGGTTTCCAGGACCTGGGTAACGAAACAGATGCCGATGCAATCTATGCTTATGCTGCCAACACCGGCCGTATGGATATTACAAACGTTGATACCGAAGCTTCTGGTTACCACCAGGAAGCCCTTATTCCTTTGGGTTCAGAAACCCATGCTGGTGAAGATATTTCATTGCATGCCACGGGCCCGGGCAGTCAACTTGTCCAGGGCGTTGTTGAACAGAACGTCGTGTTCCACCTGATTAATCAGGCACTGGATCTGGTAGAAGAATAAGCGGAGTAATCATAATGAATTTATTTAAATTAAGTTTAGTGGCGGTAGCCATAATGGGGCTTAGCGCTTGTTCTCTCGACGGTGACGACGGGCGTGACGGTGTAGATGGTATCGATGGTGTTGACGGTACTGCTGGTACAGATGGTGCCGATGGTGCTGACGGTCAGGATGGCACTAACGGACTCAATAGTCTGGTGATCCAGACAGCTCTTGCTGTAGGTGATGCAAACTGCCCTAACAGCGGTGTGCAAATTGACTCTGGTCTGGATGCCAACAGCGATGGCGCACTTACCGGTGACGAAATTGAATCCACCAGTTACGTATGTGTGCCGGCTTCAACCGAAGTTAGCAATTCAGAGCTGCTTACCTCACTCAATAATGACTGGTTTGTAGCAGCAGCTGCCGAAGTCGAAGCCAACAAAACTGTATGGCTGGAAGCCACCGGCGCGTTAACGACTAACAGCACCAGCTCAGCCAAAGTCGTAGTAACGTCCAAAGAAAATCTGCAACGCACCGTTACTGAAATGCGTGGACAGGCTAAAAACGTCATTTTATTTGTGGGTGATGGTATGGGTGTCTCTACCGTAACCGCTGCACGTATTTTAGATGGTCAGATGAAAGGTCTGGACGGAGAAGAAAACAAACTGAGTTTTGACAACTTTCCGTTTGCAGGGTTAGCGAAAACCTACAACGTGGATGCACAAACCCCCGATTCAGCCGGCACCATGACCGCCATGATGTCTGGTGTAAAAACCGATGTGGGTGTTATCGGTGTTGATGAAGACATAGAGCGTGGCGACTGCTCCACTGTGGCCGGAAACGAGTTAGTTACCGCACTGGAACTGGCGGAAATTGCGGGCAAATCAACCGGTGTAATCTCAACGGCGCGGATCACCCACGCAACGCCCGCAGCGACTTACGCCAAATCCGCAGATCGTAACTGGGAAGATGTATCTGACATGCCTGCAGAGGCTGTGACCGCCGGCTGTACCGACATTGCCGATCAGCTGGTCAATTTTGAGAGTAACCTGGAAGCACGATTTGCCGGCCTTGATGTAGATGGCATTGAAGTTGTTTTCGGTGGTGGTCGTCGCCATTTCCTGCCACGCGATGCCGCATTTAACAGCGCGGATGCCGTTAGTGCAGTAGAAGGCGATCGTACTGATAACCGCGATCTAACCGCTGAATGGCAATCCATGTACACCAATGGTGTTTATGTGTTCGATCAGAGCGGCTTCGATGGTCTGAGCACCGAAACCACAGAACGTGTATTTGGCCTGTTTAATGAGTCTCATATGCAATATGAAGCCGATCGTGCCAACGATGTGGCCGGTGAACCTTCACTGTCTGAAATGACCGAAAAAGCCATTCAAATCCTTGATAATAATCAGGACGGCTTCTTCCTGATGGTGGAGTCAGGCCGCATTGATCATGGCCACCATGCTGGCAGTGCCTATAATGCGCTAACGGATACCATTGAGTTCGCGAACGCCGTTGCTGCGGCCGATGCCATGACCAGTGATGACGATACGTTAATTATTGTAACCGCCGACCACAGCCATGTATTTACCATTGCGGGCTATCCTAAGCGTGGAAATCCCATTCTGGGTAAAGTAGTGAACGTTGGTTCAGATGAGCCTGCTCTGGCTGCTGATGATATGCCTTATACCACATTGGGCTACACTAACGGTTTTGGTTTCCAGAATCTGGGGAATGAAACAAACGCTGACGCAGTATACAGCCTGAACATCAATACCGGACGTATGGACCTTACCAGTGTGGATACCACTACTACCGGTTATCACCAGGAAGCGCTGGTACCGTTAGGCTCTGAAACCCATGCCGGTGAGGATGTTGGGATTTACGCCAAGGGTCCGGGTGCCTGGCTGGTGAATGGTACCAACGAACAAAGCGTGATTTTCCATGTAATGGATTACGCTGGTGACATGGTTGAGCAAGCCAACAACGAAGTGGAATAATCCACGACGGTAAATGCCACAGGGCAACCGTAAGGTTGCCCTACTTTGGTTAAAAAAGAGATACCTAAGATGTACAAAACGATTTTTACGCTTTTCGCCTTTTGTTTTGCCCCGCTGAGCTTTGCACAGAGCTGTGAAAGCAATGCTAACGCCCTGGTAGCACGCTACACCGTAGAGACTCACAACGCACGGGGTGACCAACAAAAACGACTCGAACTGTGGCGAAACGAAAGGGTAGTCGCTCACCGCTATCCCCAAACACAAATTACGGAAGCCTGGGAGCAGGTAAATACTTCCCTGATCAAGCCTACCCGCTATTTTGATGCGCATGCCAGAGCCATTGAATATCAGCCTGGAGAAAAAGTGCACGGTAAAAGCGAAACAAACTGGTCTTTCCGCAATCAGTTATTCAGCGATGAACTCATTGCCACAATGACAGAGACCAGCCGGACTGGCAGTGGTTGTAATACATTAATTACTTTTGAACGAGAGGATAATGGCACCAGACTCACCTTGATTTGGCAGCCCGCACTCAAACTGGCCACTTCATTCAAGGCAGAATCAGCTCACCAGTCAGTTCACTGGACACTCACAAACACTGAGTTTGATAAACAACAAATTGAGCAGTTTTTTGCTGCGCGCTACGCTTATCAAAGCACCGATTTTGCAGATATAGGCGATGACCATACCGACCCGTTTTTAACCAGAATGGTCCACCAGGGGTTTATTGAAAAAGGGGCTTCCGGTTACTACAACAGTGATGGCGACGCGCTGCAAGGCGGTCACCAGCACTAATTTTACTAACAGGTTGCTGAGTACCAAGCTCGGCAACTAATGACTGACTGTGCGTTTGTCGGCAACCGGCAGGCCTGCACCCATCCAGTTCTTAAAACCGCCTTCTAAGTGGCAAACGTTATCCATGCCCATTTGTTGAAGTGTTAGCGTGGCCAGCGCAGAACGCCAGGCCGACTGACAATAAAGAATCAGCGGGCCAGACTGGCCAAATACCTCACGGTAATAAGGGCTGTCCGGATCGACCCAAAACTCCAGCATGCCACGCGGCGCGTGAACGGCTTCAGGGATCATCCCGTCGCGCTCTAATTCGCGAATGTCTCTGATATCAACAAAACAGGCTTCACTTAACTCATACAGCTCCCTGGCATCTTCCAACGGGATTGTTTTTATTTGCTGCATCGCTTCATCAAGCAATGCTTTATAACCTTTACTGATCGCCATCTGCACTATTCCGGATTTCTAAAACTCAGAGTCTAACCAGCAGACAGATACCCGACAACAAGACCTTAGTGGTATAGCCGAACTGGCGGTTTACTACTGATGTGCTATAAACTCAAAGGTTTGGTTTGTTTATCTGGCCACCCCCACTACTTTTTAGGACGACCGCGACATCAGGGAAGAAGACAATGTCGGTATTTCTGTTTACCCAGGCTTATTTTATTTACAGCGTGCCTATCCTCGTTGGGTTAATGCTATGTACCATAGAAAGCCTGTTTCTGCTGCGCGGCAAATCGTTTTTTGGTTTACTGGATATGCCGCAACAATTCGGTCAGCCGGAATTGACTCCCTATCACTTTGTTCCGCACATTCTAAGATTATACGAAGTCACCTTTGTGTTCTGGTTAATGGTGTTTTTTATCACTTTTGGCACCAGCGGCATGCTGATCCAGCGCTTGTACTTTGCCTACTGGCAGGCTTATGCCCCCCAGGCCATATTGTTCCCTGTATCGCTGATAATGGCAGCCACTGCTACTGCGGTGGTTATTCACCATCTGGCACCACATTTACGCAGTTATAACAGCCTGCTTACAAATGAAGAATATGCCGGGCGCATTGCTACTATCGTGGGCTACAGCGAGTTTCTCGGCGACGAAGTTCATGCGACGGTCTTTGATCATAACCAGCAGTTGCAGAATATTACGGTTCAGGCAATGGAGGCCGGCGACCGATTGCTGAACGGCGATAAGGTGGTGTTAGTTAAGCGCACCAATGAGAGCTGGCTGGCAACCCGCCACATAGCCCTCGAACAGCACAGTCCTCAATACCGGGCGAAAATGAACCGCTGATTTCTACTGCCTGGATAGTTTGTCTACGGCACTGATAATCTGTTTGGAGCCGGAGGCAATTTCACTCATCGAAGCTTTAGTTTCTTCCACACTCTGAGCAACTTCATTCAGGGTATCCAGCCCCTGCCTGATGGTACTCACAGCATGCTTGGTTGACTGATCGTTGCGGGAAAATACGGCCATGATCTCTTTGGTCGATTCGGTGGTGCGTGACGCCAGTTCCCGCACCTCATCAGCAACCACGGCAAATCCCCTGCCCTGCTCGCCGGCTCTCGCCGCTTCGATAGCAGCATTAAGTGCCAGTAAATTGGTTTGGTCAGCAATCGCACTGATAGCACTCACCATTTTATTCAGCTCGGTGGACTGTTGTTCCAGTTCACTGATTTCAGACGAAGCTTTGGTCATTTGCTCAGTAAGTGAAGCCAGTGAGGCCACGGTTTCGGTCATTAACTGCTGCCCATTATCCGCCTGCGCGCCGGTTTCAGCAGACATGGAAGAGGCTAGCTCCGCCGCCTCTTTTACCCGACATTCATTGTCTACCTGTTGGGTAACATTACTGGCAAATTTAATGACTTTGTATACTTTGCCGTCATCATTTATCACCGGGTTATATGACGCTTCAAGCCAGACCGGGTTACCATGTTTATCAACCCGCTGAAAACGTCCGGAAATAAACTTACCCCGAGCCAGTGCATCCCAGGTTTGCTGATAATCAGGATCATCAGTCACCACCTTCGGGCAAAACATGCGATGATGCTTGCCGCGGATTTCATTTAGCGAATAACCGGTGGTTTGCAAGAACAAGGAATTGGCTTTGATGATCACACCGGTGGGCTCAAACTCAATAATCGCCATAGAACGGTCAAGCGCCTCAAGAATATCTTCGTTACTCATTGAGGATTGGGTGTCCACTTCCAGACGGGAGCCAAACACATCGATATGATCACCCCCCCCCTGCGCAGAGTAATGCGGTTGAACAATGAGCTGCACTGAAGCGTGAGAATCCTCGGCCTTTAAATTGATACTACCGGACCAGTGACGGTGATTATTGATGGCATCAGATAAGTCGCGCAAGGCTTTGGATTTATGCTCGTGGTCGGCAACTAACGATATAAATGGTACTCCCACAGCTCTGACTGCACGAGAGCCGAGCACACTTTCATTCTTACTACCACATACTTGTATCACGCTATCGGAGGTTAACTGCCAGTGCAGCAAGTCTTGTTTAAGGTTGTCTGAGGCGCGTTTATATTGAGCAAGCTCAGCCCGCAGGCTGGCAATTTCCGCTTTTAATTTCTGATTGAACATGGATAAAAGGGCTTAGAATAAAACTACATTTCGTTTGAGTATGGCACAAACCGGAGTATGCGCCATTTGCCTGCTTAAAAAGTATATATTATGAAAATCAAAGCGGATTGAAAATTTATACTGCCGGTGCACCACTGTGAAATTTAAAATCGTCATCAGCAGATGAAATCAATTCGGCTTCCACATCAGCAAAGAAGGCAACACGCTCTGCAATATCAGAACCAGCAATTTCTTCTGCCAGTGTTAGATAATCCTGATAGTGCCGGGCTTCTGAACGTAACAATGAGACATAAAAATCACCCAACCTATTATCTACGTGAGGCGCCAGTGCCGCGAAACGCTCACAGGAACGGGCTTCAATGTAAGCACCACAAATTAACTTATCGATAAGCGCCTGGGGCTCATAAGTACGCACATGACGCAGCATACCCCGGGCATAACGACTGGAGCCAACCGATTCATAGGCAATACCGTACTCCTCCATAATTTCCAGCACCTGATAAAAATGGTGCAGCTCTTCTTTTATCAGCATCACCATTTTATCGATCAGGTCCTGACTATACGGCGCACCGGATTTTGGCATCATAGACTTGGTGAGCTTTTCATGCTTGGCGAGTTCACGCCAGTCGCCCTGTTTACGATAGGTAAAATCCTCAAACGGTTTTAGCCAGGCCAGTAGTGCATCACCACTTTCCTTATCCACGGCATATTTGCGAATAAGATACATAGCTGATTGCGCTGCCTTCAATTCGCACACCAGATGATCAAGCAGGACAACGGACAGGTTCTCCCGTTTCTTAGCCTCGTCTACCCAGCTTTGTGGCGTGGGGCATTTTAAAAATGCATTGATGGGTGATAGTAATTCATTCACCTGAAAATCTCTGACCTTTTAATTGCGTAGTTAATAATAAACTTTGTTAGTTTATCACACCGCTTACCTCTGAACTTAGTCCCAGAAAGTATAATCTTTCACTTATTGATAAATCATTCACAGCCGGAGAGCCCGTCAGGTATAGTGAATTACTTAAATTGCTCGCTCTGCAGTTAATCCGCAACAGCCATCAACCAGCCCGGGTTAAAATCAGAGAGACACTCACACAACTTCCCACATCAGGAAAAACCTATTTTACCATCGCGCTGCTGACACTTTGTTCCTGGCTGAGTAAATTAACGGTGTTTGTTTTAATGGTGCTGGGCATATCGGGGTTGTCTTTGCATATTGCATTACTAAGCATTGTGGGAGCAGATCTGTCATCAGTATTACCCATTCACGGTGTCGCGGGCAGCGGCACGTTTGAAGGCGGGGTTATTTTGGCTGCAGAAATTGATGGTATCAGTAACCTGCAGCCAAGTTTTCCGCCGTTACTCGAAGCCAGTGTTCAATTACATGTTTTCGTGCTAGGCAGTGCCGCATCTATCTATGCCATGAGTCTACTGCTGGTTTCATTTATGCCATTGCTCAAACCCTCAGCAGTGACAGAGAAAAAACAGCCATAAACACGGCGCCGTGTTTTGCGTGGGTGTTAGCCTGCCCTGTTTAATTTATCATCAAAATATATTGACTTAACTTTCGCTTTGGATAAAACTGAAAATGTTGATTATTTGTTAAATAAATAACAAATTGAAAACATTCTCAGCACTGAGGGAAAGATTATGATCCTGAACCACCTGTGGGGTATTTACACCCACCCAAAAGAAGAATGGCAAGCTATTGATAAACGCCACGAAAACTATTTCTACGCGTTAAGCCACATAGCCATCATTGCACTGATCCCAGCGATTGTCGGGTATTATTCGGCAGCACATTTAGGCTGGAGCGTTGGCGCAGGTGAGTTGATCAAACTCACCCAACAGAGTGCCATGGCCATGAGTGTGGCAATGTATTTTGGCCTGATTGCGGGCGTTATTGCTTTAGCAGCCCTGATGCATGAACTAGCAAAAGCGTTTGATACCTCACCTACTTACACCCAGTCTCTGGAGTTGGCAGCCTATACGGCCACGCCTTTATTTATGGTTGGCTTCGCCGGCCTGTATCCTGAATTATGGTTTCTCATGTCGGTGGGGCTGGTAGGCTTATCCTATTCGGTTTACCTGCTGTATTCTGGTGTACCAATTATGATGCACATCCCGGAAGAAAAAGGCTTTATCTATTCAAGCTCGGTGGTAACTTGCGGTCTGGTGCTGTTAGTGATCCTGATGGCAAGTTCAGTGATTTTATGGAGCATGGGCCTTGGCCCGATTTATATGCACTAGCCTCCCTTCTTCAACGATCGAGTAGGAGGGAGTTTCGCAACTCCCGTCCTCTCACACCACCGGGCATACGGTTCCGTACCACGGCGGTTCCTGTCTGTATTGACCATAGTCAATACCTGAGTCTGTTTCGTTCATCGTGTCGCCGCTTTATCGTTTAGAACTCCGCAAACACCGCCCAGGTTTCCGACCCTTCTTGTATATTTGTCCCGGAGCAATGATTCTTCATTGCCTTGTGTCCCGATAACGCGAGAGCACGCGTGACTTGCCGCTCGTGACAGGTTCAGCCCTTCGTGCTATCGGTTTCATAGCACTACTACGGCGTCTGCTGACTTCTGATATTCCATCCCGACACCTCGCGATGTCAGTAGCTCTATAGCAGAATATCAGACCTCCCGGGGTAATTCGCGCGACCTTCCTGCTTATGCCTGTCGGCTCTACGT
>NZ_RCUA01000071.1:44832-53472 GCF_003731635.1 Marisediminitalea oceani | reverse complement strand
CGATGAACACCCTTGCCGTTCGGCTAGCACTTCCCCTTGCCGGGTGTGCAGAGGACTTCCACCTCCAAGTCATCAACTCACCACCACAGTGAGTCGAACAGTGCTAAAGCACTACGCGCCATGCCCGGCGCACCATTAAAAAAGCCGTTCATGTGAACGGCTTTTTAGTATCTGCGCTACCAGTTACGCTTCGAAGTTATGCATATCCAGGTTGGATAATTCAGCCTGAACAACCGGCGCCTTTCTGGCCTGATCGTTACGGGCCGCATCGATGCGTTCCAGGTATGCCTGGTCTACGTCACCGGTAATGTAGTTGCCATCGAATACCGAAGTTTCAAAGCGTGAAATTTGCGGATTCTCGTGCTGAACGGCAGCAACCAGGTCGGAGATATCTTGGAAGATCAGACCGTCAGCCTGGATCAAATCAGAAATCTGGTCAATCTCACGGCCATAGGCAATCAGTTCGTTAGCTGATGGCATATCGATACCGTACACATTCGGGAAACGAATCTCAGGTGCTGCAGAAGCGAAATAAACCTTCTTCGCGCCCGACTCACGAGCCATCTCGATGATTTGGCCGGAAGTGGTACCACGAACAATGGAATCGTCAACCAGTAGTACATTTTTGCCTTTAAATTCAGAGGAAATCGCGTTCAGCTTACGGCGAACCGATTTCTTACGCTGAGTCTGGCCAGGCATAATAAACGTACGGCCAATGTAGCGGTTTTTAACGAAGCCCTGACGATAAGGTAAATCAAGGGTAATGGCAATTTGTAGCGCCACATCCATAGAAGTTTCCGGAATTGGGATTACCACGTCGATATCAAGGTCGGCCCATTCCCGGGCAATCTTTTCACCGAGCTTTTTACCCATGTTTACGCGGGAGGCGTACACAGAAATACCGTCAATGAACGAGTCAGGACGGGCAAAGTATACAAACTCAAAGATACACGGTGAAGTCAGTGGCGTCTGGGCGCACTGTTGGGTGAACAACTCGCCCGCTTCGGTGATAAATACGGCTTCGCCCGGTGCTACGTCACGAATAAACTGAAAACCTACGGCATCCAGTGCAACACTCTCAGAGGCAACCATATATTCTTCGCCCATTTCGGTAATACGCTTGCCCAGCGCCAGCGGTCGAATACCATTGGGATCGCGAAATGCCACAACACCCAAACCAATAATTGCCGCCACACAGGCGTAAGCGCCGCGGGCTTTATTGTGAACATTAGTGACCACTTCGAAGATATCTTTGGGTGACACTGTCAGCCCGGTGGTCCGCTGTGATAACTCGTGGGCAAAAATGTTCATCAGAATCTCTGAGTCTGATGTGGTATTGATATGCCGGCGCGCTATTTTGGCGACTTCGATTTGTAAATCGAGGGCATTGGTGAGGTTACCGTTGTGGGCAAACGCCATCCCGAAAGGAGAGTTTACATAAAACGGCTGAGCTTCTGCGGAACTGGAAGAGCCGGCAGTGGGATAGCGACAATGACCAATCCCCATGTTCCCTGTGAGGCGCTTCATATGACGGGTGTGAAACACATCCCGAACCAGTCCATTGTCTTTACGCAGATTAAACACACCGTTGTCAATCGTCATGATACCAGCCGCATCCTGACCACGGTGCTGTAAAACGGTTAAACAGTCATAGAGTGACTGAGCAACTGGTGTTTTACCAACTATTCCGACAATACCACACATGTAGGTTACCTATTTAAGCGGGAGTTAAAAAACTGGAGCTGTCTTTTACGTAACTAAAAAACCACTCAATTATAATTGCAAATTCCGGCACTAGCACCGACTCATCCCACCAATCTGATGAGGCTGAAGGCGTAAACGTATCCAGGAAAAATAATAGCGCACTAACGATCAGAATGCCGCGCAATGCGCCAAAAACTGCACCGAGTGCTCTGTCGGTGCCAGACAGGCCGGTGGCCTGAACCAGTTGACTGATGGTGTAATTCAGCAAGGCACCGAGCAATAGCGTTGCCACAAAGAGTGCGGCGATGGCCGCGCCGTTACGAATAAGTTCGTCACTGATGCGCGTGAAGTATACGGCAAGGTCGGCATAAAATTGGCTGGCAACAAACATGGCGGCAAACCAGACTGCCAGTGAAACAGCTTCTTTAACGAAGCCGCGCACCAGACTGATTAGCGTGGAGAGCGCTATCACACCTATAATCGTGTAATCCAGCCAATTCATTTGAAGATTCTTACCCGTCCTGTTAACGATGGGTTAGGCTGTTATGCCAAAACTCATCGCGTCAAATTCGCGCGCATTCTACCAGAAGTCTGCCTGATTACCAGTGCCGAAATTTTATCCAGTCACCGGCTGTCAACAATTCTGTCCTGAGTGAGCCTGTTGATTTAGCTGTTTACACTGAAGCGGGTTACTTTGCCTCGTAAGCCGGTTAATTCCTGAAGGTGAGATAAGGCACCATCCAGTTCGCGTTTGTTCAGATTGGGCCCAACAAATACTTTGGTTAACGGCCCGGAACTGGTTTCGATAGGCCGGCTGAACGCACGGTAACCGGCGTTTTCCAGCTTATCCAGTAATTGCTTCACGTTTTTCTGATGCCTGAAACTGCCCAGTTGAATCACCCAGCTGTTGTTTTGCTCAGATTCTTCCGGGGCTTCCACCACAGTCTGGCGTGCCAGATCATCATTAGGCGAATTATTCACCTGCGTCGGGTTACCTGCTGCAGGAGTCGACTCAGCCGGGCTGTCCGGCTCATCAACCGGCTTTTCATTAACAATTTCAACCGGGCGCTGCGCTGAAGCCACCACCCGTTCATCAGGAAAAGGTTCGGGATTTACAATTGGCTTCTTGGCAGGAGCCGCCGGAACATTTACAAACACGTCCTCATTGCTGGATTTTTTCCCATCCAGCATGTCTGGTAAAATAATTACCGCTACTGCTACCAAAATAACAGTGCCCACCAACCTGTTCTTTAACGCTGCCGCCACTACCTGTGATCCTGTTATGAGTTTTGTGTATTGTGCGGTAACGCCAGAATATCTGCAACTGTATGGAAAGAACCTACCACTAAAATAAGGTCTTCGCTGTGTGCATCCTGACGAGCAGCCTCATAAGCTTCGGTCACGGCAGAAAACAAACGCCGCGGAGTATTTTCCACGGCCGCCGCCAGTTTCTCTGCTGACAATCCGCGAGGACCATGTGTTGAAGCCAGGTACCACTGCGGCGCGAAACGCTTAAAAGGAGCCAGCGAAGCCGCTGGCGCTTTGTCGTTGAGCATTGCCACCACAATATGTAACTGCCCAAATGTTTTGCTATCGAGCCACTCAGCGAGAGATTCGGTGGCCTGGGGGTTGTGACCCACATCAAGATAAGTCACCGGCTGCTCAGCAATCAGTTGACGACGCCCGGGCAACTGCGTGTTGGCAACTGCTTGTTGCATAGTCGCATCACTAACGGTGAAACCCGCATGTTTGAGTACAGCCAGCGCCGTAGCAACATTGTTCAGCGGAATAGCGGTATCCGCTAGTTCTACCGTCTGCTCTGCAGCCATAAAAGTCACAGCACCGTCAGCATCGCGAGCAATGCTAAATTCCTGATTCTGCCACCAGGCCTCTGCGTTCAGAGCCTGTACCGCATCGCGTAGTGTATGCGGGGGCTCAGGTTCGCCGATCACTACTTTACCGCCATGGCGAATAATACCGGCCTTTTCTACGGCAATCTTTTCCCGCGTATCACCCAGCCAGTCCTGGTGATCAAGTCCAATACTGGTTATCACCGCACAATCCGGGGTGATAATGTTAGTAGCATCCAGTCGCCCACCCAGGCCAACCTCAAGCACCACTACATCTAGCTCTGCAGCCATCAGCATCAACATAGCCGCCAGCGTACCAAACTCAAAGTAAGTTAAGGTGATATCGCCACGGGCTTGTTCCACTTGTTCAAAAGCATCACAAAAAGTATCGGCGTCTGGTAACGCGCCATTAATACGCACGCGTTCGCGGTAGTCGAGTAAATGGGGTGAGCTGTATACGCCGACTGACTGGCCTTCAAGAAGCAAGGCATTTTCAATCAGGGCGGACGTGGTGCCCTTACCATTGGTACCACCAACGGTGATAACCCGGGCGTCGAAACGAAGATTAAGCCGTTGCGCTACTTCGTTTACGCGATCCAGCCCCATATCAATAGCACTGGGATGAATGGACTCAAGATATTCGAGCCATTGCGTCAGAGTTTTACTCATAAGAGATATAAAGCCCTGAATTAATCAGGGCGATGTAATTTGGCCAGAACGCTGTGCATCTTATCGCGCATTTCGCGGCGATCCACAATCATATCGATTGCGCCTTTCTCCAGCAGGAATTCACTGCGCTGGAAGCCTTCAGGCAATTTTTCACGTACGGTCTGTTCGATAACCCGCGGACCGGCGAAACCGATTAAGGCTTTGGGTTCTGCTACGTTGATATCGCCAAGCATTGCTAAACTGGCCGATACGCCGCCCATGGTCGGGTCAGTCATCACAGAAATATACGGTAAGCCTTTTTCGCTCAGCTTGGCCAGAGCCGCTGAGGTTTTCGCCATTTGCATCAATGACAGTAGCGCTTCCTGCATCCGCGCACCACCACTGGCAGAGAAACATACCAGCGGACAATTAGCGGCAATGGCTGCATTCACTGCAGCAACAAAACGAGCGCCAACTACCGACGCCATAGAACCGCCCATAAAGGCAAACTCAAAGCTGGCAACCACAATCGGCATACCTTTCAGTTTGCCCTGCATAACGATTAACGCATCTTTCTCGTTAGTTGACTTCTGCGCTGCCGTAATACGGTCTTTATAACGCTTGGAGTCTTTAAACTTCAGTACATCCTGTGGCTCAAGATCGCCGGCCAGTTCCTGACGATCACCAGCATCGAGGAAGGCATCCAGTCGACGACGGGCGCCAATGCGCATGTGATTGTCACATTTCGGACAAACTTCCAGTTGCTTTTCCAGGTCCTGCTTGTACAGCACGGCCTGACAGCCATTACATTTCGTCCAGATACCTTCAGGAACGTTACCTTTGGTGGAAGTTTGTGTCTTTGGAAGAATTTTTTGTATCCAGCTCATGCCAGAGATGTCCTTTTAGCTAACCTGTTACGCCCGGCTTTTTATGCTTGTTCGTGCCCGGTACAGGATGATGAAATAATAAACGATGGATTATATCCGCATATGGCGACATATTAGAGCATATTCAACGCAATAGCGAAAAATAAAACTGGTCTAAGAAGTACGAATATTTATACGTATAAACGGCTTTATTGGCATGGCCTAATGAATTTTGCTGTTAATTTCGCCAATGGCCAGCCGGACGATCCGCAGGCGCTTAATTATCCGGCAAAAACAGTGGACCAAGCACTCCACGCGGTAAACCGTAAGAGGCAGGATAATCCACATCCACCAGATATAAGCCATTGGGTTTTGCTGTAGCAGCGGCCAGGGTTCGGTCTTTACCAGCCAGCAAGGTGGCAATCCAGTCGAGAGGCTGATGACCGCTGCCAATTTCTACCAGCGAACCCACAATATTGCGCACCATGTGATGTAAAAATGCATTGGCACTGATATCCACAATCACATAGCAGCCCTGGCGGGTAACGGTTACTTTGGTGACATTTCGAAACGGCGTTTTAGACTGGCAAAGTGATGCTCTGAAAGCACTGAAGTCCTGCTCACCCAGTAATGCCTGAGCCGCCTCATGCATGCGTTTTTCGTCCAAATCGCGGTGCACATGGGTAACCCCGTGGTGCAAAATTGCCGGACGCATTTTGTGGTTATAGATGATGTAACGATAACGCCTGCCAGTAGCCGAAAAACGCGCATGAAAGTCATTACCAACCTCACAACACCACTTCACGGCTACAGAATCCGGCAGATTCGCATTTACGCCCATGGTCCAGGCTTTGAGCGGCCGCGCGACATCACAGTCGAAATGCACCACCTGACCAGTAGCGTGAACACCGGCATCGGTTCGTCCGGCGCACTGCACCTCAATAGTGGTGTTGGCTACAGTCGACAGCGCTTTTTCTAAATAGCCCTGCACACTGGGCACTTCCTGCTGTCGTTGCCAGCCAAAGTGCTGGGCACCATCATATTCAATACCAAGGGCTATTCGGGTCATGTCTTCTGTTGCTTTGCGTTGCTAAGAGGCGCGTAAGTTTACGTAAAGCGAAGCCGTTGGGCAATCCGGATAATCAGGAAGATTGGTATTTGCAGGCAGGAATTTGGGGCAAAGCAGCAGCTCTGCCCCACATACTGATGATTATTGGCGGTAGTCCACGCCACTGTTTGCAGCGTACCAGGCAAACAAGGTGTAAATGGTGGTATTCACTTTCAGAGCATCCTTATTAACTTTATCGAGAGTGTCGTTTTCGGTGTGATGAAAGTCAAAATAATCGAGACCATCCGGTGCAAAGTTAAACGCCGGCTGCCCCGCTTCGCCCAGCAAGCTCATGTCCGACTGTCCTTTGGCGGTATTGGTACTTGCCAAACCTACGCCCATTGGCGCCAGATAGTTGGCAAAGTCACGCACCGATGCCAGGGCTTGAGGCCCTACTCCCGGCTCCAATTCATAAATGCGCCCGTTGCCGAAATCCCACTCAGCGCCAAGCATATGTTGCGACATGTCGTCTTTATGTTGGGCCACATAGTCGCGCACACCTACCAGACCAATTTCTTCAGCCGCAAACAAAATAACCCGAATAGTGCGCGCCGGACGCTGCTCCATGTTGGCAATGTAATGCCCGGCCGCCAGAACTATACCAATCCCGATGCCATCATCAATCGCACCAGTGCCCACATCCCAACTGTCGATATGCGCGCCCAGGGTAATCAGCTCATCAGGCTGTTCAGCGCCGGTAACCTCACCAATAACATTAGCGATAGTAACTGTGTCACCGGTTGGGCCGCTGGCGCTGGTATTTAATGAAAACGTGACTGGCTGTTCCCGGCGTAACATATTTTCCAGCAGATCCGCATCAGGGTTAGATAACGCCACCGCCGGTATTTTTGCCACACCCTCTTCGTAGCGCATCATTCCGGTGTGACCAATGCGGTCGGTGTCTGTGCCTACTGAACGCATAATAAACGCCACCGCGCCTTTTTTAGCCGCGGCCGAAGCGCCAGCCACTCTGGCCCCAACCGCTTTACCATAGCCATGCCCATCAATATGGCGTTCCATTCGGTAACCAACATAGGCAATCTTGCCTTTAAGGCTGCCCTCCGGCGCGGCCTGAAGTGCTGCTAAATCGTCAAAGAAGGCCACTTCGGCGTTAATGGCCTGGCCATTGGTACCAACACTGCCACCCAGTGCAATAGCTACCACTTTGTGGGGGTAAGGCGAGGTTATACTGGCCGTGAGGTCGCCGCGCTGCCACAGCTGCGCCTGGCTTTCCTCAACCCACACATTATCAAAACCCAGTGCCTTCATTTTTGCCACGGCCCAGTCGGTTGCCGCATCGGCTCCCGGCGTGCCAACCATCCTGGCCCCCACTTCGGTGGTTAGGGACTCTACAATGTCATAAGAAAGGGTGGATGAACTGACATCTTGTTTAATGGTGTCGAGTACTTCGGTTTGCACTGTTTGCCGTGCTTTAAGACCTGGTGATGCCAGCCCGATGGCAGTAAGACCAATTGCCGCGGCTAACAGGGTGACTAATTTATTTTTCATTATTATCAGCGTCCGTCGTTTGATGTGTTATTTCCCAAATTTATTGTGCGCCAAATACAGAATGTAAAGAATGCCAATGCCATGACTGGCCGAAAAATTATGATGAAGGAAAAGGCTGGTCATCCCATTTCAGGGTAGCCGGCAGTAAAACTAAAAAGCCCACAGGTGCGGCTAAAAATTTGTTTCCAATATTACCCCGCCTTTCGTAGCAGAGCCAGATACCCACTTCCCTATTGGCGTGTTAGATGCGCCCGAATGAAAATTCTTAGCGGTTATCCACCACAGGTACCATTTACCAGACTGGTCATCGAGTATTGGTGTTGCAAACTTAAATTCATCCCAGCGATAATGCCAGGTAGTTTTCGTTCCGGTCAGGGTAATCTCTCCGGCCAGACTGATATCAATGTCGTTATACTCTTCCTCAGACAATTCCTTTTCCCGTTGAACGATATTTTCTGTAGTAATCACTACCGGACCATGCCGACCAAATTGATATTTCGGGTTTGCCAGAATGGCTTCAGCAATGCGCATTAGCTCGGCATCGGTTGATTTGGCCGGTGGCAGTCCGCGCTCGCCGACAATCTTGTCAAGCAAGGCGCTATACCGTTGCCGCATCTGCTCTATATAAGCCACTCTATCGGTCACCGCTTTGTTGGGAGTATTACCCAACGCATTTTGGTACGCCACAAACGTGTTGGCGATAACCAGTTGGCGTTCAAAGCCGGCAAACATTCTTGCTTCGGCACCTTCATTAAGAAAATAATTTGCCTGATCTGACGGGTCGTTGGGATCGATTTCGTTATAAGCTAACAACTCTCTGCCCTGCATCTCTGCAACGTGACGGAGATTCTGCTCGGTAGTGCTGACCGCTTCATTGACCTTTCTCAGGGTAGTGTTATACCAATCCGCATAGAAGTTTGCCCACTCAGCAAGACTGTCAGGCTTTCTGGCTAGG
>NZ_RCUA01000071.1:0-44782 GCF_003731635.1 Marisediminitalea oceani | reverse complement strand
CGTGATCTAAGTCGTTTTGACTCACTCTGAGAGGGTAAACTTCTATGCGGATTGGTATTAGCCATATTCGTTAATCGGCCAACATCCTGCTTATCGTAATTAGCCCCACTTTGTACCGTTCCTGAATTCACCGGTAAGTAGGCCGTTTGAGCGATATCAGTTAAAGCTGAAAGCGCTTTTTCTGCCGTGCCTTTGGCCAGTCCGGCAGTATTTATCCATTGTCTCGCCCGGGCTTCACTAAAGGGCGCCTGCAACCAACCAGGCGCCTGATTCTCACGCAGCGCCTGCTCGATGTTTGCCAGGCGGGTCTGGGCATTTCCCGTTTGCTGCACCTGCTTATTACTCTGGCTTATACCAAATTGGATTAGGTTGGCAAACTCCTGCAGTTTTTGGCTAGCCGCCACCACATCCGGATCATTTACCTGTGGGTACTTCGCCAGCGCATTTTTATGCCGCTCGTAAGACTGTTGCCATCGTTTAACATAGGCGGGATCCTGAAAAGGCTTTACCCCATTTTTATCCAACTCCTGCATAGCACTGGCGATATCGCGGGTAATCTTCTTTACTCTGACCCGTTCCCCGGACACCAATGGTCGCGGCTGGGCCTGCGGTGCCTTAGCGTGGAGCGTAGATGTGGGAAAAACAGTAAAACATAATGTCGTGGAAATGAGTAATACAGGGATAAAACGCATGATACATTCCTTTGTGCTAACCGTTATCAGCCGATTCCGTGGCTGAGGCATATTGTTTAATAATCAACCAATATTAGCCAATACAGATAGCGTTTTGCAACAAACAAAAGCCAGAGACAGAAGAATTGATTTTCAGCCAGGCGTCAGGGCATTCGGTAGAGGGTGGTAAGTTCACCATCTGAACTTTTAAAGGTAAATGTTTCAGCGGTTAGTTCGATGATTTCATCACACCAGAACTCGCCAACGAAGTCGGTGATGGGGCTGGATTCGGTAATGGTAAGACAGGAAAAGGTGCCGAATTTCACCTTTACCTCGTAGCCGGCCCGTACTTTATAGCCGAAGTCAGTATCAGGATACGTGCCCCACGACACCAACGTGCCATCTTCAAGGTATTTATCGTAGCCCCACAGAAGGTTTTGCCGCCATCTTCAGAATTGCCCCAGGTGCCAACCAGTAGTGAAGTGTCTATCTGTCTGGCAAAAGCTCCGCAGGCAAAACTCAGTAACATCCCGCAGACAAATAATTTCATCACTGCTTTAGCCATTACATTGCCCGCACTACAAGGTTTCAATAAGTTTTCTGGCTTCTGCCTGTTGTGCTTCAGAGCCTTTATTCATCACTTCTTCGAGCAATTCTTTAGCCGCTTCCGGATCATCCATTTCAATGTAAACCCGGGCCAGGTCGAGGTTAGCGTTCTGACCTGCGTCTTTATCAATATCAAATACGTCATCGTCGTCGCTGACGCCGCTGAATTCAGACAAACTGACATCGAGGTCCAGATCTCTCTCATCTTCAGCCTCCGGCACATCGTCGGCTTCCGCCATCAGGGTTTCCACGTCAACGTATTCTTCCTCTGGGGTTGCAGGCTCTTCTGAAACCGGCTCCACCTCTGACGATTCTTCGGTACTTTCTGGCTGTTCACTGAACAGTGCATTTAAATCAAGGTCCGGATTATCCAGTGCCAGCTCTTCGATTTCTTCTTCTGGCTTAGCTTCGTCTTCGTTATCGATGGCACCAAGCAGCTCGTCAAATTCGCTTTTATCCAGCTCATCCAGAATAGCGGCTTCTTCACCTGAATCGCTGTCGTTCAGCCACTCATCAAGGCCCGGGACATCCTCAAGCTCATCGAAATCACCCGGACGGCTGGAACGCTCTTGCTGAGAGTCACTCTCTCCCGGTAATACGCCATCCTGCTCCTGTTCCAGTTCGAAGCTATCGATTTCACTCTCAAAATCTTCCAGTGCCTGGTCGAGAATGTCGTCATCGATATCGTCTGACTGCTCTGGTTCAGCTGATTCTGTTTCACCGGATAGCGATGGAATGTCATCCATCATCTGCCGATCAAATTCGGCCAGGGCTTGATCTAACGCGTCATCACTCAGGTCGTCACTGTTATCAGTATCTTCACCTGGCTCTGGCTCTGGCTCTGGCTCTGGCTCTGGCTCTTCAGTGTCGGGGAATTCCGCTTCAAGCTCTGCAGATATTTCATCTGAGATTTCTTCGGTGGTGTCTTCCACCGTGACGTCTTCATCCGGGCTGTAAGCTGGTTCCGCATTATCCAGCTCATCGAGTTCTTCGGTCAGCGCCTGGGTTTGTTCATCCTCATCGCCAGCATCATTTTCTTCATCTTCGGCACTCAACTCAGCCAGCAGATCGTCTGTTAACGGGTCGTCAAAATCATCACTGTCTTCGGCCAGAGCTTCATCGATGTCAGACGTTTGCTCTTCATCTGGGGTAAGTGGTGCCTCATCAGCTTCCACTTCCACCACATCGTCATTATCTTCGTTTTGCTCAAGTTCACTGAGCAACTCTCGAGTCAGGTCGTCTTCAAGGTCTGACTCATCGAAGTCTTCGGTCTCAGCATCGAGCGACGAATCTTCCGTTTCTTCATCGTCTTCCGGTTCGTCTTCCGGGTCACCTTCAAGCTCTTTTAGCAGTTCGTCGGTTAAATCGTCACTGACTTCCTGCTCAAACTGCGCCTCATCGAATTCGTCTTCGCCTGATTCGGCAGTAGTTTCATCTGTAGCGTCTTCTTCCGGTAACTCGGCTTCAAGTTCTGCAAGTAACTCATCGGATAACGGATCATCAAAGGCATCGGCATTTTCGATGTTATCAAAGTCTATTTCATCAAGATCTTCGGTAATTTCATCGATGCTCTGCAGTTTTGACTCATCACTATCTGTGCTTTCAGATGCGATAGCGTCGTCCAGCAGATCACCTTCTTCGTCATCTTCATCATCCAGATCGCCGGCCAAATCGCCCATCATTTCGATTTGGTCAATCTCACTGATAATGCTGTCAGTCAGGCGGTCGAGCGCCTGTGACTGCTGGGTGATTTCATCATCCAGTTTTTCAAGCATTTCATCGCCTACCGGACCATCATCTATTGGCAGGTTGGCTTTGTCTTCTTCGCTGAGTTTATTTTCTTCCAGCAATTCATCAATGGAAATTTCCGGCGCTTCTTCCTCATCGGTTTCGCTGGATTCTGCCGCTGCTGGTGCGCCTTGCTGGGCCGCTAAAATAGCATCGATATCGTCGTCATCAGCTATGTCACCGCCGTCATCTTCGGTATCGGTGTCAGGTTCCGGCACGGTTTCAGACTGATAAACCTGCTCCGGGTCCTCAAGCAACGCGGCCAGCTCTTCGTCTGAGGTTTGCTCAGGTTCTTCTGGTTCATCTTCTACAGCTTCTTCCGAGAAGTCGGCTAGATCGTCATTGCCTTCATCCTCATCGAAGTTATCGAGTAAGTCATCATCATCCGACAAATCGATAGCGTCATCTGACTCCTGATTACTGAATTCATCGTCAAACAGGCTATCCAGGTCATCCTGATCCAGTGCAGAGTCCCCTTCTTCGAAGGACTCTTCTTTCGACTCATCCGGCACCAGCATGTCATCGTTCAGGTCGGCAAAGCTGTCGTCGTCATTGAGTGACTCTTCCAGTTCTGTCGACAACACATCATCGAGCAAATCGTCATCGTTGAACAGCTCTTCATCCGACAGTTCTTCACCACCAAGCTCAGACTCCAGAGCAGTTGACAGATCGGCAATACCCTCCTCGGGTTCAGGCGCAGTTTCTTTAGGCGGCAGAGTAATTTCTTCTTCGGGCTTTGATTTGCGTTTCATTAACCATACAATCAGTCCGGCAATGGCAGAAAACGTTAATAAGCCAGTTCCTGCAATCAGTGCCATAGGGCTGGTGAGGGCTTCCATAAACGAATTTGACTGCTCGGCTTCTTTGGCGGCCTTTTCGCTTAAAATCAGCTCTCGCAACTCGCGCTGCAAAGCAAGCTGTTCATCCACCTTCACTTCAACTTCATCATCAACGCGACCGCGCAAAGCACTCAGGTCTTCATTGATTTTCTCGATGCGCTCGTAAAGCTTACGGTTATCATCCAACAGCATCTGCACACTGTCGATGGAGGCGGCAAATTGATCACGCAGTTCTTCAAACTGGCGGGCCTGTGAGGCATCAATCTGGCTGAGCTGTTGTTCCAGTTGGGTTTTGGTTTGTGTCAGGTCGTCCTGATTAACCAGGGGGACCGGTGGTTTGAGGTTATTCAGGCTGTCGCCGGGTTGATTTGCCATGCGGGCAAAGGCGGCATCATCAGCTTCGGCCTTCTGACGGGCTTTTTCTTTATCGATACGGGCAATATAGCGTTCGGATGGCAATTTTAAAGTTGCGCCATCCACCATAAGATTCAGGTTGTTTTGTTCAAAGGCATCGGGGTTGAGTTCATAAATTGCCACCATCACCTGATAAATAGACAAGTTAGGATTTTGCCGATAGCGGCTGGCTACCCGCCACAGGGTATCATTCGCGTCGATGGGTCCGAACACCACGCCAGAATACTGGTTAGTAGCGTCCTTTGGCCCTCTTAGAGGCGTATTTTGTGCGGCAACCGGATCGCTGACTAAGCTGATCAACATCATCAGTAGTATGCAGCCGGTTAAATGCAATTTCATAGCGTTCCTTTTTTGCCCTCAAGCGTCATGTGCCGGATGTTATCATCACGGTTCACATTCGCGGTGCCAGCCCTTACATTAGCGCGCTAAGGCTGGCCTGTTTGTTGTTATGTTGGCAATTTTTCCCCGTAACTGCTGCGGGGACGGCTTTGGTGATTAACCTTGCCAGGTTTGTTTCACCTTGCTTCGTTGTAAGCCTTTATCAGCCAGTTTATGGCTCTTTTCACTTAGTAAAATATAAACCAGTTGCCCGGGTCGATCTAGAAAATGTTGCAGCCTGATGACCTTTAAGGCGTATTTATAGACCTAAGTCTAAAAGCATCCAACGCTAAAACCAACAAAAGCGGGAACCAGCCCGCTTTTGTGTTATCGACCAAATTGGTCAGAAGTTTAGAACGCTCAGCGTGTTAGCTTACAAATAATCGCGAACCAGTGTTTCGGCTATCTGTACGCTGTTAGTCGCAGCACCCTTACGGATGTTGTCAGACACGACCCACATATTGATACCATTCGGATGAGTGATATCGTTGCGAATACGCCCAACATGAACTTCATCGTTACCACTGGCGCTGCTCACCTGAGTAGGGAACTCTTCGCGGGTTTCGTAAACTTTTACGCCCGGCGCATTGGCCAGCAGTTGCTTGACTTCTTCAGCATCGATTGGCTGACGGGTTTCAATGTGGATGGCTTCACCATGACCAAAGAACACCGGTACACGAACCGCTGTAGGGTTAACCAGAATGGTGTCGTCACCCATGATTTTCTTGGTTTCCCAGGACATTTTCATTTCTTCTTTGGTGTAATCGTTGTCCATAAAGACATCGATTTGCGGGATCGCATTAAAAGCGATCTGGCGGCTGAAGGCTTCTGGCGTGATTTCACGCGAGCTCAGCAGATCGGCTGTTTGCTTAGCCAGCTCTTCCATAGCAGATTTACCCGCACCAGAAACAGACTGATAAGTACATACATTAATGCGCTCAATGCCAACAGCGTCCTGGATTGGCTTTAACGCCACCAGCATCTGAATGGTAGAACAGTTCGGGTTAGCAATGATGTTACGGTTACGGAAATCCGCCAGTGCATGGGCGTTTACTTCCGGCACTACCAGCGGGATGTCCGGCTCATAGCGGTAATGTGAAGTATTATCGATAACAATACACCCGGCTTCTGCGGCGCGCGGGGCAAATTCTGCCGACACACTGCCACCAGCAGAGAAGAAACCAAACTGCACCTGGGTCCAGTCAAATTCTTCGGCATCCAGCACTTCTACTTCTTCGCCCTTAAACGTAATCGTACCGCCGGCAGAACGTTTACTGGCTAACGGATACAGTTTTGCAACCGGAAACTTCCGTTGTTCCAGAATTTCAATCATGGTCTGACCAACCAGACCGGTGGCACCAAGAACGGCAACGTTAAAGGCTTGTGACATAGTAGGTTAAGCTCCTAATACTCTAACTTGGCAGGTATCTGCCCTTTAAAAAACTGACTTTTTCTGTTCTGTCGTTATTTTAGGTTAAAGCCTAATTTTGCAAGTTGCGTTGCAATCGCTGAGTCCGGTTGCTGCGAACATTCAACCCTATGGCCGGCTAATTCGCGTCGAACTCTGTACTGTTTACGCATGGCAGTAAAACTCGTTGGTCCTGCCAGCCCCTGACGAAAATTATTATTATCTTCTTTTACATCGTATACCGACAGCACGAGTGCTATGGCGGGGGCGAGATTGTCGCCTTGATCGCTACATAATTCAAGGTCTACGTGTAAATTTGGCCGCTCGGGTAAAAAATCATCCAGTGATTTCTCGGGTGTTTGTCCGGCAAGATCACAAATGGCCTCATACACCATCTGCGTACCAGAGTATTTACCCTCCAGAGTATGCCCGGCAATGTGCGGTGTCGCGAGCCAGAGATACTGCAGCAAATCGGCATCAATATCCGGCTCATTAGCGAACACATCCAGCACTACCGTAGGACCATCGCCCGCCATTAAACGCTGCTTTAACGCCACCTCGTCTATGACCTCGCCACGACATGCGTTGATCAGCAATTGCTTGGCACTCAAACCGGCCAGCACCTCTGCATCGATCATTTTATCGGTGGGGTAAGCACCATCTTGCACAAAGGGAACATGCAAAGTAATTACGTCGCAGTTCAGGATAGTCTGCCAGTCTGTAAAGGGCCGTTCATCGCCCTGCTCTGCCAGCGGTGGGTCATACAACACATAGTCGATACCCAGGGTGTCGAGTAAGCGCGATAATGCGCTGCCTACGTGGCCAGCTCCCACAATGCCTACCCGGGCGTGCTTAAGGTTCGTAATGTCTTCGAGGTGCGCATTACACAGTACACTTAGCACATATTCAGCCACCGCCTGTGCATTACACCCGGCCGCCGACATCCAGTAAATCCCCTGCGCATCCAGGTAACGGGTATCCAGATGATTAATCCCCGCCGTTGCCGTACCAACCAGTGTTAAACGGTTAGCACAATTAAGCAATTCAGGCGTCACCCGGGTAGTCGAACGTACAGCCAGGACGTCAAAATCTACCAGTTGCTCAGGCGTTAGCGTGCCAACGTCATAACCTGACGCTTCACCAAAACTGCCAAAATATTCTGCTGCCAGCGGCAACGAGTTTTCGTAACGTATTTTCATGGGATAGGAGTTTATCGTAAGTTCGCGGGGAACCGAAAAACTATTCAGTGCGGTTTAACAACAAATGGGAATAACAGCCGGAGCGGTCGCCCCGGCTGAATAACTGCGCTTATTTTTCGAAGCGTTTCATTACCAGCGACGCATTGGTACCACCAAAGCCGAAGCTGTTAGACATTACCGTGTTCAGCGTGGCTTCACGGGTAGAGGTTACCACGTCAAGGCCTGCCGCCGCTTCATCAAGGTTATCAATGTTGATCGACGGCGCAATAAAGCCGTGCTTCATCATTAACAGGCTGTAAATGGCTTCGTTAACCCCTGCAGCACCCAAAGCGTGACCTGTAAGCGATTTGGTAGAGGCCAGCGGTACACCGGATTGGCCAAAGACTTCCTGAATGGCAGCCAGCTCTTTTACATCACCAACAGGTGTGGAAGTACCGTGGGTATTGAGGTAATCGATTGGCGCGTCAACACCTTGCAGTGCCATTTGCATACAGCGCACTGCGCCTTCACCTGACGGTGCAACCATGTCATAACCGTCAGAAGTCGCGCCATAACCGACTATTTCTGCATAGATAGTGGCACCACGGGCCAGAGCATGTTCAAGCTCTTCAACCACAACCATACCGCCGCCGCCAGAGCTCACGAAACCGTCACGGTCTGCGTCGTATGTGCGTGATGCAGTTGCCGGGTCGTCATTGTACTTCTTAGATAATGCACCCATGGCATCGAACTGACCAGACAACGCCCAGCTCAGTTCTTCACCGCCACCGGCAAATACTACGTCCTGCTTACCCAGTTGGATAAGTTCCAGCGCGTGACCAATACAGTGAGCACTGGTGGCACACGCCGATGAAATTGAATAGTTAACGCCTAAAATTTTAAATGGCGTGGCCAGACAGGCCGAAACCGTTGAGCCCATGCAACGCGGCACCATATAAGGGCCTACACGCTTCACGCCTTTTTCGCGGATCACGTCTGCTGAGCCGACCTGGTTTTTGGACGAACCACCACCAGAACCTGCCACAATACCGGTACGAATATTTGATACCTGTTCTTCGGTAAGGCCGCTATCTTCGATAGCCTGTTTCATGGCCACATAAGCATAAGCGGCGGCGTCACCCATGAAGCGCATCACTTTGCGGTCGATATGCTCATTAAAGTCAATATCAACGTTGCCCCATACCTGGCTACGCATGCCCATTTCTGCAAACTCTTCGGAAAAGGTAATACCAGATTTGCCTGCTTTGAGTGAGGCGGTAACTTGTTCTTGATTTATGCCGATACTGGATACAATACCCAGCCCTGTAATAACTGCTCTTCTCATAATTATCCTTTTGCGTTAGTGCCGCATATGGTAATGATTTTATGACACTAAGTGGTCTGCTCTTTTGCGACCCTGTTCTACGTGATTTGGTAGCAAATTTCCACCTCAATCCAAGAATTTTACCATTGTAGTGTATTTCGACCGCGATGTCGGCTTCAGGTTCGATTTCTATCATGCGTTTACTAATACTGCTATTATAGCGCGCTTTTAACGATTAACCTGAAACACCACGCCATGAGTAAACGCCTGCAATCTGCCAACGTCCATTTTAACGAGTCCGGAACGCCCGTGGCAGACAGCTTTGATGATGTCTATTTCTCTAACGACAGCGGTTGTGATGAAACACTGCATGTGTTCATCAACGGTAACGATCTGGCTGAGCGCTGGTTAAACTGGCAGGCAGCGCACTTTATCATTGCCGAAACTGGTTTTGGTACCGGTCTTAACTGCATCATTGCTATGCAGCAGTTTAAACAGTTCAGAGCAGCCAATCCGGCTCATCCGCTTAAACGGTTATTTATTCTCAGTACCGAGAAATTCCCGCTGGCAGAGGCCGACTTACAGAATGCCCTGGCGGTATTCCCGTCGGTCCGCGAAGAAGTCCATGCCCTGATTGAACAATATCCCCCCGCGCTTGGCGGCTGTCACCGCATGAATTTCGATGCCTGGCATACCAGTGTCGATTTATGGCTGGGTGATGTGCACGAATTACTCCCGCAATGGCACTGCCCGCAAAATGGTCTGGTAGATGCCTGGTTCTTAGATGGCTTTGCGCCCAGTAAGAACCCGGATATGTGGACAGACACGCTGTTCACTCAGATGGCTCGTTTAAGTAAAACAGGTGCCAGCCTGGCTACCTTTACCGCCGCAGGGGTGGTTAAGCGCGGCTTAAAAGAAGCGGGCTTTGAGATAGCCAAACGAAATGGGTTCGGCCGCAAGCGCGATATGCTCACCGGCATACTGGCAACTCCCCCCGCTAACCGGGTTACCACGCCCTGGCATTACCGGTATCCCGACACACCTGCCAGCCCGTCTCAACATATCGCTATTATTGGTGCCGGCCTCGCCGGTTCCACACTGGCGCTTGCGCTGTGTAAGCGTGGTATCAAAGTAAGTCTATTTGGCCAGGCCCCTGCCCCCGCCGATGGTGCCTCAGGCAATCGGCAAGGCGGTTTTTATCCGCAACTTCAGGCCGACCAGAGTAACCCCGCCCTGATCCAGGCCCATGGTTTTTTATACGCCAGACGCTATTACGATACTCTTAATGCAAACGGCTTGACCTTTACCTGGCAACCTTGCGGTGTTCTGCTGCTGGGATTCAGTGAAGAAGTGCAAAAGCGCCAGCAAAACCTGCTGCAAAAAGAGTTGTGGCCAGAACAGCTCATTCAGCCGGTAAACGCCGCACAGGCCAGTGAATTAAGCGGCCTTGATATTCACGGCGAAGGGCTCTTTGTACCGCAAGGCGGCTGGCTGTGCCCCGCCGAAGTGGTTGACGCTCAGCTTGAAGCGGCTCGGCAAATCGGCTTACTCAATGAGTTTTATAACCAGCGCGTGGCGTTATCCGAAGATGGCCGAAACCTAGAGCTTCTGGAAGATGGCAAACAAATCAGTGCAGACCGGGTGGTGATTGCCGCTGGTCATGAGTGTGCCGAGATGGCCGAACTGGCGCATTTACCGCTACGACCGGTACGCGGCCAGGTCGAGGCCGTTCCCGAGCAAGCACCTTTAAACGCTTTGAAGACTGTACTGTGCCATAAAGGGTACTTAACGCCCGGTTGGAATGGCCGCCATGCGCTTGGCTCCACCTATGTAAAAGGTGATACCAGCACCACCAGCAGAAAGGAAGAAAGCGAGCAAAATCTGGCCACCCACGCCAAAGCGCTGACAGGCTATGATTGGGCTCAGTCGATTGAACATGATGGCACTGCCAGAGCGTCTATTCGCCTGGGCAGTGCCGATCACCAACCTGTGGTGGGTGCGGTTATCCCGCCAGAGAAAACCACCGAGCGCTATCGGGAATTGTATAAGGGCAAGCATAACAGCCAGTACGAAGTGGCTACTGATGAACAGGCGCTGTTGGTGCTTACGGGGTTGGGTTCGCGAGGATTAACCACAGCGCCGCTGATGGCAGAAATACTGGCCAGCCAGCTTTGTTATGAGCCGCTGCCAATGAGCGAACCATTGTTGCAGGCGCTGGCGCCAGAGCGGTTTATGTTACGCATATTCCGGCGCCCGCCAGAGGCGTAGGTTTATTCGGTATCCAGCACGGGTGCCATCGGCACCAGTGACGTTACCACAAAAGCAGGAATAAACACGTTGGCGCTGGCCACTACCCGCTGTTGGTCGATAGATATGATCCGCGCATTCACATTCACGCCGCGCGGCTGCTCCACCAGTGTACCGGTAAGGATATGGTCCATTTCCATTCGTTTAGCAATGCGCCGTCCCTCGCGACTTAGCGCCAAGTCGCCATAGTCGGTGACATCCAGGCTATTGGCCAGTTTGAAATCCACCACGCCAAGTCCGTATTGTTGCAACTCAGCTATCAGGTATTCAGACAGCTGATTGCCCAGCACGGTGGTTTCCCGCAAGGAGCGGTTAAGACGTACAAAACTGGCAATACCTATCAGCTCGTCGGTATTCACCTGCACAGAGCCGTCCATTAGCGCCATAGCCAGGCTGGCTGCGTAGTCATTTAATGCTTTATGGGTCATGCCCGGAGTGAAGCCGGATTGCAGTGGATCCCGGTAGCCCCGCACATTTTGCTGAACCCGGTACATTTCGATGTCGCGGGAATCCGGCCGGTACTCAAGGCCGCTGTCTTCTGGCGGGCGCACCTGCGCTTGCCCGGCTGGCGGCGGCGCTTCATCATCGTTGCCAAACCAGAAATAACCACTTTTAGGCTGGCCGGCGCAACCACTCAGCGCCGTCGCGCATACCAAACAGGCCAAGAACTGACGCATGATTACCCCCGGCTTAATTTAACACCATCACGCATACCGCCGCGCTCACTGCCATCACTGGGGATCAGCGCGTCTGCTACGTAAAACGGAATAAGCATTTGTGCGCTGGCAACTACCGCACGCGACTGAATACCAATAATGCGCGCATTCACCATCACGCCGCCCTGATGCTTTGCCATGGTACCGGTGAGGACATATTCCATAGGTAAACTGGCGTCGAGCTCCAGATAATCGCGGGTAAGCACAAAGTCGCCCTCTTCGGTAATGCGAATAAAGTCAGTGGCTTTGTAATCGATCACCGGAATGCGGAATTTATGCAATTCATGCACAAAGGATTCGGCCATTTGCTGACCAAGTAAGTTGGTTTGCTGCAGATCAGAGTCCAGCAACGCGAAATGGGTTACTCCCACCGGCGTTTTATTGGTAACGTACTCCATGTTGGCAATCAGGTCCTGTGTCAGGGCCTTGACGTAATCCCCCACATGCTTGGTTAAGGGACGGCCTTTGTACGCCCCCTGAACACTGGAGTACAACGGTGGCTGGCCCAGTGCACCAAAGCTATCGACATCTTCGGCCATCATGGGCTGATGATTTGAGCGATCTGCTGCAGTGATGTCTACCACATTAAGCGATGGCATTTTTTCAGGCTGAGTGGTTTGCACCATTTCCTCATCCATACTCTGACAGCCTGCCGCGGCTGCCGCCAGCAGAAATATGCCAAGTCGTGTTGCCCTTACTGCCCTTTGCATAATGATTACCCTTTATTCTCTGTACGATATAGCCGGCCATTACGGGTTGTCACCTGCTCATCCAGCCAAAACAATTCTGCCGGGAAAAAGCGCGTTGCAGCTGCTACCACATCGCGGGTCCGGGCATTAATAATGCGCGCGTTAACCATTGCCCCTTCCTGCTGATAAACCAGCGTACCGGTAATGAAAAAATCGACCCGCTCCATAGCAGATAGCTGGTCGATATCGCGCGACAGTACCCTGTCGGACTTTTCTCCTACTATTATATCGTTCGTCAGCTTAAACTCTTGAGCGGTAAATCCACGTTTTGTGGCTTCGGTAAGGATCCCTTCTTCCAACTGATGACCGAGCAATTGCAACGGATGCTGAAAGGTCTCGTCATAGGTCAGTGAGTCCACCGGCACAAAACCGGTCACCGCATAACGGGTTTGCCGGGCCGGGCGAACGTTGGCAAACAGTTCGTTGGCCAACACATAGGTGTGATATTCCACATTACCAAGCGCAGGCACCGGCACCTGGTCGTTGGTCATTTCCATAACCGGCGTTCCAGAGCTGCAGCCGCCAAGCAAACTGGCTCCCAGCAAGGTAGTAAGAATAGTGGTTCGCAAAGAGTATTGACGCATAATCGGATCCAACCTGAGTTAACAGTTCAGATTCTGCAATTATCGCACCACCTCACTCTTCCAGAAAAAATGCGGTTTTACAGCCAAAAAGCGGCAAAGACCTGCCACCCGTTAAAAGTCGTTCAGCAATTTTTGCCACAATGCCGCCACCGCTTGCTGATCGGCGGGTTCCAGTTCGTTATTGGCAAAAGCCTGCTCGAGACTTTGCTGCATGGTTTGACTGAGCTTCTCTACTGAGGCTGACTCATCAAGCTCCAGCTTGCGGGCCTCCACGGCAAAATGTCCCTGCAGGTAACTGGCGATAAACAGCTCGTCGTCACTGCCGTGATCTACCACGCCATCCAGTGCACTATCAATTTTTTCCACTGTCGTGACAAATTCATCGCTGGCTTTAACCTGTTGTTGCATAGTGTCTCGCTTTTTTTTCGTTAATTGATTGCAGTGACTACTGCAGTGGATAATACACCCGGTCGTCATAACCGGTGATGACCGCAATAATCCCGGCCAGTTCGCTATCGAGCTCCTCGTCGCCAGTGTCACTTCTGAGTGGCCGGCCATCGAGTTGTTGAAGCTTTTGTTTGGTGGCAGCGATCCAGATATTGTCACGGCCAATAGCCCTTAACACATCCGGGCTCAGCTGCTGATTGCCGCGGCCAAATACGTGCCCCTGGCCGCCAATAGCAGTGATCACAAGGCGCGCCGGCGACTGGCTAACCAGTTCCAGCAACTGCGGGGCAGTCACATCGGCGGCAATCACCTCACCTTTTTTAACCACATCCACGCCTAACAAGGTATTCTTCAGACCAAGTCGCGCCATCACCTCAGCAACGGTCGAGCCTGAGCCCATGACATACAAATGCTCGTCGTCATCGGCAATGATTTCACTTACGTATTCGGCAATCTCGTTAATCACCATGGACTCGTCTTCACGGCCGCCCATTTTAACCGACTGCACATAGGTAAGCTCATCAGGTACCTGCATTTCGCCATAATGCTGCGCACGTACCTTACCCTGGCGGAATGCTGACTCATCAATATCGCGCACCTCGGCCTGACGCACGCTCACCAATTCACCGGTTAACATTTTGGCCACCACATCACCGGCTGCCGAAGGCGTTACCGCATAAACACCCGAGTGAATTTTTACTCCGGCAGGTACGCCAAGCACCGGCACTTTGTCTGCAACAATGCTGCACACATTCCGCGCGGTGCCATCGCCGCCCGCAAAAAGAATTAAGTCAACGCCCTGATTAACCAGTTCGCGTACCGCGTTCTCGGTGTCTTCAGGCGTAGTTTCGGTACTCTGACTGGTATAAATAACCTGATGCTCCAGGTCCAGCGCCGCACAGCAATGTTCACCCATTTCACCGCTGGCCGTGAGTACCGAGAGATTGTTAAAGGCGGTGAGTTTTGTGAGCGCTCTGGCCATTTTATCGTTAGCCAGTTTAGTCGCTCCCGCCGCCAGCGCCTGCTGCCGAATTGCCTCGCCGTCACTGCCTTTAAGCGCCATGGCACCACCGATCCCGGCAAAAGGATTAATCACCACGCCTAATCGAAAGGCTTTACTCATCACGGGTACTCCTTATCGAGCCAGGCCTGATTTAACTCAGGCCCGTTAAACTTTGCTCGCAGCGCATTAATAAACATTGTGGCCCGGGGCGGAAAGCCTGAGTGCAAATACGTTAACAACTGCGCCCGTACGCGACGGGTAAAGCCCTCGCGATCTGGCTCAGCGCCATTTAAATTATCAGTACTGACCTGAAAACGCCGGTTAGCGGCGATGGTCATGGCCCATTCGATGGCCTGAGGTTTCACCTCGACCTGTTCAAACTCCCGCTGTTGCGTGGCATCACGGCCGTCAGGGCAGTACCAGTAGCCATAATCTTCCAGCAATCGGCGCTGTTCACCGGCAATGCACCAGTGCGCTATTTCATGCAGGGCACTGGAGAAATAGCCATGGGCAAAGACAATCTGATGATAAGGCGTATGCTCGTTAGCAGGCAGGTAAACCGGCTCATCGCCGCCTCTGATCAGGCGCGTGTTGAACCGGCCAAGAAACGTCTGGTCGAACAACGCCATTAACGGTTCTACGTCGGGGTCATTATCATATTTTATGGCCGCTGCCATTGCCTGCTGCATACAGAATTCGGTTTGTGATGGTCGTGATTTAATGGCCGCGAAGAATAGCAAAATCTGCCTGCACGAGCCAGATTTGTCAGCATGATTAAGGTATTATACAGTCAATATTCAAATACGACCGGACAGCGTAGCAAGAAGGACGCCTTGTGGTAGAACAGATTATCGCTCATTTGCGTCAGGTGAATGCCCGGCGCTCTCTGGCAGAACAAATGCAGTTGTTGGCGCCCATTCAGGCACTGCAACAATGGCAATGCCAACGGCTGCTGGCCACTCATGCAGAGCTGGCCCAAAAACCAAGCTACGCCAAAGCCATGGATTTTTTTGTGGAAGAGCTTTACGGTCCCAAGGATTTCAGCCAGCGCGATGCCGATTTAATGCGGGTTATTCCCAAACTCGCTAAAGCCCTGCCGAATAAAGCCATGCATGCCATTGAGCAGGCACTGTGGCTTAATGCCCTGTCATTCGATTTGGATATGGCGATGGCTCAGGCGCTCGGTGACGCGCAGCTCAACAGAGAAAACTATGCTTTAGCCTACCGTGAAGTGGGCCGTGGTGATGACCGCGCCCAACAAATTCAGATTGTGGCCGGATTAGGTGAGCAACTGGCCGATGTGGTAAAAATTCCGGGCATCGGTCTGCTAATTAAGCTATCCCGAAGACCGGCAAAAATGGCCGGGCTGCTAAGCATGCACGAATTTTTGCAACGGGGCTTTGAGGCCTTTAAAGACCTCGGTAATGTAAAGACCTTTATCGAGCCGGTTATCGCTACCGAAACGGCGCTCAACCAACAGTTGCTCGACCCTGATGTTAACCTGACAGAAGAGAACCCGCTCCCCCATGTCTGACCTTTTCGACTGGCAGTATCCAGAGCCCTTTATTACTACGTGGAAAATCGAGCCACAGGACATCGACCACTACAATCATGTGAACAACGTGGCCTATTTAAGCCAGCAGGAAAAGCTCGCCTGGGCCCACTCTAAGGCTCTGGGACTGGGGTTTGAACATTATCAGCAGGCCGGCCGGGGCATGGTGATCTTCCGCCACGAATTAAACTATTTAAAACCGGCTTTACTGGGCGACACGCTGCACTGCGCCACCTGGATCACCCAATGCGACGGTAAAATCACGCTCTCCCGGGAGTTTCAGTATGTACGTGAAAGCGATGGCGAAACGGTTTATCGGGGTCACACTCAATTTGCCTGCGTAAAGCTCGCTACCGGTGCGCCTACCCGAATGCCAAAAGCTTTTGTTGATGTTTATCTGCCAGCTTGCCTGGCCGGTCAGGCCGATTAACTGTGACGCGCTTCGCTCTGGTTGTCTCGGTTTGTCTGCTGATATCCGTTAGCCTGAACGTTTATTTACTTTGGGGTGAACCTGCCCCCACAGCCGCTGAGGACGTACCAAAAAAAACAGGCAATAGGGTAACGTCAGACAAAGCGACTAAGCCGCCAGTTTCAACGCCACAGCAGTCTGCATCAACTTATCAAGCCGAGTCAGGCACTTCAGATAAGCCTGACGTGCCGGCAACCGATATCGACATTGTTCAGCAATGGCTCGACCAGGGCGACTTCGCCCGGGTGGAGCGTTTTTTAATTGATGCACTGCGCGCTAATCCGGATTCTGCCCAATTGCTGTTGCTGGAAGCCGATTATATTCTGGCTACCGAGCCTTTAAGCGTGGGAGTTAGCCACCTTTTTGCTTTGCAGGAACTCAGCCTGTTTAATCTTAAGCAGCGGGAAGAGTTGGCAAACCGCAGCGCCGAGTTAATCGAAAATACCATCAGTGCACTGTATAACGCCGGTGACTGGGATATGCTGGCGCAATTCTTAGAGCCGTTATTTCAGCTTAATAGTAGCGATCAGACTCTCACCCTTAAACTGGCTGAAGCCTACGCCAGACAACAGAAATTTACTCTGATGGAAGATGTGCTGGCTAATTTGAGTGCTAATAATGCCGGTGCCCGCAGTTTGCGTCAGCGCTTTTTACCCGGCCCGTTGCCAACTTCAGAACAGAGTAACGAAGGCCCTATCGATACTCAACAGGAACCGGTTACGCGACTGGCCCTTACCCGCTATGGCGACCAGTACATTGCTGAAACACAGATCCTCAATCGCCCGGCGGCGCTGCTTTTGGATACAGGTACGAGCAGCACTGCTATCAGCTTTGAGTTGTACAAGGCTCTGAGGCGTTTTAATCAAATTAAAGTCATTGGCCTGTTCGATGTGCGCACCGCCGGCGGTCCGATTCGCTCCCCGCTGGTTCAGATAGATAACATGACCCTTGGCCCCTATAAACTAAGTAACATAGGCGTGTTTGTAATGCCCGAGGCCGCCATGCAGCAAGCCGACGGATTACTGGGCATGAACGTGCTAAAACAGTTTCACTTTCAGCTTGATCAAACCAACGCAGAGCTGTTGTTAACTCCGCGCCAATAAGGTGTTACTCCCGCCCATAATGCCGGCAGTAGCCACTGTAGTCAGCCAGGCCATTGCCCTGGGCATCAAAGCCTGTGCCGGTAACAGTGAGCCGGCACTGTGTTCTTGTGCCTGTGAGGGTGCGGGTAAGAAACACTTTTCCCAGCGTGTCGCCGTTATTCAGATCCACGGTGAATATAAAGTTATCATCCAGCAGCAACACAGGCTCCCCGCCTGATACCGTTCCGGAGAATACCTGATGGCCGGTATTTACCAGCGTGCCGGCGGCATAATCAAACAGTGAGGTAACGTGATAGACAATGCGACCATTGAGATCGCCGGTGAGATCGATGGTGTCGGTGCTTCGCTCAGTTTTACCCGCTTCGGTTTCCCGGGATGAGTGCAGGATAACCGTAGGGAAAAAATGCACCGCCTGACCAGACACCCGTTGCCAGCGCTTGTCATTCAGTGGACTAGCAATGGGCTCGCCGGGAGCAAGAAGCTCACCAGCATAAGCCAGCGAAGAGCACCCAACAATTGCTAATGTTCCCAGTAACAGCGCCAATGCGCTTAATCTATACTTTTTCATGATATTTCCTTGCAGTTTGATGACCTGCCAACGACTATAGGAAATGACGTTTCTCGACGAAACGGACACAAGCGGTCACGGGCGGTCATATCCTGGCGCCATTGGCTTACTTAGCCCAAAATGCGGGGTAAACACGAGTTCTGTTCCCTGGTATGAAGACAAAGCACCAACAAGCAAAAACCTTTCACTCCTGGAAAGCCATCGCCAATTACTTTGGTTGCAGCGAGCGAACCGTGCGTCGCTGGGAATCTGCGGAGGGCCTGCCGGTACACCGCCATCAGCATCAGTCGGCTGCGCGTATCTTCGCCTATCAGCAGGAACTGGATATCTGGTTTGCTTCCCGGGCCGACAAACCCAAATCATCTCAACGCAGCGCAAGTCAGCCAATTCGCCTGGCGCTGATACCCTTCACCTTTCTTGCCGAGGCGCAGGATAAAGCCTATCTGGCTGATGCACTGGGTGAAGATATTGTCGCCGACCTGACATCTCTGCCAGCCCTGATGATGATTAGTTTCTCTTCCATGCGACAGCTCGCAGCGCAGCAAGCAGGTTTTAGCGACCAGATAAAGGCATTGGCACTGGACTATCTGATAGAAGGGAGTCTGCGGCTTGAGGGTGAGAACGCGCGCCTGAACATTCGTTTGGTCAGCACCCACGACCAGAGCGTTGTGTGGACTACCCGTTATAATGAATCGCATCCAAACTGGCAGGATTTACAGCAGCGAATAGTGTCACAGCTGGTGACCAGCCTGCCACTATCCAATTTGGAAGCTGTGCTGGCGCCTTGCAATCGAACTATCCTGGCCAGTCAGACTGCCTGGGAGTATCTGCATCAGGCCCGAATCGCCTCACTTACATGGCAACCACAAGGCATTGATAAAGCACTTGAGTTACTTAATGCCGCTAACCACATGCTGCCTGATAACGCGCTTATTCAGGCCAGCTTAGGCCGGGTTTATTTGCAGTTGCGAGAGTCAGGCATCGATTGCTCTGAAGCTCCGATGGAAAAAGTAAAAGGCATTCTTCATTTTCTCAACCAACACCATTCAGATGCTTTTTATACACTGTCTTTACAAGCATGGTTTTGCTATTTACAAGGAGACATCAACGCCGCCATTGCGGCGTTAAAACGGGCGCTAGAGTATCAGCCAAATGATGCCGACAGTCTCGCCCTGCTGGCGAATTGTTACCTGCTATCCGGATTACCGGCCCTCGCCTTACCATCAATTCAAACCTTACAGATAATCGATCCATTAACACCACTAAGCAGGTGTATGCCCGGCTACTACCAGCTAATGAGTGGTAATTTGTCACAGGCAATTGGCCCTTATCAGGAAATGCTATCTCTTGATCCCAACAACCCGCTGGCACGCCTGTTTATGGTTTGGGTGCTGGCACTGAATGACGAATCAGCCCGTGCTGATTCTGTTTGTGCTGGTTTCAACACGGTCAGCGCCGATCCGTTAATTGTCCAAATTGCTTATGCATTGCGGGATTACCTGCTTGGCCAGCCAGTAAACTTTTCGCTTAATGCTGCTCAGGAAAAAGTGGTTGAGGTTAATGGGATGCTGGCCAGATTTACCGCTTACGGATATGCCGCCAGCGGTAATAAAAGCCGCGCCGTGCACTGGTTGCATCGTGCATGCGAACTGGGGTTCCGGGCTTATCCTTTTATTAGTCAGTACGATCCTTTCTTCAGACCATTTAAAGACTACCCGCCGATGCAAAAGTTGCTGACTAACATGGCCGCAGAGTGGCATAGCGCTGCTGAATTTAATAGCCAGTTATAGCAGTTAAGGCTATCTGTTAGCAGTTATTTTTATTTTCTGTTGCGCTGCTTTGCGATTTATCATTTACTGATAAATTGATGAAGGTTTTCTAGCACCTTCTGGCTTAACTCAAAATAATCCTTACACTTTTTCTGCTTTATAGAGAATTCACGATGATGAAAGACACCCGACAGCAATTTAGTAAAATCACCATTTCACTGCACTGGTCAGTGGCGCTGCTGATGATTGCCTTGCTGGCCGTTGGCATTTACATGACCGAAAACAAAGACTACAGCCTGTATGGCCTGCATAAATCCTTTGGCGTTATCGTGCTGGTGTTGGCGCTGGGCCGGGTTTACTGGCGGATGAAAAACGGCTGGCCACTGGCGGCCGGCAACTATAAAGCCTGGGAGCACAAACTGGCCCATGCGGTGCATTGGGTACTGATTCTGGGCACGCTGATTATGCCTGTTTCCGGTGTGATTATGTCGTCCATGGGCGGACATAATATCCCTCTATTCGGTATTGATTTAATCCCGGCTAATCACGATCCGGCTAACCCACAGGATGTGCTCCCGCGTAACGCCGAGCTGGGTGAAATGGCAGAAGAAGTACACGAAATTGTGGGTTATCTGCTGATAGCCTGCATTGTGCTGCATATTGCCGGCGCGCTTAAGCATCATATAATAGATAAAGACGGCACGTTAATGCGTATGAAAGGGAAGCGAATAGACGTAGAGTAACCATCAGGGAATAATAATGGGGTCAGAGAACATTACCGTTGATAATGTTCTCTGACCCCATTAATTTTCTATAATTTGGCCCTTTTAGATAGCCATGGCCACTTTGGTGCCCTGCTCAATAGCCCGTTTAGCATCCAGTTCGAGTGCTTCATCGGCACCACCAATAAGGTGATAAGGCAAAGAAAGCCCCTCTACTAGTGCCCGCTGAGGCTCCTGACCAGCACAAATGATCACGTTATCCACGTCGAGCACCTGCTGCTCCTCACCAACCGTAATATGCAAACCATCATCATCGATTTTGTGGTACTGCACGCCCGGGATCATTTTTACCCCCTTCATTTGCAATCCTAAGCGGTGCGCCCAGCCGGTGGTTTTACCCAGACCCGCGCCCACCTTACTGGATTTGCGTTGCAACAACACAATTTGCCGTGGTGACGGCTCAGGCTGTGGTTGCATGCCCTCCACCCCACCTCGGGCAGAGAACGTCATATCAATTCCCCACTCGCGCATGAAGGCAGCGATATCCTGACTCGGTACAGATTTACCGTGGCTTAAATATTCAGCGGTATCAAAGCCAATGCCGCCGGCGCCAATAATCGCCACTTTGGCGCCTACCGGTTTTTTATCCCGTAGTACGTCCAGGTAGGTCATCACTTTACTGTGGTCGATACCTTCGATAGCAGGTGTACGTGGCACAATTCCGGTAGCCAGTAACACTTCGTCAAAGCCTTGTTCGTTTAACGTTTGTGCGGTGACAGGCGTATTTAGCTTCACCTCGACATTAAGCAGCTCCAGCTGGCGCTTAAAATACCGAAGGGTTTCGTAAAACTCCTCTTTACCGGGGATTTGCTTGGCAATATTAAACTGCCCGCCTATTTCTGCCGCAGCATCAAACAGTACTACGCTGTGGCCGCGTTTGGCTGCTGTGGTAGCCGCAGCCAAACCGGCCGGGCCAGCCCCTACAACGGCCACTTTTTTCGGCGATTCGGCCAGGGTCATTTTGTACATCAGCTCATGACAGGCAAAGGGATTGACCAGGCAACTGGTGAGTTTGCCGGCAAAAATATGATCAAGGCAGGCCTGATTACAGCCAATACAGGTATTAATTTCATCGCTGCGCTGGCTTTGCGCTTTATTGACAAATTCAGGATCGGCCAGGAATGGCCGGGCCATAGAGACCATGTCAGCATCGCCGCGAGCCAGTACGGACTCGGCCACTTCCGGCGTATTGATCCGGTTAGAGGTGATCACCGGAACACTCAGTGCCTTGCGGAATTTAGCGGTGACCCAGGTAAAGGCCGCCCGTGGCACCTTAGTGGCAATAGTAGGAATACGCGCCTCGTGCCAGCCGATACCAGTATTAATGATGCTGGCACCCGCTTTTTCAATGGCTTTACCCAGCGTTACCACTTCATCGTAAGTTGAACCGCCCTCAACGAGATCCAGCATTGATAAGCGGTAAATAATGATGAATTCTTCACCCACTGCCTCGCGAACACGACGTACTACTTCTACCGGCAATTTGATGCGGTTTTGGTAGTCACCGCCCCATTCATCGCTACGATGATTGGTCCGGGCAGCAATAAACTGATTGAGGAAGTAACCTTCAGACCCCATGATTTCAACGCCATCATAGCCTGCCGCATGGGCCCGTTTTGCCGTTTCGACAAAGTCGTTAATCTGCCCTTCGATTTCTTCGCTGGTTAGCTCACGGGGTTTAAACTGATTAATAGGCGCCTGTAACGCAGAGGGCGCCACCAGATTAGGGTTATAAGCGTAACGACCGGTGTGCAGAATTTGCATACAAATTTTGCCGCCATGGGCATGCACGGCATCGGTAACCATTTTGTGATGCGCTACCGCTTCGTCGCTGTCGAGCATCTTGGTCTTAATGTGTACGCCGCCTTCCTGGTTAGGCCCGATACCACCGGTAACCATCAACGCCACACCGCCCCTGGCCCGGGTAGCATAGAACTCGGCCATGTGAACGTGTCCGTTAGGCATCTCTTCCAAACCGGTATGCATGGAGCCCATAACAATACGATTTTTAAGCTGAGTGAAACCTAAATCCAGTGGCTCGAATAAGTGCGGATACGACTGGTGTTGATTTGCAGCGGTTGCCTGCGACATGAGTGCCCCTTTTATTAACCTTTTATTAAACTGAACAGTGTCAAGATAGGCGTATAATTTGACACTGTCAAGATAAAGATTATGCTAGTCAGCAATTGTGACATTTTTAGGAAGTACCATGCCGTCATCCGGCACACAAACCTACCATCATGGTGACTT
Source organism: Marisediminitalea oceani (assembly GCF_003731635.1). Classification (GTDB taxonomy): domain Bacteria; phylum Pseudomonadota; class Gammaproteobacteria; order Enterobacterales; family Alteromonadaceae; genus Alteromonas; species Alteromonas oceani. Next base: position 21,877 of record NZ_RCUA01000071.1, on the reverse strand, counting down.
GCGCTCAGCGTTGTTAGATGCAGCAGCAAACCGTATTGAAAATCAGGGCATCGAGGGGCTTTCGTTACGCAAGCTGGCCGATGATGTGGGGGTATCCCGCTCAGCGCTGTACCATCATTTTCGTGATAAAAACGCGCTGCTTAACGCGGTAGCCGCCAACGGCTTTGCCAGTTGGATTGCTATGACCTCTGAATCCGGCGGCGATGAATCCGTCCCTGCGCCGGTGAGAATGAAACAGTTTGTGTATGGGTATGTGCACTGGGCTGTGGAACATCCGCAGCTGTACGATCTTATGTTTGGTCGCCCTATCTGGAAAAACGATCTGGCTGACGATGAACTGAAAGACGTGGCCTACCCGGCGTTTCAATATATGCTGAGCCTGATTACCCACTGGCAGCAACAGGGCTTGCTGCTGGCAGATAAGCCGGCACTCCGCCAGACGCAGGTCATCTGGGCGACCCTACACGGCCTGGCAAAACTGGTTACCGACGGCGTGTACGCCGACTCCAGCCATATTGATGAAATGTGTGACTGCGCGGTAAACATGCTACTGCCGAGTGTGAATTAATTCTGCTCGTCGCGGATCAAATCAAGGGGTCAAAATCAAGGGGTCAGATTACTTGATTTTCATGTTCTCTGACCCCTTGATTTGACCCCTTGATTTTAATTCTGGTCGTTGCGGATCCATTCTGCTGCGCGTTCGGCAATCATAATGGTAGGCGCATTGGTATTGCCGCCAACCAGGGATGGCATAACCGACGCGTCAACCACTCTTAAACCTGCCACATTGCGTACCCGCAACTTGCTGTCGACCACTGCCATGGGGTCATCATCGGCGCCCATTTTACAGGTGCCCACCGGATGATAGATAGTTTCAGCTCGTTCGCGAATAAAGTCAGCAATATCTTCGTCTGACTCCAGGCGGTGCTCGCCGATACTCAGGTAGCCCTCGTATTTTGCAAAGGCTTCGCTGGTGAGTATTTTTTGTGCCCATTTTACTGCGTCGAGCATCACCTTAAGATCGTCGTCTTCGCTCAGGTAATTGGGCTGAATTGAAGGGTGATCGGCCGGGTGATTACTTTGCAGGGTAATTTCGCCGCGGCTCTTCGGGTATAATGCGCAAACGTGCAAGCCATAACCAAAGCCATGCACAAAACGCCGGCCATGATCCTGCAAAATAGCCGGTAAAAAGTGGAACTGAATATCCGGCGATGCCTGCGCCAGTGACGAGCGCACAAAGCCGCCGCCCTCGGCCACGTTGGACGAAAAAATATAATCCCGTTTAAATAAATAGCGGCACGCCGCTTTGATGTAGCGTGGCAGCATTCTAGCCGCAATTGGATAACCAAGAGGCTGCTTACTGCGATATTGAACAATGGCATCAAGGTGGTCCTGCAGGTTTTTGCCCACGCCGGGTAAATCCTGCTGCACGTAAATACCTTTGTCTTCCAGTTCGCTGGCCGGCCCGATCCCCGATAGCATCAGTAAATGGGGCGAATTGATTGCACCAGCGCTAAGAATGACCTCGCGGGACGCCATTAAACGCATGGCCCTCCCTTTACACCTCACCTGCACACCGGTGGCTCGCTGTTGTTTAATGAGCACTCGTTCAGCCAGGGCTGAGGTAATAATGGTAAGGTTGCCGCGCTGACGGGCATCAGTGAGATACGCTTTCGCGGTAGAACAGCGCTGGCCGTTGCGCTGCGTAACCTGGTAGTAACCCAGCCCCTCACGGTCACGACGATTGAAGTCTTCACGCACGGGCAGATCAACGTATTTAGCGGCGTTTACGAAGGCATCGGACACTTCAGCGGTATGACGCAGGTTATTTACATCCAGCGGGCCGCCTACACCGTGGTATTCATCGGCACCGCCACAGTAATTCTCTGCACGCTTAAAAAATGGCAGAACTGACTCGAAATCCCATCCATCAGCCCCCTGCGCTGCCCAGCGGTCATAATCCTCGGCCTGGCCACGGATATAACACATAGCATTAATTGAGCTTGATCCGCCGAGCGTTTTGCCCCTAGGCCAGAATAGCTCTCTGTCGTTCAGTGCCGTTTGTGGTTCGGTGTTATATCCCCAGCCAATGCTGTCGAAACGCGCCAGTAGTGATAAACCAAAGGGGATATGAATAAACGGGTTACGATCGCTACTGCCTGCTTCAACCAGACATACCCGAATCATCGGGTTTTCGGTTAAACGCGCCGCCAGCACCGCACCGGCAGAACCGCCACCGATGATCACGTAGTCGAATTGTTGAACAGGAATATGCATTGTTCACCCGCTGTTGAATGGTTAAGCCGGCCAAATTACTATCGTTTTTACCAACTGATTGTACCAGTTGAGCCTACGCTACGCCATTGTCGCCAGCGACGCAAAAAATTTTAAGCCTTGAGCCTGTGTAAACAGCACTGTTATGATTTAGCGCAACAACGGGCTTGCCCCACTTTACTATGCAAGGATTGATGTTTGTTACCTCCATTAAGCTGGCGCGACAGAGTGAATGCCCTGGTGGGCTATTGCCTGATTAAAAGCGGCCGCCTGCAGTTCGATATATTTACCGAACAAGAGCTTAACGAACTCATTGCCCCGCATTTCCCGTTTACTGAACCGTTAGCCGTGCCCATTGGCGAAGGTCACTTTACCTGTCTGGAAGCACAGCTTACTATGCCCACCTCCACTAATCGGCTCACCGTGCAGATACTCTGTGCCATTGATGTCAAAGTGATGGGATCGCGAATATATAAGGCTCATGCGGCTGCAGGCATCAGCGCCCTGCCCAATTACTATCCGGCCAGTCGCTCTTTGCATCTCACCGACACGCGGGTGGATTTTATTCACTTACTGAACGACCAGTACTCACTGGTAAAAGACACTCAGTTTATTATTGATAAATTACTGCCGTTGCCGCTATCCGGGCTCGGTTCTTTACTTGGCCAGCCATTACGCTCGGCACTAAGTCTGGTTTCGGCGGGCTCTACCGATCAGGCACTCGATTACCTGAAACTCTATTTACACGGCAATACCCAACGAATTCTGGATTACCACAAACCCAGACTGGCCAAAGAACTACTCGCCAGGCTCGATGAGCGCGCATTGGAATACACCATGGATGATAACCACTGGCGGGAGTTTTTATTTGCCCGCTATGGCAAACGGGTAGCCGTAGAAGAAAACCAGCTCCGTTTTTTCTTTACTGAGCAGCCCTGAGCGCATCGAAACAGCCCTGAGCTTAGAAAGACAGCCCTGAGCCAGTGCACACAGGTGCCTGTTAGGCTATACTCAGTTACGTTGAATAACGGTTAGGAGAATATTGATGATTGTCGTCACCCTGACCGGGCTATGGGCTAACTAAACCGCCCTTTTACTGCCCGGTACTAATGCCGGGGCCTTTTGCCCCCTTAATGAAAACATTAACGTTAGTTAAGGGTTAGTTATGACTAATTTTCAACTTCTCGCCGCCATGGGCTGGCGACCTTTTTTCCAGCAACAACTTACTCTTGAAGAGTGGGATCAAATAACCCCTGCCAGAGTCACTAAACAACATAAATCTCAGCTGACCGTAGCAACGGATCCGCATACCTTTACCTTGCCAATCACGCCTGCCATGCCACCTCTGGTCGTTGGCGACTGGATATTGCTGAACGAAAATAAACAGTTTGTGCGCTTGCTCGAGCGTTACAGCTGCTTTAAACGCAAATCAGCCGGCACCGGTCATGAATGGCAGTTAATTGCAGCCAATGTGGATACGGCATTTATCGTTTGTTCCATGAACGAAGACTTCAATCCCAGCCGCATCGAGCGCTACCTGGCACTCGCACAAGCGGCCGACGCAGAACCGGTGGTAGTGTTAACCAAAGCCGACCTGACTGATGAGCCCGAAAGCTGGCGCGACAATGTCCGCCGTATCGATAAACAGTTGCAGGTGATCACGGTTAACGCACTGGAGAATAGCAGCATGGATGCGTTAAGCGACTGGCTACAACCCGGTAATACGGCGGTCATGCTTGGCTCTTCCGGGGTAGGAAAATCAACGCTTACCAATACCTTACTGGGTGAATCCCGTCAGTCTACGCAAGGGATTCGTGAGGATGATGCCAAAGGGCGTCATACCACTACCGGGCGTTCACTGTTTCCCTTACCTCAGGGCGGACTCATTCTCGATACACCAGGTATGCGGGAATTACAGTTAGCCGATTGTCATGATGGGATTGTCTCGGCGTTTGCCGATATCCAGCGCTTAGCCGAAGCTTGCCGATTTGCCGACTGTCAGCACGATCAGGAGCCAGGCTGCGCAGTGCAGGCCGCTGTGGAACAAGGCTCTCTGGACTCGAGGCGATTGTCCAACTATCAGAAATTGCTCCGCGAAGATGCGCTTAACTCGGCCTCACTCGCTCAGAAAAGAGCTAAGGATAAAGCCTTTACCCGGTTTGTGAACTTTTCGCAAAAAGAGTCGCGAAAGTTTAAAGGCCGCTAAAGCTGGCTGAAGACTTTGGTTAGTCATATGCATCGGTCGTTCAGCACTGACGACTGATGCATTTTCTCTGTTAAGCCTCCCAGCCACTGTAACAATATCCCTAAAGAAAACATTGATTTGTTCAATTGGTGAGCATAACGTAAATCAGGATAACCAGAATAAGGAAAAACAATGCGGTTACTAACGACACTAACTTTATTAGCCGGGCTGCTCACTGGCATGCCATCACAGGCAGAAAATATCGCCCTGGTGGGTGGAAGACTCATCGATGGCACTGCCGAACGCCCGTTGCACAATAGCGTGATACTGGTAAAAGACGGCATCATCGAACAGGTAGGCACGGTGGATTCCCTACCCGTGCCCGCGGGCTATCGTGTAGTCTCCACCGAAGGACACGACGTGCTGCCCGGTTTATGGGAAAGTCATGCTCATATAATGCTTACCGGCCATGCCAATTATACGCACTGGCAAAAAGCGTATCGCGACCGCCAGGTGGATGAAATTATGCCGGCCTCACTGGTGCAGTTGCTGCTTGCCGGCATAACCAGCGTTCGTGACCTGGGGGCGCCCCTTGAAGATTCTGTCGCCATTAAGCAAAAACTCGCGAATGGCGAAATTCCTGGTCCTACTCTGTATACCTCGGGGCCTTTCTTACAGGCAGAAGTCCAGGACTGGCAAAAGCACTATCGTTGGGAAGTAACTACCGAGAGCGAGGCAAAGGCTGCGGTCAATCGTCTGCACGACGCCGGCATGGAAATCGTTAAGCTCATCGACCATGACGATATGCCACGCCCGGTAGCCCAGGCTATTGTTGACGAAGCGCATCGACTCAACATGAAAGTAGTGGCTCATGCGCATAAGCCCGATGAAATTCGCGTGGGCGTAGAAATCGGCATTGATAATTTTGAACATACCGGGCTTACCACCGCACCGGGGTACCCACAGGACGTACTGGATACATTAGTAGAGCGCACCGCCACCGGCATTTTCGACGGGTTATTGTTCTGGACCCCTACCATGGAAGGACTTTTTACCTATCCCGATTTGGTGGCTAACCCGGAAGAACTCGACGATGCCTGCTGGAAGCGTGGCTTAAAAGACGACACCATTGCCGATATTAAACAATCGATTGCCAAACCCGGGCATCTTAATTACATGCAGCTAACACCACTCAGAACCCCTACCATTCGCAATAAAATTAACCAGTTAAAGCAAACGGGTGTGATGATGCTGGTTGGCACCGATTCCGGGATCCCAATGAAGTTTCACTGTCAGTCTACCTGGCAGGAGATGGCAGTATGGGTGCATGACATGGGATTTGACGCCATGGATACACTACGGGCAGCTACTTACTGGCCGGCGGTAATGATGGGCGTGCAGGACCGCTATGGCTCAGTAACACCAGGTAAAGTAGCCGATATCATCGCCGTGCGTGGCAATGTGCTTAAATATATGAACTTAGTGCGCGATGTCGACATGGTCATGAAAGATGGCGTTATTTTTAAGCATAATGGCATAGTAGACGAGGCCTTACTCAGCGACTTTGGCAAACGCTAGGCTAACTCCTGATACCTGAGCAAATCAACGATGGTTATCGGCCTGACCTTCACGGCCTGGTCGATAACCTTTCTACTTGTTAAAGCTGTGCTTAAAACTGAACGCATAGTCACTTTCTCCATGCTCACGCAGATGAACTAAGCGTTCCTCGGCTTCAGCCACCGTTGGGATATGCCCTTGTTCTATCCACCACATCACATAGGACGCGCTATCGAGGGGTTCAAACCATTCTTTTTTGCGTTTCAGAAAATCGATATGGTGGGTTTTAAACATAAACTGTTTTAACGAGGCAACGTCCTGCCACACCGACATATTCACGATAAGGTCAGGATCATTAAAAATATGGATGCTAGTGGCGTTACCGGTATCGTCTTTTAAGCGCCAGATAAATCCCGGGCTATTTTCGGCAACGGTGTTTATCGGGTCGATGTTATTTACAAAGTCAGCCATCCCTACCGAATCCATGGGAAATTTTGGCCTGGCGATGTTGAGTTGGGCGAGATGCATGGGTTTTCCTTAACTTAGTGGCACCTCTTTACTATGTGGGCTGGCATCTGATTACACAATATACAGTGCACACAAAATTTCAGTTTAACTGTGTTCCCGTTGCCAAACGTGAATAACAAAGTCCGCTTCCACCTGCTGTAAATCGGCGAAGCGGGCCTGGGCTTCATCCTGCGGTAGACGCCAGTAATAAGGGGTCATTTCGAGCAATCCCTGGCGGGTTTGCGGATCGGATAAATCCACCGTAAAACTCACCCGCTGCTCACTGAGCTGACTAAATCCGGCACGTTCGGCAAATTCAACCTTATGCTGACGCGGATTATAGTAAATGGCCTGTTTGATAGACCATAAATGATCCTCCGCCGGGTCGACTGCTATCAGCAGACCGCCTGGTGCAATTACTCTTTGGTATTCGGTATTACTGCCCGGGGCAAATACCTGCAGCACCACATCCTGCGAATTATCATCAAGCGGTAGATGGGCACTGCTGGCTACCGCAAAATGACAGTTTTTATAGCGTTTAGCCGCCAGATCGACAGCATGTTTAGCAATATCACAGCCAGATGCGTTTACTCTACGCTCTGCGTCCTGTAGCGACTGTACGATGTAGCCAAGATAACTGCCCTCGCCACAACCGGCATCAAATAAGCGCACATCCGATTGCCCTGCATAATGCTTCTGAATAGTTTCTACCAGCGCTGCCATGAGCGGCTCATAGCCTTTGGCATCATGAAACTGGCGGCGGGCATTGACCATGGTTTTGTCATCACCGGGCTGTTTGGATTTTTTATTCTGCACCGGCAGTAAGTTTAAATAGCCGGATTTGGCCTCATCAAAGGCATGACGATTTTCACACCGCCAGGTGCGCATCGATTGCTGTAATGGTTGCTGACAAAGCGGACAACGCCACATGGGAATACCTCAGTAAAACAGGAGCAGCAATGCTACTAGTGATCGCTGACAATGGAAAGTGGCACCTCGTCACTGTGCTCACCAATATCATCGATACTCAGGCTCGGATCGTCAATACTGGCTTCCAGCATGTCGAAAGCTTCGCGGCAGTACTCCGCCAGCGGCTGCAACGATTTAATCTGCTGGTTGCAACACACCATGCCAATATTGGCCGTACCGTTGTAAGTCATCAGGGTGATGTTAACGCCGCCGCCCGGGGTTTGCGTAGAAATGGGATAACAGGCGAGCAATTTACTGTCTTTAAAGTACTTTTGTTGCTTAGGACCGGGGATATTCGACACCAGCACATTAGCAATGGGTTTTACCCAGTCTGAAATATGCAGCCACTCAAATACCAGCGCGATGGCCTGGATAACAATGGTATAACCGCTGAAAGCAGAAGGCCGGGCCCGCTGGGCAGCCTGCTTTACAATGCGATGATGATAAATAATCTGCCGCAGGCGCAGGTAAGGATCGCTCTCATCATGGGCTAACTGCACCGGTACAATGGCAATGCGATTGCCGGTAGTTTTTTCGCCGGGCTTTCTCAAATTGATAGGCATATTGGTATACAGTGCACGGGTAAATACATGACCGTGATCCTGCAACAAGCGATGAACGCCAATATCAAAAGCGGTAAGTAGCACTTCGTTAGCTGATGCTCTGGTGCGCCGGGCCAGGGCCCGCACGCGGGCAAAATCTAAATCAAAGGTCGCCACTGCCCGCCCTGCTTTAACCTGACCGGTAAGTACGGTACGGGTGCCGGTAAAAGGCACGGGCATGTAATGACGGTTAATCCGAATCAGGCGTAACAATAAACGGGTGAAAATCACCAGCAAATCCTTACCGGTAAGCAGCGTTTCCCATAGGTTTATCCAGAAACGTTTCATGCGCTTGTACTGCGCACGTTTTTGATGCCTGAGCCGCTTTAAAGCCCATACCGGCACAAAGCCGGTATTTTGCGGCTCATCCAGATAACCGGCCTGAAACCAGCGTACCAGGGTAGCGCCATCGCCATACAGATGATGGACCCGCGCATAAATAGCAAATACCTGCTGTGATGGAGAATATAAAAAATGGTACTGCCAGAGCGGCTTGTCGTGGTCTAGTCGGGTTTCATGCATGCGGGCAATAAACTCGTCCAGTGCCTCGCGGTCGTGCACATCCTCTACCTGATGAAGTTGTACGTGATAGTCCATTTGCATGTGCTTAACCGGCTGTAACCCCAGCGGCCAGATAGCCACGGCTCTGACCCGGCAGTTAAACGGCGGACAGGCCCGGGCAAAGCCCTGCATTTCCTCATGTAGCGCGCTCACATAAGCTTTGGGATCGCTGCCCTCTGGCATTTCAAGCAGTTGCAGGCAACCTACATGCTTGGGATTCGCTTTAGACTCGGTGATCCAGAACGAACGGTCCAGAAAAGACAGTTTCTGGCTCATGTATCCCCCCTGGCGGCCGGTAACGTGAGATTCGCCATGGAGTGATGCTCAATGGCTTTACGTAGCTGAGCCACGGTTGTTTCCTGCAAACGAAAGCGCGGCAGCAGGGCTGTCATCATCAGGCTGAGCGCATGAAACTTTTGCGCCTGGGGATCATCATTATTACGCAGATCGTCGTACTGATTTGCCTGAGTCAGGATCATTATAATTAAATCCACCATCAGGCGCTGCTCAGCAGGACTGGCAAGCAATGCTTCCTGCGCCGCGAAGCGCAGTAACAGCTTGGTTAAACTCGATTCCAGTTGCCTGATTTGCTGTTTATGCCAGTGTTTTACTTTGGGGTATTTCTCGGCCAGATCGGCCGGACTGCGATACATAAAGCGAAACAACTGTTGTTTATCCAGCACAATAGCAATGAAATAAAAGAAATCTTCGGCCTGCACTTTTTCCAGAGTGGCCGGGCGCAACAAGTTTTGCATGGCTTCGCTGTACCAGTGCACCAGGCCATCAATAATTTGCTCTTTGCCTTTAAAGTGGTAGTACAGATTACCGGGGCTAATGTCCAGCTCCATGGCAATATCCACCGAGGTAACAGCATTTTCGCCCTGTTCGTTAAACAAGGTGAGTGCGGCGGCAAGGATACGTTCTGCGGTTTTACTGGCCATAACGCTCTGCCCTAACCCATCATCAGCAGGTAAAGTTGTGCAACACCCGCGGCCATGCCAAGTAACGCCCCGGTAACAATCAGTTTCCACTCATCCTGTTGATAGGCGGGGCGCAGTACCCCTTCAAACTCTTCTGAGCGCAGGGCTTGCAAACGCTCACATAAATCGTCTCCTACCCGCAGGGCCTGATTGGCATAATCAAAGGCATAGAGCAGGTATTTATCGCTGTCTTCAAATAGCCGCCGAACCGCCATAGATTTCATTTTGAAGTAGTTTTCAGAACCGACGCCCAGGGCAAAGTAAGGCTGGGCGATGGCAACATAACGTTCTATGGCGTCGTTTACGTGCAGCTCAATCAGTTCCAGCAACTGTGCTGAACCGGAGCCATGCAGAATCATGTGGGTAATATTTTTTGAGTTAATCAGTTTGGTTTCGATAATATCGGCATAGACCCGCGACACTTCTTTCTGGCGTTTAAGAAACATGCCCTGAATGGTACAGCCCATAAAGCGCACCGGGCGTTTGGGTTCAAAAATAATTTTGATGGCGATCCAGTTAGTGGCATAGCCCACCAGCAAACCGCCCAACGGCAGGATCCACCAGGCCTGATACAGATACCATAAAGCCATGGTAGGCAGACCAAATAAGAAGCCAAAGTAAAAGCCGGAACGCACGATAAAAGGGAACTCCCGCTCGCCTGAACGCAGGAATATCTCATTAATCAGCTCAGGGGAGTTAACCAGCTGTTCTACCACCAGCTCTTTGATGTCGAGGATTTCATTTACGTTGTGCTGAAAATCCTCCACCATTTTGCTGACCACATAAGGGATGTCGTCTTCTATTCGGCGGTACACCAGATTTTTACCCTGCACCGGTAACGCGGCCCATAGTTGCGGTGCCGACTCTTCCATCACTTCGTTAACGATTTTACGCACCACCTGCTGCAGGCGGTGTTCAATGGCTTTGGTGAGTTCCTCAGGATCGAGCCGACTGGCCAACTCTTCAACACTGAGTAACTTACCGAGCACCAGTTCTACCTCAATCTCGGCCATTTGCCGGCGTTTGGCCGGTATTAAGCCCTGCCAGCCAAAAATTGGCGGGATCCCTACAAACTTAAGCGGGTAAAACATCATTTTTACCGCCAGATAGTTGGTGATCCATCCTACTAACGCGCTAATCAGTGGGATCGACAGCAAACTTAAGGTTTGTACATTCCATTCCATGTTGGTGCTACAAGGCTATTGTTATCATTGTCAGTGCTCAGGCTACTTTGTGGTGCAGTATTGGTCAAATTAACTTTGTTTATACATCGGCTTAGATCAACTAAAAGCAAAATCCACGTCGCTTAACCGTCACTGACGTAATTTCATCATTCCTGTGGTCCAACAAATTAGTTAGCCGATTCTAATTGTGCACTCTACACTGCCAGTATAGGCGCAAATACCGGAAATTAACCAAATCAGTGCCGGGGGATGTATGACCGTATTTCAATCAAAATTAGGCGAACTGGAACAAGCCATTGAACATGCTGGCAGTTACCAGGAATACAAAGAAGCCTGCGAGGCCCATGACGCGCTGTCCGGGGCGGATGACTGGAAGGCGAAAGATCCCTGCCGTTTATATGACTACCGGTTAATCCGTAAACGGGTGCAGCGTATTAAGTTTGCCCAAAGTCAGAACGATATAAGCGGCCTGATGTCCATTCTCCACGAAGGGATCCACGGCAATTTAGGTAACATTGCCAACCCCGAATTACTCGGCCACTGTAAGATTGGTACCAAACACCTGATTGAAGAGTTTATAACGCAGGTTGTCAGTGCCTTAGAGCAGATTTATCACGCCGATGAAGACCATATCGACTTTTACGACAAGCTGTCGTTTTTTGAGGAAACGGCGCATGCCTTTGGCCGCAGCTGTTTAATGTTATCCGGCGGCGCCGGGCTGGGCTTTTTCCATTGTGGCGTAGTGAAATCGCTGAATGAACAAAACCTGCTGCCTTCTGTGATTTCTGGCGCCAGCGCGGGCTCCATTATTGCCGGTATGCTGGGCACCCGCACCCATAACGAATTACTCGAAGCGCTCAGTGCAGAGTTTATTTTTGAACATTTTCAGAACTGGCGGTTATGGGGCGGCCTGGGCCGTAAAAGCATACTCGACAGCCGCGCGCTGGAAAACACGCTGATTTCGCTGTTTGATCTGACCACCTTTGAAGAGGCCTATAAGAAAACCGGCCGGCATATTACGGTAACCGTGTCACCGGCGGATTTACATCAGTACTCAAGATTGTTGAATGCCAAGACCTCGCCAAACGCGTTAATCATGCAATCAATTCGCGCTTCCTGTGCGGTGCCGCTGCTGTTCACTTCGGTGCAGCTGAAAGCCAAAACCGCCAGCGGCGAAATTGTGCCGTACATACCCAATCGCCGCTTTGCTGATGGTTCAATTATGGCTGACCTGCCGTTTGAGCGTCTGTCGCGACTTTATGGCGTAAACCACAGCATTGTGAGTCAGACTAATCCACTGGCGGTGCCGTTTTTATCTTCCTCACGGACTCAGGCGAAAACACTTTCCAGCATGACATTTCGCCATCTGCGACAGCTTGCCAAAGCCAATAGTATTTATGCATTCGACATCATGGAGTACCTGGTGCCTAATCGCAGCAGTAAGCTGGCGTTGCACAAGGTGCGCTCGGTAATTGATCAGCAGTATGTGGGCAATATTAATATCCTGCCGCAAAAGCAGTTACGCAATTTAATGCAGGTGGCTGCTAATCCAACGCTAAGCAGTATTCAGGAGCTTATTTCCAGCGGCGAGCGTGCCACCTGGTCGCAACTGGATGTGATTGACCGTAACACCCGGATAAGCGAAACGCTGCGCAGTAAACTCAGGGCGCTAAAAGCCCGGGAAGCGCGATTGTTCGATCATACGCCTGAGGGTATTATGGAGTAATCAGCCAACCGTTAGTTGCTCACCCCTAAGGATGAAGGTTTGTCACTCAAACATGTGTATCTGATTTTCTGCGTGCTGGGCGCCGCCCTGCCGCTTTCTCAATTTGTGCCCTGGCTGATAGCAAACGGAGCTGACCTGCCGCTCTTTTTTGACCAGTTACTGGTTAACCCTATCAGCCGGTTCTTTGTGTTTGATGTGGTGATTTCTGCTCTGGTGCTTATTACTTTGATTGTGGTTGAAAGTAAGCGGCTGGCCATAAAAAAGGGCTGGCTGGCCATTGTCGCAACGCTTTGTGTCGGGGTGTCCTTAGGACTGCCGTTATTTTTATATCTGCGCCAGCTAACCCTCGATGAACAACAACAGGCCAGCTAGAGCCCAAGACGCTCAACCAGCAACGAAGAAAAATAGTTAACTCCGTATTCTATCACCCGTTCGTCGACGGCAAAATTGGGCGCATGGGGCATAGCTACGATACCTTTACTAAAGTCTGAGCCGCCGAGCAGGAAATAGGTGCCAGGAATCTGTTGCTGAAAATACGCAAAATCGTCGCCCCGGCCATCTGGGATTACGCCGTATAATTTAAGTACTCCACCACCGTATACTTTCGCCATTGATTGCAGGCTTTGTTCCGTTAACTGCGCGGCGTTTTTAATGTTGCCGCGCTGCAGCGAATAGGTTAGCTAAGACGCCTGGTTATTCACTTCCACAAAAGAAGCGGCAAATCCACTGTTTGCTATTTTTTGCCGCAAGCGTTTATTTATCAACTGCATTAACTCGTCATTGCTGGCGCTGACATAACCGCTAACGGTAAGCGCATCACCGGCGTGTTCAACATCAAAGCGGTTCTCTACCACAACGTAGTTCTGGTAAATGGTATTGGGGTGACCAAGCCCTATAGTGGGATCCATCAGATTTGCGGTATTCCAGAACGGGCTTTCCTTAGCCACACTTTGCAATGAGGCAATGCTTTGTTTAGCCAGTGCTATGGTCGCTTCCGGCTTTACCACTTTATTAAACACCAGGTTGACCTGACGATAATCAGCATACAAATAACCAGCCTTAGACGCTACCAACCCTACCGGCATGGGCGAGATGTGGGCGGCGTAAAACTCATCAGGCTGAACGGCGGTTAAAAACCCTTCATCAAGCATGGCTCTTGCCCCTGTGTAGGTTTCTTCCGCTGGCTGAAAGACAAATATGAGCTTGCCGGTTAACTGGGATTTCAGCGAGTACAATACCTCTGCCATGCCCAGCGCTATCGTTGTGTGGACATCATGCCCACAGTTGTGCCCAACGCCCTCAACTGTTGGGATAGCGTCGATGTCGGCCCGCCACGCAAGCGACTTGCCCGGTTTACCGGTATCGAGCACGCCTATAACGCTGTGCCCGCCAATATCGCGAGTAACATTGAGCCCCAGTGCAGTCAGCGAAGCTGCGATTTTATTGGCTGTACGTTGCTCTTCGCCACTTAGCTCAGGATGCTGATGTAAGTCGTTACGGACCGCTACCAGCTCACTATAAATGGCAGCCGTTTTCTGCTGAATTTGTTGGTGGATATGAGCGTTGTCTGCAGCGCCAGCTTCCTTAAAACTAATCAGTGCTAACGAGCAAAATAAGATAACGTGAAATGTACTGTAGGTAATGCTTTTCATGGCCAATGTCCCTCTCAACCAGTTGTTTATAATTTGTACAGGCCATCCTAAAGGGAGCGATTAATAACCACAACCAGCATTCGCTGGTAATGTGTTGGTTAACTGTAAAGATATATTTCAGTAAGGCATCTGTTACTATGTTGCCCTTTCTTGTTTATCAAAAGGCAGCGCTCGTTTATGGAACGCGTGGCAATATTTGTTGATGTGCAGAATGTGTATTACACCAGCCGTCAAACCTACCGCAAGAACTTTGACTACAACGCCTTTTGGCGCAAGGCTACCGCTAACCGCCAGGTGGTAAAAGCGGTTGCCTATGCTGTTGAACGCGGTGATACCAAACAGCGTGAGTTTCAGAATATCCTCCGTGCCATTGGCTTTGAGGTAAAACTAAAGCCTTTTATCCAGCGTGCAGACGGTTCTGCTAAAGGTGATTGGGATGTGGGGATCACCATTGATATGATGGATGCCGCCAGTGAAGCTGATACGCTCATTCTCGTTTCCGGTGATGGCGATTTCAGTATTCTCTGTAACCGGCTTACCGGGCAAGGTGGCAAAAAGGTTGAAGTGTATGGCGTACCGGCGCTTACCGCTGCTTCACTTATGCAGTCTGCCAGCAAATTTATCCCTATCGATCAGCAATTGCTATTGGGGTAAACTGATTTGGGAATTAACTAAGGAAAAAGGAATTTATAATGCGTAAAGTATTAATGATCATTATCGCCGCCCTGAGTTTAAGTGGCCCTGCCGTTGCCAACACGGCTCAACGCGATACCGTGGAAGCGTTACTGATTGCCTCCGGGGCGGATAGTGCACTGGATGCGGTTTACGCTCAGTTTGATGGCATGTTTGCCAATATGGCTGAGCAATTCAAAATTGAAGAATCAGAGCGAGCCAGCTTTAACAAGCATATGCAAAAGGTCAACCTGATGCTGCAAGAAGAAATGAACTGGGACACATTAAAAGAACCCATGATTGACCTCTACCTGGCCCATTATACTGAGCAGGAACTCCAGGATATGCTGGCATTTTACCAATCTGAAACCGGTCAGTCCGTGGTAAAGAAAATGCCAGAGGTCATGGCCGCTTCCATGCAGGTCACGCAGCAGTTGATGAAAGACGTTTACCCTAAAATTATGCAGATGTCCAAAGCATATAGTGAGGAACTGAAAAAACAACGAGCAGCAGATTAACCCGGCAAACTATAGGTTGTATGTTAACGCCTGTTTGCACTTCGAAGACTATTTAGCGATTAGCTGTATACTATTTAACAAGCAAGGCCGGTTAGCTAACCGGCCTTGCTTCTGGCAAGAATACAGCATTACTCGCCTTTTGCGGGAGCGTCCTTACTTGCCGTTTTACGGGCTGTTGCCGGCTTAGCAGCACGGGTCGACGTAGTCCGTTTGGTCGTGGTGGTCTTTTTCGCTCGCGTAGCTTTAGGCTTAGCAGCTGTTTGCGGTTTCTCTTCCGCTTTTGCTGCTGCCTGTTTTGCCGCCAACAGGGCCACCTGCTCTACCAGTAAATCCACTTTCGCTGACAGTGCTTCAATCTGCATCGCCCGCTTTTGTTTTGGCGTGGTAAATGTTGGCATCCAGTGATGCAATGGCGATTGACGCCACAGCTCAAGCCACTGCGATGGGTCTACCGTTTTACGGATCTGCGCTTCAACTTCAGCGCCACGTGCGGCTAACTCATCCAGTGTTTTTTGCGACTCATCCACCTTGTGCTGAACCTGCTGATTGGCCGCATTGAGTTGCTCTGTAAACAAGCCTAACCCGGCTTCAAACCAGCCCATAATGGGAGATGTCGGTTTTTTATCTGACATAATAACTCCTTAGCTGATTGGGCAGCTATGGCTGCCCGACCAGTTGTTACTTATTCGCTGCCAGTTTAGCGACCGCTTCAGTCAGTGCATCCACTTTTGCAGAAAGCTCTTCGATTTTTTGATCAGTGTCGTCTGTATCCAGACCCAGCTTTTTGCGCACGTCGGCTACGCGACTTTCCACTTCACTGGTGGTTTCTTTAAATTTGTCTTTGGCATCTGACTCCAGGGTTTCACCCTTAGACACCAGATCGTCAAACATCTTGTTAGCATCTTTGGTCAGTTTTTCGTACTGGCCCTGTGCTTCATCAACGCTTTTACCGTAGGCGCCTAAACCTGCCAACCAGATTTTACGGGCGAATTCTTCAGCTTCGCTGATTTTGCTTTTGATATCGTCTTTAGCTGCCATGATTTGGTCTCCTTTTGCTATCTGTTAATCAGTGTAAAAGGAGAATTTAGAAATCACATACTAAAAACGCATTAGTGTGAGGTTTTGTTGTAACGCAGATAAGAAAAGAGCCGCGGGTGCGGCGCTTAATCAACTAAATCCTGAGGCATGGTTTCGCGAACTTCATTCCACACCTGGCCTGAAGCATAGCCATACTCGCGCACCACTGCAGGTACCGACTTGTAGTCGCCTTGCTCAGCCACCTGCTGTAATTTGGCGTAGAACTCTTTGGCTACCTCACGAGCGCGGGGGTCTGAGAAGAAGAACCCACCAATGCGCGAATATAAACCGCGGAAGCCGTTCATCATCAGCACAAAGACATTATTACCAGACGCCAGGGCTAAATCGTGGTTCAGCTGATAATCAAAGTGTGCAAAAGCCTTACCGTCTTCCTCAACGTCTTTATACCGGGCAATGATTTCTGCCGACGCCTGAGGATTTTTGCGGATAGCACCACGAATAAATACTGCGCTCAGATTGGTGCGGGCTGCCAACAGGTTATCAACGAGTTCTGGTATACCGTCCTGATCGAGACGAGCCAGCGTTTCGAGGATATTAAGGCCGCAGGTTTCCCAGAAGTTGTTCACTTTGGTTGGCTTACCATGCTGAATGGTTAACCAGCCATCCCGGGCCAGACGCTGTAACACTTCACGTAATGTGGTGCGTGTTACACCAATGAGTTCGGATAATTCCCGTTCAGCGGGAAGAATTGTTCCTGGAGGAAAGCGTCCACTCCAAATCGACTCTACGATGTATTCCTCGGCAAAACCAGCCGGACTTTGTGCCTTGTATATCATATTTGCTCGCCACTGAACGTTCTTGTTATTTTCAAACTGATTGTACCAGATGAATTTTCATAAGCACAATGAATAAATCGCCGTTAGGCAGCTTGTATCACCTAACTTAAACAGATACGACCAATTGTAACAGTTTTACGTGTTAAAACAGCATAACAAACTGGTTGATAAGTGACAGTTTTTCTCAGTCCAACGATGAAATATGCGTAAAAGCAGCAATAATTTTCACTTCGCGCATTTTTTAAACAGCTGTGCGCATATGGTCTGAGATACGTCGCTTTCTACTTCCTGTCGGGATAGATTTCGGTTAGTCTTTGCAAGCTTAGACGAAAAGTGTCCTAAAAACAGACATTCACATTAAAACTGTCACCCCTGTAGTGACATAAAATTATAAAACTCGTCTATTATTAGCTGAGAACAACAAATTAAGCCTGTGATAAAAAAGGAAATTACTCCATGCAAACCTCTATGACCATGGCGATCTATAAGAATTTTCTGGGGCATGCGCCAGACTGGTATAAAAAGACCATTATCGGCTGTTTAATTGCTAACCCTCTGATTTTCATGCTCGATCCCTTTCTGGCCGGCTGGTTACTGATTATCGAGTTTATCTTTACCCTTGCTATGGCGTTAAAGTGTTATCCCCTCCAGCCCGGCGGGCTGTTACTGATTGAAGCACTCTTCATAGGCATGACAACCCCCCAGCACATGATGCATGAGATAGAGGTCAACCTCGAAGTGCTGTTGCTGTTGGTGTTTATGGTAGCCGGTATC
Organism: Marisediminitalea oceani; assembly: GCF_003731635.1. GTDB lineage: Bacteria > Pseudomonadota > Gammaproteobacteria > Enterobacterales > Alteromonadaceae > Alteromonas > Alteromonas oceani. The sequence continues at coordinate 3,842 of NZ_RCUA01000071.1, read as the reverse complement.
TACTTTATGAAAGACCTGCTGCTGTTTCTGTTTACCAAGCTGGTTATTCGGGTGCGAAATAAAACCGTACTGTCGCTGGCGTTTATTATTGCTTCGGCATTTCTATCTGCTTTCCTCGACGCATTAACCGTTGTCGCGGTAATCATTGCCGTTGGCCTTGGGTTCTACACCATTTACCACAAAGTCGCATCGGGCAAAGAATTTCATCACGACCACGACCATACCTCCGACGATAGCGTGGCGGATTTAGGCTCAAACGACCTCGACAACTTCCGTGCTTTCCTGCGTAACCTGATGATGCATTCGGCAGTTGGTACCGCACTGGGTGGTGTAATGACCATGGTGGGCGAACCACAAAACCTGATCATTGCAGATAAAGCCGGCTGGAACTTTGTAGAGTTCTTCATTCGTATGTCCCCCATCACTATTCCGGTATTCCTGATGGGTATCCTGACTACCGTCATGCTGGAAAAAACCAAATTATTTGGCTATGGCGCCAAGCTGCCAGATGCAGTACGTCAAATTCTGGTAGATTATGATAAATCGATGGACCAGGCCCGCTCCGTTCGTGATAAAGCGCGTCTTGGTGTACAGGCCCTGATTGGCGTCTGGCTGGTTGTTGGTCTTGCAACACACATGGCGGCGGTTGGCTTAATCGGTCTCTCAGTTATCGTGCTGGCAACTTCTATGAGCGGTGTTATTGAAGAACACGCGCTGGGTAAAGCCTTTGAAGAAGCGCTGCCCTTTACCGCTCTGCTGTGCGTATTCTTCGGGGTGGTCGCGGTCATTATCGAACAGGGTTTGTTCGCCCCGGTTATCCACTGGGTGCTGGGTTTTGAAGGTACTACTCAGTTGGTCATGTTCTACCTGGCCAATGGTGTGCTTTCTATGGTGAGCGATAACGTGTTTGTAGGCTCGGTATACATTACCGAGGTAAGCACCGCACTGGCCAATGGCGAAATCACCCGCGACCAGTTTGACTTACTGGCGGTTGCTATCAACACTGGTACTAACCTGCCTAGTGTAGCAACTCCGAATGGTCAGGCCGCCTTCCTGTTCCTGCTGACATCGGCCATTGCACCGCTACTGAGACTCTCCTACGGCCGTATGGTGCTTATGGCACTGCCATACACCATTGTACTGGCAGTTGTAGGCTTACTGGCTACTTATTGGGGCTTGTCAGATGCCACCCAGTGGCTTTACGACATGCACCTGATAGAACACCACACCGGTGTTCCCGGTGCCGATAACAGCGGCCACTAGGAGCAGTATAAAGAATGGGTTTGTTGAATGGACTAAGTAGCTGGGCAGAACAAAAGTCTGCCTGGCTGGTACTCTTCGCCACCTCGCTGGCACTGGAGTTCACGGCGCTGTATTTTCAACACGGCATGGGCCTTGAACCCTGCATAATGTGTATTTACCAACGTACGGCAATGTGGGGCATTGTGCTGGCAGGTCTGCTGGTGTTGCTGTTCAATCACCCGCTCACCCGCCTGGTTGGTTATGGATTGTGGGGATACAGTACAGTAAGAGGCTTTATGATAGCTTCTGAGCACATTGAAATTATCGAGTCGGACGATCCATTCTTCGGCACCTGTGAAATCTTCCCTAATTTCCCCGAGTGGGCACCGCTACATGAATGGCTACCTGCCATATTTGCAGCCCGTGGCGACTGTCTCGAAAACAGCTGGCAATTCCTTTCTATGGGTATGGCTGAATGGATGCAAATCATATTTGGCGCTTACTTCGTAGTATTGGTAGTTGTACTGCTAGCCAGAGTTATCGATAAGAAACTCTTTTGATCGATCTGACAACCCTGCCAGTCAGGCTGGCCCCCATTTTTACTGATGCCGGGCCAGTCAAAATCATTCGCGCTCACCACAAATACGCACTGGCCTTATCTGAAGCAGGCAAGCTTGCTTGCGCCTCCGTTAAACCCTGGATGGGCTCAGGTTTAACTCCCACAACCCTGCGTCATGCCGAATCACTCATCGAGACCTTCGAGCAACAACGTAAAATTGGCTATGGCATTACCTACCTGCTGATGTGGAACGAGCAATGCCTGGGAATGGGCCTGCTAAACTATATCCATCCGGTGCATCTCAACGCCAATCTGGGTTTATGGCTGGTTCCTGAGGCCAGAGGCCGGGGCCTGGCGATAAAGCTGTGTGAACGCCTGATAGAAATTGCCAGACAGCCTCTGGGCCTTAACCGTATAGAGTACTTCACTCTGCCGGATAATCAGCCCAGTATTAAACTGGCTAACGCCATTGGCGCCAAAAAAGAAGCCCTCTGCAAACGCCGCATTCTTAATCAGGATGCCCTGCTCTTCAGCCTGTTGCTCAACCACTAGTTTTCGCTAATCCATCAACACAAGTAAATAACAACTTCTGCTTTGAGCGAAAATCAAATGACCACATTATTTACGTCCGCAAAAGACAAATAGCAGACGTACATCACCAGCCTCATAGTGCAATTTTTTTAACGATAAATAGACTGTTTGGTTCTATATTCAACAATCAGGTGCTGGGATTGTTTGCATAAACTAAATCCCATCACGTAATACAAAAAGGCTGAACGTCAGCCTTTAAATATTGCTGTGCTCCCTTTGTAAGAAAACCCGTCAGCATCTCTGCCATATAGACGAATCTTCAGTAGATCTGGCGTTGTTGGAAAATCGCCCGACGAGCCCATATCCTGCCAACTGGTATCGGGTATAGTTAAAAATTTAGGGCTGATTAACAACACAGCAGCGGCCGAAGAAAACTGAGCGTTGAACAATCCGGTTCGCTCTCTAAGCTGCACCTGCATAAAATTGTGTCCTGGCCTAGCCACCAATTCAATACCCGTTAGTGTCAGATCTTCAGATGACTCAGGGCTCAACATAAAGGATATAATCTGCGTCTCCTCAAACTCAAGATGTAACTCGCTGTCCATTTGCAGCTCGCCCTGCATATTACCTTTGAGAATCGCCGTCCCTTCACCTTTTGTAACCGGCACTTCAGTTAAAAAGGTATCAATACCTTCTCCATTACCGTCGTTGGTGACCAAAGTCGGATCTGCGGCGATAAAGCTGTCCAATGCACCATCTACTTCACGCGGAATTCCTGAAACAGGTTGAATGACATTATTAGAAGTAGCACGGCGGCGGCGCCTGACGGCTGATGGGGAAAAATAAGACATGTTGGCTTCTTCCATGAGTATTATCGTTGGTCCTTAAACTATAGATCACCCTAACATACTGTGCAAAATTTAACCTAACTTGTTAATAAAAATCTTCTGGTAGATGATAATGAGTATGCAGATTAATGAATGAAAATACTTAATTCGTACACGACTGTCTAAAGCCCCATGGATATCCGGCACATGGTGCCATCATGTAAGAGATTCTGGATTGCTACTTTAGTCAGGATCTTCACTAAGTCGCTCAACTACTGGTTCACTAATGCAGGCAATGACGCCAGGGTCCGGTTTACGTACAATGCAGCCCCTCATACTTTAGCTTCCAACCAACTGAGCCTTTTCATTGCCTTGGCAGAAAAGCTGATTTCCAACCTTAGAATGCAAATAGCCAAATAAAGGCGCGGTTTTTATTGTCGCGGCTACCAATCGGCTGGATAAACTTGATGAAGCATTATTACGTTCAGGAAGGCTTGATCTTCATGTCCATGTTCCTTTCCTGGATAAAAATGCCCGGCGCTGGTTTATCGAAAAGTTCTTGCAGTACGACGTTTACGAAGAGGCTATAGATGTTGATTTAATCGTATCACTAACGGCTGGTATGAGCGGTGCAGATTTAGAGAAGGTTCATCGGGAGACAGTGCTTCAGACTTTGAGTAAGA
>NZ_RCUA01000070.1:140031-167607 GCF_003731635.1 Marisediminitalea oceani | reverse complement strand
AGTCACTTTATCCTGACAGGAAAGCGGGCCGTATTAAACCTGATTATGGCCTGATGGATATTGAACTGCGGCGTAAAGGTGTAACTAAACTGCTGCTCTGGGAGGAATATCAGGCTAATTACCCTGATGCTTGCTATAGCTACAGCCAGTTTTGCGACAATTATCGTGAATGGAAATCCCAGCAAAAGCGCTCGATGCGATTTACGCATAAAGCAGGCGAGAAGCTATTTATCGACTTCTGTGGGCCGACATTACCGATTGTAAATCCCGGCACCGGAGAAGTGCGTAATGCCCAGGTCTTTGTTGCGGTACTGGGCGCGTCAAACTACACCTTTGCGATTGCCACAGAAAACCAGAAGCTCGAAAGCTGGCTGGAGGCGCATGTGGCTATGTTTGCCTTCTTCGGCGGCGTGCCGCAATTGCTGGTACCGGACAATCTCAAGTCAGCGGTCACCAGAGCCTGTCGATTTGAACCTCAGTTGAATACAGCTTACCAGTCATTAGCGAATCATTATGGCTGCGCCGTGATGCCTGCAAGACCTCTGAAGCCAAAAGATAAAGCGAAAGCAGAAAATGCCGTACTCATTGTGGAACGATGGATAATGGCAAAATTGCGGCATCAGGTCTTCCATACCTTATCAGGCCTTAATGTTGCTATTCGGGCGTTACTGCATGAACTGAATCAGAAACCATTCCAGCGATTACCGGGAAACCGACAAACCTTGTTTGAATCGCTGGATAAACCAGAGCTGGCCCCGTTACCCACAACACCATGGGAATACACTGAAATCCATATTGCCAGAGTCGGTATTGATTACCATGTCTTGTACAAAGACCATTTCTACTCAGTTCCTCACCTCTTTGTCGGCAAGTCAGTTGAAATACAGGCTTCTAAGCGGCTTATTCGGATTTACTACCAACGCGAGTGCATTGCACAACACATGCGTAGTGACCGAAAAGGTGGCTTTACCTGTGTTGATGAGCATATGCCTGCCAATCATCAGCATCAGAAATGGTCACCCGGAAGACTCAAGAACTGGGCAAAGCAGATCGGCCCTTCCACACTTGAAGTCACCGACGCCATTCTGCAAAGCAAACCACATCCAGAGCAAGGTTATCGGGCCTGCCTTGGGCTACTTAACCTTGCAAAGAAATACGGCGAAAGTCGCCTGGAACAAGCCTGTCGCCGGGCTATTGATATAGGTAATCCCTGTCGAGCCAGCGTGAAATCGCTGTTGCACACCCACCTTGATAATGCCCCGAAAGTGGATGACGTTGAAACGCCCAATCTCACTCATCACAACATCCGCGGCCCTAAATATTACAAATAAGGAACTCAAATGAACGATCTACTCATCCAACAATTACAGCAACTGCGCATGACAGGGATTGCGGATATGTTAAAACAGCAACGCGCTCAACCCAACACCTACTGTGAATTAGCCTTCGAGGAACGGTTGTCCCTGCTGGTTGACCATGAAATGAACCAAAGACGGACAAACCGCATCAACCGACTTCGTAAACAGGCACGACTCAGGTTAAATGCAACACCGGAAGAACTGTCATACGACAATGGCCGCGGATTACAAAAGCCAAGAATGGCCGATTTATTAAATGGCGGATATCTTAGTCATCATCAGAATATCATTGTTACCGGAGCCACAGGTGGCGGTAAAACCTATGTAGCTTGTGCGCTTGGTGAACAAGCGTGTCGCCAGGGAATACGTGTTGGTTACTGGCGATTACCACGATTAAACGAGCACTTACACATCGGCCACGCTGATGGCAGTTACACCAAGCAGCTAGCAACGATAGCGAAACAACAGCTACTGATCCTGGATGACTGGGGACTGGAAAAACTCACCGTCAAACAGGCAACAGACTTACTGGAGGTGGTAGAAGACAGGCACGGCGTAAGTAGCACCATCATCTGTAGTCAGCTACCTGTAGAGCAATGGCATTCAATGATAAGTAACGGCACGGTTGCCGATGCGCTACTAGATCGCCTCATCCACAATGCTCACCGGATAACCCTCACTGGGGAGTCAATGAGAAAGCAACAAACCATGAGGTAAATACCTGTGGCAGACTGCGGTCTGCCACAACTACTGATCGGGCAAGCCATAATACCAGTGATCGGGTGTATCAGAATTGGGGTGATCGAGAGGCCGGAATTAGTGATCGGGAAATGCCTAATACGCAGTAGAACTTAGGCAATAATATTATTTGAACAGCGCAGCAGGACGCTGCGCGTCACTCAAATGCCAAAGCTACTAGTAAGACCACCCTGCTAAACCAATAACCTATTGATCTAACACCGCGTCGTTTGGAACGACGCGCATGACAGAAAGTTGGAACATGACTGACGGAAATCCAAGGATGGATGGATATCGCCGCAGGACGCGGCGCTGCTCAAGCAGTAGATTCACGAAGCTTCTTTTGGAGCTCTTCAATCTTTGCTTCAAGTTTTTGAATTTGCATTTCTTTAGTATCTTCTTCCCTTATTGACTTTGCTTTGAGCTGCCTTGCTTCGAGTATCCTGCTCGCCTCTAGATAGTATTCTTCCAGAGTCGTCCCTCGTGACTTCGCTGAGTGTCCTGCAATTTCAGCCACTTCTGCTATTGCTAAGTCTCTTGACATCCCCAATTCGATGCGCTCAATAAACAATTCAGTCAAAGATAATTTCCTGCCATCGTGAGGTCTTAGTCCATATTTGTTAAGAACGTAATTAACGGATGTCAACCCAAGCGGACTCCCACGATTTGATAGGAAAAGTGCTTTTCCATCGTTGACACCTTCCTTCTTTAGCTTACGCCTATGGGTTTTCTTGTATTGTTTTATTTTACGGTAGAGTTCAACCGGAAAAGGCGCTTGCCGTTGTCCTTTTGACTCGTCGAACTTGGACCTGTTTAGCTTTACGAACGCATATTTACTGTCAATTGGTGGTGGATCATCAAATAAATTAGTCGTAAGTGTAGCTAACTCTTCTCTTCGCAATGCGGTATCTATTATCACCCTTATCATTAACGCATCACGAGCTGAAAGAGGGCATTTTTTAGATGACGCTCTTATATAAGCAGCTTCCCAATCAGTATATTTGGTATCTGGCTTAGCAGGTTTAGAGATTTCTTTCTCTAAAATAGGGACTAAAAAATCAGTTTTCTGCCTTGCGGTTGCTTTACGAACAGGAAGTCCATATGTAAGTCCTCTAACACCATCAGGTATACCAATAACACCAGAGATAGCTCCAACCTTGTGCTCAAGATGCCAATAAAAATGGTAGATATATTTTATTTCAGTATTTCTGGAACTAGCCTCACCAAGATCGGATTTCAGCTTAAGCCATTCCTGATATCTTTTGATGATACTCTCATCAATAATCGTGTAAGCCACAATTTCCTCGGCAACCCTTCTTACCCGAACGTAATAGTGATAGTTGAAAAAGCGGCACAGTGCCGCAGCAATGCGCTTAGCTTTTTCTACGCCTTTGCGTTTTGTGGCAAAGCTTCTCAGATAACTATTCACCTCATATAAAGAGGCTTCATCAGGTTCAAGTTCAATATTAACAAGCATTGGAAAATAGGGCGCATCAACACCATTGATTGAAAACTGCTCGCCACACTTTATTACCTTGAACACTTAAACGCTCCTGATATTGCCGTCAGCGGTTAAAGTACGAATTTTTTCGTTTGCTAACTTAATCTGCTTTTCCAATCTCCTGATTTCTTTTTGAAAACGTCGTGAGCTTTCTTCAGCTACTTGACGCTTCGCCTGTTCAGCAGTCAGTAGTTCTGCATACTTCTCAACTTCGGCATTTAGCACATCAATTTCAGGTTGGAATTCGGCTCTGAGAGCCTCTCTTACCTTGGAGGTAAACAAGGGATCTATTGAGGCAGGATCTTCTTTGATTTCCTTTACAGCGCTCGCCAAGTTCTCGTAGCGTTTTTTCAAATCTTTGTGTTTGATACTGAGAGTTGTTCTGCTAGTAATCAAATTAGGTAGATCATACCCCTCAAACTCAAGCAGCTTTACTACACTGGTAAGCTGTGAAAAATTGCCCAGTGGATTAGCTCTTAAGTCATCTAAAACGTCTTCCAATTTAATTATTTTTTCTTTAAGGGCTTTAAATACTTCTTCGGATTTAGCCTCATTACGCTCCTTTAGTGCTACTGTGTTTTTAGACATTTACTGATACTCCTTTTTTAGTAGCAGCATCTAAAAGGTCGCCACCAACCCTAAATATCTCCTCTGAAGCTCTCTGAGGAACGAAATTGCCTTTAATCTCACATACCCCTAAGAAGTTAGGGCAATCTTGACATAGCCCTTCTGAGGAGCTCAGAATGGACGGCAAGACCACACCATCTCGTTCTACTTTGCACTTTGCTCGATAAACAAACCTTGGTGTCCGTCCGAAGCACAGCCCTTTTGCATGTGGGAAGTCGATAACCAGATCAATGTCCTCGGCGGCGACACTGTCTATGTCATCCTCGTATTGGCCACCTTCCAATATCAGCTGGTCCTTAAACAGATGAATCAACTCATCCACCATTTGGCCAGACAACGATTGATCCCCATTAACTGCTCTTTTAGCAAGACGTGCCACTTTTCTGTTCTGCTCATCACGAAGAATCGCACCCTGCTCTCTCTCAGATAAGTAAACCATTGTCATCTGGTAGCTAAGATGCCTGAGATGGTGTGACAATGCCTCAAAGTCTCCAGCTTCATAACGATAAAAATACATAATTGCAAAGAAGCGTCGGAACTGATGTTCACTAAATTTGAATGCTTCAACATTAGCGTCATCGAAGAGATTTAATGCGTTTCTACAAAAGTGCTCCATCGTTCCATCAAACCTAAATCCAATTGTTCCATTGAAGAGTGGGCTTTGAAATTTAAAAAGGTTTTCTTCTCCAGTCTCTATTCTGTACTGCTCACTTAATCTTCTGAGAACGTTGACTGCCATTTCCATTAACTTAACCGCTGGAAAGCGCTGATATTGACGCAGCGTTTTGTGAACATACATTTCTATCCACAGTTGCCCTTCTGTTTCCTTAATGCAGTCAGGCTTTAATCCGTAAACACCTTTTTCACGACCTGCGGTAAATGCCAATAGAATCAAAGCACATGAAAGGGGTAAATAGTTGTACATCGCCGTGTAAAGTGAAATACCAGATGTCGGTAAATCGCGGCCATAGTAAGCTTTTGTTCCCCTAAAGTTTCTTACCTGCACCCTTGTAAGACCAACAGCGCTTGCGATTTCTGAATCTTTAACCCCATCTCTAATCAGTGCGTTCATTTTTTCACTAACTTCATTAGAAAAATCTGATTTCACTGTAGGAGACGGGTTTAGTCCATTTAATGGAAAAGGGGATGCTGGCAATTCTGATAAAGGATGGTTTTGAGTCTCGTTCCTTAGGACTGCCCCCATTACTTTTGATGGTTCGGCCTTATCAATATAATCTTGCTGATTTGCGACTAGGTAGTCGTGCCATTTGAATAGAATTTCTGAGTAATCCACCACATAGCGTGCAGCAGCATCCATGACCTTGAGGAAGGTAGAGACCTCGATGTTGCGGGTTCGTTTCGCTGATTTGGCCCTACTGAGTTTCTTTGCGAGTGTTAATACCTGATCACTGTCGATAGCTGATGGCTGAAAAGGCAATGGGTTTCTAAATAACCCTGACACCATGGATTGATTTGCAAAGACTCGAAGCACTTTGACCCTATCATTGAATAGTTTCTCACCTACAAGTTCACCTTCCCTCTTTTCGAACACGAGCTGTTCAAATGGCGTTTTATAATACAACGCCAGCTTCTCATGACAGGCTTGAATAATCTCACGGCACGCAGGACAGGAACGTGCACTGTATGGATGTATTCCGCATTCAAAATAGATTCTGTCTCTATCTGCTGCCGAAGGGCGTCGCTTGTCTTGTACCAGCGTAACTGGCACTGATGAAATATCTTTATTTTCAAAATAAGCTCTTAGTTTGCTTGGGTAACCTAAAGCAGCAGATTCATTCTTGGCCAAGTTACTAATAATGTCTGAAACATCATCAGAATCGATATTTTCAAGTGAACCGTATATGTTCCAAAGCTCTCTGACTATTCGTTTAAGCTCATTCACATGACTTCTCATGCGACTTAAGCTACCGACTTTCCCAAATTCACTTGTGGACCTGCCTAGCTCAACAGACACGACCAGACTCCGCTTCAGATCATCGACTAGCCCATTTACATCACTAAATTTCAGCGAAGCAGCTAAGACACCATCAAACTGGATTGTTATTCGATCAGGGTTTGATTCGCTCTTAGGGTCTGATACTTCCCATGTATCATCATCAAATGGTGTATGAAGCCAATCAAACCTCTTCGGAAAACCGTCGCCAACACCCTTAAGTTTTGGGAATAACATTGTTACGTTAATCATCACTACATCCCCTTAAGTACAGGTGTATAAGGATTTTCATACTTAGCTTCGTAATGATCAGCAGCATTTTCTGACTCCGCCAGAATGGCTGAGTACATAAGATCACCTTGAAGCTCTTCATAAATGGTATCTATGAACTGACACCACATGTAAAACTTGGATGCTTCCTTTGAATTTAAAGGTTTAACATAGGAGGCCAATGCTCGGGACCATAGGATCATCTGAGTGATGTTTTGTTTATTGGCGAAAAAGACTGATGAGCGCTGTTTACATGTAAGGCATTTTAAAAATAACCCGCAGCCATCTCCAGCGACGGTCCCTTTTTGGTATCCAGCGTTAGGATCCTTACAGACAATGCCTCCAAAGCCATCTTCCTTTATTTTTTGTTGGAGTGAAGCAAACTTCTTTTCGTCATATCCCGCTTTGATCGCGTAATCTTCAATGTCAACGACAATCAACGCTTCAAGCCACTCCATAAATACACGAATGTCATCTTCAAGTTTTTTGGAGTACGCCAATTTATCCAGATAGTGTTTTCTTGTGACCAGCTCAGTGACATGACGCCCTTTTGCTTTTGCTGATGCTAAGCCTTTTTGCAGACCTTCAAGCAGGATACGGGATGCCCTAATGCTTCTCGCCGTCAGGCCTTCAGCTACATCTGACAATAACGCTTGGGTGCATTCATTAAACCAATTTTCGCTTGGTGTTGAAACAACGTCATTACCCTGTTTTCGCCTATTTGATCCTGTAGAATTTTGGTAATTATATAAAAACAAATTACCCTTATTTTCGGGTATGGCATAGCCCGAATAAGGCTCAGTAGCTTTCTTCAATTCATCAATAGTAGCGTGCGCAGCTCTCCATTCATCGCCTTCAGATAAAGCAAGCTCTACGAGCCCTAAACGCTTATAATTCGCTCTCGCTTTTACCCACGACGTTTCAATTAAATCTTCGCTGAATTTCACTACATCGTCACGTTTCAACTGCCTGACTGATGAAGGATTGGCATTTAATTCATCGACTAAGATAACTTGCGCTGAAACAAGTAACTCTTTACTTGCACCGACCATCTCAACGAAGTCTTGGGCCACCACTCGAAGGTTACGTTTTTGAAGATATTTTCTTATTCGATTGTATTTGAATCTAGGGAGGAAGCTATATCTAAACCCAACACCATAATAAGGGCTCTCTTTTTCAACTAGACAGTAAAGAAATGATTGCAAAACTTCATCGTTGCTGAGGTTATCCAGAGAGGCTGTATAAGGATTGGTATTACCTTCACCAGCTTTTTTCTCCCAGTCCAACCATTTAATGATGTTGTTATAATGCTCCTTTCCTTTCTTTGCTTCACTTATCCAATATGAGCGCTTTTCAAGAGCTTTAGTAAAGGCGCTTTCAGCTCTATTGCGAATTCTAACTAGACGGCGTGCTATTGCCTCCTCGACTAGCTTTGAGAATGAATCAAGAGAAGATGGCGAATCTGACATGGCTATTTCATAGACCGCATTTACAAGAAGAGAAATCTTCTCCTCACCATCGGGGTCATCCTTCGCCACAGAATCGATATAGTCGGAGATATACTCTTGATATTTCTCTGGAATATTAACTGAGGAGAGTGAATCGGGTACAGCGTAATCGATTACCGTTTTTTTCTTACCTTTTGGCCGTACGTCCATATGTGCCTCAGTCAGTAAGTCAGGGTGCGGAAGCCCATTAGCCTGCGGTGCTATTCCAAAATCCGAAAAAAATTTGAGCCACCAATTCACTGCTGAGATGTGTTTTTGTCTTGTTGTAATGGATGGAAATGCAATCTGGAAATGCCGTGACAACTGTATTCTGTGCGTCAACCAATCGTTTTCTAAAGGCCTCTGACCGACACGGAAGGTTTGTAAAAATTGAGCAGTGCCGTCTTTGTTATCCTTGAGATAGTCAACCCACTTCTTTAGTCCATCGATACGCTGGTAGACAGTTCTATCACTGCCCGTGATAATTCGATATCTGTATTTCTTTACAATATTTAAAATATCCTCAGAAAACACAGTTTCCATGGATTCTAGTGAATAGGGTTTGCCTTTATCCGTAGTTACTATCATATCCAGCCAAGAGAATCAGGGAGACAAAGCCTCCCCGCTTTTCTATTACTTTAGTTCTTCAGCAGCTTTTTCTGGCTTTTTTAAATCAGGCATCAGCTTTTCTCTTATCATTCCTTCGATCTCATTGGATACCTCTGGATTTTCCTTAAGCCATTTGATGGTATTAGCTTTACCTTGTCCGATTCGATTCTCACCGTAGCTGTACCAAGCACCGGCCTTTTGGATAAGGCCCAGTTTCACACCCAAATCTACGATTTCGCCCTGAAGAGAAGTCCCTTCACCATACATGATCTGAAACTCAGCTTGTTTAAATGGAGGGGAAACTTTGTTCTTAACCACTTTCACACGAGTTTCATTGCCAACGACCTCATCTCCCTCTTTCACGGCACCAATTCTGCGAATATCCATACGTACTGAAGAGTAAAATTTTAGGGCTTGACCACCGGTTACCGTCTCAGGATTTCCAAACATGACTCCAATCTTCATTCGAATTTGGTTGATGAAAACCATCAAAACGTTCGAATTTTTCACATTACCAGTCAACTTACGCAGCGCTTGAGACATCAAACGTGCCTGTAGGCCAACATGTGAGTCACCCATTTCACCTTCAATCTCGGCTTTCGGTGTCAGTGCAGCCACTGAGTCAACAATGATGACGTCAACCGCACCTGAGCGCGTTAGCATGTCGCAAATTTCCAGCGCTTGCTCACCAGTATCGGGCTGAGATACCAATAACGTGTCGAGGTCTACGCCCAATTTTTCAGCGTAGACAGGGTCAAGCGCGTGCTCTGCATCTACGAAGGCACAAGTTTTGCCTTGTCGTTGCGCATTGGCGATAATTTGCAATGTTAGAGTAGTTTTACCGGAAGACTCAGGCCCGTACAGCTCTACAATACGGCCATAAGGAAGACCACCGATACCCAGTGCAATATCTAACCCAAGGCTACCTGTACTTACACAAGGCATAGCGACCTGTTCCTGCTCGCCAAGACGCATAATGGAGCCTTTGCCGAATTGCTTCTCAATTTGACCTAATGCAGCAGCAAGTGCTTTGTTTCTGTTATCATCTGATGCCATTATCTTGGCCTCCTAAAAACTGTTATAACTGCTAGAAAATGATTTGTAAATTGTTCAAGCGGATAAGTTGCTTACGCAAACTCAGTATTTACCCACCCACCCATCGGCTTGAACAACTTTTTTGCTAGATTTAAAGGCGAACCGAACATCACACCAATCTTCATTCGGATCTGGTTAATGAAGATACACAATGTGTTGGAACGCTTAATGTTACCGGTGAGTTTACGCAGCGCCTGCGACATCAGACGTGCCTGAAGACCAACGTGTGAATCACCCATGTCACCTTCAATTTCTGCTTTCGGTGTCAGCGCGGCAACCGAGTCAACAATCACTACGTCTACTGCCCCGGAGCGCACCAGCATGTCACAGATTTCCAGTGCCTGTTCACCCGTGTCCGGCTGAGAAACCAGCAGATCGTCAATGTTTACACCGAGCTTTTCAGCATATACAGGATCCAACGCATGCTCGGCATCCACGAACGCACAGGTTTTACCTTTTTTCTGCGCTTCAGCAATAACTTGCAGGGTTAAGGTTGTTTTACCTGATGACTCAGGACCGTAGATCTCAACCACCCGGCCACAAGGTAATCCACCGATGCCCAACGCAATATCAATACTCAGTGAGCCGGTAGAAATAGACTCAATGTCCATTGCCTGGTTGTCGCCCAGACGCATGATAGCGCCCTTACCAAATTGCTTTTCAATCTGACCGACCGCTGCCGTTAGTGCTTTAGATTTGTTGTCGTCCACCGAAAACCCCTCGTTATTCTGTTCTGATTGCGTTATCCGCAGTTGCTTTTACTGATGCAGCCGCTAAGCTGATCATCACTAAAATAATGACTGCATAATATACTGTATGATTATACAGTGCAATATGCTTTTTGCCTTTTCTTTATTTCATCACGCCTGGTTTATTTCGCAACTAGTCTGTGGTGCAGTGTTGCAATAACAAACTCAATGGCCTGGGTTCTGACCGCTTCCCGGTCACCCTCAAACTGGCGGCGGATTGTATCGGTTACACCGTTTAAGTAAAAGCCAAACCATACTGTCCCTACCGGTTTTTCTTTGCTGCCACCGCCCGGCCCGGCAATGCCACTGATCGCTGCGGTACATTGCGCTGCGCTTTGCCGGGCTGTGCCTTCGGCCATTTCGCGCACGGTTTCGGCCGACACTGCGCCAAATTTATCCAGAGTGTCACCACTTACGTTCACCAGAGTCTGTTTTGCCAGATTAGAATAGGTAACATAGCTTTGATTAAACCAATCAGAGCTGCCGGCCACCGACGTTAACGCATAGGCCACCCCGCCACCGGTACAGGATTCCGCACAGGAAACCGACCAGCCCTTTTGCCGTAGCGCTTCACCAATGGCCAAAATCTGTTCAGCTAACGTATTTATATCCAACTGCTGTCTCGAAAAAGTTGAAAATGACTGGCTCATAGGAATAATACACTCATAACATTGAGACCGTATTATTGGTCAAAACCACAATCGCAAGCAACCAGCAAGCTGAGGCATTCTTGGAATCACACACGCCAATGATGCGCCAATACCTGAATATAAAGGCGCAGCACCCTAACATTTTACTTTTTTATCGCATGGGCGATTTTTACGAATTGTTCTATGACGACGCCAAGCGCGCTGCCGAGCTGCTGGATATCTCCCTCACCGCCCGGGGTAAATCCGGCGGCGAGCCCATTCCCATGGCCGGTGTACCCTATCATGCGGTAGAAAGTTATCTGGCGCGGTTGGTAAAAATGGGCGAATCGGTAGCGATTTGCGAGCAGGTTGGCGACCCGGCGACCAGTAAAGGCCCGGTGGAGCGCCAGGTCCAGCGTATTGTAACGCCGGGCACGGTTACCGATGAAGCCTTGCTTGACGAACGCCAGGATAATGTACTGGCAGCGGTTTACAGCGTTAAGGATCAATTCGGCCTGGCCTGGCTGGATATCACCAGCGGCCGCTTTTTAGTCAGTGAATTCAGTGGCACCGACATGCTCACCGCCGAATTACAACGCCTCAACCCGGCAGAATTACTCTACCCCGAAGGCTTCGACTGGCTGTCGAAGATTGATCATATCAAGGGCCTGCGCCGCCGCCCCGAATGGGAGTTCGATCAACAAACCGCAGAGCAACAGCTTAATAATCAGTTTGGCACCCGTGAACTCACCGGTTTTGGCTTAACCAATATTACCCTGGCTATCAGTGCCGCTGGCTGTATTCTGCAATATGTTAAAGACACCCAGCGCACGGCCCTGCCGCATATTCGTGCTATCACGCTTGAGCAGCAATCAACCCGGGTGCAACTGGATGCGGCCACGCGCAAAAACCTTGAACTAACGCGGAATTTATCCGGCGGCACCGAACACACGCTGTTTGCCGTGCTCGACAACACGGCAACAGCTATGGGCAGTCGCTTACTACAGCGCTTCCTGCACGCGCCGATTACCGACCGGAATGAGCTTAATGCCCGTCAGCAGGCCATCGGCGATTTTCTCAATGGAGATTATCCGACGCTTACCGGTCAGTTAAAACACATTGGCGATATTGAGCGTATTATGGCTCGCCTGGCGCTGCGCTCAGCGCGGCCGCGGGACTTCGCTCGCCTGCGTAACGCCCTGGCCAGTCTGCCCGAACTTCAACAAGGGCTGAGTGTATTTAGCGCGCCACTCATTAAAAGTTTAAGTGAGCAAATCAGTGAATTCCCTGAACTGTCGGACTTACTGAATAACGCCATTATTGATAACCCGCCGGTGGTTATTCGTGATGGCGGCGTAATCGCCCCTGGCTACAACGCTGAGCTTGACGAACTGCGGGACCTATCCGATGGCGCCACCGAACTGCTGCGCCAGATAGAAACCCGGGAGCGGGAACAAACTGGCATCAGCACGCTAAAAGTAGGCTATAACAAAGTGCATGGTTTCTTTATTGAGGTATCCCGTGCCAATAGTCACCTGGTACCGGCCAGCTATATTCGCCGCCAGACGCTAAAGAATAACGAGCGCTACATCACGCCGGAGCTGAAAGAGCATGAGGATAAGGTGCTCACCTCGCAAAGCCGCGCTCTGGCGCTGGAAAAGCGACTTTATGAGGAGCTGTTTGAGTTAATCAATCCACAGCTTGATGCCCTGATCACCAGTGCCGCCGCGTTGGCGAAGCTGGATGTGCTGATCACCCTGGCTGAACGTGCGGAAACCCTGGAATATCACTGCCCCAACTTGTCAGATGTACCAGGTGTAACTTACCAACAAGGTCGGCACCCGGTTGTTGAGTACGTCATGGACTCACCGTTTATTCCCAACCCGCTCAATATGGATAAAGACTCTCGGATTAAAATTATTACCGGCCCCAACATGGGCGGTAAATCGACCTTTATGCGCCAGACCGCACTGATTGTGTTACTGGCCTATATAGGCAGCTACGTACCGGCTGAGTCGGCCGAAATCGGCCCGGTGGATAAAATATTTACCCGTATCGGCGCCTCAGACGATCTTGCCTCTGGCCGCTCTACCTTTATGGTGGAAATGACAGAAACTGCTAACATACTGCACAATGCCACGCCTTATTCGCTGGTATTAATGGACGAAATTGGCCGCGGAACCAGCACCTACGACGGCCTGTCACTGGCCTGGGCCTGCGCCGAGTATCTCGCCACTCAGTTACAGGCATTTACCTTATTCGCCACCCATTATTTTGAGCTGACGGAGCTTACCCATACCTTACCAGGCGTACAAAACTTACACCTTGATGCAGTTGAACACGACGACACCATTCGGTTTATGCACTCGGTTGAAACAGGCGCCGCCAGCAAGAGCTATGGCCTGCAGGTAGCGCAGCTGGCGGGTGTGCCCAAAGCCGTGATTAATGCGGCTAAAGCCCGGCTCCGGACACTTGAAAGCCAGCACACCGTCTCGGCCAGCGAACAAACACTCACCCCAGCGCCGGCTCAGCAGAGCCTGTTGCCGGAAGAGCCCGCTGAATTACCGGTGAAAATAAGCGCCCTGGAGCAGGCATTTGAGGAACTGGATCCTGATGAACTTACGCCAAAACAGGCCTTAGCGCTGATTTATGAGCTAAAACAGCTAAAATAGTAAAATTACCAAAAAGCCCGCTTTTTTAAAAAACGGTTAAACGGCTTCCCGAAAACGGAAGTCGTTTAAAATCAGTCCCCTTGTATAAAACACCAGGAAACAGTATCTTTTAGAGCTGTTATAATTGTGTGAAAGCGCCATATTGGGTATACTGTTGCGCCGTCTACAGTGTTGTTTAAAAACAACGTTTTACCCAAAAATATAACCCAACGTCTTAGGTTTCGCATGACAAACTATATTTTCGTCACCGGTGGTGTTGTTTCATCGCTTGGTAAAGGCATTGCTGCTGCATCCCTTGCCGCTATCCTTGAAGCACGCGGTCTCACCGTGACCATGCTTAAGCTGGATCCGTATATTAACGTTGATCCAGGTACCATGAGCCCCATTCAGCATGGCGAGGTTTTTGTAACTGATGATGGAGCAGAAACAGATCTCGACTTAGGTCACTACGAGCGTTTTATTCGCACCCGTATGACCAAACGTAACAACTTTACCACCGGACGGGTTTACGAAGAGGTATTGCGTCGCGAACGTCGCGGTGATTACCTGGGCGCCACTATTCAGGTTATCCCGCACATTACCAACGAAATTAAACGCCGCGTTATCGAAGGCGCACAGGGCCACGACGTGGCTATTGTGGAAGTCGGCGGTACTGTGGGTGACATCGAGTCACAACCGTTTATCGAAGCCATTCGTCAGTTGGGTACCGAAGTGGGCCGCGACCACGCCATGTTTATGCACCTAACGCTGGTGCCTTACATGCCAGCCTCCGGCGAGCTTAAAACCAAACCCACTCAGCACAGCGTCAAAGAGCTGCGCTCTATTGGTATTCAGCCTGATATTCTGGTGTGTCGTTCGGTAGGTGCTATGCCTGCCTCAGAACGCTCCAAAATTGCATTGTTTACCAACGTGGCTGAAAAAGCGGTTATCTCATTAAAAGACGTTGATAGTATTTATCGCATCCCGGCAGCGCTTAAAGCGCAGAGCCTTGATCAACTGGTGGTGGATCGGTTCCGTCTGGAATGCCCGGAGGCCGATCTCACCGAATGGGAACAGGTGCTGTATGCAGAATCTAACCCGATAGGTGAAGTTAACATCGGTATGGTGGGTAAATACGTTGAGTTACCGGATGCCTACAAGTCGGTTAACGAAGCACTGAAACACGCTGGCCTGAAAAACCGCCTGACGGTAAATATCCACTACGTTGACTCACAGGACATTGAATCAAAAGGCACCCAAATCCTTGAAAACCTGGATGCTATTCTGGTCCCGGGCGGCTTTGGCGAACGCGGTATCGAAGGCAAGATTGCAGCAGCCCGTTATGCCCGCGAAAACAAAGTGCCCTATTTAGGTATTTGTTTAGGTATGCAGGTAGCGCTGATTGAATTTGCCCGCAACGTAGTCGGCATGGAAAAAGCCAACAGTACCGAGTTTGACCCCAGCTCACCGTATCCGGTGGTGGGTTTGATTACCGAATGGCTCGACTCAGACGGCAGCACCGAAACCCGTGACGAAACCTCCGATCTGGGTGGCACCATGCGTCTGGGTAGTCAGCTGTGTCACCTGATCCCTGGCAGCAAGGTACATGCCGCCTACGGTAACGAAGAAATTTACGAGCGTCACCGTCACCGCTACGAAGTTAACAACAACCTGCGTGACCAAATCGAAGCGGCAGGCCTTAAGGTGAGTGGTTTGTCCACCGATAAACGCCTTGTCGAGGTCATTGAAATCCCGGATCATCCGTGGTTCGTGGCCGGTCAGTTCCACCCGGAGTTCACATCAACTCCCCGTGACGGCCATCCGCTGTTTACTGGTTTCGTGGCAGCGGCACAAACGTATCAGAAAGAAAATCATTAATTTATAGAACCCGGCACTGACTACTCCCGCAGTGCCATTATTATTGTTGAGGAAGAAAAAATGGCGAAGATCTCGCGTATCATTGGACGTGAAATTCTGGACTCTCGTGGTAACCCCACGGTAGAAGCAGACGTATATTTAGACTCAGGTGTTATGGGTCGCGCCTGTGCACCATCTGGTGCCTCTACCGGTTCACGCGAAGCACTGGAATTGCGCGACGGCGATAAAGGCCGCTACATGGGTAAAGGTGTAGAAAAAGCCGTAGCAGCAGTAAACGAGAAAATCGCACCAGCCCTGATTGGCATGGATCCCGTCGCTCAGACTGAGATCGATAAAACCATGATCGATCTGGACGGCACCGAAAACAAAGAAACCCTGGGTGCAAATGCCATCCTGGCGGTATCACTGGCCGTTGCCAAAGCCGCAGCCATCGAGAAAGGCGTTGCACTTTACGAGCACATTGCCGACCTTAACGGCACCTCCGGTCAGTACTCTATGCCAGTACCTATGATGAACATCATCAACGGTGGTGAGCACGCCGACAACAACGTTGATATTCAGGAATTCATGGTACAGCCGGTTGGCGCGAAGAGCTTTAAAGAAGCGCTGCGCATGGGTGCTGAAATCTTTCACAACCTGAAAAAAGTTCTGAGCGCCAAAGGCCTCAATACTGCCGTTGGTGATGAAGGTGGTTTTGCCCCTAACCTGAGCTCAAACGCAGAAGCCCTCGCAGTAATCGTTGAAGCGGTAGAAAAAGCCGGTTACAAGATGAACGAAGACGTGACCCTGGCACTCGACTGTGCGGCCTCTGAGTTCTACAAAGAAGGCAAATACGTTCTGTCTGGTGAAGACAAGTCATTTGATTCAGAAGCCTTTGGTGACTACCTGGCAGAGCTGTGCGAACAGTATCCAATCGTGTCTATCGAAGATGGTCTTGACGAAAGCGACTGGGATGGCTGGGCGAGCCTGACTAAGAAAATTGGTGACAAAGTGCAACTGGTTGGTGACGACCTGTTCGTAACCAATACTAAGATCCTGAAGCGTGGTACCGAAAACGGTATCGGTAACTCTATCCTGATCAAATTTAACCAAATTGGTTCATTAACCGAAACCCTAGAAGCGATCAAGATGGCTAAAGATGCCGGCTTTACTGCGGTTATCTCGCACCGTTCAGGTGAAACTGAAGACGCCACTATTGCCGACCTGGCAGTAGGTACCGCAGCGGGCCAGATTAAAACCGGTTCACTGTGTCGTTCAGACCGTGTAGCTAAGTATAACCAGTTACTGCGCATCGAAGAAGCGCTGGCTGGCAACGCAGCTTACAACGGCCGTAGCGAAATTAAAGGTCAGTAATCTTAAGCTGGCGGGCAACATTGCCCGCCAACTTTTTGATGCTGTCCCCACAATCAAAACGCTAATGGCGCATTCCTCCGACCCGGCGTCACATCAATCCGACTTCTTTAATGCGGTCGAATCAGACACATCCCAACGTATCATCGCTGAGTTGTGTAACGCTTTATATGAGCGCGAGTTAGCGCTTATCGCCCAACAAGGCCCCAACCAAACCAGTTTATTGCGCCGACGTATTGCCGGCCTGAGCCATCATGTCAGACGCACTGCTCGTTTCCTGGCAGCTAAAGCCGTGCCTTTGGAACTGGATGAACACAATGCCAGCTGGCAGGCCAGACAGGCAGCGAAAAATCCCGCTCGCAGTAACGACACGGGCAAAACCAACGCCTGGTTTGCCGAACATGCCAAAGTAGGCCTGGTCGTGCCGGTATGGGTTCAGGAGTTCGATAATGAGCATCTAGAGCTCGACTCTATTGATCATGTGCAGCCAGAAAACCAAACGTTGCATGTGAATAAATTTGGCTGGTTTGATTTTAGCGGTACACCGGTAGAAAGCCCTGCCCGCTATACGGACAGAGAACACATCACCCTGTCACTGGTAAAGCCATCAAAAGCAGTTATGACGGCAGCGTGCTGCGGCCACACCTGGAATCACAAAGGACGCACCTCGCCCCGTACACTTACCTTACGTGAAATCTTACTAGTCAGTACCCTTAACTGGCGCAAGTTCAGCGAACCACAACGCTTCGATAATAAATAACACGCACTGCTTATACGTCCTCTTCAACAATAGATGGTTTCTCTGCGGTATCATTTTCGGAGTCTTCGGCTGTCACGTCCTGCCATTCCACACTGTTTTCCAGATTACCGTTGAAGGCCTGTATAAACGCATTTTCCAGGATCCCGGCCAAAGTGGTGATAACAGGTGTATCAACATCATTAAGTGAACCGCTGATAGGAATTCGGGTAGCAATCTGATCCTTACCCTGATTTTCAAATATCTCGGCAATGAAACCGGAAAACGCTTCAGCAAGGGATCTGAGTAAGCCATCATCATCACGCTTAACATCGCCTTTCCAGCTAAATACTTCCAGGTTGTGCAGCACCGGTTTGGCATAGCCGGTAACCTCGCCCTGCTCGCTGGCCAGTTCAAAGGCGAGCTCAAGTTTTCCGGCTTCTAAATCAAAGGGCGCATAGGTATCCAACAAGTTTTTAAAGTTAATTAAGGCAATATCACTGGCTTGCAGATTGAGATCGAAAGTGGGTTGTTTGGTAGCCGGATTAAGCGAGCCCGACAGCGTGATAGCGCCCTGGCTTTCAGTGCTCGCCGAAGCATTTATAGTGGCAATCAGGTTTCGCGATAACGCGCGACTATTGACGAGATTTTTAACCACCGCATTAACATGGTGAAGGCGAACGTTGATTGGTGGGCGGGTGTCTGGATTTTGGAAACTGATAACACCCTGCTCTATTTCCAGCCGATCCACTTTCAATGGCACCAGCTGATCGGCCAGATAAAGCCACTTTTCATCCTCACCAGACTGGCTCGATGCGTCAGTGCCGCCATCTACGAAGTTTAGTTGCGGTTGCTGCAAAAAAACCTCTGCAACCAATGCGCCATCAAAGATTGCCGACCAGAGTAAGCTGAAGTCAACCTGGCTGGCCTCGAATAAGGGCTCATTCACTTTACCGTTGCGTTTCATGATCACCACATCATTGAGCGCGTAAGCGCCACGCCACAGCATAATATCCGCATCCCCCACTACCCCGGTGAATGTCTCGCCTTCATCGAGTGTGTCGTTGATGTACCACTGCACCGTAAAAGGCAAACTTAAGCGAACAATCACCAGCAACCCCAGGCCTATAGCCAGATACTTCACTCTTTTTGCTATCTTGTTGCTGCTCACTATGCTTTCCTTTCGCCGTTGTTATCACTGAGAAGTTTCAAGTTTGGTGCCAGCTTAGACTGTTTGTTCTGGGCTTCCTGATAACTATGCAATCTATTGAAATTCAGTAAGAAATATCGAGCAGAAATGAATAGCTAAGAATTTAATCAGTACTCTGCAAGTCACTTACAAGCAAAATTTACACAGCGCAGGATAAAACCGGCCTGAAGCAACAACTTTGTATCTGGTCACAGCAACCTTGATTCTGGCTCATGACCCAATTGGTGTCCCGAATGGCGAAATAAAAAAACTAATTTTTGCTCAGCTTAGAAATTTCATCCTAATTTTTTTGTTATGCAGTAATTTATAACTAAAATTTATACCAAAAATCAGAATCAGTGGTTGACCTGCTGCGGTTCAGGCTGTAAATTATCGGGCATCGGACAGGTCGCACATGCAGCAAACAACAGGTTTCGTCAATGCCGCGTACGTTTACTTTATCTTTTCTACTCCTTATGGCAGCCAGATTGCACGGGTAGATTGCGACCATCGAATCAATACATAAAACCCGTGCACAGCACGGGTTTTTTTTTAACTAAAATCAACGAGAGACAGCCATGACGAATCAGGTAAAAATATTTGATACGACCTTGCGTGACGGCGAACAAGCCTTGCCAGCCAGTTTAAGTGTAAAAGAAAAACTGCAGATCGCACTGGCCCTCGAGCGTCTTGGCGTTGATATTATCGAAGCGGGCTTTCCGGTGTCCTCACCGGGCGATTTCAAATCTGTGCAAATGATTGCCAGGGAAATCAAAAACTCAACGGTTGCAGGTTTATCTCGCGCCGTACCGGCCGACATTGATGCCTGTGGTGAAGCGCTGAAAGTCGCAGACCAGTTCCGCATTCATACCTTTATCGCAACATCCGAAATTCACGTAAATAATAAATTACGTAAATCTCAGGATGATGTGGTTGAGATGGCTGTTGCCGCAGTTAAACGTGCTCGCCAGTACACCGATGACATAGAGTTTTCCTGTGAAGATGCCGGACGTACTGAAATTGGTTATCTGGCTCGCATGGTTGAGGCAGTCATTGCCGCCGGTGCCACCACGGTTAATATTCCGGATACCGTAGGCTATACCACACCCACCGAATTCGGCGGCATTATCCGCCAGTTATTCGAGCGTGTGCCTAACATTGATAAAGCCACGATTTCCGTGCACTGTCATAACGATTTAGGACTGGCAGTAGCCAACTCACTGGCGGCAATTGAAAATGGCGCCCGTCAGGTAGAAGGTACCATTAACGGTATTGGTGAGCGTGCGGGTAACAGCTCGCTGGAAGAAATCGCCATGATCCTGCAAACCCGCCATGCTCTTTACGGCCTGAACACCAATATCAACAGCAAAGAGATCAGTCGTACCTCGAAGCTGGTCAGCCAGCTGTGTAATATGCCGGTACAGGCCAATAAAGCCATTGTTGGTGCAAACGCCTTTAGCCACTCTTCCGGCATCCACCAGGATGGTGTCTTAAAAGCGCAAAATACCTATGAGATCATGACACCGGAAAGTGTGGGTATTAATAAAAATAACCTGAACATGACCTCGCGTTCCGGCCGTCATGTTATCAAGCACCGCTTACAGGAGCTGGGTTACAAAGATACTGATTACGATTTAGAAGCCATTTATTCGGCATTTTTGAATCTGGCCGACAAAAAAGGTCAGGTTTACGACTATGATTTAGAAGCGCTGCTGTTTTTCGATCAGCAAAAACACGATCAGGCGCATTATCAGTTAACCTATTTGCACGCCACGTCAGGGAAAGAAATTATCCCCAGCGCCACCGTGCAGTTAAAAATTGGCGATGAACTGGTGACCCGCTGTGAGACCGGTAACGGTCCGGTGGATGCCTCGTACAAAGCCATTATGTCGATGCTGGGTCACAACGACCTGGAAGTGGTCGACTTTAAATTAGATTCTAAAGGCGAAGGTGCAGATGCGCTGGCGTCGGTTAGCGTTATCACTGAATACAAGGGCCGCCGTTTCCACGGTCTGGGTCTGGCCACAGATATCGTAGAAGCCGGTGTTAAAGCACTGATTTTCGTTTTAAACAACACCTATCTTGCTGACCAGATTGATCAGCAGAAGAACCAACAAGAACGCGTAGCAGGAGTATAAATGAGCCAGTTTAACATTGCCGTGCTTGCCGGTGACGGCATCGGCCCGGAAGTGATGCAGGAAGCCAATAAAGTATTGGATGCCATCGAACAGAAGTTTGCCATCACCTTTAACCGTACTGCTTATCCTGTTGGTGGTTACGCCATTGATACCGAAGGTGAAGCGCTGCCAGCCAAAACGCTACTCGGCTGCGAGCAGGCCGATGCCATTCTGTTTGGTTCTATTGGTGGCCCTAAGTGGGATACCCTGCCACTGGAACAACGCCCGGAGCGTGCGGCACTGTTAACCCTGCGCAGCCATTTTGATTTGTTCAGTAACCTGCGCCCGGCCAAAATATATGCGGGTCTGGAAGACTTATCCCCGCTGCGTAAAGACATCGCCGCCAGCGGTGTGGACGTACTGGTTATCCGCGAACTTACCAGTGGTATTTACTTCGGTCAGCCGAAAGGCCGTGACGGTGAAGGTGAAGAAGAATATGCCTTTGATACTATGCGCTATTCCAAGCGTGAAATCCGCCGCATCGCGATAAGCGCGTTTGAAGCGGCTATGAAGCGTGATAAGCGAGTAACCTCGGTTGATAAAGCGAATGTACTGGTGAGCAGCCGCCTGTGGCGCGAAGTCACAGAAGAAGTGGCCAAAGACTACCCTGAGGTCGCCCTCGATCACATCTATATTGATAACGCTACCATGCAGCTGGTTAAAAACCCGGCTCAGTTCGATGTCATGCTGTGTTCTAACCTGTTTGGTGACATCATGTCTGATGAATGCGCCATGATCACAGGTTCTATGGGCTTACTGCCTTCTGCCAGTCTGAACGAAGACGGCTTCGGTATGTACGAACCGGCCGGAGGTTCAGCACCGGATATCGCTGGTCAGGGCATTGCAAACCCTATCGCGCAAATCCTGTCTGCTTCGATGATGCTGCGCTTTAGTCTGAATCAGGCAGCCGCAGCCGACGCTATTGATAAAGCGGTAATAGAGGTACTGGAAGCCGGTATCTTAACCGGCGAGCTGCTACCCGCCGATAAGCGCGACCAGGCCGCCTCCACCTCGCAGGTTGGCGATGCCATTGTTAAATCTATTTTAGGTCAGGAGTAATTATTCATGGCTAAAACCTTATACGACAAGGTGTGGCAGGCCCACATCATCAGCCAGTTGGGTGATGACAGCCTGATTTACATCGACCGCCACTTGATCCACGAGGTCACCAGTCCGCAAGCCTTTGCCGGTTTGAACGAAAAAGGCCGTAAGGTGCGCCGTCCGGACCGTACCTTTGCTACTATGGATCACTCTATTTCTACCCGCAGCCTGGCACTGGATGCCTGTGGTCCGCAAAACAAACTGCAACTGCAAACCCTGGCTGAAAACTGTGAAGAACATGGCGTGAAGCTGTTCCCCGTAGGTCACCAGAAGCAGGGAATCGTCCACGTGATGGGTCCTGAGCTGGGCTTAATCCTGCCCGGTATGACCGTAGTATGTGGTGATTCGCATACAGCTACCCACGGCGCGTTTGGCGCCCTGGCATTCGGTATCGGTACCTCGCAGGTAGAACACGTGCTGGCCACGCAAACGCTTAAGCAAAGCCGTGGCAAAACCATGCAGATCAAAGTCAACGGTAAACTGGCTGTAGGCATAACTGCCAAAGATATCATTCTGGCCATCATTGGTAAGATTGGTCACGCCGGTGCCACCGCGCACGTTATTGAATACTGCGGAGAAGCCATCGAAGCGTTATCGATGGAAGAGCGTATGACCATCTGTAACATGAGCATCGAAGCAGGTGCCAAGGCAGGCATGATTGCGCCAGACCAAACCACCTTCGACTACCTTAAGGGCCGTGAGTTTGCCCCACAGGGTGCCGACTGGGATGCAGCTGTTGAATACTGGCAAACACTGTACTCAGACGGCGATGCCGTGTTTGATACCGTGGTGGAGCTTGAAGCCAAAGATATCACGCCACAGGTTACCTGGGGCACCAACCCCGGCCAGGTTATCGGCGTCAACCAACCTGTTCCCGGCCCGGACGACTTCACCGACAGTGTTGAACAGGAATCAGCTCGCAAAGCCCTGCAGTACATGGGCCTGAAAGCCGGTGAGAAATTAGGTGATGTGCCGGTTTCTCACGTGTTCATCGGTTCTTGTACTAACAGCCGTATCGAAGATTTACGCGCTGCGGCACACATTGCTAAACAAGGCAAGGTCGCGGCAAACGTTACCGCAATGGTTGTGCCAGGTTCAGCGGCGGTTAAACGTCAGGCTGAGGAAGAAAAGCTGGACGTGATTTTTAAAGACGCCGGTTTTGAATGGCGCTTACCGGGCTGCTCAATGTGTCTGGGTATGAACGACGACCTGTTAACCGCGGGCGATCGCTGTGCTTCGACCAGTAACCGTAACTTTGAAGGCCGTCAGGGCCGCGGCGCCCGTACCCATCTGGTTAGCCCGGCAATGGCCGCTGCCGCAGCATTACGCGGTAAGTTTGCCGACGTCAGAGATTTTCAGGAGTAATTTATGAGCCAGACTACCACAGGCATTACCACCCTGACCGGCACCGCCTGCCCGCTTGACCAGGCCAATGTCGATACCGATCAGATTATCCCCAAGCAATTTTTAACCAGCGTTAGCCGCGCCGGCTTTGGTAAGCACCTGTTTCATGACTGGCGCTATCTGGATCTGGAAGAGAAAGAGCCTAATCCTGAGTTTGTGCTGAATAAACCGGAGCATCAGGGCGCTGCTATTTTGCTGGCCCGGGAAAACTTCGGTTGTGGTTCAAGCCGTGAACACGCGCCCTGGGCGTTAACCGACTTTGGCTTTAAAGCTGTTATCGCTACCAGCTTTGCCGATATCTTTTACGGAAACTGCATGAACAACCAGCTACTGCCTATCGCACTGAGCAGCAGTGAGATGGACGTGTTGTTTGCGGCCGTGGCAAACGATGCCAGCGCGGTAATCAGCATCGACCTGCCTGCGCAAACGGTGTCTGTAGGTGATACCAGCATGTCATTTGAGATTGCCGAACACCACAAAAACAATCTGGTAAAAGGCCTGGATGCCATTGGCCAGACCCTTGAGCTGACCGACGATATCGAGTCCTTCGAAGCAAAACAGCCCGCCTGGCTGTAACACGCTCTGCTAAATGCCGCTTATTTGATCCAGATGAGCGGCAATTTTTGTTTTTTTCATTTCTTCTCCATACAGTTAGGCTATAGTTAGCAAAACGCCCCCTTATACAAATAAGCCGTCCTGGAGAGGAAATGCTACAACGAATTGCCATCGATGATTTAACCCCCGGCATGTACGTAAACCGGGTACTCGATGAGGCCGGCAAGGTAAAAGTACGCTCCAAAGGTGTCGTGCGTTCAGACGCCGTGATTAATCAGTTGCGTAGCAAAGGCGTTGAATTTGTCGAAATAGACACCGACAAGGGCAATACACCCGCCGCGGAGCCCTCTTCATCCAACGCAGCGGAACCAGCCAGCGAAATCCCACCAGACAACAACGTTAACCATGAAGTCAGCAGTGAGCCACTTACCAGCGATAGCCTGAAAGCAGCCGAACAGCTGTTCCAGAAAGCCATGGCAATACAGCAAAATTTCCTTAACCAGTTAAAATCTGGCAAAGGCGCCGATGTGAATAAATTGAGTACGCTGACCCAGGAGATTCTGGAATGCGTATTTGAAAACCAGGCCGCGATGATTTGCTTATCCATGGTTCAACACGGGAATGATAGCCTGCTTGAACACTCGCTGAATTGCAGTATCCACATGGCCATTCTGGCCGATGCTGCCGGGTTTGATCAGCAATCGGTTGAATATGCCAGCCTGGCCGGGTTATTAATTGATACCGGTATGGTGAAGTTGCCGCCTGAGCTCTGCGTGCCTGAAGAGCAACTCAGCGGCACTGATTTAATGATGTATCAGACCCATGTCGATGAATCCCTGGCTGCCATAGAACATAGCGATGACCTGCCGGAAGTAGTCAAAGACATCGTCAGTCAGCATCACGAACGCATTGATGGCTCGGGCTATCCCAAAGGACTCATAGGAAACGATATTGAGCCACTGGCGCAGCTCGCGGCTGTAGTAGATGAGTTTTCGCGGTCAGGCATGCCTGCTCCCTTTGGCAATGCCATGCCGACCAGCAAAATACTCAAAGCACTGGCTAACAATAAGGGCCTTGAACAAACGCTGGTAAACCGCCTGATCGGCGTTCTTGGCATCTACCCTATTGGTTCATTGGTTAAGCTTAAAAGTGGCAAACTGGGTATTGTCAGCCGGCGCAACCCATCTAATCTGTTACAACCGCAGGTGATGACGTTTTACAGTATCAACAGTGGCCATTTTCAGGAAGTAAAACGGGTGGATCTGACCAAAGGCAGCGATGAGATAGAAAGTAGTATTGGCCCCGATGAATTTGCCATAAACCTGCCGAAGTTTTTCACGGAAGTGTTTATTCCACAGGTGAGTGAATAAGCACTTGCCTGCACAGGAATTACCAGTCGGTGAGCGCCGTCATGCTAAACACTTCATCTTCGAAACGTAATATTACCCGTTGCGCTTCAATATTGACTATCTGCACGCGGTCGGCAATCCAATCACCTTCGCCCTTGTCGTCGCCATTCACCCGCACCCAGCGGTCGGCGGGTACAGAGGCATACATATGGGCACTAAAATCCATGGTTGGTAAACGGGTAAGCAAACGCGCCGGCAACTGATCAACCCGCTGAATATCATCGTGCACTGTCACCACCGTTTCTGCAGCTGAGGGTTCTATACCACGCGCTTCTTCTTTTTCCAGGTCGGTTAGCACTTTATTAAACCGGGCCATCAATTCAGGCGACACAGCCACCTTATCGGTTTCATTGTCTGCCACCGCGGGATAGTCTTCTGCCGCTGGCGTTTCCGGTTCAATAACTACAGGTTCAGGCGTTGCTGTATCGCTTTCGACTTTAGCCGTCATGTTACTTGCCGTTTGCTCTGATGAGCTGTTTTCTTCTGCTTTACCGGCTTTCTCAACAGTAGGCTTAGCATCCTCAACGGCCGCTAACGGAGAGCTCGCTACCGTTGACGGCGCTGCAACAATAGTCTGACTCACAACCCGCTCACTGACCGGGTCCGGACCATTTAATAACTGTTCAAGCATGGCCGGCCCTACGGCCAGGAAGTAGCCGGTGGCTACCCCACCAATGGCAAGTAATAATCCGGTCATAACAGGCTTAACCAGAAGTTGCCATTGTCCGGGCAGGCCATTGACTGTAGGCAGGAATAAGCTGCGGTTAAACTGATCGCTAATGGCGCTGTCGGTTTTTTGTGCACGGGTGTCGTATTGCCCGCGCAACAGTGCCTGGGTAGGCGTTTGTTCGGTGGTCACCAAGGCTTCATCGGTGCAGATCTCAACGGTTTGCTCAGGATCATATTCAATTTCCTGCACGCCCATCTCAATCAATCCCTGGATCATGGCATCGCTGGTGATAAGGCCGGACTTTTTGATTTTCACCGGGCCATTTTGCGCCGTCACCTGCACAATCATCATGCCAGGCGTGGCTCGTTCTATGGGAATGATCTGGTTCATGCCATCCCCCATAAATAGCCGCCTACCAGGGCGCTAAAGAAAATACCGGCGTATATCAGGGTTTGCTGGCCGCGCAGGCGCTGTTGTACAACGTCTTCACCTAAAATTTGTTCTGCCGCGGCTAAAAACAGGTGCTTTTTCACTACCGGTTTTTGCTGGGTAAAAGCCAGGGTCATGGCCCGGTCGCAAAGCAGATTAATTACCCGAGGGATCCCGGCAGTAACGCGGTACATGGTACGCACCGTGGCAGCACTGAAAACCGAAATGTCGCCGTTGGCTACGCTCAGGCGATGATTCACATAAGCTTTTACTTCGTCAGCATTGAGCGGTAGCAGATGATAACGTGCGGTGATCCGCTGGGCTAACTGACGCAGTTCATTACGTTTTAGCAATTGCTGTAATTCAGGCTGACCAATCAGCACCACCTTGAGTAGCTTTTCGCGATTGGTTTCCAGGTTAGTCAACAACCGCAGTTGCTCGAGCACTTCCGGTAACAGGTGCTGCGCTTCATCAATCATCAGCACGGTGTTTTTACCAGCATTATGGTTATCTGCCAGTTTTTGCAAAATCTTATCGGTAAAGTATTTCAGGCTGGCCTGATTAGGATCGGTTTCAACATTAAGCTCATCGCACACCGTTGCCAGCAACTCAATAGCTGATAAGGTGGGATTAAGAATCATCGCCACCTGGGTTGAATCGGGCAACTGCTGCAACAGCTTACGCGAAACGGTCGTTTTGCCGGTGCCCACTTCGCCGGTTAGCATTACGAAGCCACCACTTTCCCGTAACCCAAAGGTAAGATGCGCCAGCGCTTCCTTGTGGCGCGGGCTCATGTACAGGTAATCGGGGTTGGGCGCGATGGAGAACGGATTATCAGTTAACCCGAAATATTGTAAAAACATGTTGTGCCAGCTGAACTGTCCATATGTCCGGTAAACTATCAGACTGTCGGTTGAAGTCAACAACACCGTGTTTTCAGGCGCTTACTCAGGCAGGGCAAGATCGTACTTTTGTTAAATTACTCTGATATCTGATCGATTTAATTCGTT
>NZ_RCUA01000070.1:0-139981 GCF_003731635.1 Marisediminitalea oceani | reverse complement strand
TCAGAATTGGGGTGATCGAGAGGCCGGAATTAGTGATCGGGAAATGCCTAATACGCAGCTGGTAAATACTCTGGAATGCGCCTTTTCAATCTGGGTTAGGAATCGCTGGCGATGACTGTACATGTAGACAAATTCATATAGCCCATCATTACTTTCCAACTCCTGCAAATACTTCAGTAGTATTCTCTTTCGTATGTCACCATTGGATTTATTCTTTGCATTGGATGTTTCCATCTCAATGGCAATTTTGCACCCAGTAACGGCATCAACGGCAATAGCGTCTACTAGACGCGGGTCATTGCCTCTGTGCTCAAGCGTTATTGCCAGGTCGGCCTCTGAAGCGAATCCAGAGATTTTCTGGTGCTTTGCTAGGTTAAGTACAACCAACTGTACAGACTGGTCGTGTATCAGATTCCGTTCGTTTACTCTGCTCGCGTCAGAGCGCATATGTAATTCACGGTTCAACAGAAATTCTGCTTCTCTGATACCGTGAGAGGTTAGCAGGATAAAGCCGTTATCCGTGTTAGCAAAAGTAGCATGGATTGCTATGAGTTGCTTCTTTCTCATGCGATTGATGAGCTTGTTAACCGCTTCGCGGCGTAACCCCAGGTGATGTTGAATGACGCTTTTGCTGGATACCCGAAATGTCCCCAGTATCGCCAGCACAGCGTTCTCTCTTAGCATCCCCAGAGTGCCTGGATCAGCAGCCGATGTGTTTCCGATATGGCGCATCGACGATTCGATTGCCCGTTCCATATAGTTCATTTGTTTCTCCTTGATTTAGTTTCACTACTACGTAGAAACTAACAATGAGAAATCAGCAGGGAAGGGCAGTATGCTTTGCATATTGCCCTGGCTTCGCCATGCTAAGCATACCGCTTAGCAATAACATTTTCCGGTTGGAAAATGCGAACAACTGCGTTGTAGTAAATCTTCTGCAAGGCAGAGCTGACGCGACTCGTCGCTGCTCTGCCACTTGTCGCTCTGCGACGGCGACAGAAGGTTTACTAGGAGTCAGCTACCGCTGATTAAGCCTAATTTTCCCTCTCTGTTGCTTCGGGAAAAGCGTTGCTTCGGATGTACCTCGCAACATTCGTATCTACGATACTCAGGCAGGTATAAGTTGTTTCTCAACTAATACCTGGTTTGCTAAGGCAAACGAAAATTAGGCTTAATCTGCGATGCTGACTCCCGCTACGCGAACAGATATGTTTCACACATCTATTCTCTTCGCAGCAGTTGTTGAGCGTTGCTCAAGCTATTTGGCAAGCCCCGTTGGGGTTTGCTGGTTTACATCTGCGATGAAAAGAGAAAAGCAAAGAAAAGAAAAGAGCACCACAAGGGGTGCTCTCAGTTTTATTTGCTCTTTTTCAATTGCTCTGCGCCGATGTGACATGCCAGTGACAAAAGATAAATGAGCAGTATGGTTAGATAACCGCGAGTACCCAAGAATGGGTATGAAGGATGCGGTTCAAATTGAGTGATAAGCTGTATTACGAACACTGCAAATATCACATCCCCAATATTCCGTAAAAGTACACTCAACGTGCTCAACAACTTACTTAATAGTCTTTTTCTAGATTGCATGATGCCTCCATTTGTTAATGTCTTCATCATCAAACAGGATCACGGCTAGAGAATTTTGATACTTTTGAATGTATCGGCATTGATTAATAGCTGAAATACGTAGTCGGTTTAAAGTAACAATCCCACATCAATCAATGACAAATATCTGATGTTCTGATACTTTTGATTGATGTCGGCAGGGGATGCCAATCCCTAGATAAAGAACAAAAGGATTAGACGTTCATACAGAAAGGACACGCCACGTTTTCTGCAAGATAACTAATAAAAGTCCTTCATATGAGCCGAGTACGGGGTACGTATGAGTTCAGTAGGAAAAAAAGTAGTAGATAAAATAAGGATTTTTAGATGCTGCATCGCCAAACACTTCAAAAGCCTGACCAACATCTCAACAGTCAATTAAGAAATTTAAATTAAACAATAGACCTCTTTTATTTTTATGGAGTAATTTATGGATTTAGAACAGAGATATATAGTTTGCTGCAATTATAAAGCGCATGCAAATGATGAAAAAGGACAAGCAATAGCTCTATATGAAAGAGATAAGGAAACTCTAGAACTTCACAAGATTAATGAAGATAAATATTTCTGTGAGCCAGATGACTGTGAGGTTCACATAATTCCAAATGGCACTAACGACCATGACTATAGATATTTAAATGAAAAATATAAAGATAGGCTTTACTTAATTCAATGTATAGAAAACAAAGCCGTTGATCCAAATTCAAGCCTTTCGAGAAATAAGTCAAACTTATTTAAAATAGAGTCTGTTGAACCTAGGATGGTATGCGAAATTTTAGAGGTTAACTTACCTGATGAGGCGAATCCTGAAGTTGTTTTAGAAACAATCCCTTTGACTAGGCACGTTTTTATTAAAGAGCGCGATTCTATATTTGGACCATTTGAATTTGATTTGGTTAACGATTCTGACTCAAATAAAATATATCTTAAAAAGCCAAGTGATACCAAATATCTAGGAAAAACTATTCCAAAACTAGCGATAATTGAATTCAAGTATCAAGATTTAGAAGAAAATATAGATGTATTTAATTATTCAAATAAATATATCGATGGGAAGCCATTTGCTCATACATTTATTCGAAACCTGCAAAGCTTAAAGGATAAACCATACAACTATTACAATTATGGGTTCATGGATGAGTTGGCTAAAGCTGTCGGTACTATTGTAAAAGAGACTAACACAAAGGGTATAACATCAAGTCAAATAACAATGTTATCTGCGAGGATAAAGAATAAGAAAAACAGCTTCATGTTTGATACAGATTATGTTTTCAAACAGCTAAATGATTCAGTGAAATTTGAAAAAGTAATAACTCAAGGGAAAGAGGAGATTAGAAAAATCATTCTTGAGCAAGCCTTGAATGACAATGATAAGTTAAAAGAACATTTCGTCAAAATTTTAAAAGAAGATGAAACTTTAGTTTCAGAGGTTAAAGAATCAATTAGAGCTGAGGAAACACAGGAATCTTCAAAGCTAAACGATTTGAAGCATGAGTTATTGGAATATAATGCAAAAATTCAGCAAGCTAAACAGAAAATTTCTGAGGTGGATAAAGACAAGGAAAACTCCATAATTCAAAAGTTAAAGCAAGAACAGAGAAACCTTTATTCAGAGATTGAAGAGCTTGAAATAAAGAGAGAAAATATAACATCAAAATACTCCTCATTGTTTGAGTTTGATAATTTGGATTCTGAGTTAGAAAAATTAAAAGAAGATTTAAAAAAGCAAAACTATCTTTACGATGATCAAGTACAGAAAGTGAGCGACAAGAAGGCAGAAATAGAAAAGTATCAAAAAGAACTTCAAGAATTAACTAACAGATCGGCAGAAGAATATCGAAAAGAGTTGTTAAGTGTTAAAAATAGCATTGACGTGTTGACACATATTGATAACGAGAAGACTTCGTTCGAATTCCAGTGCTTAGGTCAGAGTGATTTAATATCAATTAAAAATAATAATGATCTTGTTGAATACATAAAATATATACAAGCCGCATTATCTAATTTCGAAAGATCTTTATCAGTAGAGCACATAATAAACTACTTAGTATGTATTGATAGCTCTTTTATTACTATATTGAGCGGATTGCCTGGAACAGGTAAAACTTCTTTAGTAAATATCCTCAACGAAAAGGTTCTCAACACAAGGTTTAACTCAGTTCAAGTAGGCAGAGGATGGAGTTCAGAACGTGACTTATTAGGATATTTCAACCCAATAACTAATTCTTACATTTCATCAAGTTCTGGTTTATATGAATTTTTAGATGAATTAGATTCAGATGAACGGCTTAATGTAGTTCTTTTGGATGAAGCAAATTTATCACCAATAGAACATTATTGGTCTAAATTTATGGGCTTAACCGATGATTACAATGAAAGAGAATTTGCTCTAACAAACAACAAATCCTTAAGGATTACAAATAAGTTGCGATTTATAGCGACAATTAATAACGATATGACAACTGAACCATTAAGTCCTCGT
This sequence comes from Marisediminitalea oceani, assembly GCF_003731635.1. Classification (GTDB taxonomy): domain Bacteria; phylum Pseudomonadota; class Gammaproteobacteria; order Enterobacterales; family Alteromonadaceae; genus Alteromonas; species Alteromonas oceani. Next base: position 135,894 of record NZ_RCUA01000070.1, on the reverse strand, counting down.
TTATTGGATAGAGCGCCTTGTATTAGACTTGATACATTTAATAGATTGGATAACGGTAACAAATCAGGTCTAGACCTAATTGAAGACGATAGGTCAATACTAGATGAATTAAATAGTAAGTTTAAAAACAATTCATTTTATTACTCTGATTTCAAACTTGCAGTTGATGGATGTGAGTCTGATAACGAAATTATTAGTAATATGCTAGAGATACTTGAACAAATTCAAAATATCCTAACAACAGATGGAATTGATGGTGAAAGTTTAGGGCCACGGATACATCTGTCGGAAAGAAGAAACCGATTGATTCGCCTCTTCTTAACTAAAAGCCTCGGTATCTACAATCAATTTTGTCTTAATGCTATGGACTGGATAGAGGTTAAAAAAGATTACTATTTCCTTGATTTCGCAATTTCGCAATTCGTGTTACCACTAATTACTGGTCACGGTAAGAGTTTTAGAAAACGTTTAGAACACCTAAAAGATAATTTGAATAATGTACAACAAATCCATAATTGTGAGATGCCAATTTCTATAGATTTATTAAGTCGCATGATAACTCAGGGCGAAGAGGACCTAGATACCTACGACTTCATGTCATTGAGGTAATTGAATATGGAGCTTCGAATTTATCAAGATGATTCTATGTATGTGGTACATGGAACTGCTCCTTATTCTGAAATTTACGAAACTAAATCTTTAAGATTTGAGTTGGCAAGTTCAGACCTATTAAATTCACCGCTTTTACTCATCGCAGATATGAAGGTTGAATTATCTGAAGTTCGAGTTGAAAGTGATTGTTATTTTTATAGTTCAAAAATCAGTAATTATTTCATTAACAATGTTGGTGTTGCGATTATAGAGTACGAAGATAACGATGGTTCAGACATATTATCTTTAGGCACAGTAAATGTACTTTCTAGCAAGATCACTACAAGCAGGCTTAGAGCAATGCTTGAGTATATTTGTTTGGTGGATGTTCAACTTTTACACTGTTGTTTTTCAAAAACCTTTTTGGGAAGCGATGGAGGTAAATTCGAATATACCGATTTATTGCACAAGCTTATCAGTACAGAAAAAACCATTAATTTTTTATGGGATAATAGACACAAGTTTAAAAATCAACCTTGCAAACGTGTAAAAACCATTGAAAGAGTTAAAAAGTATACATCTAAAGATCTTATCGATGACCGAGGTTATAGTTGGCTTTTATCTCATTTAGATGAGTTGGAAGTGACTTCTGGTTCAGACGGCGTAGTGTTAAATAGATATGGTAAAAATCTTAGTGCACGTCATATTTCTACAGCTACTGTCGTTGATGATAAAGATATTTTTGAAAATCAAGTTATATATACATTTTTGGTCGCTGTTAAATCATTTGTAGGTTCTATTAGTGATCAGCAGAGTTACTTCCGTTCTGATTTAAGCATTAAATCTGGACATGTGGACATAGTTCCTTTTATACAGAATTTTGTATCGGATAAGTTTAGCTTTAGAAATAAACTTGTAGCGAGAATTAATAGTTTAGTGGATAATTGTATAAATTTTATAAACACAAACTTTACTCGTACATATATTCCGAACGTTAGGCCTAGAGTCACTCAATATGCGGCGAGGCATAATCATTATGTTTCGTTGTACAAGATGATTAATGATTGGTGGAATATAGACGCTAGTAGCATATCAGAATACGAATCAGTAGAGCAGTTGCTTTTTTCTATAAAGTCAATGGATAAAATTTATGAGCTTTTTGTTTTACTTAAACTGTTAAACGCCTTTCATAAAAATTCGTTGAGAATTAAGGAGGTTAAATATTTAGATTTCAGTCATTTCCCTTCTTTGAGCACTGAAAATGAGTTAGATAAAAAGTCGTTTGATACTTTCAATTTTTATAATTTAGAAAACGATGTAGTAGCGGTTAATATTTATTTAGAGCCTGTCATTTTTCCATTTAGGAAAAATTTAGAGGAAGGTGAACTTTTTATCATTGATAAGCCTTCTGATAGTAGGTCCGCAGATAAACTTACGCGTGCTAAGAAAGTTAGAACACCTGATTATGTAATTGAAATCATGTCTAAAAGAACTTCGGCTAGAATGATTTATGTATTAGACGCAAAATACAGTAAGTTTGAAACCGTGTTGTACGAACGGTTACCGTCGAAACCGATCTCCAAGCATAAAAAGGTTTCTCCAGGGCTAGTTGATAAATATCTCTATGGGATCAGAGTAAATCACCTGAACTCCGCGCCTGACATGGTTGATGGTGTGTTTGCTACCTACATTGCAGGAAATCCCGATATAAGAAGGAAGGTTGTTCATGGAGTATCTGAAGAGTTTGGTCTTTGGGGAGACTTTCCTATGAGACCGTTCATTGATCTAATCGAATTTGCGCCAGTGGAAAGTAGTGAAGATGAAATGTCACAAGACTTTATAAATAAATTGTTCAGCTTTACGGTAGCAGAAATGAATCGCGTTAGTATAAGTTAGAGCTAAGCGTAATGCCCTTCCTCACTCAAATTAAGTCTGTCTCAGTTTAATTAAAGTGGACAATCAGAATAGCGGGATAATGCTATGCTTTGTTTAAATGAACTAAGTAATACACGATCTGCCAGTTTAGGATTTTGAGTTCAACCAAACCGGACAGTACCTGTATCCATCTATTATCTGAAGTCACCCAAGTTAGTCACTCCCTGAATTTCAGCGCGATTTTAGGGAGTCCAATAAAAGGCTAGTTCACCATTAATTGCCTTTTACGCTTATCCAATTAAATCATTGGAAATCAGTCCATAATCAGGTGTAAGGTATTGTTATAAAAAATTATGTAAATATTTCACGGATGAGAGTGACTCCGTATAATTGTGAATTCTCTATATTGATTTGTTAGAGTTTTAGACCAACAAAGATGTAATTATGAATAAAAAAATATACGAATTCTTCTTGCGGTTCATCGGTAGTGAAGACGACTCCACTACTCAAGGGCTGTATAAGCTTTTTCAAGTCGCTTTATTTGCGATAGTCATAGTGTTTTTCATAAATCTACTATCTCTTGGTAAAAGTAGCTTCGGGGAATGGGGAGATTTCTTCGGTGGTGTATTGAATCCAATATTAACATTCTTAACTTTCATGGGGCTTTTAATCACGATAGTTATCCAACAGAAAGAGTTAAAGGAAGCAAGGGCTGAGTTCAAAAGGTCAGCCGATGCTCTTGATGAGCAGAGTATTAGTATGAAAAGGCAATCATTTGAAAACACGTTCTTTCAGATGCTTACCCAGCATAATGAGATAATCAACTCAATCGATCTCGTTAACGCCGAAACTAGCGTTACTACTAGGGGAAGAGACTGTTTTAAGGTTTTCTATAATAGATTAGCAAAAGAGTATCGCTCTAATGAAAAAAAAGGAAATGGGAAATATTCTCATGAGAGTATAGCGAAATTAGCGTATAAAAATTTTTGGAGAGACCATGAAAGTGAGTTGGCTCATTATTTTAGGTTTCTGTTTAATTTTATTAGATTTGTTGATGAGAGTGAATTCAAAGAGGGATTATACATAAAGTTATTAAGAGCGCAGCTTTCGGAGCGTGAACTACTGCTCCTTTTCTACAATACTCTTACTGAACAAGGTAAGGCATTTTACCCATATGTTTATGAATATCAGCTTTTTGACAATATGCCGAAGATGAAAATACTGAACAAAGATCACCTTGAACTGTTTGAAAAGCAAGCATATGGTGAATAATAACCTAACAAGTCATTTCTGCTCATTACGGCCCTATGGGGCCTCCACCGGACGCCTTTGTTGGGGAGGTTTACACTTTCATACAAATAATGAGCAAAAACTTATTTATCAAAGCTATTGAAATTATATTCAGCTTGTCCAAATAATAACCAGAGGTGCAAAGGGGAAGCTTTAGTTTTGGAGGAATTATGAGGACGATCAAACAACTTTATATTAAGTGTTTAATAAAGATAAAGGACTATAGCCACGTGAAGGAGGCTGCGTGAATATTAATGATATGATATATAGAATATTGGCTAAAGAGGGTGGATATGTTAATCATACAGCTGACTTCGGAGGACCTTCTAATTTTGGCATAACACAAAATACACTATCTCGATACTTAGGCACAGTAGTCACTCCTGATATTCTCAAAGCTCTTGATATTGAAACCGTTCGGGATATTTACGAACTTAATTATTATCGAATTCCCCGAATAAACAAATTGCCAGAACCCATTCAACCATTCCTCTTTGATACAGCTGTTAATCATGGGCCACGAAGGGCGATAAAGTTTCTTCAACAAGTTTGTAATGAAGCTGGTTTTGGTCCAATTCTATGTGATGGCTTTATGGGACCGAAAACACAGGCTCAAGCACAAGCTTGTTTCGAAGAACTTGGTGATTGGATGCTTGCAGGACTAGTTCGAGAGCGCCAAATGTTTTACGTAAATGTTATATCTTTTGATAGCGGATCAAATGTATTCTTAAAAGGACTTCTGGCAAGAGCAAGGAGCTTTCTGCCCGAGCATTGTGAACCCTAACCGAGAAACTATATGAGTAAATTTTTAGAAAACTCACTTACATCTATACGAGATTCAATATCTAGCGGAGTAGAAAAAAATTCAGGAGTATTTACCTCTAAAGCAGAAAAAGAAGCACAGAGTTTAAAAGACGAGACAGAAAAACTTTTAAAATCCTTTCAGGTTGAATTAGAAAACATTGAAAAACGTTCTTGGGTTGACAATTTTTCTGAAAATTTCCACAAATTAATTCAACCAATAATAGTAATATTTGTACTTTCCTTTATCGGCATAGCTTTCTTTTCCCCATCACACTCATCAGCTATGGCAGGTTCTATTAACTTAATTCCTGAAGGCTACTGGGCAATCTTAGGTGTTGTGATGGCATTTTATTTCGGTAGCCAAATAAAAATTCAGAACTCCAAATTTGAAGCTAGAGCTAGAGTGATACAAGCTCTAATTGAAGCTAAAAAAGAGTTTCGTGAATTGGCTTTAGACAAAGATGAGCCAGATAGAATATTTGGCAGTGCATTGGCAAACGATCCCAAAATAAATACTCTTAGGTCGAATCAATCCAATGACGTTGTTGAGTGTGCCTTGAATCATTCAATACGTAACGGCTATTGCAGCGTTAGTCTAAGTGAAAACACCAATGCCCTTCGAGAAAAAATTGCACTTATGGAGTCTGAAACCGAAACAGACCTTATATCTCGTTGTCATTCCGGTTCAAAGAGGTTTACCTGGCGCTAAAACATTACGTGATTTCAGTTTAGGTCATGCCAGAAATTTATCATAAATAAAATAGATAATTCAGATGTTAATGAAAGGCCAGATGTGTGCAAATTGGTACACCTTACCTAACCTTCGTCCTGAAGAGTATTTGAGTGAATTAAAATCCGCTTCTCGACTCAAAGCTATTGTGTCTATTTGGCCCCATCAATGTCTGCAATACGTACGTTTCAGCTCCACAGAGTCAGGGGCACCTCGCGACAAAAAGCGGTCGTTCAATGCCGTCTGCACGCGCGGCAATGTAACGAAGGCAAAGTCGCAACGGAAAAGCCGTCGCTGTGCCAGGCTTTGTTATCTTTACCCTAATATGTAGGCTCCCATCACTTCATTCCGTACTCTAGCCTACGCGTTTGTGCCGCCATTAGGTCTTTAAGTGCCAAGGATGCTAAGCAGGCTATTTTAAGATTTTGAGTCCTACTTTATTTTTTGCCAGATTAAGTTAGAACTCTTTCATATTATTTACGCTTTTCTCTTCATGCTTTTCATCCGACATTAACGATCTACTCACGGTAATAAATGCCTTCCACAAAAATTTGACGTCGCTTTTGTTCCATTTAGCTTGGGTTCTTAAGTTGTCGCGCCAACATTTTTACTCAACAAAAAGTAATATTGATAAGAGTCAATGAGGATTTCGTTAAAGGGATTCTATACTTATGCACAACTTCATTGTTGCTGAGCTATGCAGTAAATGAAATTGAAAATGACATATTTTTCATTAAATTTCAATAGGTAAGTTAAACTTTGAAAGTGTGGAGAAAAGAATGGGACTACTGAGTAGATTGTTATTCGGTCACAGCTCTGACAGCAGTGATTTGGCTGGTGATGATAATTTGGTAAATGACTCAAGCACGGTCGTTGGTATAAACGAAGCGACTGGTTTGCCACTAGTATCAAGCGGCGTGACCAACTGCCCAGGCGTAATCGATGTGGAAGGAAATCCTCGTGGTGTGGATTTGTCAGATGGACATACTGCTCAAGGCTGTTTCCTTGATGCGCAAGAGGTTATATCTGGTTCTGATTGCGCTGCTGACAATACGTCTGGTGAAATATCTAGCTCGTTAGATGACGGAGACATGTCTAGTTTCTATAGCTCTGATTGTTTTGGCTTTGACAACGACTGGTAAGTATAGCAATTCAAAATGCAGTGATTACCGTTCTCGATTAATGTCCTCTTTTATTTGCCCGCTTGCGCGGGCATTTTCATTTGAATAAACATAGATATATCATTTATAGCTATGCGGAGTAGCAATTATCGTTGTCTTTAATATGGCTGTCATAACACTTTCTGTGAAATGGATGATGCAGAAGTTGTTTATTTAACATACAAAGTAAGATGCAATTAACTGACTAAGTTATTAAATTGTATTAAGAATCAATTGGTTACTTATATATATCTGTCCAGCTGTGCTGTTTTAGGAAACGAAAAGCAAATCATGTGCGCTTTAACAAAATTTATTGTTGTTTGTGTGTTAATAATGTAGAAAATACGTAGTCGGCTCACTAAACAGGCGACTACTATGAAACATAACACGATACACTTACACGCAACCTTAGAACTTCGAAAGTACGATTTATAGCCAAATATCGAAGCTCTGCTTAATGACGGTAGTATCGGCAAACTCATATTCTCTAGAAGCGAGGTTAATCCCTGCTGATGAGTTCGCGGCTGCGCAAAAGTTACCTGTCAGCTATGTAATAGAACTAGCAGAGCGATACTCGCAAATTGGTGACTATAGCGCGTCACAAAAATGCTGGTATTTGTTTTCTGACGCCTTAAGCGTTATCCAGTCAATAAAACGTCACACCAACTCTTCAGATCATTTTTCGGCAGATAGTTTGCAAGTAATACAGTTGTCGGCAAACGAGCGGGTAGTGAAACATCACGACGTAAGTAGGGAAGTAGTTGCAGTCAACAATGATAATTTTCCAGCGCAGAACGATGCTCTACAAACCACAGATGTAATAGATATTGCAGAGCCAAAGCCAAAGCCAGAGTCAAGAGAAGCCGCACTATTAACTTTTGTTGAGAATTGTAATGCAGTCAACGCTGTGACGCCTTTGGATTTGAAGTCCTTAAAGCTATTGAAGAATAAAAATTCGGTACGGTTCTTTTTAAGGCGAAAGGGATACAAAGACCTGGAACTCTTAAAGACCAATAAAGGAGAAGCGCTGAGCCTTAATGATTGTTGTAATGTACTTAAAATGTACGAGCACTTTAAATTGAGAGTGGAGGAGGGACTTCCCGTTACCAGTGTTAAAGAGCTTGCAGTACGAGAGAGTATTCAAATTACATCCTTTAATGAAATGCTTCGCTATGGATTGGAGGTTACTACTGACAGCTCGGTTCAAAAGTTGCGAAGACTTTGGCTTCGATATTTCAATGGAGAATTGGGTGAGGCTAAGTTGGGGGCTTTTAGGTCAGACGATTTCAAACGCATAATAGAAAGTCGCCCTGAAGGTTGGCAAAAAAGTGACAGGGATGAACTTAAGAAGTTGTTCAGTTCTATTTATAACAAGGCTGATGCCGACAGAAATGTTGAACAATTGAAATTTCCAAATCTAGCAGATGGTATAAAGAGAAATAGAGATGTTAACTCGTTCGAAGCTCCTCCTGAGGTCGAGACATATGCTACGGTACTTCTTAAGCTCTGCCAGCAGAACGAGCTGAGTGCGGCAATGCATTTATTGCTACAAGAATCCGTAAGTACACGAAAAAGCCTTACCACTGAACTTGAGTGGGAGCGTGTACTGTTTGATGATTGCTTTATTAACGTGCGGTGTCATGAAACTAAAAACGGCAAGTACACACGGCATGTTATTGCTCCCCAAAAAGTACCTTTACTTAAGAGCTTCAAGAGTTGGGCTTTGAGAGTGCGGGAGCCTGGCAGAAATGGCCCGATGCGGTACTTGTTTGAGAGTCCGAAACTCGTTGATGCGCCCATTTCAAATTTTGATGATAAATTTAACGCAGCAAAGAATGCGGTGCTATTGGATATTGAAAATAGTGACTTGTCGGAAGAAGATAGAGAATTAAAGTGTAAGTTGGTGAAAAGGCTAACACAGCATAAGCTACGTAAAATGAACAAGAAAATACTTTCAGACCTGAATGCATCAATTGGTCAAAGTGAACGCGACGCAGGTAGAACGCCAAATGAGAATGTATCACGAGCGTATGACGATCTTACTGATGACGCATTAGTAGCTTTAAATAAGAGAAAGCATGATTTTATGGTGACAACCAGCCCGACATATCAGCGAGCGATAGAAGCGTTATTCGACTCTTTTAGTAAAGAAGTGTAGAGTGGGGGTGTAAAAAAACATGCCTTCCCAGAAAAATTCCTTTAAAAACAGCTTGATGCAGGCTTGCTTGGCGTCCCCACCGCGACTCGAACGCAGATCTAAAACTTAGGAGGTTCTTGTTTTATCCAGTTAAACTATGGGGACACGAAGCTCCATTATAGATAGGCGAGCGAAAATCTAAAGCCCTAACGCTTGGCAACGAAGTCGTTTGGCTGAATATTGGCCAGAAAGCCCTCTTCGGCGGCTTTTACCCGGGCGTTATCAGCGTAGGCTTCGATCACCGTCACTTCTTCGGGATACAGATGATACTGGGTGAATTTAACGCCACGATAATCAGTGACTTCCTGAATCTGATATATCGACAGGGTATCGCCCGGTTTAAGGCCGTGTTGGCGACCGAGTGAGACGCTTAGCTCATTGCCGCCGTTGATACTAATTACCCGGCCCGTGGCTGGCACGCAGGCCAGTGTCGAGTCTACATCGCTTTGCAACTGGCGTAACTGGTTTTGCAGTGCGAGGCCGTAGGCGCTTTGCCAGAACTGATTGGAAGACGCATCGAGTTGTGCGAATCGATCGAACTCCCATTCAGATTCGGTCTCATAGGTTTTATTTAACAGCGGTGCGCCATTAATACCGTCGATAAGTTCGACTTTTAACCGAAAGCTTCGGGTTGCTGTGTCGTCCTCCCAGAACGCCAGGCTGTTGCCTTGTGGCCGGTAAACGCTGAGATCTTCAATCACACCGGTGAGAACAAACTGACTTTTGGTTTGCGTGGCAAGGGCGGTTGCCTGATCGCGAATTTGTCTGGACTGCCAGTGCACCACATAAGGCTCGATGCTGCTGATCACAGCATGTTGCGCTGATTGATCGAATTCCCGTTTTAAGCGGGCGGTAACCAGACGTCCCAGTTCCTGAACCTGACCATCCTGGGCGTGCTGGCGTTCAAGTAACGGGAAGTAGCTGGTGGCAATAGTTTTGCTGAAAGGGGCGGCAGAGCACTGTTGTTGACTGGGGAAAATATCGGCACGGATCCTTACCGTTACTGCATTTTCATGCCAGGTTTCTGAGATAAGCTCTAACTGGCGAACTTCTCCCGACGCGCTTATCTCAAGGCGTTCATCGTTGAGTAAACCATCGGTAAGCTGCTGAACGCTGCGCACCGATGCGCCGGCGAATAACATGGCCTGGCGCAGCGCTTCTTCAGTCGCCTGGTGTTTGGCCTGGACCTTATTGCCGTTTAATACCACTGATTGCCCCTGAGTCTCATACCAAACGGCATAACTTTGCCCTGTGAAGGCTAATAGCAGGCAGGTTGTGGCCGACAAAAAAACGGTTAACCGGGCAATCAGTGTGTACATTGTCTTCATTACTCTTACTCTCACCACTTATCTGCTGTTGCAATGCGCTGGTTGTTCGCTGGCATTGGTCTTGCTGCGCTCTTTAAACAAGAAGCACGGAGAGGCCGGGAGCGGTATGCAAGGTGTCAAACCTATGACTCGCTTAGCCATTGTTGCAGGAGGCTCTGCATATATCGTTCCCAAAATTCATCCCGTCATTGGGCATAAATATTGCTAACTTCTGACAAGTACAAAGTGATTGTCCATTTTGCCAACGCCCGGTTGCAAGCAGCGGATAACAGCACTAATCAGACTACACAAAAATACGGTGGTTTTATGACGGTTTTAACACACATCCACAAAGCACTTGTTGTGCTTGGCTGCCTCTTATTTATAAGTGGCTGCACGTCCATGTTTGATAAACATGTCGAATGGGAAACCGTTGAGCCTGACGAATACCCGGTGCTAACCGCGGTGGGCTATGCTCCAATCGCCTCGCAGCATGGCGGCTCCGATTCAGAGAAAAATATTATGGCCATGAAAGCGTCAAAGCTCGATGCCTACCGCGAGCTGGCTGAACAGGTTTACGGGCAACGAATCAATGGCCAGCAGTCATTGGCCAACATGGTGATTAACAACGCGCAGTTGCAGGCATCGGTTGAAGGGGTTATTCGCGGCGCCAAGGTAGTTAAAGCTTATCCGGTAGGAGAGGATACCTACGCCACCGAACTGGAACTCGACATGCAGCAGGTGTATAACATTTATGTGTCGACAGCACGGCCACAGCGGTTAAAAACGGTGAAGTATTACTAACCAAGGTTTGCCCCCGAAGGCCACGTTGTTGATGACCTCGTAATAGTGCCGGGATAACGTCACCCGACGCCAGCACACTCAGGGAGAAACAACATGGATAACGTTATACACCAGTCACGGGTATTACCGTGCTCTGTCACTCAGGCTTTTGCCTGCTTCACGCAAAATGCACTGCTTACCCGTTGGTTAACGGCTGATGCCAATGTCAGTGCAGAAACCGGCGGGGCTTACGAATTATTCTGGCAACCGGATGAGCGGGAGAACAACTCAACCATCGGTTGCAAAATTACCGCGCTTTGTGAAAACCAGCTACTCGCTTTTGAATGGAAAAGTCCGGTGCAATTCAAGGCATTTGCTAATCAGGCTGATCCGCTGACGCATGTGGTAGTCAGTTTTGCTGAGCACACTAGCGGTTCCCAGATCCACCTGGTTCATAGCGGCTGGCGGAGTTCTGAAAACTGGCTGGCAGCATATCAGTGGCAGGAAAATGCCTGGCAACTGGGATTGGATAATTTGGTTAAGCTACTTGAGGAAGGTCAGTAGCGCAGTGTGTAATTAAGCGCTGACGCCTTTACCGGAAAAACCGCCTTTCTTTTTACCGGCTTTATCGTAGGTCAGGGACTCTTTGGCCCGAACATCCATCATCAGATTACGCAAATGAACCAGGCGTAACTGACCTTGCTCAACGGCAAGCTGGTTTACTTCGGTACAATACTGGCATTCGCTGAGCAGGGTTTTGGCTTGGTCAATATGGGCCTGTATGTCTTCGGGGAGGGGCGCTTCTTGCTGAAGCGCCTGCAACTGCGGGTTAATGGCATCGTCGAGGTTTTGGATAGCACCGAGCAGTTGTTCTTTATCTTTGAGCAGCGTCATTAACGCTTCGGCATCTCTTGAGCTAATCAGGTGCAACTCTTTATCCAGCATCGCTTTCAAAGATGCCAGGTTTTCGGTTTGTTGCGTTAATTGCTCATTCAGTGTTGCCGTCATGATTTATTGCTTTAGGACTTAAATCCAAAAATCTCCGATTCCAGGCGTGCAATCTTCTTCGCCAGTGACTGTGGATCTACTTTGTACTCACCACTTTGAATGGCTTTCTTCAGTTTATCGACCTTTTCCTGGTTAACCGGCGCTTCGGCACTTTTCTTCTGTACCTGATTTAACTGCTGAGCAGACTGCGTCAATGACACAGAATCCTGACGCGGCACATTGGTAGCCTGAGCTGTTGATGCGGCAGCTTGCTGCGCAGCCGTTTTATTTTGTTGTGGCTGTTGCTGACCGTTGACTTTATTATTGTCAACAGGCGCTTTGGGTAAGCCATTGTTTACGTTGTTAATTGCCATAATTAATTTCCACTACCTTTTAAACCTCAATTAATATATCGGCTGCAGGTAGAATTTCTTTAGGCTCAATTGCGTTTTTTCGCATAAAAACCGCGGTATTTGTAGTCATCTTATCACAGATTCACCACGACTTCCTGGGTGCTGGCAACTTCAGCGATGACAGACTTATTAGAACTGCTGTTCACTACTTCAATGGTATCGCCAATCACGCCATCCTGTCGGGCGATGCCGGAGGTTTTTACCTTCATTGCACCCGCGTTAGCGCTAATGGTGATTCTATCACCTTTACAGATAAAGCATAGCATATTCGTTTGCACCGGCTGGCCTTCTCTTACCCGGTATTTCAGCCGGGCGCCGACCACCTCCTCAAGCGAGGTGAAAGGGGTGTGTCGCAGTTGTTTAATGTCGACTTCGGCCAGCGACAAGTGGCTGGCCGATAGCACGGTGTCAGGGCTTATCATACTGGCCGTGACAACGATAGTGCGGGTGCGGGTCACTTTGGCACTGGAAAATAAATACCAACTGTTGCTGTCACAACTCACCCGGACGTTGAGATAGGATTGCTGGAGCGTGGCAGGATCCACATCAAAACTAAAAGGCACGGTGCATTCCGGTATGTTAATGCGACTATCTATGGGGGTCACATCCACGCTTAAATTATCCGCTAAATCGGTTTCCCGGGTTGGTGCCAGACGGTTTTCCAAAAACGCTTTAACGGCATTCGTCAGACGCTCGTGCGGCGTACCGGTGTTTTGTTGGGCAATTGCGCCAAAGTGAGCTAAGGTGATACCTGTAGTCAATATGAAAGCCAGGCGCGCAGGCAAAAGTAATGTTTTCAATATTTTCATGTTCAGATGTTTTCATTTTGACTATTATTAAAGATAAATCAGCGAGTTTTGCTAATCAGAACAGCCGCGACAGTATATTGACGCCACCTCTGTTAAACAGGAAACACGCAAACTCTATGCCCACATTGAAATATCGAGGTGAAGTATGTCTGGAATTTTAGATTCGGTTAATCAGCGTACGCAACTGGTCGGCCAGAACCGGCTGGAGTTGTTGCTGTTCCGTTTAAACGGTCGGCAGCGATTTGGCATTAACGTTTTTAAAGTCCGTGAAGTGCTGCAGTGCCCGCCCCTTACATCCATGCCAAAGCTTAATCCATTGGTACGAGGCGTTGCCCATATCCGCGGGCAGACTATTTCGGTTATCGATTTAAGTATGGCAACTGGCGGTCGTAAAATTGAAGATCTCAAAACCGCGTTTATTGTGATTGCAGAATATAACCGCTCAGTTCAGGGGTTTCTGGTAGGCGCAGTTGAGCGCATTATCAATACCAACTGGGACGCCATTATGCCGCCGCCACAGGGAACCGGCCGTGCCAGTTACCTCACAGCGGTGACCGAAGTTGAAGGCGAGTTGGTCGAAATTCTCGACGTTGAGAAAATCCTCAATGAGATTTCGCCGCTCAACACCGAGGTTAGTCAGGAAGTCGCATCTACCTTAAATACCGATGCCCATAAAGATAAAATCATCTTTATTGCTGATGATTCGTCGGTAGCACGAAATCAGGTGAAACGGGCGTTGACTACCCTGGGGCTTGAAATAGAAATGGCCAAAAATGGCCTTGAGGCACTCAAGCGGTTAAAAGAAATTGCGGCGGAAACCGGTGATGTCACCGACAAGGTAGGGGTACTGGTTTCTGATATTGAAATGCCGGAAATGGATGGCTACACCCTCACGGCCGAGATTAAAAATACCCCGGAGCTGCAAAAACTGCATGTGGTGCTGCATACCTCTTTAAGCGGCGTATTTAATCAGGCGATGGTGAAAAAAGTTGGCGCAGACGACTTTATTGCTAAATTTCATCCTGATGAACTGGCTAGCGCCGTTCAGAAATGGCTGGGTCCTGACGAGTAATCAACGGAGTATCAACTGATTGATTAATAAGGATGTGTCGCCTGACGCGTACCGCCAGTTCCGGGAGTTTCTGGAACAGCAGTGCGGTATTGTGCTTGGAGATAATAAGCAGTACTTAGTGCGAAGCCGTTTGGGCGGACTGTTGCACGAGCGGCAATTAACCAATATTGACGAGCTGTTAAGGCAATCCATCTCCGGTCGCGACCGCGGATTGTTGCAGCAGGTTATTGATGCCATGACCACTAACGAAACCCTTTGGTTTCGCGACAGCTACCCGTTTGAACTGTTGATCCGGCAAATACTGCCCACCCTTGCCACCCGGCAACGGCGTATTCGGATCTGGAGTGCGGCATGCTCTTCCGGTCAGGAACCTTATTCTATTGCCATGTCGCTACTGGAATATCAGCGTAATAATCCTGGTGCCGGTTCGTTGTCTGCGGAAATTCTGGCCACTGACTTATCCAGTAATATGCTGAGAAAGTGTGAAGAGGGCGCTTACGATGAGCTCTCACTGGCGCGTGGTTTATCGCCTGAGCGCCGGCAAAGGTACTTCCAGCAGCATGCCAGCGGCATGTTGCAGGTGAAGCCGGAAGTACGCCGTATGGTCAGCTTTCGCAGCCTTAATTTACTTCACAGCTATTCTTCGCTGGGCAAGTTCGATATTGTCTTTTGCCGCAATGTGCTGATTTACTTCTCTACGGAGCTAAAACAAAAAATACTGCAACAAATTGCCGCTCAGTTAAACCCAGGCGGCATCCTGTTTCTCGGTGCATCGGAATCTGTGGCCGCAGCGGCCGATTGTTACCGCATGGTCAAATGTAACCCTGGCCTGTACTACACCAAAAAAGACTAATTAAAATAAGTAGTTAGTCCTTTATTTCGCTTTATTTCCCACCTGCTGGTTTTATTGGCACTTAGTTTGCTTTTATCTCTGCGATAGAGGAGAAGCGCTATGGCCATTAATTTAGACAAGCTCGTTGGTTTTCATCAGAACGCGTTGAAGATCCGCAACGATAAGATGGAAGTCATTGCCGGTAATCTGGCAAATGCCAACACGCCGGGTTACAAATCTCGTGGCATTGACTTTCAGAAAGCGATGGCTCAGGCACAGCAATCCGGCGGCCAGTCGATGACCCGCACACACGAAAAACATATGAGTGGTGGCATGGTGTCGTCAACAGAAATTGGCTTTCGAATCCCCTCGCAGCCGGACACCGGCGACGGTAATACCGTCGAAGTCCAGCGTGAACGTAATGAATTCTTAGATACAGGTATGCGCTATCAGGCCACCATTGAGTTTCTCAACGGTAAAGTTAAAGGCATGAAAAAAGCGATTAGTGGAGGACAAGGTCAATGAGTCTGTTTGATGTTATGTCAATTTCTGCGTCAGGTATGCATGCTGAAAGCGTACGCCTGAACACCACGGCAAGTAACATTGCCAATGCCAATTCGGTAAGTAGTAGTGAGCAGGATACCTATCGTGCCCGTCATGCTGTTTTTGCTGCCGAGCTGAACCGCGCAACTAATGACTACAGCAAGGGTTCTGAAGTTAAGGTACTGGGCGTTGTCGAGAGCGACCGTCCGTTACAAACCGAGTATGCACCACACAATCCCCTGGCTGACGAAAATGGTTACATCTATAAGCCTAATGTGAATATTGTGGAAGAAATGGCCGACATGATGTCTGCCTCTAAGGCTTATGAAACCAACGTCCAACTGGCAGATACCACTAAGCGCATTTTCCGTCGGGTGTTAACCCTTGGCCGTGGTCAGTAGTAGCGGTCATTAAGAGGATACTAACGTGAGTACAATTACCAACACGCAGGGTCTCAATACTGACCTCTACTGGCAGGAAGAAAAGGTCAAAGTGTCCGATGGCTCGGAGCAGAACCTGTCTCAGGAAGACTTTTTCGCCCTGTTAACAGAGCAGCTGTCTAACCAGGATCCTACTAAACCGGTGGATAACGATCAGATGGTTTCGCAGATGACCCAGTTCACCACCGCCGACGGCATCAGCAAACTTAATGAGAAGTTTGAAAGCTTCGCTACCTCCATGACGTCGAACCAGGCGTTACAGGCCTCCAGTCTGATCGGCCAGGATGTGCTGGTAGAAGCCAACGTAGGCTACATGGGCAGTGAAGGCGCCGGCCTCAGTGGTTTTGTGGTAAACGAGCAAACCGTACAGAACATGGAAATTACCATCACCAATGCCAATGGTGAAGTAGTCAGAACTATCGATGCAGGCACCAAGGGGGCCGGCAATATTGAGTTCAACTGGGATGGTACCGACCGCAGCGGCAATTTAATGCCGCCCGGCGAATACCTGGTGAGTGCAAATGGCCAGGTGAATGGTGAAGGGGTAGCAATTTCTACCGCTATTCATCGCCACGTTAGCAGTGTAAGCCTGGCTGGCAGCAACCAGGGTATTATTTTGAATTTAGAGGGTGATGTCAGTATCAATCTTGACGACGTTATCCAGATCGGCAGTTAGTAGGAGAAAAGCACATGTCTTTTAACATTGCATTAAGTGGCGTCTCTGCCGCACAAAAAGATCTAGACACTACCGCAAATAACATTGCCAATGTCAACACGGTAGGTTTTAAAGAATCGCGGGCCGAGTTTGGTGATGTATACGCCGCCTCACTGTTAGCCAGCGGTAAAACCAAAGTAGGTGATGGTGTCCTGACTCAGGAAGTGGCCCAACAGTTCAGTCAGGGTAGCCTGCAGTTTACCAATACGGCACTGGATTTAGCCATTACTGGTAATGGTTTTTTTGCCACTGTACCCGATATCACCTCGCGGGATTTTTCCTTTACCCGTGCCGGTCAGTTTAAGCTGGACGAAAACAACTTTGTGGTTAACAGCAGCGGCGACAACCTGCTGGGCTTTCCGGTTAACCCGGATGGCACCAGTTCGTCAGTGGCGTTAAGTACTACGGAACCGGTGCGTATCCCGGACTCCTCAGGCTCGCCGCAGGCAACGCAGGAAGTTACCATGCGGATGAACCTGCCGGCGAACGACGATTATCTCGATCCAACAGCATTTAACCCTGATGATACGCTCACCTATAACGCGGCAACCTCGGTAACCGTTTATGATTCACTGGGTGAAAGTCATATTATGACTTATTACTTTGTGAAGGATGGCACCGACCAAGCGGCACCAACTGGGCCGGATCAGCTCAACAGCTGGTTAATGTTTGCCACTGTGGATGATACCCCGGTAGATATTGCTGGTGGAGACACCAGTGTACCGCTGCCGCAACGACCCGATCCGCAAAATACTAACCCCACCGAAGATTGGCTACCCGCGCGACTCAATTTTAACCAAAGTGGTGACTTTACCTCTCAAGTCCCGGCCGGTGGCATTACTACCGTGGCGCTGGGTGACGATGGTACCGCTAACTCAGCAATCGCATTGACCGGGGGAGCCGATCAGACGCAAACTATTTCCATCGATTTCAACCTGGACCCTTTAGGTGGACAAACTATCAATGAACCAACTCAGTATGCTTCCGCCTTTGAAGTCACCTCACTGGAGCAGGATGGTCTGCCGGTAGGCCGTTTAACCGGTGTGGATATCGGTGAAGATGGTCTGGTTCGGGCGACGTTTTCTAACGGTACCTCAGAGCCGGTAGTACGCGTTGCGTTAGTGCGGTTTGCCAATGAGCAGGGCCTGACCCAGCAAAGTAACACTGCCTGGAAAGAGTCCATCGAATCTGGCGAAGCCCTGGCGGGCGAAGCAACCACAGGAACCTTCGGTGAAATCAACTCCTCCGCCCTTGAACAGGCTAATGTGAATCTGACTACTGAGCTTATTGACATGATCATTGCACAGCGGAACTTCCAGGCCAACTCCCGGGCACTGGAAGTCAACAACCAGCTGAATCAGACTATCCTGAATATCCGCTAGGTTATTCAATAATGCCCAGGGCCGCAGTATGCGGCCCTTCTTTTATCCTTTCTTAGTCTGCGTATTCGCCGTTTTGGCACTGCCTTTGCAGTGTAATTAATAATTACGATTAAAGCGTCAAAAGGCAGTCATGGACAAATTACTCTATATCGCCAGTAGTGGCGCTAGTCAGGACCTGGTTGGTACGTCTTTACGGGCCAATAACCTGGCTAACGCCCAAACCAAAGGCTTTAAAGCGCAGTTGGAACAGGCAAGGTCGATGCCGGTATACGGCGAAGGTTTGCCGACCCGGGTGTTCGCCATGACCGAAAGCCCCACCAATAACTATGAATCCGGCCCGTTAATTCAGACTCACCGGGATCTGGATGTGGCCATTCAGGGTGATGGCTGGTTTGCCGTGCAGGATCAACAGGGTAATGAAGCCTACACCCGCGATGGTAATTTCCAGCTCGGCCAGGACGGTGTGTTGGAAGACGTCCACGGTAATATCGTGATGGGCGATGCCGGTCCGCTGTTTTTGCCGGTGCCGCTGGATAACCTCAACATTGCCGCCGATGGCACCATTTCCATTCGTCCTCAGGGGGCACCTGAGGCGGTTATTGAAGAAGTTGGCCGGCTCAAGCTGGTTAACCCGGAATACAGCAATCTCGAAAGAGGTAACGATGGCTTATTCCGCCAGAAAGATGGCACTGATGCCCTGGCCGATGAAACCGTGACGGTCATGACCGGCATGCTTGAGGGCTCAAACGTGAACGCCATTGAAGAAATGGTCAGTATGATTCACCTGCAGCGTCATTATGAGCTGCAGGTCAAGATGATGAAAAAAGCCGACACGCTAGATATGCGCGGCAACATGCTACTACGCATTATTTAATAATTTGCCGCCAATAACTAATAAGGCAGAGGAGAGACAATTATGCATCCAGCACTTTGGATCAGTAAAACCGGACTTGATGCCGCACAAACCGACGTGGCCGTGGTATCTAACAACCTGGCTAACGCGTCTACCGTTGGGTTCAAAAAGGATCGGGCGATCTTTGAAGATTTGCTCTACCAGAACATCAACCAGCCTGGTGGTCGCTCTTCTGCGGATACCGAATTACCGTCAGGGTTAATGGTAGGTGCTGGTTCTAAGGTGGTTGCTACACAAAAAGCCCACACTCAGGGCAATCTGTTAACCACCGACAATGCACTGGATATGTCTATTCAGGGTCGCGGCTTTTTTGAAATTCTGCAGCCGGACGGCACCATTGCTTATACCCGAAATGGTCAGTTTACGTTAAACGATCAGGGGCAAATTGTTACCCCAGGAGCAGGCTTCCTGTTGCAGCCGGAAATTGCCATTCCTGAAGATGCCCAGCAAATCACCATTTCACAGGATGGTGAGGTGTCTGCATCGGTACGTGGTCAGGCTGAGCCTCAGGTGCTTGGTCAGCTCAATATTTCTGATTTTGTTAACCCGACCGGCTTACAGCCAGTGGGCCAGAACCTTTATGTGGAAACGGCAGTTTCCGGCGCCCCATTGCAGGGCGTACCGGGCCTGCAGGGCCTGGGAACTATCGTGCAGGGGACGCTGGAAACGTCCAATGTGAATGTGACCGAAGAACTGGTAAATCTGATCGAGAGCCAACGACTATATGAAATGAACTCCAAAGTTATTTCATCGGTTGACCAGATGCTTGGTCAGGTTATACAGCAGCTTTAATCTAAGGTGATCTCATGATGCGTGTATTACTGGTATTTACTTGTGTTGCACTGTTTAGCGGTTGTGCCAGTACTTCGCCCGATCGTGTTGAGGCGAATGATCCATCTTTTGCGCCGGTGATCCCTGAGATGCCGCGCGAGCAAATTGTTGAGGATGGCGGCCTGTTTCGCCCGCGGATGGCTAATAGCCTTTATTCAGATGTGACGGCCCGGCGGGTGGGAGACATCATTACGGTTACTCTCAGTGAAAATACCAATGCCACGAAATCTGCCGGCACCACCACGTCAAAAGAAACCGGTGTTGATGTGCAGCCGATTACCGGATTAGGTGGCAACGCGTTGAATATAGGCAATCAGTCTATTCAGCTTGGGGTAAATTCTTCCAGCGAATTTGCCGGTGATGCCCAGGCGAATCAAAGCAACAGCCTGAACGGGAGTATTTCGGTTACCGTCACTGACGTGCTGGCCAACCAGAATCTGGTAATACGCGGTGAGAAATGGCTGACGTTAAACCACGGTGATGAATATATCCGTTTAACCGGCATTATCCGCGCGTCGGATATCTCGCCGGAAAATGAAATCCTGTCTACCCGTATTGCCAATGCCCGCATTCAATACAGTGGTACCGGTAGCTTTGCCCGCTCTCAGGAGAAAGGCTGGCTGACAAAATTCTTTTCATCACAATGGTGGCCTTTCTAGGGGGTAACATGGGTAAATTATTAAGTGTTGTACTGTGTTGTCTGAGTCTGGTTACCAGCGCTCACGCCCAGCGTATCAAAGACGTAGCCAGTATTCAGGGCGTGCGTAGTAACCAGTTAATTGGTTATGGTCTGGTGGTGGGCTTACCCGGTACTGGCGAGCAAAGCCCGTTTACCGAGCAAAGTTTCAGAACCATGCTGACCAATTTTGGCATTAGCCTGGACCCCAATATTAAACCCAAAATCAAGAACGTTGCGGCAGTGGCTGTCCATGCCGAGTTACCGCCATTTATCAAACCCGGCCAGACCATTGATGTCACAGTGTCTTCGGTGGGTGAAGCCAGCAGTTTGCAGGGCGGTACTTTATTACAAACCTTTCTTAAAGGTGTGGATGGCAATATCTATGCAGTAGCGCAGGGTAGCCTGGTTGTTAGCGGCTTTGGTGCTGAGGGCGGTGACGGCTCGCGAGTGGTGGTGAATACGCCAACAGTAGGTCGGATCGCTAACGGTGCGTTGGTCGAGCGGGCAGTACCGAGCGGTTTTGCCAGCGGCGACAGCCTGACGCTGAACTTACATTATCCTGATTTTTCAACCGCCAAAGCACTGGCTGATGTAATTAATCAGCGCCTCGGAGCCCAACCGGAAAAAGGCTATGCCATTGCTGAGCCACTGGATGCAGCGTCGGTCAGAGTGACTGCGCCTCGCGATCCGGGGCAGCGTGTGGGCTTTTTAGCCACGCTGGAAAACTTTGAGTTTACTCCTGCAGATGCACCAGCGCGTGTGGTGGTTAATAGCCGCACCGGAACCATTGTTATTGGTCGCGACGTGCGTTTATTACCGGCCGCGATAACACACGGTGGGCTTACCGTTACCATCAGTGAAAACCAGCAGGTGACGCAACCTAATGCACTGGCTGACGGCGAAACAGCGGTAACAACGCAGTCCATTATTGATGTCAATCTGGCCGATAGCCGCATGTTTAAGTTTGAACCGGGCGTGACCCTGGATCAGCTGGTGCGCGCGGTTAACGAAGTCGGTGCAGCGCCGGGCGATCTGATGGCTATTCTTGAAGCGCTTCGCCAGGCTGGCGCGTTACAGGGCGAACTGGTGGTGATCTGATGGACGTACTGAATACAAAATCGCAGTTAGAGTCGGCCCGCAACGTTCATGACTTATCCAGTCTGAACCGCTTGCGTGAGGCTGCCTATTCGAAAGATGACAAAGCGCTCAAAGAAGCAGCGCAGCAGTTTGAAGCGATTTTTGTCCAGATGATGCTCAAATCCATGCGTAAAGCCCAGGATGCCATGGCCGATAAAGACAGCCCGTTTAATACCGAAGAAGTGAAGTTCTATCGTGACATGCACGATAAACAGCTTGCTCAGGATCTGTCCAGCGGTGGTGGTGTTGGCCTGGCTGAAATTATTGTGCAGCAGTTAGGGCAGCATGATATCAACGATTATATTCCGGCCAGTGTGGCCCGTAACGACGGTAATCTGGCGTCGCTGAACCGACAACGTGAATTCCGCATTGAGCAGGCGCAACAAACAGCCGAACTACTCAGCGATCCGCAATCACAACAGGCTTTTAAAACTGCCGCGTTTAGTAACCCTCAGGAGTTCGTCGAACAACTTTGGCCAGCGGCCAGCAAAGCGGCAGAAGAACTGGGTATTGAGCCCAGGGCATTACTGGCGCAGGCGGCAGTGGAAACCGGCTGGGGTCAACATGTTATTCATCATGGCAGTGGCAACAGTGCTAATAACCTGTTTGGTATTAAAGCCAATAGCAACTGGCAGGGTGAGTCGGCGACGGTCAATACCATGGAGTTTGACGGTACGGTAGCGCGTCAGCAGCGAGCCGCGTTTCGCTCTTACGATAATTTACAGCAAGGCTTTGAAGATTATGTGCAGTTTATTCGTGGCCAGGAACGGTATCGCCCGGCAGTAGAAAATGCCGGCGATCCCAAGACCTATTTTAAAGCGCTACAGGATGCTGGCTACGCCACGGATCCACAGTATGCGGATAAGGTGATGGCCGTTTATAACAGTGATTCTTTGCGGAGCTATCTGCCATGAAACAGTGTTGCCCGGTAATGTTGCCCCATCAGGCTAAGGCGTGCTTATGAGCGGCAACGTAGATTTATATTCAATTGCGACCAGCGGCGTAAATGCCAGCAGCCGGCTGCTGGCGACCGCCAGTAATAACATTGCCAATGTTAACTCTGAAGGCTATGTACGCGAGCGTACGTCGGTAACCAGCGAGCTTTATGGCGGCGTGGGTCGGGCAACCACAGAACGGGTCATCAATCAGTTTGCGCAAAATCAGTTACGCCGTGATACCACGTTGGTGGGTGAGTGGCAGACGTTTTCTGAAAAAACCTCAGCAATAGATAATCTGCTGGCTAATGAAGCCAATTCGTTGTCTACCGGCTTCAGCGACTTCTTTGCCTCGGTACAGACCGCAGCGGATGATCCAACCAATTTGTCTTCGCGTCAGTTGGTATTGTCTGAAGGCGAGGCACTGCTGCGCCGCATGTCGTCACTCTCTGATTTCATGGAAGCCAAGGAAGAAGAGCTCAACCTTGAATTTACCAGCATGGTGAATCAAGCCAACAGTCTGATCCAGTCCATTGGCGATCTGAATGAAGCTATTCTGGTCGCGAAGGGCAACTTTAAAGACAGTGA
Source organism: Marisediminitalea oceani (assembly GCF_003731635.1). GTDB lineage: Bacteria > Pseudomonadota > Gammaproteobacteria > Enterobacterales > Alteromonadaceae > Alteromonas > Alteromonas oceani. The sequence goes on along the minus strand of NZ_RCUA01000070.1, from coordinate 112,881 downwards.
ACCCACTGCGTTACTAAATGAGCGGGATACAGCCATAACTGAGCTGGCTGAGATCATGGATATTACGGTGCGGGAAAGTAAGAATGCCGATGGTTCACTGCTGGTGAATCTGTCGAGCGGTGAGTCGCTGGTACTGGAAGACGGCAGTTTTAACCTGTTTGAACTCAGCGACAATGCCGATTTCATGCAAAAGCAATTACAATTAGCAACCAACTTTTCTGGTAGCAAACCCAATACTGATATCAATATTGCCGAAGAAGATCTGGGCGGTGCATTGGGTGGATTGTTTCGCTATCGGGATGAAGTGCTTGGCCCTTCGCAGCGCGACATAGGCCAGATGGCAGTGGCTTTTGCCGATGCGGTCAATTCGCAAAACCAGTTGGGTATGGATCTGGATTTTCAGCTTGGCGGTGACATATTCACGCTGCCGGAGCTGAGCGGACTGCCGTACAGTAATACGCCGCCTACGCTGGCTTTATCCGGTCAGTTTACCCCCGGTAGAGGCAACGAGCTCACCGACGCCGATATTCGCGTGTCTGTGACTAACGTTACCGGTGCCGGTGTGCCCAGTGAAGTATCGGTGGAACTGTTAAATGGTGATGGCACCCCTAAGCTGGATGAAAATAATCAGCCGGTGCTGTTCAGTAACATTACGTTAAATGCCGGCTATACCGAAATCCCGGGCGGTATTGAAATTGAATTTCAGTCTGCCAGTGGTTACAGTGTGGGTAATCAGTTTCTGATTCAGCCGGTAAAATACAGTGCGTCAGATATTACTATGGCGACCACCCGGCCAGAAGATTTAGCCTTTGCCAGCCCGGTGCGAGGTGATGCAGAAAACAATAATCTTGGTGATGCCTCGGTAGTGAATACTCAGGTTTACGATACCGATGTCACCACGTCGTTTTTTGATGGTGCGGGTGGACTGGATACTGGCGCGCCTACGCAGATTCGTTTTACCACCGCCGACACTTATGAAGTACTCGATAGCGGCGGTACGGTTTTATCTACCGTAACCGGAGCCACCGATTTTAATAACCTGCTGGCCCAGGCGGGCGGCGGTTTAGATGGTAGCTACGATATCAGTCTTGAAGGAATACCCGCTGCCGGTGATACCTTTTCGATCAGCTACAATACCAATGGTAGCTTTGATAACCAGAATGCACTGGAATTGGCCTCGCTGAAGCAAGCGTCGCTGGTGCAACTGAGCACCAATTCCAGCAGCGAGCCGCGCACGCTGCATGAAAGTTACTCAACTCTGGTCAGCCGGGTAGGCGAAGAGTCAGCCTCAGCAAGTATTGCCTTACAAGCCGCCGAAAGCATGAAAGTGCAGTCAACTGAGTGGTTCGACTCGGTGTCGGGCGTGAGTCTGGATGAGGAAGCCGCGAACCTTGTGCGTTATCAGCAGTCTTATGCTGCAGCAGCCAGAATTTTGAGCACTGCCCAGGAATTGTTTAATACTATTTTATCGTCGGTCAGGTAACAGCCATGCGTATTTCAACCAATCAACTTTATGATCAGAATATCCGTGCCATCATGGATAATCAGTCAGGGCTTGCTGACACCCAGCAGCAGTTGAGTACGGGTAAGAAAATTAACCGCCCGTCGGACGATCCGGTGGGCACTGCCAAAGTCCTGCGCATGACCGAAGAGCTGGCCAGTTTAGAGCAGTATCAACGCAATACTGATCTGGTAACCGGTTCGCTGGAGCAACAGGAAACCATTCTGCGTAACATTACCGATTCGGTCAACCGCGCACGAGTACTCACTATTCAGGCCGGTGACGGATTGTTATCTGATGCCGATCGTAAAGCGCTGGCGTCAGAAATTGGCCAGATCAAAGACGAAGTATTTGATCTGATGAACTCGCAAAATGCCGAGGGTGACTACTATTTCTCGGGTTATCAGTCTGAATCCCAGCCTTTTGTTTTAAATGCAGGCGGCACCGGTAACGCTTATACCTATCAGGGCGATAGTGGCAGCAACGAAGTACAGCTTTCTAATAGTGTAAAGGTGAGAAGCAGTGCCTCAGGGCAATCTGTATTCGAAGATGTTGCGGCGCGGCGCAACTTCACGATTACCGGCAATGCCGGGATCACTGTGGATGAAGCACTGGTGGCCGGGCAGGGCGACTTTGATACCTTTTATAAAAATAATTACGATCCGCTTACCGCTGCCAACAATGATTATCGGATTACCATTACCGCCCCTAATCAGGTGCAAATTCAGAATCTCGGTACCGGTAGCGTAGTCGCGACTAAAGATTTTACCTCAGGTGAGCCATTCAGTTTTGCCGGCATCGATTTTAACCTGCAGGGCGGCACCGGCAATACCCTGGATTTCCAGCTGGATGCGCCGCAAAAGAAGAATATTGCCACCACGCTTTATGACTTACAGCAGGTGCTTAATAACGATCAGGTGGGTGATGCCGCCTACCGTGAAGCGTTAAGTGATGCCCTGGTAGGCATTGATAATGGCCTGGAAAAAATAGCGTTTGAAACCTCGTCTATTGGTGCCAGGCTGAATGTGGCCCAATCGGTTTATGAAACCAACCTGGATTTGGAAGTATCGACCAAAGAGGCGCGTAGCGCTATTCAGGACGTCGACTATGCCGAAGCCTCAGCCGAGTTTGCCAAGCAGGAAGCTGCGCTGACCGCTGCACTGACCACGTTCCCGCGAATTTCTAATCTATCGCTGTTTAATTACATCTCGTAATTCAGTTCAGCCAGGTACATTCGGCTCTGGTTATCAATATGGCTGGAGTAATAAGCAATATAGAGCTTACCGTTGTGCTTAATCATACCGGGATAACTATTATCGCCGCCACTGGGTAGTGTAAGTAACTTTTCCAGCTTACCGCTATGCGTATTCAGCGACCACAACTGGGTTACCAGTTTACGGCCGGTAAAGTGACGCCCGCATACCAATGCCATGTGATCGTTAAGAGGCAACAATGATGGTGCGCCAATATAATCTCCCAGATCCTGCCACTGCCAGTGCGTATAAGGCGGTTTGCTGCGGCCCAGCTGGGCCGTAAATGTGTCGGCATCCCGTCGCGCAACGGCAATCATTTCACCATTCTCATTAAAGTAGCTGTCGGTTTCGTTAGGGTAGCCCAACTGATGGCGGGGTTTAGACATACAGCCACTTACCACCTTGTGCATTTTTCCGCGTAAATTTCCGGCATATAAATCCAGCTGTTCTGAAGGGCGGTGATAAGCCAGGCCCCAGTGGCGACCCTGATGAGTGGTAGCGCGCCACAGCCACCAGTTATCCGGTCCCGGATCGTGCTGTGAAGACCAGCTTAAGCCGTCACCACTGAACCAGGTAAAAGTTTTCGCTGCCTCCAGACTGGCCAGCCAGCGCTGATGCGCCAGTAAATACAGACGGTCATTGTCGATACAAAAGTGCGGATCGCGCAGGTCGCCGCCCGGACTGCTTAGTTGTTGAAAGCGGAATGGTCGGCCGGTGTCATCAATTTCGGCGATCACAATAATGCCATTATCACTCATGTGATGAGCGCCCTGGCGATAACACACCAGCAAACGACCGTTAAAAAAGACCAAATCACCAAACGCATTATGAGTATGACCGCGACACACCCGGGTCAGACGGCTCAGTTGTACTTTCATAACCTTGTTTTCACCGTAAATTCTTTATTCTGACAGTACGTTACCACGAACTGTAGGGCAACTTTTTGCCGCCCGTGAAAAAAATAGTGAATTTTTATTAAAGGGAATTTTGCAAGGGTCGATAAAGATGATGAGAGAGCCAGTTCATCAATTACCCCTCAAGGTGTTGGTGACTACTATTTAAATTGAAAAACACCGGGTCACCCGGTAGCCAGCTCTGGCTGGATTGAGAGTGTAGGAGAGACTTTATGTCTATGTTCGTCAATACCAATGTGTCTGCATTAAACGCGCAACGCCAGTTGTTCGATGTATCTAATGCCTTAAGCACTTCATTTGAGCGTCTTTCATCAGGTTTCCGTATCAACGGAGCTGCTGACGATGCTGCAGGTTTGCAAATTACCGACCGTATGACTTCTCAGATCCAAGGTCTGAACCAGGCTGTACGTAACGCTAATGACGCAATTTCATTAACCCAAACCGCAGAAGGCGCGCTAAACGAGACCACAACGGCTCTGCAGCGTATTCGCCAACTGGCTGTGCAGTCACAAAACGGCATCAACAGCTCAGCTGACCGCGTAGCACTGCAAAAAGAAGTGTCGGCATTGAAAACCGAGATTTCCCGTATCTCTACAGATTCACAGTTTAACGGCCTGGACCTGTTGACTGGTACTTACTCTGCTAAGTTCCTGGTTGGCGCGAATGGTGGTCAGACTATCTCTGTAAACCTGTCACGTACCGGTGGCTTTGGCGCTTCAGGCTTAAACGTAGGCAACCTGTCTGTAGAAACCGCTGCAACGGCTTCGGCAGCTCTTACGTCGATTGATGCGGCTATTTCTACTATCGGTGGCGTGCGTGCTGACTTAGGTGCACTGCAAAACCGTTTCCAATCCACTATCCGTAACCTGAGTAACATCTCAGAGAACGTTTCAGCAGCTCGCTCACGAATCAAAGACACTGATTTCGCGGAAGAGACTGCGCAACTAACGCGTAACCAGATTATCCAGCAGGCGAGTACCACTGTTTTGTCACAGGCAAATCAGCGTCCTCAGGCTGCACTACAGCTATTAGGATAGTCCGTTATGACACCCAAGTCAGGGAATGGGGCCAGGAGGTAGTGAACCAGGTAACCGCCTGACACCGGGAGTAAGCTCACTCTCAATTAAAAATGAGCACCAGCCGGACGAAAGTCCGGCGCTTTATCGTTTGTAACTAACTGATTTTTAAGCTCAATAAAATTTAGTAAAAAAAGGCTAAAGGATTTCTCCTGCCCGCACGATAACTATTACAAAGGCACTGCGAACAATAAAAATAAATACGCAAAAGTGCCAGGTTGATCGCCCCAATAATAACAACATGATCGGCCAGACCAGGTTAATAAAAACAATAAAAACCTGGGTAATACAAAATCGTTAGGAGATTAAAAAATGAGCTTATACGTTAGCACGAATGTGTCGTCGCTGAATGCTCAGCGGCAACTATTTACCTCAAATAACCATTTGAGTACCGCTTTTGAGCGTTTATCTTCCGGTTTCCGGATTAACAGCGCCAAAGACGATGCGGCTGGACTACAAATTTCAGACCGGATCACATCACAAATTATGGGCCTGGATCAGGCCGTTCGAAACGCCAATGACGGTATTTCGCTTGCACAGGTTGCTGAAGGCGCCATGCAGGAAATTACTACCGCATTACAGCGTATCCGTGTACTGGCTATCCAGGCACAAAACGGTATCAATACCTCAGCCGACCGTCTGGCACTGCAAAAAGAAGTGTCTGCATTAAAATTGGAAATCAGTCGCATTGCGTCAACTTCCCAGTTTGCCGGTGGCGATATTCTTACTGGTACTTTCTCTACTGCGTTCTTAGTAGGCGCCCAGGCGGGACAGTTTATTAACTTTAACTTATCGCGCAGCGGTGGCTATGGCTTCTCAGGCCTGACCAACGGCTACGATGCCAGTGTTTTGACTGCTGGTGCGGCGTCCGCGACGCTGCCGGTGATTGATTCAGCCATATCTGCTATCGATGCAAAACGCGCAGATCTGGGTGCGATTCAAAACCGTTTCCAGTCAACTATCAGAAACTTAAGCAATATTTCAGAAAACGCCTCGGCTGCGCGGTCTCGTATCAGAGATACCGACTTCGCAACAGAAACCGCTGAACTGACGCGCTGGCAGATTATCCAGCAGGCCAGTACCACGGTGCTGAGTCAGGCGAATCAGCGGCCACAGGCTGCACTACAGCTGCTGCAAGGTTAATCCTATGCATAAGCTTACGAATGCAAAAAGCGGGGGCAGACTGCATTCGGTAATCGAATAACGATGAGTAGATAAAAAGAAAAACGGTCGAGTTGCAATATGTGGGGGCAGACTGCAATCGACCGGTGAGTAGAGTGTATTTGCAAGACAACGTGGTATTTGGTTAAAGCTAAATGACAAAACCAGTGGGTTTTGTGTGTTGAGCTAAGCTGCCGACTGACAGGAATGAAGCCAGGAGGTAGTGAGAGGTATGAGGTCTGAACATCATACCTGCAGTCAGCATGAGCTTGTGCTCAATTTAGCACTGCTTAACCAGGCATACGCCAAGCAAAGCGTCAGTTTTTTATCACTGACGCAAAAGATAATGCATAGGCTATGCCAACACGTTGAAGTGATTTTAAAACTGCGTTGAAAATAACAATAAAGACAACGCCAACTTTAACTGTTAGGAGTAATCCATGAGTCTATACGTTAACACCAATGTGTCCGCTCTGAACGCGCAGCGCCAACTGTTAAGTTCAAGTAACGGCCTTGATACCGCTTTTGAACGCTTATCATCGGGCTTCCGCATTAACTCTGCGGCAGATGACGCGGCAGGCCTGCAAATCTCTGACCGCATGACCAGCCAAATCCAGGGGCTTGATCAGGCAGTGAGAAACGCCAACGATGGCATCTCTCTGGCGCAAACCGCTGAAGGGGCTATGCAGGAGATCACCACCGCACTGCAGCGCATTCGGGTACTGGCTATCCAGTCTCAGAATGGTATCAACACCTCTGCAGACCGCCTGGCCCTGCAAAAAGAAGTATCAGCGTTAAAGACTGAAATCTCACGGATTGCGACTACCAGCCAGTTTGGTGGGGTAGATATTCTTACTGGCGGCTATTCGGCAAGGTTCCTGGTCGGTGCCAACGCCGGGCAAACCATCAGCGTGAATATTTCACGAACCGGTGGCTACGGCTTCTCCGGACTCACCAATGGTCAGAGTGATTTGTCGATTGCCTCAGCGGCAACAGCTTCGGCGGCATTGACCACCATCGACTCTGCTATTTCTGCCATCGATGCAAAGCGTGCTGACTTAGGTGCGATTCAAAACCGCTTCCAGTCAACCATCAGAAACTTAAGTAATATTTCTGAGAACGTGTCAGCGGCAAGATCGCGCATCCGGGATACAGATTTTGCCACCGAGACGGCACAACTTACCCGCTTCCAGATCATACAGCAGGCAAGTACAACGGTACTATCCCAGGCTAATCAGCGACCGCAGGCAGCATTGTCGTTACTGGGCTAGACTTAAAGAAATACCATAGAGGGTAGGAATTGAGAGGCCAACCCTTGCCAGGGATGGCGGCCGTAAGGCCACCAATACAAGGATTAAAACGCCGACTAACAGAATTGAGAGTGTAGAATTTAAGGTTGAGAGGCCAGTATATTTCTACTATTCTGCCAGCCGACTGAAACTGAATTTGCTCAAACTCCTAACGTGAGCAAGTTGGCCGGGTCACTATTTGACTCGGCCTTTTTTATTTTTATTACCGAATCGTTTCCCGTCACTTACCCGAGTTGTTTTGCAACACTGGTGCCAGCTTTTAATTTTTATTCATAAATAATCGTACAGCCCTTATCTTGCGGCTTTTCAGCATAGGCTTCAGCAACGCTGGCGTGACCTACTGATGGTCACCTGACAAACTTTTGACGTGCAAAAGCGGAGAATGCTTGCCAGCTAATGCCGCCCGGGCGGATAACTTTGCCGCCTGATATTTCTCACACTTCCCTGAACTATGAATCCTTTCTGATAGGGATGTTTAAGCGCGGCGTATATCTATCCGCTGACTTTCCCGCGGTGTTTGCCCAAAGATTTTTACTCTCCAACACCTTACAAAGCAACCCTGCAGCGCTTAAAACAGCGTCAGAAGAGATGTTTGAGCGCATATTTTGTAAAAAAATAGATGCATTTATTCATTTAAAATCAATGTCTTACGCTTTATTTTTGAATTTGTTTAATTTTTTTTCGAAAAAAAACTAAAGATTCTCAAGGTTAGGCCGATACCTTTAGTTGAGGGGTAATTCATTTGATGAATTGCGTAGTGTCTGAGAAGCGCTACAAAATGAGGTGGTTTAGCAATTGTTGTTGTGGTGATTATCGCAACCAATGATTCAGTGCTAAATCAGGTACGAAAGATTATAGCTTAGCAGAGTCCGGGGGGATTCGGCTACAGGTATAATCCCAGGAGGTTAGATAATGTCTTTATATGTAAATACAAACGTCTCGGCCCTGAATGCACAGCGTCAGCTTTTCGATGTGAGCAACAAGCTAAGCACATCATTTGAGCGTCTGTCTTCAGGTTTCAGAATCAACAGCGCATCAGATGACGCCGCCGGTCTGCAAATTTCAGATCGTATGACGTCGCAAATCCAGGGCCTTAACCAGGCTGTGCGAAATGCAAACGATGCAATTTCACTTACGCAAACAGCAGAAGGGGCCTTATCTGAGGTAACGACCAGCTTACAGCGTATTCGTCAGTTGGCAGTTCAGTCGCAAAACGGTATCAACAGCTCTGCTGACCGCGTAGCTCTGCAAAAAGAAGTGTCTGCACTTAAAACTGAAATGTCACGTATTGCTACCGACACCCAGTTTGGTGGTGTTGACCTGTTAAGCGGTACCTATTCAGCTAAGTTCCTGGTAGGTGCAAACGGTGGTCAGACTATCTCTGTAAACCTGTCACGTGCTGGTGGTGGTTACGGTACTTCTGGTTTGTCACTGTCTAACTTGTCAGTATCTTCAGTTGCTGGAGCGTCTGCAGCCCTGACATCCATTGATTCAGCTATCTCCACTATTGGTGGTGCTCGAGCTGACCTGGGTGCCTTGCAAAACCGCTTCCAGTCTACTATTCGTAACTTAAGCAGCATCTCTGAAAACGTATCTGCCGCACGTTCTCGTATCCGTGATACAGACTTTGCATCAGAAACGGCTGAACTGACTCGTAACCAGATCATCCAGCAGGCGTCTGTTTCGGTTCTGAGTCAGGCTAACCAGCGTCCACAGACAGCATTATCGCTGTTAGGTTAATAGCTGGAAAGTTTACCGGCAACGTGTTGCCGGTTAAGTCAACGGGTAAACGGGCATCTGTGTAAGCAGGCCCGTTTAATGCGTTTAAAAACAGGGGGTTAGTTGTGGAAATTTTACCAACACAAATTGGCCAGAATTTTGCTGGAAATATACCCAAAGAGCAGCCAAAGCCCGAGGTAGAATCGGATCAGGTCGCCCTGGACAATTCATCGCAAGGTGCGCAAAAAAATGTGCAGCCTAAAGCAGAAGATGTTCAAGCTGAGCAAAAATCTGCCGATAACTATAATCGAGAGGAACAGGCTCCGGAACTGGACGGTGCAGTACAGGAAATTCAGTCGTTTTTGCAGACGCAAAATCGTAATCTGGCTTTCTCTGTAGATGAAAATACCAACCGGTCGGTAGTGACTGTTAAAGATTCCACGTCGGGCGATGTTATCAGACAAATCCCGTCTGACGAGGTGTTGAGGTTAGCGGAAAGAATTAAAGATCTCCAACAAGACATCGGAAGTAGTGTGGGGGTGTTATTTAATAAACAAGTGTAGAGGTGAGCTATGACTATTCAATCGTTAGGTGTTGGTTCTGGGCTTGCGCTTGACGATCTGGTCACGCAGCTCCTCAGTGCAGAGCGCGAACCAAAAGAAAAGCGCCTGAATGACAAGGAAGAAAGAATTGAGGCAGAAATTTCTGCCCTCGGTCAAATCAAGTCAAAACTCAGCGACTTTAAAGAAACTGTCGATGAAATGCGTCGTGACAGTGATATTAATGGTCGTGAGCCTACGATTACCCATCCGTCAGAAGACAAAGACATTTTTACCGCAGAAGCCTCCAACTCGGCGCTTCGCGGGTCTTACGAAATAGCGGTCACCGAGCTGGCCAGTGGGTCACGCATTGAAACCGCTGATGCGGCCTATACCGAATCGACCGATCAAGTGCTGACCGATGGTTTGGGCAGCACCACTATGACGTTTAAAATTAATAATACCGGTGACAGCTTTACCGTCAGTGTGACGCAGAACATGACTCTGGCGCAATTGCGAGAAGCGATTAACAACAACGAAAACAACTTTGGTGTTAACGCTAATATTATTGACACTGGTACTGCAACCGGTGGTGCAAAATTGGTGTTTACCTCTGATGTGACCGGCGCGGGCAATGATCTGGTGATTGTTAATGACGGCGACCGGGCAGAGCTTGACAGTTTGACCACCACGGATTCAACCGAAACGGCCACCAATCTGAGTCCGGTGAAATCGGCTACCAATGCTAAAGCAACCATTGATGGCATTCCGGTAGAGAGTGAAACCAACGAGTTTGAAAACACCATTCAAAATGTCTCGTTTGAAGCGACCAGCGTTTCTCCGTTGGATACCGATGGGATCACTCGGGTCACATCCACGTTGGAAATTGGTTACGACCGCGACGGTCTGGACAAGAAAATCCGTGATTTTGTTGATAACTACAACAAAATTATCAGCGATATCCAATCATTAACCCGTTACGGTGAATCCGATCTGGAAGAAGATGGTGCCTTAGCCGGTGACTCAATGCTGCGCGGTATCAGTAATGGCCTGGCGAGTATTGTAGGTTCCAGCGTGGACAGTTCATCACTGGGTGGTTTATTTGCGCTGGGTGTCGAGCTGAACTCCGACGGCAAGCTGGAAATTCCCACCACAGATTTTGGTTTAGGAACCGGTGACGAGCGTCTTGAAGCCGCATTGGAGGATAACTTTGACGAAATTGCCAAACTGTTTACCGACGAAGATCAGGGTATCGCTGTTCGACTTTATGAGATGGCCAATGAGTACACCTCATACAGCGGCTTAATCACCTTGCGTGAACGGGCTGCAAAAGATGATAAAGACCAGATTGCGGATGATCGCGAGAGATTCGAATTACGCATGGTAAGTTACGAGCAAATTCTCCGTGATCGCTATCTGAACCTCGACCAGACCGTGGCGAGATTAAACCAAACCGGTTCTGCATTGTTAGCAGCATTAGGTTAGTAACTGACATAATAATACGAGGACTTTTCATGGCTCTTACCGGAATTAACGCTTATCGCAAAGGTAATCTGAAGCAGGATATTGCGAATGCCGATCCGCATAAATTAACGCTGATGCTAATGCAGGGCGCGCTGGACCGTATTGCTTATGCCAAAGGTGCAATGGAGCGCCGTGAGTACGAGCTTAAGTCGCAGTATATCTCTCGGGTTACCGCTATCCTTATCAATCTGCGGGATACCCTGGACTTGAAAACCGGCGGTGAAACGGCGGAAAACCTGTTTGCTTTATACGATTACATGATTGAGCGACTCAATCTGGCTCACGTTAAGAATGACTTGAAGATGCTGGATGAAGTGACTAACCTGTTATCACCAATTCGCGATGCGTGGGTTCAGATCCCTGAAGAAGCTAAACAGGAAGCTTTTGAAGCCCAGCGTCAAAAACGCCAAGCTGTGTGAACCTGAACGAACTGAATCATGACTTAACGCCCGATGCACTGGGCGTCTTAAACGCGCAAATCATTGACGCTTTACCCCAGCCTGACGATGCCTCGTCAGGCTTCAAAACCTTCTATGAACTTATCGTTCAACGTGATGCACTGGTCCAGCAGATCCTGGCCGGTGCTGAGCCAGAGTTTGCTCAGGCTTTTGCCGGTAAAGAGCTGGTGGTTAACAACAAATTAAAGGAACTGGCGCAAACCTTGCTAAAGTCTGCTAAAGACGATGCGAGTCACTTTATACGTAGTCAGGCCGCGATCAAAAAGTACAAATAACCAACGTTTGCCGTTGGCATTTGCACTATTAATGGATTTTTTCCGCGCGAGTGACTATATTTGCTGTCAGAGTCGTTATAACCATTTGTAATGCAAAGTTTTTTATTTGCGAGCAAATAGTCGGCTTATATCGCATGTCTTTGCGGCATAGTAGGTTGCGGGATATTGGGATGCCTTATTCGGGTGGCCGCAGGTCAGTAGCAATGACAAGGATTTGACACTCGGACTGAGCAGATCCTGTTATTGACGGTACCCTGCAAATAATTGTGCCGACGCGCAAACAACAATAACTTAACTTACAGCGGTGGATACGATGACACTATTTGATGGTAAAACGATACTGATCACAGGCGGCACCGGGTCTTTTGGTAAACGCTTTGTTAGCTACCTCTTAAACAACGCCTCGCCGAAACGAGTGATTATCTATTCCCGTGACGAACTTAAGCAGTTTGAAATGCAGCAGCAATACAATGCACGTTGTATGCGTTACTTTATCGGTGATGTGCGTGACAACGAGCGTTTAAAAATTGCCATGAAAGATGTCGATTACGTGGTGCACGCCGCTGCGCTAAAACAAGTTCCGGCTGCTGAATACAATCCTAACGAATGTATTAAAACAAACATAAATGGCGCGCAAAACGTTATTGATGCTGCCATTGCCAATGATGTGGCACGGGTCATTGCATTATCTACCGACAAAGCCGCCAACCCGGTTAATTTGTATGGTGCCACTAAACTGGCGTCAGACAAATTATTCGTTGCCGCCAACAATATCTCAGGTGCCAAGGGGCCTCGTTTTTCGGTGGTACGCTATGGTAATGTGGTTGGCTCGCGAGGCTCAGTCGTACCATTCTTTCGTAAGTTGTTGGCTGAAGGTTGTGAGGAGTTACCCGTCACGCATCCTGAGATGACCCGTTTCTGGATCACTCTCGACGAAGGCGTGGAATTCGTGGTGAAAAACTTTTCACGCATGCAGGGGGGTGAAATTTTTGTGCCTAAGATCCCGTCCATCCGCATCACCGATTTAGTAACCGCCATGAGTGGCAAGCCGGACCATAAAGTGATCGGCATCAGGCCGGGTGAAAAATTACACGAGGTAATGGTGCCGGAAGAAATGGCCCATCACACTATCGAGTTTGACGATCACTATGTGATTGCTCCGGCGATTGTCTTTTTTGATAAAAATATTAATTACAAGCTTAACCGGCTGTCCGAGCAGGGGCAGCCAGTAAGTGATAAATTTGAATATCATTCCGGCACCAACCCGCATTTTTTGTCGATTGATGAGTTGCAGGTTCTGGATAAGAGTACCGTATGATCCCCTATGGTAAACACACAATTTTTCCCGATGATATCGATGCCGTCACCCAGGTGCTGGAGCAGGGGTTCTTAACCCAGGGCCAGCAAGTACCGGCTTTTGAACGGGCCTTGTGTGACTATACGGGCGCTGCCTTTGCAGTTGCCTGTAATAGCGGGACGTCCGGATTACATATCGCGTGCCTGGCCGCTGGCGTAACCAGTGGCGAAGTGGTGTGGACGGTGCCGAATTCCTTCGCAGCATCGGCCAATTGTGCCCGTTACTGTGGCGCGGAGGTCGATTTTGTGGATATCGATCCGGTTACCCGTAATTTATGCACCGCCTCGCTGGTGGATAAACTGCATCTTGCGGCCGCAGAAAACAAAATTCCTAAAGTGATAATCGTTGTTCATTTTGCTGGCAGTAGCTGTGATATGGCTGAAATTGCTGCCATCACCGAGCCATTTGGCATAACCCTGGTCGAAGATGCCGCGCATGCGCTGGGTGCGCAGGATGCACAGCAGCATGTTGTGGGCGCGAGTAAATATTCAGCCATGACGGTGTTAAGTTTTCATCCGGTTAAGTCCATCACCAGCGCCGAAGGCGGTGCGGTACTCACCAATGATGATGAACTGGCAGCCCTGTTACGGCGTTATGCCAGTCATGGTATTACCCGCGATCCGGCCATGCTGGGGGATGCTCACCAGGAGGAACCCTGGTTTTATGCCCAGTTTGAATTGGGATTTAATTACCGGTTAAGCGATGTGCATGCCGCGCTGGGCTTATCCCAGCTTAAACACCTCGATAGTTTTGTGGCGCGGCGCTATAACCTGGCCCAGGTGTATCACAAAGCCTTAGCTGATTTGCCGGTGATAAGACCTGTGCTCGATCCGAATAGTGCCTGGCATTTGTACATGATAGAACTGGTCGAACACGATCGTAAGCAGGTGTTTAATGCACTCAGAGAGCGGGGAATTGGCGTGAATGTACATTATATCCCGATTCATTTGCATCCTTACTATCAACAATTGGGTTTCAGGCCCGGTCAGTTTCCCAATGCCGAGCACTACTACCATCGTGCGCTTACTTTACCTTTATTTCCAGCTCTGTCTGCCGATAACCAAATGGAGGTTATTACGCAGTTAAGCGAGGTATTATCTTGAATATTGCAGTGATCCCGGCCCGTGGTGGCAGTAAGCGGATCAAAGGAAAAAATGTCCGGCCTTTTGCCGGCAAACCGCTGATCGCTTATTCTATTGAGGCGGCAAAACAGGCCGGTGTGTTCGACGATATTGTGGTATCGACCGACTCGCCTGAAATTGCCCGGGTAGCCAAAACCTGGGGCGCGACACTGATCATTGAGCGGCCGGATGCGTTGTCAGACGATCATACCGGCACGTCGCCGGTGATTCGCCATGCCATAGAAGGATATAGCGAAATCGTCGATAAACCGGATTTTGTGTGCTGTATCTACGCTACAGCCCCCTTTTTACAAGCCGGTTTCCTGGCCGACGGGTTAGCTCGTCTGCAGGCTGCTCCGGCTATGTACTATGCCTTTTCAGTTACGACTTTCGACTTTCCCATTCAGCGTGCCATTCGATTGGCTGGTGAGGGGGTTGAGCCGGTGGATGCGGGTAACATGGGGATGCGCTCGCAGGATTTGGAAGAGTGCTACCATGATGCGGGTCAGTTCTACTGGGGGCATAGTTCTGCCTGGTTAGCCCATCAGCCAATGTTCGCTCAGCACAGTATTCCGGTAGTACTGCCGCGCCATCTGGTGCAGGACATCGATACCATGGAAGACTGGACTCGCGCCGAGCTAATGTATCTGGCCTATGTTAAAGGAGGCGGTGATGCATAGTACCGGGCCGGCCAGAAAAATAAAGATTGGCAACCGTGAAATCGGTCGTGATACCGCGCCTTTTGTGATTGCAGAGCTTAGCGGAAATCACAGTCAGTCGCTCGATACCGCAAGAGCCATGGTCAAAGCGGCCGCCGAGAGTGGTGCCCATGCTATTAAATTGCAAACCTATACCGCCGACAGCATGACCCTTGATGTCATGGAGGCTGGTTTTGTTATTGAAGAAACCGACAGTCTCTGGCACGGCGCCAGCCTGTATAGCTTGTATCAAAAGGCGGCTACTCCGTACGCGTGGCACAGTGAACTATTTGACTATGCGAAATCGCTGGGAATGCTGGCTTTCAGCTCGCCCTTTGATGAGTCGGCGGTGGACTTCTTGGACGAACTGGACGTCCCCTGTTTCAAAATCGCCTCATTCGAATTAACTGACATTCCGCTTATCAAAAAAGCGGCCAGCAAAGGCAAGCCGCTGATCATGTCAACCGGGATGGCCAGCCTGAGTGAAATTGAGCTGGCGGTAGAGACCGCCAGGGAAGCGGGCTGCGAAGAGATTATCCTGCTTAAATGCACCAGTACCTATCCGGCAGAGCCGATAAACACTAATCTTAATACCATCCCTCATTTGCGCGACGCCTTCGGCTGCGAAGTGGGCCTGAGCGATCATACCGGAGGTATTGGCGCAGCCGTGGCCAGCGTCGCTCTGGGGGCCAGCGTAATCGAAAAACACTTTGTGTTGGATCGCAATGGCGGTGGTGTTGACGCGGCATTTTCATTAGAGCCACAGGAACTTGCTTCGCTGGTAACAGAAACCGAACGGGCCTGGCAGGCCTTAGGACAAGTGAAATACGGCGGCACCGTGGCAGAAGATAAAGCCAAACAATATCGACGCTCTATTTATGTCAGCCAGGATATTCAGCCTGGCGAACCGCTTGGTCCGAACAACCTGAAGATAGTCCGTCCGGCCTTTGGCCTGGCACCAAAGCACTGGGATTTTGTGTTGCATAAAAAAGCCAGTCGATTTATTCGTAAAGGGACGGCCCTTAGCTGGGAGCATATTGGCGAATGAGTGCTGTGCTTTTTTGTACCGGCGGCAGTAGCGAAACAGGCATTGGCCATATCATGCGTTGTCAGGCGCTTGCCCAGGCTGCCGGGGAGCAAGGGCTGGACAGTCTGTTTGTAGTGAACGAGGCCGCCCGCCAGTTTATTCTTGCGCGTTACGACTGGACTGGTCAGCTAATTTTAGCGGCTGAGACCGAACAGGCCCTGGTCAGTCAGATAACCGCGCTGGCAGCGGAGCATGCAGCGGTGGCCATTGTGCTTGACGGGTACGGTTTTAGCGAGTCGCTGCTGCGCAATGTAAGTCACCCCGGCACACCGCTGGTGCTGCTCGACGATCTTCGCCAACCGGGTTTTCAGTATGCCGATATTTTGTGTAACCCCGCCGGTGAAGTCTGGCGAGAGGCGTATACCGAAGCAAACCCTACCGCCATGCTATGTTTGGGGGCCAGATACCGGTTACTGAGAAGAGAATTTTCCGTCACCCAACCGTTACCGATAAATCAGCGCTTTAGTCTGACCATTAATATGGGCGGCAGCGATCCGGCGGGATTAACCTTACCTGTACTTGAAAGGTTGACTGCCGCGCTGCCGGATGCGCCGTTCAGAGTAGTCACCGGCCCGGGCATGGCGGCAGATGCACTCGATGCCTTAAGCCGTTTTATTCACAAAAGTGATAGCGCGATTCAGCATGTACACAATTGCCAGGATATGGCCGATTTGTGGATCAATGCCCGCCTTGCCGTGGTTGCCGCAGGCGGGAGTCAGTTTGAACTGGCGGCCTGTTTAACGCCTTCAGTGTTACTGACGGTAGCGGCAAATCAGCGCCAGGCCAGCCATGAAGCGGCCGGGCAGGGCTGGTGTGAAGTCATGAATGCTGAAGAGAGTCTTGATTTGGCCGCTCTGACCGCCAGTGTCAAAGCACTCTGGCAGGATGAAACTCGCCTTGAAGCTATGTCCAGGGTAGCTTCTGATGTCGCTGTCACCGATGGCGCCTGGCAGTTGCTGGCCGCTATTGCCGATTGGCGCAACGATCTGGCGGGATAATATGTTAAGTAACAAGCCGGTTAACCATTTTTCGCTCAGTGCCTATCAGGTAGAGCTGCTGCCGATGGCACAAACTCATCAGGACCTGCTGCGAAACTGGCGTAACCAGGATGAAATTCGCCGTCAGATGTTGTCAGACGAACCGATCAGTGAAGAACAACAACAGGCGTGGTTCAAAAAAACGCAGCTCGACCCAAAACAATTGCACTGGGTAATTAAATTTCGTGATCAGTTCATTGGCGCGACCAACGTTAAATCGCTGGAAAATGGTAATACCGTGGAACAGACCAGTTTGCTTGAACCCGGCTTGTACATTGGTGAGCGGCGCTATCAGGGGAATATCATTGCCTTTGCCCCAACCCTGGCCATGTACGATTTTTGTTTCGACCAACTTGGCACCAAACGATTCCGGGCGGTAGTTAAACGCAGTAATCAAAACGCTTTGAGTTACAATCAAAAGCTCGGTTATGCCATTGTTGAAGATGAAGAGCTGATGGTGCTCGAGCTGGATGTGGAAAATTATCGTCAGGCCACGGCGCCGATTAAACAGTTTTTATCACGCACTCGCAACGCGAAATAAGGAACGAGATACACGTGGATACGCAACAACAATTACAACAGGCCTTTAGTGATGCACTGGGGCTCCCGCCGGAAAAAGTCACCGACGGACTCACTTACAATACCATCCCTGAATGGGACTCTACGGCTCACATGGTGTTAATTGCAGAGTTAGAGAATGTGTTTGATGTGATGCTGGATACCGATGATATTATTGATATGAGCTCGGTGGCCCAGGCCAAACTCATTTTACAAAAATACGATGTCAGCTTCGCTTAATACTGTTTTACAAAGTGCGTCGGTACTTATTACCGGGGCGAGCGGAGGCATCGGCCAGGCGATTGTAGCCGCCTGCATAGAGCGCGGTGCCACCGTGTTTGCTGGCGGACGCAACGAAGAAGCTCTCGGCGCCATGCAGGAGACTTTTGGCAAAGCATTGCGGCCGCTGGTGTATGATGTGACCGATGAGCATGCGGTGAAAGACACTTTCCGGCAATTGCAGCGCCAGGTTTCAGATGGACTGGCCCCGCCGTTATTCGGCCTGGTAAACAATGCCGGCGTGATGCTGGAGTCGCCGTTATCGGTAACCAGCATGGACAAACTCAAACAGCAACTCAATATTAACTTTCTCGCCCCTTATCAGCATATGCAACTGGCCAGCCGGCTAATGAGCCGCCTGCGCCGTGGCAGTATAGTGAATATTGTGTCGCAGGTCAGTGAGCAGGGCAGTAAAGGCATGAGCGCTTATGCAGCCAGTAAGGCAGCTCTGACCGGCGCCACTAAATCTCTGGCGAAAGAACTTGCTCCGGTGGGAATTCGGGTGAATGCGGTAGCCCCCGGATTTATCGATACTCCGCTTACCGAACACTACGAGAATGAAGCCAGACAAAAAGTGCTGCAGCGAACGGTACTGCAACGTGCCGGTACGGCCAGGGAAGTGGCTGATGCCGTACTTTATTTACTCTCCGAGCAGGCCGGTTATACCACCGGGCACGTGTTACCTGTTGATGGACACTTTTGTCCATGAGCCATGCAGAGCTAATGATCCCGTTTATAGAAGCCCATCGTTACTCAGAGCGAGTGGCTCTGATGGATGATACCGACAGCCTCACTTACCGCCAGCTAAGTGAGGCTGTAGAACGTCGAGCGCAAAACTGGCAACAGATAGTTGCCCTTCATCGCCCGGTGGTGATGATGCTCATTGATAACAGTATCACCAGTGTGGTGGATTACTTAACTGCACTGAGTCTGGATTATGTGGTGCTGTTACTAAATCGCGAGTGTACGCTTGCCACCCGTGAACAATATGCACAGGCATTAACACCCAATGCGGTAATTGGTGATGGCACCGTCACGTTTCTGCATAATGATCCACCGTCCACGGATGCCCGGTTAAGCCTGTTATTATCTACCTCCGGTAGCACCGGCGCCGGCAAATGCGTGGCGCTGTCGCAACGTAACCTGACGGCGAATTGTGACGCCATTTTAGCGTATCTGCCCATTGTGGCAGAGGATATTACGCTGGCTACCTTGCCGCTAAGTTATTCTTACGGACTGTCGGTATTGCACACCCATCTTAAAGCAGGCGCAACCATCTGTTTTACCCGCCACAGCGTGTTTGATAAGGCGTTCTGGGAGGTGATAAAAAACCGTCCGGTAACGTCGCTGGCGGGCGTTCCGTCTTTTTACGAAATGCTGCTTCGACTGCGCTTTACCCGTATGACATTACCGGCCCTACGCTATTTTACGCAGGCTGGCGGAAAACTGGCCGAGGCCCATGTGACCAGCCTGGCCGAATACGCCAAACAAACCGATAAAGCATTTTTTGTGATGTATGGCCAAACCGAGGCTACGGCCCGGATGGCCTACCTGGCGCCTCACAAAGTATTACAAAAGCCGGGCGCGATGGGGCAGGCGATAGCCGGAGGCGAATTTAAACTGACTGGCGAAAACCCGCCGGATGGGGAGGGCGAGCTTTGCTATCGCGGTGATAATGTTATGCTGGGCTACGTTGAAAAGGCGGCCGATTTAGCCGCGTTTACACCACCAGAATGGCTGGCCACCGGCGATCTGGCGGTGTGTGATGCCGACGGGGATTACACGATTACCGGCCGCACTAAGCGAATGATCAAAATTGCTGGTGAACGGGTTAATCTGGATGTTGTGGAACAGGCTTTTCTTAGCATACTTGCCGGGCAAAACCTGACTCTGGCGGCTTGCGTGATTGGTGAAGATGACAAGCTTATCGCTGTGTATAGCGGCGAGCTGTCTGGCGAACAAAACGCGCAACTTACCGACCAGCTGGTAAAAACGCTGGCTATTCCAAAACGCAATATCCGTTTGCTAGCGAATGTCACAATTGCGCTGCTGGACAACGGCAAAATAGATTATGCCAGTCTGGCCCGACAGCAGAAAGGGGTGGCCTGACGTGTTTAGCTATCCGCCCGACTTATTTGATTTACCGGTTTATGGCCTGGCCAGTGCCCAGAAGCAAGCCATGCTGGATGAACTGCTACAGAGCTTAAGTGCCCATCATTATGCGCATTGTCAGGCTTACCGGCAGTTGGTTGACTGTAACCCGTTTGATTTCAGCAGTGCCCCAAGCCCGGGGCAACTGCCCGTAGCCACGCGTTTATTTAAAGATCTTGAACTGGCCAGTATTGAACAAACCGAGGTGTTCAGACAAATGCGTTCGTCAGGTACCAGCGGACAGGCCTCAAAGATTACCCTGGATGGACCCTCGGCCAAGCGCCAGAGTCAGGTGCTGGTGAAGATTCTGCAAAGCTGGTTAGGGAAACAGCGCCGCCCCATGCTGTTAATCGATGCCCCTTCTACGGTAAAAAAAGCCGGCGCTATGACCGCCAGAGCCGCAGGGCTGCAAGGCTTATCTTTTTTTGGTCGCCACCATTGCTACGCGCTGGATGATGAAATGCAACTGGACGTGGATAAAGTTCAGGCGTTTTTTACCGAGCACGGTGAGCAACCGGTGCTGATATTTGGCTTTACGTTTATTGTCTGGCAGCAGTTTATTCAGGCGATGATAAGTCAGGGTCTTACTGTTAATTTAACCAATGCCATCCTCATCCACGGCGGTGGCTGGAAGAAAATGCAGGAGCAGGCGGTAACCGACGAGCAGTTTAAAACGGCTATTCGGCAAACCCTGGGCAATGTCAGTGTGCATGACTATTACGGCATGGTAGAGCAAACCGGCACGATATATATGCAGTGTGAACATGGCCATTTGCACACTCCGGTTTGGTCTGATGTGCTCATTCGTGACCCAGCCGATTTAAGTGTGTTGGAGAACGGTGTAACGGGATTAATTCAGGTCAACTCGGTGTTACCAACCAGTTACCCGGGCCATTGCCTGCTGACCGAGGATCTGGGCACCATTATTGGCGAAGATGACTGCGCCTGTGGCCGGTTGGGGAAATATTTTAAGGTGCACGGCCGGGTGCCTAAAGCACAAGTGAAGGGATGCAGTGATACCTTTGTTTAATGATAATCCACTACCACTAAGGTGGCACATTAAGGCTGATAATCCTGAGCAAAACAGGTCGCCGTCACTTGCTGAAATCCGCGCGTCGGTGGCTGGGTTTGCGGCATTTTTACTCAAGCAAAATACGGCGCGGGAACATCCGGAAATTGTTGCCCTGGCGTTTTGGTTTCGTCAGGCGCACCTGGCGCAGATAACCGCAACCATGCCAACTGAACTGCTAAACAAAAAGCGCCATCGGGTGTTTCATATTGCCCCGGCCAACGTTGATACGGTGTTTATGTATTCGGTACTGCTTTCTGTACTCTGTGCTAATCAGAACATCGTGAGGGTAAGTCAGCGCAGCGGCGAGGTGACCTGGGTGTTAATTTCACTGCTGAAGGAATACCTGAATATACCCGATGGGCAGGTCCTGGCTAATCAGATAGCCGTGGTTGAATACGATGCCCGGCACGAACAGGTGACGGAGCAACTGAGCAACTGGTGTGATTTAAGGGTTATCTGGGGCGGCGATGAAGCCATAAAAGCCGTGTCGGCAATCGCGCCTCAAACCGCCCAGATTTGCTTTCCCGATCGCTTTTCAGTAGCACTCATACAACTGGACGAAAACAGTGATATTAATGCGCTGGCCAGCCGGTTTTTAACCGATTTGCTGCCATTTACGCAACAGGCCTGTTCGTCACCAAAAGCCATTTACTGGCTCAATACCGCCCCTGACTATCAGGGGTTGTTCTGGACTGCCGTTGAACAACGCATTGTGCAACTGGATCATCAGTTTGAAACAAGCCATAAGGTAAATCAGCATATTTTGCTACAAAAGCTCGCCGCAGGGTGGGGGATGAAGTTGAGTCAGCAAGCGGGTAGCAAAACTGCTACCTTCGCTAAGGTATGTAATGCCGGTCCTATTGCCCGGTGTAAAGTCAATTCTCTGACTGCGGCTATGCTCGAAGCGCATGAGGGGGATGGGCTGGTAGTGGAACAAGATATCGGCACGGTAAATGAGATCGCCTGCTCAGCAAAATTACAAACAATTAGCTACGCCGTGACTGACCAACTGACTACGCCAAAGGGGGAATTTAAGCGTGTTGTGCCATTGGGTAAGGCGCTGGAGTTTGCACCCGTATGGGATGGGGTGGATTTACCGGAAGTATTCTGGTGAGTATCGCTTTAGGTCCCTGTATGGGTCAAACCGACGTTAACGGACTGATTTTATGCTGACCATAACCAACTTGTTATCGCAGAGCCTGGTGCTGTTTGGGGCGCTACTGCCATTACTGTTGCTGAATAAACAGCTCAGGGCAAAGCGCGGGGCACTCAGTAAAGCCGCGTCGCTGGCAGACATTAACTGGTTACTGCTGGTGTCAGTTGGCCACGTTGCTTTATGTCACTTTAGCGGTATTACCGCTATTGTCAGTACGGCGCTGCTGAGTTTGTATGCGGTATTAATATGGCTTGATGCCATGCTGTTTGTGCAATACCGGATTGAGGTGAACCGGGAAACCATTATGTGGTTTTTTAAAGGCACCAAAGGCCTGATGAAAGGCATTCCCCATTTGCTGGAGGTACTCAAACGGTTTAAACCGGCGGTGTTAATTCCATTTATGGCAATCGCTTGCTTCATTTTTGCTGCCATGCAGATGTGGGCGGTGACTGCCTGTCTGGGAGGCATTTTATGGTTGCTTTGTGGCAGCTTTATTGAGACTGGAGCGAAAAGCCGCATGATTTGGGCCTGTATTGGCGGGTTGCTGGTCAGTTTGCCGCTGATCCCGGGCATTCCGGTTGGCGCCAACGGCATAATAATGCTCGCGGTAATTTTAGCGGTACTGACATTAAATGGCTATGCCACAGTAGCGAAAGCAAAAGCTGAATTTTTTACTACGCCCAGCCTGCTGCCTAATATTTTGTTAAGTGATAATTTCAGCGCACCGGACACTGCCGATGGAGAGCCCTTGCGTCCTTATGTGCCCGCTATTAAGCCCACCCAAAAAAGCGAGTTATTTGGCCATTGTAAAGGCGCCAATGTTATTCTTATTACCATGGAGTCGCTGGGGTGTTATGTACAGCCCTATGATGACGCACCAGTGCAATCGTCGCTGGTGAAGCGATTTAACGCTAACCGCTGGCTGTCATCACAGCACTTCAGTTTATGCCCCAACACCACGGTGTCGACCAATCAAATGTACACCGGCCTCTACTCCAATAACCCTTACAATAAGCCTGACTCAGCCTATTACGGCGGCGAGCCGCGGTATATCAAGGCACTGCAACAAGCGGGTTACCATACTCTGTTCCTCGATAGCGCTAACACCGGGCTGTATGATTATTGGAAACTGCTGGAACGCATCGGCTTTGACCAGGTATGGGGAACCGACGATATTCCTGCCAATGGACTCACCGCAGATTATCGCCTGTGGAATATGGTGGATGAGGTAGCCCGGCAGGTGAGTGACAAACCGTTCTTTTTGCACCTGATCAATGATCAGACACATATGCCGTATGAGGTGGTGGATAAACAGCGTTTTAATCAGCACCAGGGAAGCTCGCAGAAAGCTTTGTACCTGAATGCGGTGGAGGAAGTGGATTTTATTATTGATGAGTTTTTAAACCGGCTGGCTGAAAAGGTGGACCTGTCGGATACCCTCGTGGTGTTTACCGGCGATCACGGTGAATCCTTCGGCGAATATGGTTACAGTTTTCACAGTAATTCTGTGATCCCTGAACAAACTCAGGTGCCGTTTATGCTGACTCATCCAAAGCTTGAGAGCAAAACTATCAGCCACTCGTCACATTTTGATTTATTCCCTACATTTCTGGATCTGCTGGGTATAAATCATGATATTGCAGGACATGGTCAGTCGCTGGCGTTGGATGACCGTGACAAATGCTACTTTTTTCACTCTGCTACGCTTAAAGGTAACACACCGGCTAATTTCAGCCTGTTATACGAAAATGACCTGTACTGGTTTGATCGACTGTTTAATCAGATATATCAGTTTAAGTTTGAGCAGGGGCGCTGGCTTTCTCAACCGGTAAAGGACAAGCAGTGGGTAGCCACTATGCTGGGGCACAATCTGCTCAGTAAGGGTTTAATCACCACAGAGCAGTAAACCGTCGCCTGCATTAATGTTTTCCCAGGCTGAACCGATAAAATATAAATAAATGCGCGGTAACCGACAGATAACAATGCAATATTCACTTAATAAAATCTATTCGGAGTATGCCAATGTGCATCAGGTGTGCCGGGATGCACTGGCAGTGTCGGATGAAGCCGGCATAGAAGCTATTCTGATTGGCGGCTCTTTGCTCGGCATGGTGCGGGATAATGATTTTCTGCCTTGGGATAAAGATATCGATTTTGGTGTATATCAGCATCAGATTGAGAATGTGTGGGAGCTCGAACCTGCGCTCAGAGCCGCTGGTTTTGAATGCCGCAAACATTTCGTAGGCGCGCGTGATAGTCAGGCATTACAACAAGGCCTGGCAGTTTTGCATGCCATTACCCAAAGTCTCGAAGAGCAGCACATCGACTATGTGCTGACCACCGGTACTTTACTTTCACTATATCGTGATGGGCAACTGAATCCTGAAATTGATACCTTATCGCTATTGATCCCGCCGATGAGCGACAGTGAGCTGGTAGCCCTTGGCGCCGCCCTCGGGGAGGTGGATTCATGGTATGTCAGCAGTGAAGGTGAGCAGGGCAAAGGGTTAACCGTTGAGCAGTCCGGCTGGCGTGTGAATCTGTTTAACTTCGCGTTTGCAGAAGGTAAGGGAATGTGGCGCGATCTTAATTGCGAACACAGGCTGGACGCCAATGTACTGGCGGCTCCCGAAGAGCTTCTGGTTGGCGAACTGAAGTTTTTTGTACCGGCACAAACCGAAGCTTTCCTTCAGGCTCGCTACGGCAATACGTGGGCATCACCGGCACCGGCTAAATTCAGCCAGGGCCGCTTACCGGCATTTTTACAGGCCTTCAAAGGTGGCGTGATGGTGGACTATATCATTCACTATCAGGTGGGCGAGAAAACCTACTGGTTTGAGCCAAATGCTAATGTGATAAGTACCGCCGGGTTTTTACCCACTGAGGTAAGACAAACTACAGCCGGACCGCTGTGTTTCCCTGTACAACCTGAAATTTTTCTGCAGGAGCATTACGGCGACTGGCAAACGCCGGTTAAAAGCTGGAACGGGGCAGTGGATAACCCCACGCTCGTAGCTAATGCTGAAACAATGGCATTGTTGCTCTCACATTTTGAGTCCAGGGATGATATATGCTTATGAGCCAGTTGACGCATGCCATTGAGCAGAGCCTGACTCAGCGTGATATTCGCATGGTGTCCTTCGATTTGTTCGATACCCTGGTGTTTCGCAAAGTAGCCCGGCCAACGCGCATATTTGCTGAAGCCTTTGCTGCAGTGGCCGAGCAACTAACTGTACACATGATGCCGTCTGAGTACGAGGAGCTACGGCATTATGCTGAACGCGAGCTGAAAAATAAAACAGAGCATCGAGAGGTTACCCTGGAGCAAATCATCGGTCATTTACCGATGGGTGGAGCAGATCAATGCCTGCTGTTAAACGCTGAGCTGGCAACAGAAGCCCGTTACGGTTTTCTTGACGATACACTTAAATCGCTTATTTTAAAGCTGCAAAACACGCCGGGTGTCAAAGTGGTCTTTATTTCCGATATGTATTTATCGGCTAAGCAGATCCGCGACTGCTTTTTTCATGACGAACCGGCTTTACAGGCGATCCCACTTTATGTGTCATCAGAACATAAAGTAAATAAAGCTTCGGGCGGTTTGTTTAAACGTGTCGCTGAGCTGGCAGACCAACCTTTTGAATCCTGGCTGCACGTGGGTGATAACGCCATAGCAGATATCAAAAATGCCAACCTGTTTGGTATAGAGACAGTGCGTGTTGGCCCATTACTCGATAGTAAGCGGATCCTTGATACTGAACGTAAACTGTATTCAGCGCAATGTGATTTTAATGCCGTTCGCTTTCTGGCCTCAACCCACAAACCTGCAGAGGTTATGCCCAGCGCGTTCGAGCTCTCAGGCTTCACCTGGGGGCCGGCATTATTAAGTTTTTGCGATTGGGTTATCAATAGAAGCATGGCCAGCAAGGCCAGTAATGTGCTGTGTCTGATGCGCGAGGGAGAGGTTTTTGCACCCCTCATAGAAAAGCGGCTCGCACAGCGAGGCCTCTGTGGTTTGCGGATTATCAGGTTATATGTGTCACGCAAGTCTACGTTCTGGCCCGCAGTGAATATTGAGGATGATGACTGGTTTAGCGGCCTGATGGATATTTTTATCAAGCGCAGGGGTTATACCATCGCTAATTTTTACGCTGATTTTATGCTGGAGAAGGATGACATTTTGCAACAGTTTTCAGCGCTGGAGTTTAAAAACTCCGATAGTGTTTTTCATAATGGCAAAAACATCCTCAGTTTACTTTATCAGCAGGCCGAAAAGTCAAAACAGGCTGTTCAGCAGCGTATTGAGGCAGAAAAACGCCGCTTCGCAGAGTATTTCCACAACGAGGTCGACTCCCCGTTATCGCAGTGCATTACTGTTGACCTGGGTAACGGCGGTACTATCCAGAGTCACCTTGAGCTGGCCCTTGGTGAGCGGGCCAGAACCAATTTGCTGTTTTATTCTACCAATCGTATTTATCAGCGACTGGGTACCCTGTATGAGAGCTTCATCGGTGCCCACAATGATAAGTTTAATCTCAGACGTATGCTCTGGCGCTCGCCTGAATGTATAGAGAGTTTTTTATTGGGCGATGTGGGCACCACTCTGGGGTACGATGAGCAGGCCAAACCGGTTCTTGGCGAGTCGACCCCGGAAAATACCTCTATTGTTGACAGCTTTTACGCTGGAATAGAGACCTTTTTTGATTGCTTCAACCGTTATGGCTTTGAGACAGTGAATGCTGATCAGGCAATAGCGATGCTGGCGCGCTATGTGCGATTGCCTACTTACAATGAAAGCATTGTGTATACTCAGTTGTTTCATCAGGATAATTTTGGCGCAGATAAAACGTATCCGGTGATTGCAGAGTCGCAAATCGCCGAAGTTAAGCGGTTGGGCACACAGCAGGTGATAGAAAGCTTACATGAACACGAGCAGTGGCAGATAGGCCGCCTGCACTGGCCTCAGGCGATTTGCAGTGTCATCGATGAAGATTTTCTGTATCGCCGGGAAGGTCTGCTGCTAAATGATAGTTATCTTAATATTCTCAATCTGATTGAGCTGATAGAAGAGCGGGGCTGGCAGCAATTCACCTTGTATGGGGCTGGTGTTTTCTTTGAACAGTTTAATGAACTGACTGCCTCAAATGGTTTTGTTATTGAGCGATTGATTGATCGAAAAGCAGACGTCAACGGGCCATATCGCCTAAAAGGCGTCGAAGTAGAAAGCCTTGCTCAGGCGCTGAATAAAGGTAGCCGCAAAATAGTCGTTACCTCTTATGCGTTTAAACAAGAGATAGTTAAAAATATTACTTCCGTAGCCAGAGAGTTAGGGATAGCACAGCAAGTTCAGATTATAAGCGTCTGATTTTTCAATTACTTTGAATGCCGGATAAATATACATGTTAAAAAATATTAAGCTACATTTGGATTCGGATGAAGACAGGCAGCTTTTATTAGACGGTGAGTTAGCGCGACATATTGCCAAAACACATAAAAAAAATGTTTATGCTTTCGCCCAGAGCATGCCGTCGATGATGAATGTCGTTACTACTGAAGATAAAGGCTACGTATCGGTCTTCAGTAATAAGCAAGGTGACATAAATTTAGTCGATTTGGGCACCGGGCGCACACTCTATGGATTAGAGCCTGTTAAGGAAGTAGCAAGACACCTTGAACTGTTTTGTCATCACCCATTGTATGTAGACTTTTCAGCCTCTGAGCCACACCCCCTGTGCGAAAATTCTGATAGCGAGCAGCCGCAAACATTAACCGAACTTCCAGTCTATCAACAAAAAGCCTCGGCTGTGCCATTGCCAGACGGTTTTGACGTAATGGTGGTACTTGGGGTTGGGATCGGCTGGCATATCGAAACGCTTCTTAACGACTACGACATAAAACATCTGGTGATATACGAGCCCGAAGAGGCGTATTTTAAAAATTCAGTGACACTATGTGACTGGTCACATATCTTTACCCTGGCCAATCAAAAAGGCACCGGTATTTATATACAGTACGGTATGGACGGCCGTAACCTGATTGAAGACATGGAAGAACTCCGTCAGGCAGTTGAGGTAGACGGCTTTTATTTGTACCGGCACTACAACCATCCGGTTTTTCGCTCTGTAGAGAGCGGGTTGCGTCAATATTGCTGGTCTCAGCTCAAAAAAAATGGTTTGCCCGTTAATACCGAAGAAAAGGCTAACGAGTATTTGCCGGCCTGGAGTTTACCCGCTGATATACTCAGCTATCAGTCGGTAACGCCAGAAAACACCCTTTATCAGTCTAATATGGCGGCTTTTAAAGCGTACTTTCCGGATATTTACCAGGAGTTTAAAGATTATCAGCCGGGCTCCTGGCTGCCGGTAGTTGAAAGGAATAATGAACAAGCCGTCAATATTGCCAAGCGCGACGATCTAACCACCTGGTATGGTCAAGAGGCGAAAGAGGAATGTCGGGCAAGCTATCGGGGATTTTGCGAAGCACCGGCTAAGGACGGTGTAGTGCTGGGTTATGCCGGGACAAAGTTAAAGCATTATCGACACTACCAACTGGTGCAGGAAACCGAGGAGCTTCTGAAAGCCGAAGAGTCGAAGTTGCGTTTACCGGAGGAAGTGAAATCACTGATTATGTTTGGTCTTGGCGCAGGCTATCAGCTCGAGACGCTGTGTGAGAATCACACTATCGGTAATTTATTT
The DNA here is from genome assembly GCF_003731635.1 of Marisediminitalea oceani. Lineage (GTDB taxonomy): Bacteria > Pseudomonadota > Gammaproteobacteria > Enterobacterales > Alteromonadaceae > Alteromonas > Alteromonas oceani. Next base: position 83,940 of record NZ_RCUA01000070.1, on the reverse strand, counting down.
ATATGTGAGCCAAACCGTGACTTTTTTTACAGCTCGTTGTTCGCAATTGACTGGCACGCCATCTTAACCAAAATAGATAAAGACGGTGGTCGCCTGTACCTGAATATCGGTGATGACGGCAGTAACCTGTTCCGCGATTTGTTAAACCGTTTTTATTCCATTGGTCCGTATATTCTGGCCAATACCTTTTTCTACCAGACCTACTATAATTCATTACTTAACTCTGCGGTGGCTCAACTACGTGAACAGTTGCAAACTGTTATCGCCATGGGGGAGTACTTTGATCACGCTTATTATGGTATCAATCAAACCCACAGTGTGATTAAAAGTCAGCAGTCTTTTCTGAAGGGGAAACCCGCCGGCTATTTATCTCAGCAATCCAAAGATGTACCGGTTTTTCTGATTGGTAATGGCCCGTCGCTGGATGATGCTATTGAATTTATAAAAGAATGGCAGGACAAAGCGATACTGATTTCTTGTGGTACGTCACTGCAGTCACTCAATCGCTATGGAATTACGCCGGACTTTCATTCAGAGATTGAACAAAACCGCTCAAGCTTCGACTGGGCCGCATCGGTAGCTGATTATGATTACCTAAAGCAGATTGACCTGCTTTCCTGTAACGGTATTCACCCCGATACCGTGGAGCTTTACCGTAACAGCTATCTGGCCTTTAAAGACGGCGAGTCGTCCACTACATCCACCCTGGAAGTGTTAAATCGCAGCGAGTTCGAGTCGTTAAAATTTGCCTTTCCTACTGTGTCGAACTTTTCGCTCAACCTTATCCTGAGCCTGGGTTTTGATCAGGTGTATTTGTTTGGTGTTGATTTAGGCTTCAAAGAACAGAAAAAACACCACTCCTCAGCATCAGGTTACTATGATGGTGATGGCGAAGAATATTACGATTACGCAGATAAGAACAATACCTCAATAATGGTGGAAGGTAACTTTTCGTCCCGGGTGTTCACCAAGTACGAGTTTAAAGTAGCCAAGGTCATGCTCGAGCAGTCGCTGGCGCAGCACAAGGTCGATTGCTACAACACGTCCGATGGTGCAAAAATCAGCGGTACTAACGCGTTACAGGCTGAAAATATCCTTATTACAACCACATCCCAGGATAAGGAACAGGCCCTTAAGGAAGTGAAAACCCAAGCATTTGCGCCAATTGATTACGCGGACTTCAGGCGCAAACTTGATAATAAATACAGTGACGAAACCCTTAAGCATGAGCTCGGTGTGTTTCGCTCTTACATCCAAAAGCCGTTTACCTCGATAGCCGAAATTGAGTTTCTGATTGAACAGCAAAAAGTGCTGTTATTCGCCTCTTACAAGCATGGCAAGAGTTTATTATTTTACTATTTATATGGGACGGTTAATTTCATCAATGCGCTGTTTACACGCTTGTTGAATATTGCCGGTGGTGAGGAAAAAGTGCTTGAAGTGTGCGAAGAAGCACGGCAACACTGGTCGTCGACGTTCGACGATATGCTCTTTGCCATCACCACTGATAAAGGCGCTTTTGACTGCACCCACTCTCTGGCAGACCGGGGATTTAAAGATTACGCCCGCCATAAGATCAAAAATTGTAATGTTAAGTTACTCACCGACAGCAATGATTTTGCCAGCGTGATGCAACGGATCTGTGAATCTGAGTTTGAGGGGCTTAGTGTGGATGTAGGGTTTGGTCAGGAAGTCATCCCTGCAGCCAGCGAAGTTTGCGATTCCCCTGTGTTGATTTATATAAGGTCAGCTCAGTTTGACTGGCAGACCCTTCTCCAGCGTTACCAGTTTAATCAGGGCGCATTGATTATTACCCAGGATATCAATAATGAAGAGTTAGTTTCAGCTGCGAAGGGTAAGGCATGTGTATTGTTTTCGCCGGGCAATGTGTTCACCGGGGCGGGTTTTATCCAAAGTCAGCATCATGCCAGGGTTTGGGTAATTCTTGACTACCTGCACCAATTACAGGCCTTCGACTATGTTTTCCATAAGTACGAATTGAAAGAAGATGCATCGGTGCCGCTAGAGGAGGCATTCGTTGAGCGCTTCATAAACTCAGACAGCTTCGTTTTTGATAACGTGCGAACCGTGGGGGTTGCCAATCGTTTTCTGCGTTCCTCTGAACGTATCCTTAATTTAGGCGTGCGGGCACGAATAACCAGGCATTATAGGTATCCTGATTTCCTGACTAAAGGAATACTCACCGACGCGAAATGGCAGGCCTGGAAGAAAATGTTCTTGACCTATAATGAGCAAACCGATGAGTGACATCAGGCCTGTTAAGCTGCGTATTTGTCTGCTTAGTAAAGCCGATCGTTATGGCGGTGGCGCCAGTAAAATTGCCGAACAACTGGCGCAAAACCTGACTGCTGAAGGACATACGGTCATTCATTTATCCCGCAGTTCCCGGCAGGGATTCAACCAAATCAACCGCCCGCTGTACGGTCGGTTTGAAAAGTTGATCAAGAAGATACATTGGCATTTACGAACTCTCGGATTCCCGGAAATCCTGCCAATGGAGTTGCCCCGGCTGCTGCTTAAAAAGGAGTTTCGTCAAACTGACGTGTTTCATTTTCACGATATCTCCGGGTCAATCTCGCCTTTTACCCTGTTAATTTTGAGTTTTTTTAAACCTGTAGTCTGGACCGCTCACGATTGCTCGGTGGTTACGGCGGGCTGCATTCATCCGCTGGGCTGTGAGCGCTTTAGCAGCGAGTGTGGGCCTTGTCCCCAGATAGGGACCTGGCCGTTGCAGAGCAAATTTGATTTTACCCGCTTCTTGTACAAGATAAAGTTATTTGTGCTGCGCCATGCCAGCAACCTGACCGTGGTTTCCCCTTCTGAGTGGTTAAAAAAGATGATTAACCAAAAGGTAGCCATAAAGGTAAAGGTAATTTCCAATGGTATTGATCAGCTTGTGTTTTATCCGATGCCGAAAAACAGGGCGAGAGCGTCATTAGCTATCGATGAACAGGCGTTTGTTATTGCCATTACTGCGAATAGTTCCCGTAATGTTTTCAAAGGTTTCTATAATAATTTAAGTGTACTTAAAGCTCTGAAACAGCGTCAGGTAGTTTTCACTTTACTGGTGATAGGGCGTATTGATGATACCGCGCGGCATCATCTTAAGGCGTTTAATTATATTAGCACCGGGTTTGTTGAGGATGCCTGTCTGATGAACGAGTATCTCAATGCTGCCGACATGCTGTTGTACTGTGCCGAGGCTGAGAATCAGCCTTTAGGGGTGATAGAGGCCGCTAGTACCGGTTTGCCGGTATTCGGTTTTGATATTGGCGGGGTAAAGGAATGTGTTCCGGTAAGTGAGCGGCATCGATTTGTAGCGCCGTCGCAGCAGGCGGTGTTAGTGGCAGACATTGAACACTATGCCAGCCAAACACAAAAAAACGCTGCCGATCCGTTTTTCTCTTTGCAGCGCATGGTGGAAGAATATGAAAAGCTATATGTGTCACTGGCCAGATAAGTGCGGTGAACCGGGCGATATCCCTACGACTGATAATAACAACACAAACAAATTATGAATGCGTTAACCCCACAATTGTTTCAGGAGGCTCTTCATTCTCAAAAAAGGGTTTTTGCCTGGGGCGTGGCTGCTATCTTGCCCTACGTGATACAACAATATGGTTTCATTTTTGCCGGCATTATTGACGGTCAGTTGCAGGATGAAAGTGCAGAAAGCACGGGACTGCGCTATGGCCTGAATGTGTACTCCCCAACGGTGCTTAAAGAGTACAACAGTAACGAAGTGATTATCATTGTAGTGGCGGATATTCGTCAGTTTGGTGTGGCGATTTCGAAACAAATTGAGGCTCTGGGAGATTATACCTTTTGTTATCTGGATAAACCTGTCCAACAATTACTCTCATCAGTTAGTATTCCCGATTTTACCTTTGCGCCGAACACGACAGGCGATGATCTAGCTGCACCGGATTGTGTGTGTTTGTGTATACCGAGTCTGTCTTTTGGCGGTGCCGAGCGACAAATGTATTTAGTTGCAAAGGGGTTTGTGCAACTAGGCTATCGTGTCCACCTGATCACCTGGACGCCGTCGCGGCCATCAGACTGGCTGGACGAATTGATTGCTATGGGAATCCGCCATCAATCTGTAGCGACTGTTCGCGAAACGGTGGATTCAACGGCTGACTTTTCACCCCAATCAGTGGCTAATGAAATCGCTCCGCTATTAATGGCTAAAGAGTTTTATTTACTGGAAAGGCTTTGTCATTTGCTTGGTCAGATCCGACCATCGAAACTGATTTCTTTTATGGATCAAACCAATATCTTCGCCGGATTGGCGGCGTGTATTACCGATGTGCCAAAAATTGTATTGTCTGTTCGCAGCGCGAAGCCGGACATTTACCATACGCTGCCGCATTATCTGACACTTAATGATATATCCCGGTTGTATCAGAGGGTTCTGAGTCACCCGGCGGTCACACTGTATGCTAACGCCGGGGCAGCATCGGCATATTATCAGCAGTGGTTGTCGCTGAATGCGCCTTTGCCGGTGATCGATAATGCCTGCGAGCTTCACCCGGTAGGTCAGGATGAGAGCGTAGAGCATCTGCTAGTCAGTTATAAGCGCGGCCCGTTGATTTGTGCTGCCATGCGACTTACCGAGGTGAAAAATCCTTTGTTATATATCGATATTATCCAAGGCATCATACAGGCTATTCCTGACGCAAAAGCCATTCTGCTGGGCGATGGAGATATGCGCGAAGAAGTTGAGGAGCGTATTCGTAGCTTGGGGCTCTCGGATAGGGTGATGCTGCCAGGTAATGTGTCTAATGTGCATGAATATTTTCATTATGCTGATCTGTTTATCCAGACATCGGTGGTAGAAGGTTACCCCAATGCGCTGGTTGAAGCTTTATTGTACGGCTGTCAGGCAGTGGCTACCGATGTTGGCGATACCAAACGAGTAATGACAAAGTTTGGCTTTAAAGATCAGGTGTTTAAGTCGCAAAATTCCAACCAGGCGGTTAACATCGCGGTATCGTTACTGTCCCGGGAGCAGAAGGATGCAGCGGCAGATGCACCTCAACTGCAACACCTTAGAGATGAGATGCTGCCGACCAGGGTGTGTGAGCGAATAGTAAATTTGTAATCCGCATGTTTAAGTAATCAGAGCCAAGGCCGATATTTACTTACAGATGCTAATAGAAAAGCGGAGACTCTGGTGCGCTGTTGCAGACTCGAAATAGCTTCAGTCGATCACTAAGTCCGTTGAGTAAAGAAATTAATAATGAAAAACGTGATCATATTTGGCGCGGGTGCCGCCGGCGCCAGAGCTTATCAACACTATAAGAAAACATGCAAGGTTATGGCGTTTATCGATAATGATCCCGGTAAACAAAATACGCGTTTGTTTGGGGTGGATGTGATGTCCATCGAATCAGCAAGCAAATTACCGGTAGACCATATCTACATTGCCTCAGCCAGTTTTGATGCCATAAAACAGCAGCTTGCTGCCGTGTTTACCGAACCGGCAGTGCACATCCGGCAAGTCGAAGAAAAATTTATTGACCCGAAATCAGTGCTAAGGACTGGCTGGTTGTCGTTTTTCGCGGTGATTGGCACGCTATATCTGGTGTTGTTTGCCGTGATTTATTTGCAGGTAAATGCGCATGCTGGTTGATTTACTGGTGCTAACGAGTTGTTGTCTGCTGTTTCGGTTTGTACCCGCCTGGCTAAAGTTACCCGGCTTTGACAGTGACGCCCATTTTTATTTTTATCAGCAACTTAAAACCACACAACAAAGTGCGTTTCGAGGGGTTGATACCAATATTGTCTATTCCCGAAAGTCAAATATACCATTGCTTTGGCACTGGCTGGTGGCTCGGATACCGGTGTCTGTTTCTTATGCGTTCTGCAGTTATCTTAACGCGTTGATAGAGCTGCTATTCTGTATAGTGGTTTATCTGACACTTAGTTTTGTGTTGCCGTCAGCGGCGGCGATTCTGGTAGTGTTGTTGTATTTAACCACACCACTTTGGTTCTCAACCCTTGCCATAGGCCCACGCATCGTTGGTTTTACACCTCGGCTGTCGTGCGAGATTCTACTCAGCGTCTTTTTCTTACTGGTCAGTGTAGGCGGGTCAATGCCTGTGTACTTGATTTTGCCAGTGTTGGTGGTGCTTGCCTATTTGGTAATTTTGTCCTTTAAATTTGGCATTCAGGCAATCGTTTTTATTTCATTATTTTACAGTGTTTTGTCGTTTGACTGGCTACCGCTGATAGCAATTGTTATCGCTGGTGGACTGGCTTTAGTATTTTCTAAAGGGTACTTTGCAGAAGCGTTCTCTGCACAGGTGAAACATCTGGTGTGGTACTTTAAGATGGTCAGGCGTGGTGAAGGCGACATCGTTAAGCGAAATTCAATGCGCGCCTTCCCGGCCTATACAGCCGGTCAGGAGCGCCACTTTCTGGTTGGCGCAATAAAGAGTTTATTGATTTCCAATTCGTACACTATTGTATTGTTAAAAGCGCCTGCACTGGTAATGCTGACTGGTTTTTACGTGGCGGTGTGGTTCACTAATGAGGCCAGTCTGATATCCGTTAATGCTTTTTGGCTGGTGATATCGGCCAGCCTGGTTTTTGTGCTAACGTCTACCCGCCTATTTATTTTTCTGGGTGAGGCGGAGCGTTATCTGAACTGCATTGCCCTGGTTATCTGTGTGGATTTGGTGCGTTATTGTAGCCTTTATGAAATGCAGGGCTTGCTGCTCGGGGTGATGGCTTACGGACTGTTATTTTTTTTTCTGGAGTATATTGTTTATCCATGGCTGGCCAGAGAGCCGGTAAAGGCTACTGAAGATAATGATGATTTATTGGTGCTTAACTGGCTTAAGGATAACGTCCGGCAGTTCACTCTTCTCCTTTATCCCTATCATGCGGCGACGGGATTGTGGCGAATTCTGGGGCAGACTAAACACAAGTTGGTGTTTTGCTTTAACCTCGACAGAGAGTTCAGTAAGCGTTTTGAAAGCCAGTACGGGGCGACTTATCCTTTTACTAATCTGCAAAAAATAGACGACATGGCCGACGATTTCGGTTTGAACTGTGTTGTTATCGACAAATCAAAATTACCCGGCAATGTAGACTTTAGCCCAAGATGGCAGCGTGTTGACGATATACCATGCAAAAAGTACTTAATCCTGGTTGAGCAAGGAATATAAATGAACTTAACAAATAAGCGTTTCTTAGTAATCGGTGGTGCCGGTTTTATCGGCAGCCATGTGGTTGAAGAGTTGTTAAAAACAGACGCCGGTGAAATCATTATTTACGACAACTTTACTCGTGGTAAGCGCGAATATGTTGAGGCGTTCCTTGAGGATCCCCGCTGTTCACTGTATCCGAATGGTGGTGACGTAAGGGAAATTGATATTTTAAATGACGCTTTGCAGGGCATTGATGGAGTATTTCATCTGGCTGCCATGTGGTTATTGCACTGTAAAGATTATCCGCGTACCGCTTTCGATGTAAACATTCAGGGAACTTTCAATGTACTTGAAGCATGCGTCAAAAATGATGTCAAACGGTTAGTTTATTCATCGTCAGCGTCAGTGTACGGAGATGCCGTAGAAGTACCAATGACGGAAGAGCATCCGTTTAATAACCGAAACTTTTACGGGGCTACCAAGATCGCCGGTGAATCCATGTGCCGGGCCACTTATGACCGCTATGGACTGGATTACGTTGGCTTACGCTACATGAATGTATACGGCCCGCATCAGGATCAGACAGCCGCTTACACCGGTGTGGTCCCGATTATGCTTAATAAAATAGACGCCAACGAAGCGCCGGTTATTAATGGTGATGGCTCTCAGGCTTATGATTTTATTTCAGTGCGGGACATTGCCAGAGCGAATATTCTGGCCATGGAAGCCGAAGTCACTGACGAGTTTTACAATGTTGGGACAGGGGTGCAAACCAGTATTAAACAATTATGCGATCTTATTCTCAAGCTCAAACAGTCTGATTTGGAAGTGCAGTATAAGCCCTACAGCAAAGAAGATGCACGAAGAATGGTACAAAATCGCATTGGTTGTCCTGAGAAGGCGAAAAAGGACCTTAACTTTACTTATCAGGATTCGCTGGAAAAGGGGTTGTTGGATCTGATTGCATGGCGTGAATCTCATAAAGGCAAACAATAATGAGCAAGCGAAATATCGCCATCTCTTTACCGAGCACCGGTGAGGAAGAGTGGTTAGCGACCAAAGAATCCATTTTATCGGGTTGGCTTACTCAAGGGCCAAAGGTGGCTGAGTTCGAGAAGCAGTTTGCTCAGTACCACGGGGTTAAACAGGCAATTGCGACCACAAGTTGTACAACCTCACTGCACTTAATTTTAGTGGCGATGGGAATTGGTCCCGGCGATGAAGTACTGGTGCCGGCATTTACCTGGGTTGCTACTGCGAATATAGTCATGTACTGCGGTGCGACGCCGGTGTTTGTTGACGTAGACCCAAAAACTAACAATATTGATATCAGCAGAATAGCCGAAAAAGTAACAAACAGAACTAAAGCCATCATTGTTGTGCACTTGTTTGGGTTATGTGTTGATGTGGCAGCAGTACGTGAAAAATTGCCGCCGCAGGTAAAGGTAATTGAAGATGCCGCCTGTGCCGCAGGCGCAAAAATTGACGAAAAGTACGCCGGTAGCCTGGGGGATGCTGCAGCCTTTTCTTTTCATCCCCGCAAAGTCATTACCACCGGTGAGGGTGGTATGATTACTACCAATGATGAAGACTTGGCCGTAATGATGACCAAGCTTCGTAATCATGGGGCGGAAATTTCCGAAGAGCAGCGCCATCAGGGCCCTAAACCTTACTTGCTACCGGATTTTAATATCCTCGGCTTTAACTATCGGATGACCGATTTACAGGGTTCGGTAGGACTGTCGCAGTTGGCAAAACTTGAACAGTTTATTAAAGAACGACAACGATGGGCGCAGTATTACTGTGAGGTGCTCGCCGATATTGACTGGCTTGGCCTGCCGGAAGTACCTGCCAATGTGAGTCATTCCTGGCAGGCGTTTGTGCTTTATATTGATCCACAAAAGGCTCCCATGACCAGAAATCAGATGATGGAGCAGTTACAGGAGCTGGGCATCTCAACACGTCCTGGCACGCACGCGGTGCATATGCTTAATTACTATAAAACGCAATTTACGTTAACCGACGCTGACTATCCTGGAGCCAGAGCTTGTAACGACAACACCATGGCTATTCCTTTACACAACAAAATGAACGCTGATGACTACCAGTACGTGGTTAATGCGTTACAAATGATAGTCTGATCATGTGCGGCATAGCTGGATTTATTAACCTTAACGGTCAGACTGCAGAGCCACCGCAAATTCAGGCGATGACTGATGCATTAGTTCATCGCGGGCCGGATGGTGAAGGGCATTGGCTGGAACGTAATGTGGCGATGGGACATCGTCGCCTGGCGATTATCGATCTGTCAGACTCGGCCCATCAGCCGATGGTATCGGTAGAGCATCGCTATGTGCTGAGTTACAACGGTGAGGTGTATAACTACCGCGAGTTGCGAAAAGAGCTTGAGGTCATGGGTTACTGGTTTAGCTCTGATTCAGATACCGAGGTGGTGCTTTATTCGCTGATTGCCTGGGGTGAAGAGGCCCTGTTGAAATTTAACGGCATGTTTGGACTGGCGCTTTGGGATCGCAAAGAGCAGAGTTTGCTACTGGCCCGTGACAGATACGGAATCAAACCTGTGTATTATGATTTCTCGGCCGAGCGTTTCATGTTCGCTTCGGAACAAAAGGCTATCGTAAATACTTCAGGTTACCGATCTGCTCTCGATACAGAAGCGCTGTTTGAATACTTCACTTTTCAGAATATTTTTACTGATAAAACCTTTGAGAAAAACATCAGGATATTACCCGCGGGCCACTACCTTAAACTGGATTTGAAAGCGACGGTAATAAAACCGCAGTTTACCCAGTACTGGGATTATTGCTTTCGTGAACCTGAGGGCCCAGTAGATGCCCGGGAGTATAAGGAAGAACTTGACCGTTTAATGTGCCAGGCTGTAGAACGCCAACTGGTTAGTGATGTAGAGTTGGGCGCTTATTTGTCTGGAGGGATGGACTCCGGCTCGTTAACTGCGCTGGCTTCTAATGAGTTGCCCTATATAAAAACCTTCACCTGTGGTTTTGATTTAAGTTCTGCGTCGGGTATTGAACTGGCTTTTGACGAACGCGTTAAAGCTGAGGCCATGTCGGCTAAGTTCAAAACTGAACACTATGAAATGGTTCTTAAAGCCGGCGATATGGAACGGTGTTTGCCGAATTTTGCTTACCATCTGGAAGAGCCCAGAGTAGGGCAGAGCTACCCTAATTATTACGCTGCCAAGCTGGCCAGCAAGTTTGTAAAGGTAGTGCTTTCTGGTGCTGGCGGAGATGAACTGTTTGCCGGCTATCCCTGGCGATATTACCGAGCAGCCGTCAATAAGGACTTCGAACATTACATAGACCAGTATTATGGTTTCTGGCAACGTCTGATGCCAGAGCCTATGCTCGAACAGGTATTTGCGCCTGTCTGGGACGAAGTCAGGCATCTATCCACCCGGGATATTTTTCGGGATGTGTTTAAAAATCATCAGAATGAACTTAATAGTGCAGAGGATTACATCAATCACTCTTTGTACTTTGAGGCAAAAACATTTCTGCATGGGCTCTTTGTTGTTGAAGATAAGCTGAGCATGGCTCACAGCCTGGAAACACGGGTGCCCTTTATGGACAACGATTTAGTTGATTTTGCCATGAGGTGCCCGGTTAGCCTAAAGCTGAATAACCTTTCTGAAGTGGCGAAAATTAACGAAAATGAAGTGAAAGCCAAACGACAGGCGCATTTTCAGAAAACCAGTGATGGCAAACAAATTTTGCGCGATGTGATGTCGCGCTATATTCCGAGTGATATTACATCGTCGGTAAAACAAGGCTTCAGTTCACCGGACGCCAGTTGGTTTAAAGGGGAAAGCATTGACTTTGTCTGTGAACAATTACTCAAACCCAATGCGAGTATCTATAAATTTTTGGATTACGAAACTATTAGTGGCCTGATCAATTCCCATATTAACGGTGAAGAGAATCGTCGCTTGTTAATTTGGTCGTTGCTAAATACAGAGCAAATATTCTCGTCGCAAAGAGAGCACTAATGAACAGGATCGAGATTCTTAAGCGAGACCAAAGCGAACGAATTTATCATTTTCTGGCGAGGCAACCTAAGGCCTTACTGTATTGCAGTCCCAGATACGTTGCTCTGGTAAGTGACTATTTGCAGGCAGATTATTTTTGGCTTGCCCTTTGCAAGGATTGCAAACTGACTGCGCTGTTGCCGGTGATGGTAGCAACAGGGAAGTTTGGCCCAGTCTATAATTCACTGGCGTACTATGGCAGCAACGGCGGCGTTATCGATAGTGCCGATTCATTTTCAAACAAACAAATTTTGATTGACCAGTTTTATTGTTTAGCTGAAGAGGCCGGTGCTTGCTCTGCGACGATCATTACGAATCCCCTGAATGAAGATACGCAGATTTATGATGAAATCACTAAATGTGACTATAAAGATCAGCGCGTCGGACAAATTACTTCATTAGAAGGTATTGTTGATGAGCAATCGCTGTTGGCAAAATTCGAGTCTCCGAGGCCACGGAATATTCGTAAAGCAATAAAGTCAGGTGTGCAGGTCAGTCAAAGTGTAAAACCAGAGGCTATCGATGCGTTATATGCGATCCACGTTGAGAATATGCAAAAAATTGGCGGATTAGCTAAAGAAAAAGCTTTTTTCGACCGATTAACTGTATATATGCAGCAGGGTGACTGGGCGATATTTGAAGCCCGAGTGGGCGGTGATATATCTGCCAGTCTGTTAGTTTTTTACTTCAATCAAACAGTTGAGTATTTCACCCCTGTTGTAAAACAGGAATTCAGAGACACTCAATCGCTCAGTCTGGTGATATTTGAAGCAATGCTAGATGCGGTGAAGCGTGGTTTCAAAAAATGGAACTGGGGTGGCACTTGGTTGACTCAGGATGGGGTCTACCAGTTTAAAAAGAAATGGGGAACAACTGATTACCCATATTTCTATTACACCAAAGTATTTAATGAAGCCGTTTTGGCGACGAGTCGAGAAGAGCTATTAGGTGAGTACAAAGGCTTTTTTGTGTTGCCGTTTAGTGTGCTTTCCCGGGATGTATAGAGCGACTACAGTAACTTTATGTTTAGTAAGTTATTTGTGTTAATGCGGTTTCAGTGCTGGATTACCAGTTAAAAAGTCCTGGATGAATAATATACGTTGCTTTTTGCGGCACAGGGGAAACACATGAACTCCAAATTAATAATTGTTGGCACCGGGTTATTTGCGGAAGTTGCCCGAGACTATTTCGAAGAATACACGGCACTTCAAGTTGTTGCTTTTGCTTGTCACGAGCGGTTTATCACCAAGCCGAAAATCAATGGTGTTGATGTGGTACCTATTGAGACAATTGTCGAGCACTATTCAACCGCCGAGCATAAAGTTTTTGTGGCGGTAGGCTATGGCAAGATGAATAAAATGCGTGAAGCGGTGTATAAAGAAATAAAATCGTTAGGTTATACGTTTTGCAACTTCATTCATCCAGACGTAAAAATATGGAAATCAACGACACTCGGTGAAAATATCTTTATCTTTGAAGATAACACTATTCAACCCTATACCTCGATTGGTGATAATACGATATTCTGGAGTGGCAATCATCTTGGTCATCATTCATCCATTGGCAAACATTGCTTTATATCATCCCATGTAGTGATCTCTGGCTCCTGCCATTTAGGAAATAATATTTTTGTAGGAGTAAATGCGACTTTCCACGACTCACTGAATATTGGCAATGAAGTATTGATAGGCGCAGGGGCAATAGTCTCCAGAGATCTTACTGACAAACAAGTAGTCGTGCCTAAAGCAACTCCTTTGTTTAAGAAAAACAGTGAGGAAATAGGTTTCTGATGGCACTGGAAAAACAACTTAGTCAGGTAGAACAGTTATATTCAACTAACCTTAAGGAAAAAGGCGTCAACTCTACTGCTGTAGGGTGGAACAGCCGCGAATGCCAGCAACTGCGGTTTGACAAGCTCATCTCACTGGTAGCAGAAGAGGAAAGTCCTTTCAGCGTAAATGACTATGGTTGTGGTTTTGGTTCTTTACTTTTGTACCTTGCGAAAAAAGAGCGACGCGTATCGGCTTATAACGGTTATGACATCAGTAACGAAATGCTTGATGAAGCAGGCCGCCAGTTAACAGGGCAACAAGAAACTCGTGTAAACCTGTTCAACGCAAGTCAAATTAACACCCAGGCGGACTTTGGTTTTGTATCTGGTACGTTTAACGTGCGCTTTGATGCCAGTAAAGAAGCCTGGCACCAGTTTATTGAAAAAAAGTTACAGGAACTTGATGCCAACTGTTCAAAGGGGTTCTCCTTCAATTTATTAACTTCTTACGTTGATTGGGAGGAGCCGCATCTATTTTATGGTGATCCATGCTACTGGTTCGATTTCTGTAAACGTTCGTTCTCTAAAAAAGTTACGCTTTTGCATGATTATGACTTGTGGGAGTGGACGATAGTGGTTGACAAAAAGTAAGTCAGTATCACTTAGTCACTATAGAAGCGGTATTCGCCCTACTGCTAAATTTAAACAATTAGGTTGGATGTATGTGGAAAAAGTTAGGCTTAGTATTCTGTCCGGAGGGAACATCCGAATGGATGAGTTCTCATGCCACAGTGCCTACACCTTATCACTTACATGGTGATTTGTGGAGAATATATTTTTCTACGAGAGACAGCAGTCAACGAAACCAGGTAGGCTACGTCGAGGTTGAAATCGCAGAGACTGTCAAAGTTTGTTCGGTGTCCCAGCAGCCGGTAATACCTTTTGGAAAACTTGGGTATTTTGACTGCGATGGTGTATATGCGACATCATTGGTAAAGCATAGGGGCCTGCTGTATTTTTATTATGCAGGATGGAACGCAGGCCGCGACGGCATATTTTATTCTGCGATAGGATTAGCGATTTCTGAGGACAATGGACTTAGCTTCAGAAAGTATACGAATGCGCCAGTGCTGGGGAGGGACCGTGTCGACAAATGGGCTGTGATGGCGCCATTTGTTCAAAAACTGGCAGAGGATAATTGGCTAATGCTTTATACCTCCGGAATTGAGCTATATCACGACAAGGATGGGCAGTTGAAATCGCTTTATGATGTGAAAAGTGCCTATTCTCAGGATGGTCTGGAATGGTTCAAAACTGGTGAAACAGCCATTGGACTCGAAGAAAAAGATACCAATATTGCCAGAGCATGTTTTGGTGTGGAAGACGGCAAATTCAAAGCATTTTATCCTTACGTCAGTAAAGCTCTGGGGAATTATAGAATTGGGTATGCAGAGTCAGCGGATGGGCTTCACTACACCCGAAAAGATGAGCATAACTTGGCCAGCTCCTTGTGCGTTGGGCCAACATTATCGTGGGATAGTGATGCAGTAACTTATCCTCATGTGTTTGAGCACAAAGGTAAGTTTTTTATGCTCTACAATGGCAATGGATTCGGGAAAACGGGTTTTGGGATGGCAGTATGGCAGGAATGAAGAGTAATAGTATTTTTCTGACTTTTGATACAGACTGGCTTAAAGATGATTATCTGCAGCGTACCATTGACTTGCTCGTAGAATTCGACGTAAAAGCAACATTCTTCGCAACTAACGAATCACCTTTACTTCAATCTCTTGATCCTGCTCAGTTTGAAATAGGACTACATCCCAATTTTAACAAAGCTGGTCGCGAACTCGATCTAGATGCTTTACACCGGCTAAAAGCGTTATTCCCACAAGCTGTTGGAACACGGTCACACACTTTGCTGTTTGGCTCACGTTTGCTTTCTTCTTGCCATGCTACAGGGATGCTCTACGAAAGTAATATTTATCTTCACAAACACCTCAACTTGCATCCGGTGCCGAGGACGAAAGAAATGATATCCATTCCATTTAATTGGTCTGATGATAAGCATATCGAATTAGAGCGGCCTTTCGAATTAGGCGAATTACCGACTTTAGATAACCCCGGACTGAATGTATTTAACTTTCACCCTGTTCATATATTTCTTAACACGGATGTATATCAGCGCTATGAAAATGCAAAAGTGCATTTTAACCAGCCGGAAATGACACAATTTATAAATTCTGGTACTGGCATGAGAAGTTTATTTGTTGCGTTATTACAGACAGTTCGCTCATCTTCGCTTTCTACCTTGCTTATGCGGGAGTGTTTGAATGAAAATATCGATTGAGAATATATCCGGAATCAAGGAGATTTCTGCAGTCCAAGACAGGCTCTCTCAAGGGGAAATTATTGTCGTAAGGGGCTTTTTTAGTGAGCAAATAATGGAGCTGTTGGAAAACTCAATAGCAAGGTTATTAGAGAATGAAGCTACATGGATGCCTCTATATGATGAATGTGAGGATTACCATCGTATCAACGATGAGTACCCGAAATCCTATGTGAAAGCTAAAACACACTCATTCATGTTCCATTTTTTTAAAAAAATGAATAGTGATTTACTTCAAGCGACCATGCCTTTGTGGGATCTTAAGTTACAGTGGGGAGGCGTTAATGAAGAATCAGCAAAAAACGCGAAACTGACAGCCTTGCCTTCAGATGGGTATATTGCACGTGTGGTTTCCCACCTATATCCAGCCGGTGGTGGGTATCTGGCAAAACACCGGGACCCAATTAATCAGGCTAACATGATTCAAACTTTAATTGTTGGTAGCCAGTTCGGTCGTGACTTTAAAACTGGTGGATTATACGTGTATGCAACTGATGGTACTCCATTTTTTGTTGATGAGTGCTGTGATAAAGGTGATTTATTATTGTTTGATCAGTCCTTTCAACATGAAGTAAAGCCAGTAGATGTAAAGCAAAATCTTGACTGGGGCTCCATGGCAGGGCGTTTACAACATGTGCTGTTATTTACTCGTTCTGATTATTTGAAGGGAAGTGTGGCAGATGTCGAATCCTAAAAAAGTTATTATCGCTGGATTGAATAACATTCCTGCTAGAAACCTAGTAGATTACTTACTTAAGACAGATTGTGAAATTTCTTTATTGGATGATGGCTTGGTCGGACAATCGGTTTTTGGGATACCCATTGTTTCAATCCAAACCGCATTGGTCACAACAAATGAACAAGCAGTAATTGCCATATTCAGCCCAAGAGCATTCTCTGCGGTGAGTAAAAAACTTCGTAAAAAGGGCTTATGTCCGGTTTCTATAGAGGAGTTTGTTATTGAGCACGACTTGCCTAGAGAAATTATTAATTTCCCTGCAAATCAAGACATCGCTTCATTAACTGATGTAGGGAGTTTTTTTAATGATCGTTTATCAAAATTAACACTAAATGCAATTCGAGATTATTGGCATTCGGGTGACAGAGCAGCACTTACGGATATTCAACAGTCGATTTTCTCCATTTACTTTAATGAGTCTTTTTTAGCCAGTGACGCAATGAAGGTATTTGTTGATGTTGGTGCCTATGATGGTGACAGTTACTCCTCGGCGCTGGACTATTTTACCGGTATAGAAGAGGCTCACCTCTTTGAGCCTTTGCAGAGTATTGATAAGTCGCAATTAAAGAACTCCGGGGCCGTGAATGTATATAGTGTCTGCCTGGGACGCGATGAAAGTATGGTGAGTTTTACTGAACAAGGGTTAAACAGCCATTCCTCCAAGGACGGTTCAATTTCTGTCATGCAAAAAACGCTCGACAGTTTTCAACTCAATCCAACGTTTATTAAAGTCGATGTTGAAGGACAGGATATCGAAGTGTTACATGGTGCAGAAAGCACATTGCAGCATTCAAAGCCCGTCATAGCTCTATCTGTTTATCATCGACCTGAACATTTACGACAAGCGTTAGAATTGTTGTCGGAAAAGTTCAATTACCAACGCTTCTATTTGAGAAAGTACTCTTCTTCAAATGATGAAACAGTTTTGTACGCAGTACCCTAAACATGAACGAACTCCAAAAGTCACAGATAAAATCACTGATAGACACTTTAAATTTAGATCTGTCAGGGCTGACGGTATACACCGAAGCCGCATCAGGGGCATATCTATTTAATCCTTTTGTAGCTCTTATGGCTGGTGCAGAGAGAGTTTACGCGCAATCAACAGACAGTAGTTATGCCAGCTTTGAGCAGGTCAAGCAAAGCAATTTAGAGCTTGCAGAGAAACTAGGCTTTGCTAAGAAGTTTGAAATCTTCAATTTTCGAGACCATCGTAGGCTCAGAAAGTCGGATATTGTCACAAATAGTAATTTTGTAAGACCTATTGACAATGATTTGATTAAACAACTTAAGCCCACGGCATCTTTGCCTTTAATGTGGGAAACCTGGGAAGTGAGAGAGGTTGATTTTGATCTTCAGGCTTGTCGCGATTACGATATTGCTACACTTGGAACTAATGAACATGAGCCACCTGTGGACATGCTGCCTTTTAACGGCCTGCTAGCACTAAAGCTAATATTTGAACTGGGTTACGATTGTGGCAAAGTGTTGTTACTCGGCAGCCCGGATATATTTGCAGGGCCAATGAAAGCGTATATGTCAAAGGTTGGCATACCCGTTACTCGCATTGGCTGCACGCAAGAGTGCGAGCATTCATATGCAGAACTGACTACTCATTTTGAGCAGCACGGCCATGAATATTCATTTATTATCCTAGCTGAACAACAACTTCATACAGAAATATTAGGAAAGCACGGATTCTTAAGTTTTGAGACGGTACAAGCGATAAATCCTCACATCAAACTCGGGGTGATCTCGGGCGGTATTGATGTCCAGGCTCTGGAAAAATGCAACATTGCTTATTCTCCTAAGCGGATTGCCCCTGGTGGTTTTATGAGTTATCAACTCTATCGATTAGGGTTTTTGCCCGTAGTTACTCTATTCGCTGGAGGGTTAAAAGTCGGAGAAAGAATGACTCGTAACCGTTTAGCAGGTATGAGTCGACGGGACGCTGAAGTAGAAGCTTTAACAAGTAGTCCAGCAATGGATTTTCCTGCATAGCGCAGAAGCACTGCGTTATAGATTATGAACAGGAGTAAGTCGGTGTCTGATTCCGGTTATGAGCCAAAATTGTTTAAGCAGTTTTATCAACAAACTCAGCAAGAAAGTATGAGTCGCTTCAGACGGATGAATCCGCTGATGGAAAACGTGGTGTGCTGGAAAGAAAAAGGCAGGTTATGGTGTGGCGAAGATCGCAACGTAACTATCTACGATTCTACGACGCTACACGGTAACGTCGATATCGGCCTGAACACCTGGATAGGCCCCTTTTGTTCACTTGATGGTGGAGAGGTCGGCCTGACTATTGGGAAGAATTGTTCAATATCAGCTGCTTGTCATATTCTTACACATGATTCTGTACGATGGGCACTGTCTGGCGGAAAGGCTGAGTACGAATATGCAGCGACATCTATCGGAGATTTTTGTTTTGTAGCAACCGGTTGCGTCATCACAAAAGGCGTCCGCTTAGGTAAGCACTGCTTGGTTGCAGCGAATAGCGTGGTGACGAAGTCTTTTCCCGATAACAGTATCGTCGGCGGGGTGCCGGCAAAGCGTATCGGTACCGTCGTTATTGATACTGAGGGTGACGTTGAACTCCATTACTTCTCTGATGAGAAGGATAGTTCCAAGTAGCTAAAACGGATAGCACTTAAAGCAGCCTTAGTAATACTGAAGATAGGTTGCTTTCATATATTGGGCGCCAATATTCAAGGAATTTGCGGTTATGACGATAAAGTTATTGAAACCGTATAACCGAACACTTTGTTTATTAGTGCACTATTGCATTGGTGCTGATAATAGCCAGCCCAACTTATTGCCCATTAACTGGAGAGCCAGGAATGCCGTCGAATGCTGCAATGCCATCAAATTTGAATGTCAATTTTAAAAACCATGCTGAAGGCTTTGAGCAGTTATATGCAAAGCAAATTGCCGGTGATAATGGTTTACGTTTTCCTTTAGAGGACGTATATAAGCTGGATTGGCAACGCGGTGTTAATGCCGATGAATATTACAATTATATGTATCGTCGCTTCTCTTCGCATATCTATGACAATGCTGCACTGGAAGATGGCCAAAAAATACTGATCTTAGGCTGTGGTGGCGGTTCAGATGAAAAAAATATTAAGCATTTATACCCGAATACGCAATTATGGAGTATTGATATTTCCTATGAAATGATCGCCAGAGCAATTGCCAGCAAATCACCCAGCCAGTTTGCTCAGGCCGTGGCTGAACTATTGCCTTTTCCCGACGCTTGCTTTGACCGTATTATCTCGCGTGAGGTCATTGAACACGTAGCAAAACCAGACGTCATGATGCAGGAGGTGCAGCGAGTCTTGAAACCCGGTGGTTTGGCTGTCATAACCACAGAAAACGAAGAGTCTTATGCTCTAAATAATGACAAATACGAATCTATGATGGTCATTGTAACTAAATGCCTGCCATTTCTTAAGAAGTACCGCACAAGGCCTGGCAATTATAAAGATGAAGCGCCAAGTCTGGCGGAATTTAAGCACTATTGTGAAGACGCTAACCTAACGCTCACTCAGTATTTTTGGGATGGCGCACTATATAAGTCCTTACCCGTTTTCCAGCATTTACTTGGGCCTTTGCGTCTGGCAAGACTGGCACATTTTGTATCAGGTATTGAGAATAATGCCAGACTTGCTTTTATGCTGTGTGACCAGGTTAAATATATAGTTAAGAAGCCACAAAGTGATGAGGTAGTGAACGAGGTGGCTTATACAATGCCCGGTAGCAGTGAAGCAGTTGTGAGGGTGGATGATGGCTATTGTTCACAAGATGGTGCTACGACATTTAGGGTTAATAACGGTATCGCTAACTTTATACCCGTTGTCGACGAGACTGAAACACCTCAAAGCACCCCAACTGCAGCGAAACAAGCGCGGCCATATTATCGTCTCTTTGCCTGGTGTAAAACCAAAGCCCGCTTTATTTATCGCGCCTTGCTACTGGTAGTAGCGTTTTTTGGCTTGGCGTTTTGTCGTTCCAACAAAAAGCAGGTTTCAAAGTTTGTTCAAAGCGACTTCCTGAAATCCATAATTGTGAAAAACGTTTCATGATACGGCTATAAACTATTCACCTTTAGCGGTTGTGAGAATAGGGTTGTGATTAAAGTTTTTCCCTGAGACTACCTCAGAAATACGCAGTTCCGCAGAAATGTCTGAAAACTTGCGTTAAAACTATCATAATTATCATAGAATGAAATATTCGGGCGCAATTGTTAAGGTTTATCAATTGTGACCGATAAACCTTTAAATACCCATTTTTAGTGTATGGTAATGAACATTTCTCATCTGTTTAGTAACGAAGTCCAGCATCTCAAATCCAATCTGATTATTGTCACTGATAGCAGCGAACACGAAAATCAATCTCAGAATAATGAGTCTTATAGCCTGCAATGGAAAATGGTTGATGAAATAGAAGAGAAGAAAAAAGCCTGGGCGATGCAAAAGCGTTGGTATCTAGAGCTTTATGGGTTTAAAACGGAAGCGAACTTGAAAAGTTTTTTAACAGATAAACAGGTGATATTGGATGCTGGTTGCGGTCTTGGATACAAGGCTGCCTGGTTTGCCGAGTTGGCGCCTCATGCAACTGTAATCGGTATGGATTTTTCAGAAAGTGTATACATTTCAAGTGAATATTTTCAGACTCATGAAAATCTTTTGTTCGTCCGTGGAGACATTGCTGATACCGGACTGAAGGACAACGTAATAGATTACGTGAGTTGCGATCAGGTACTGCAACACACGGAGGTACCAGAGAATACGCTGGCAGAATTTAATCGCATTCTTAATCCGGCAGGCAAGCTGGCGGTTTATGTTTATCGTAAAAAGGCGTTACCCAGAGAGTTGCTCGATACGCATTTCCGAGAAAAAACAAAAGAACTGAGTTACCAGGAAAAGCTCGAGTTTTCTGTACAACTAACTGAGTTGGGCCGCAAACTTTCAGAGTTGCATATTGAGCTGGACTTTCCTGATATCCCGGTGCTGGGTATCAAGGGCGGCAAGCAGGATTTGCAGCGCTTCATTTACTGGAATTTTATTAAGTGTTTTTGGAACCCTGAATTGGGCGAAGAAATCTCAAACTCAACCAATTTCGATTGGTACTCACCATCCAATGCGTACCGTTACAGCAAATCTGAATTCATTGATATGTTAGCCAATGCCGGCTTTGATCTGGATTTTCTTCATGAGGAAGAAGCTTGCTATTCGGGCGTTGCTAATTTACTCCCAAACGCCTAGGGTTAATAATGAAGAAGTTAGGAATTATTGGTTTGGGATATGTCGGGCTTCCTCTTGCTGTCGAGTTTGGTAAAACTCGGGAGGTGATTGGTTTTGACGTTTCCCAACAACGTATTCATGAATTACAGGACGGTAAAGACCGCACCAACGAGGTGAGCTTCGCTGAGCTTCAACAGGCCAGTGGGCTGACTTTTTCTACCTCACTTAACGACCTGTCAGAGGCCAGCATTTATATTGTCACCGTACCAACACCGGTTGATAATCACAAAAAGCCAGACTTCTCACCCTTGCTAAGCGCCTGTACCACCCTGGGTAGCGTGCTTAAATACGGCGATATTGTTATTTTTGAATCGACCGTTTACCCGGGCGCCACTGAAGAGGTTTGCGTGCCCAGACTTGAGGCGCTGTCCGGGTTGGTGTTCAATCAGGACTTTTATGTGGGTTACAGTCCGGAAAGGATTAACCCGGGTGATAAGCAACATCGTCTAGCGGATATCCTTAAAGTGACATCAGGCTCTACACCCGAGGTAGCAGAGGAAATTGATGCCTTGTATGCTTCGATAATTACTGCGGGGACATACCGGGCCAGTTCTATCAAAGTCGCTGAAGCAGCAAAAGTTATCGAAAACACCCAGCGTGATGTTAACATTGCGCTGATAAACGAACTGGCGATCATTTTTAATAAAATGGGCATAGATACCGAAGAGGTATTAAAAGCGGCCGGTACAAAGTGGAACTTTCTGCCATTCAGACCCGGGCTGGTAGGGGGGCACTGTATCGGAGTGGACCCTTATTATCTTACCTACAAAGCCAAAGCGATAGGCTACAACCCTGAAATGATCCTGGCCGGACGCCGCTTAAATGACAATATGGCCCATTATGTGGTAACTCAGTTGATCAAAAAGATGATTAACACCGACATTAAAGTTAACGGTTCGCGGGTACTGGTGCTGGGGATGGCGTTTAAGGAAAATTGCCCGGACATCCGTAATTCAAAAGTTATCGACATCATTCGGGAACTCAAAGACTTTGATGTCAATGTAGACGTGTTCGACCCCTGGGTGAGTAACGCCGATACTGAAGCCGAATTTGGTATTTCGCTGGTCGAGCACCCGCAACCAGCAAGCTATGATGCGGTAGTGCTTGCAGTAGGACATGATAATTGTCGGGAAATCGTTGGTAATATCAAACAGTTCGTAAAATCCAAATCTGTTATTTATGACTTAAAACATATGTTGCCTGCCGCCGAATCTGATTTGCGGTTGTAGCAAAACGAAAAGAGAATGTCTTTGATGCTTAATTTTGCATTAATCGGGGCGGCTGGTTATATCGCGCCACGTCATATGAAAGCTATCAGCGAAACCGGCAATAACCTGGTGGCTGCGCTGGATAAAAACGACTCAGTCGGCATTATTGACCGCTATTTCCCCCAGGCTGATTTCTTTACTGAATTTGAGCGTTTTGACCGTCATATCGATCTGCGCCGGCGTGAAGGCAATCAGGTGAACTATGTCAGTATCGCCTCGCCCAATTACCTGCATGACTCTCACATTCGATTTGCTTTGCGCAGTGGCGCGGATGCTATTTGTGAAAAACCGCTGGTATTGAACCCTAAAAACATTGATGCGCTGGCAACCATAGAAAAAGACACAGGCAAAAAGGTCAATACCATCTTGCAACTGCGTCTGCACCCGAGCCTGATTGAACTAAAAAGAAAAGTGGCCGCGGAGTTACAGGCAAATCCTGATAAAGTGTTTGAAGTCGATCTGACTTATCTCACCAGCAGGGGGAACTGGTACTTCCGCTCATGGAAAGGCGAAACCGCCAAATCAGGCGGGATTGCTTCTAATATTGGCGTGCATTTTTTCGATATGCTGGCGTGGATCTTCGGCGCGGTGAATGAGTCGCTGGTGCATGTAAATCAGGTAGATACGGCGTCGGGGTTTTTGTTTCTAAAACACGCCAGGGTAAGGTGGTTCTTATCGGTGAACTACGATTATATTCCCGAAGCGGTGAAGGTTGCCGGACAGCGCACCTATCGCTCCATCACCGTGGGAAAAGAGGAAGTAGAGTTTTCCGATGGTTTCACCGATTTGCATACTGAAAGCTATCGGCAGATCATTGATGGCGCAGGCTTCGGGTTGGAAGAGGCACGTAACAGTATCAATATCGTGGCAGATATTCGCACCAGGGAAAACACTTCTAATACGTCGCTGGCACATCCTTTCGTGGAAGCTATGAATGGCTGATATCACAATCCACGCCTCTGCCATTGTTGATGACGGAGCACAAATAGGTGCCGGTTCGCGGATTTGGCACTTTGTCCACGTTTGTAGCGGAGCCAAAATTGGCCGAAGCTGCTCATTGGGTCAAAATGTGTTTGTGGGTAACCGGGTTGTCATCGGTGATAATTGCAAAATTCAGAACAACGTTTCGGTTTACGATAATGTTACCCTGGAGGACGACGTCTTCTGTGGCCCTAGTATGGTTTTTACTAATGTGTACAATCCGCGCAGTGCCATTACCCGAAAAGATGAATATCGCGATACGCTGGTAAAAACCGGAGCTACGTTGGGAGCAAACTGCACTATTGTCTGTGGTGTTACCATTGGCCGTTACGCTTTTGTTGGTGCCGGTGCGGTGATTCAGAGTGATGTGCCTGATTATGCACTCATGGTAGGCGTACCGGCCAGGCAAATCGGCTGGATGAGTGAGTTTGGCGAACGCCTCGATTTGCCTTTGTCTGGTGATGCTAAGACAGTGTGTCCTCATCAGCAGGTGACTTATCGTTTATCCGGCGGCCAGGTCAGCAAGGTAAACAGCTAATGCAGTTTATCGATCTTAAAGCTCAGTACGAGTTTGCTAAAAATCGCATTGATAAACGGATCGCCGCCGTGCTTGAGCATGGTCAGTACATTATGGGGCCTGAAGTAAGCGAATTGGAAGAGCAGTTAGCACATTATGTTGGCGTAAAGCATGCCATCACCTGTGCCAATGGCACTGACGCGCTGCAACTGGCACTGATGGCCATGGGAATCGGCCCTGGCGATGCAGTGATAGTGCCTACCTTTACTTTTTTTGCTTCAGCAGAAGCTGTGGCTTTTGTTGGCTCGACACCGGTGTTTGCCGATGTTGACCCGCGTACCTTCAATCTGGATTGCGAAAAACTCGCCACCACAATCCGCCAGGTGGAAGCCAGCTCTTCATTAAAGCTAAAAGCCATCATGGCGGTTGATTTGTTTGGTCAGCCGGCAGCTTATGAACATATTCAGTCCATAGCATCAGCGCACAATCTGCTGGTGATTGAAGATGCGGCTCAGGGGGTTGGCGGCGAACGTCAGGGTAAGCGAGCCGGCAGTTTTGGCGACATCGCCACGACCAGCTTTTTCCCTGCCAAACCACTAGGCTGTTATGGTGATGGTGGTGCCGTGTTCACAAATAATGATGATTATGCCGCATTAGTAAAATCGCTGCGTGTACACGGTAAGGGAGCGGATAAATACGATAACGTCAGAATCGGCATGAACAGCCGGCTGGATACGTTGCAAGCGGCAGTTTTACTCGAGAAGCTGGCACTTTTCCCGGCGGAGCTAGAGCGGCGTCAATATGTTGCGAGGCTCTACAGCGAGGGACTGGAAAGTTGCCCTTCGGTTGTCACCCCTTTGTGCCCCGCGGACGTTACAAGCAGCTGGGCGCAATACACGCTGCAGGCACAGTCAGTCAGTCGCAGCATACTGCAACAAAGTTTACAGCATCAACACATTCCTACCGCGGTATATTATGCCACCTGTATGCACCAGCAATCGGCTTTCAGAGGCGCAGCGCCAACGTTAACAGATTTACCGGTAGCAGAGTCGTTAGCGGCGTGTTGTTTTAGCTTGCCTATGCATCCTTACCTGGCAGACGATGAGGTAGAGAGGGTGATTCTTACGCTACAAAATACGTCGCTATAACTTATCAATTAGCGCATTTAGGTGAGAAGCAACATTACGAATTTCCCGCAGTTTTTCATCGTGAATCTGATTAATGACTGTTTTGAGTTCGGTAGTGGAAATGTCCTGGGTGCGAGGCAGGTAGAGCACTTCTACAATATCCTGTAAATCGTCGAATTTACCCGCCCAGTCATCTCCCATGGCGAAAATAGTAGCCTGCTCCCTGATTAAGTCCTCACGTTTTTGTTCCCAGGTATTTTCCTCAAACACATCATCTACGTATTGGCAGGCCAACAGGACTTCCCGGCGATCGGCGTAGGGGATGATGGTTTTTTTACCCTTAACCAGATTAAATTCGTCAGTAGATAACCCAACCACCAGTTTGTCTCCCAGCGATTTCAGGCGTTTAAGTAATCTGACATGGCCAACATGAAACAGGTCAAAAGTGCCATAGGTAACAACG
Source organism: Marisediminitalea oceani (assembly GCF_003731635.1). Classification (GTDB taxonomy): domain Bacteria; phylum Pseudomonadota; class Gammaproteobacteria; order Enterobacterales; family Alteromonadaceae; genus Alteromonas; species Alteromonas oceani. The sequence continues at coordinate 58,135 of NZ_RCUA01000070.1, read as the reverse complement.
GTTTTCATGTTGGCTGGACTCCTTAAATTTATTGGGCCGCTTCAATTGTTTTGAGAGTATACATGGGTATCTATCTTCATACATTATCGGCGCTATCAGACGATGCTTTAGGTTGGCGAATGTTTGTACAAATGCTAAACTTCAATCAGAGGAGAAAGGTATGATTAATTTTAATTCAAGCACAGAGAAGCCGCAGTCGTTACTGGAGCAAATCCAGCAACGGCAGGATAAACTGTCTGAGAAGCTCGCTTCCGGCAAGCAAATCAACAGTGCTGCCGACGGCGCTGCTGCACAGCAAATTATCGACCGCTTAACGTCTGAAGTTGAAGGCGGCCGTCAGGCCGTAAACAATGCTTACGATGGCATCTCACTCGCACAAGTTGCAGAGAGCGGGCTGGAAGGCATCAATAACGATGTGAATCGTATTCGCGAGTTAACGCTGCAATCAGGCAGCGGGATTCTCAACGATGCCGATCGTCAGGCGATTCAGTCTGAGATATCCCAGTTACAGCAAAATATTTCCCAGACCATTGAACAAACCGAGTTCGCGGGTAAGCCCCTGTTGTCTGACAGTGGTTCCATTGATTTTCAGGTAGGCAGTCAGGCGGGTCAGCAGATTAGTGTGGGCACCCGTGATATTGGCAGCGAGTTGTCAGACGTTCTGTCAGTAGACATAACTTCGCAGTCACTGGAAGATTCACTGGCCGCAGCAGACGCCGCTATTGAAACAGTAGGCGGTGTCCGAGGCGAGTTAGGCGCGGTACAGAATCAGTTTGCGTCCACTGCGCGTAATCTTACCGAAACCAATGTGAATCAGGCCGCGGCACGCAGTCGTATTCAGGATACGGATTATGCCCAGGCCAGCTCTCAGCAGGCCGCCAATGACGTGCAGAATCAGGCGGCACTGACGGTTCAGGCGCAGGCCAATCAGCAGCAGGGGCAGGTTCTGAGTTTGCTGAATAATTAAATCGAGCAATTTTAGAACAAAGGCAGGTTTCCCTGCCTTTTTTATTGCCAATAATCCGCTTTTTTCATTGCGATTCACATTGTTACCGCTACAATTGCCAAAGCGCTCTATACCAGATTGCATGCTCATCTGTGCAAATCGGTATTATCAATCCTTGGTTTCGGCCGCCAGGCTGTATTGCTGCCAAATCATCTAATGTTTACCAATCGGGAAGGTTGAAATGTTGATGAAAGTAAAAATTGTGTCCGATTTTTGACAGTCGCACACACAAAACCGTGGTTTGGTATAAACTAGTAAATATAACAATAGTGTTTGGGGACTGAATGAAGGATATATTGCTTGTTAGTGATAACAATGCATTAAAACAAAATCTGCACACGATCCTGACATTTTTAGGGGAGCCGTGTGTTTCACTTTCGCTGTCTGAAGCGCAATCGTTGCTCGAAAACAAATCACCCGTGGCGGTGATCATCGATGTAGAAACCGGCAACGATGCCCTGGCGTTAATCAAAAGTTATCCTCAGCATCCGTTCGTAGCAATCAATATGGTCGACCAGCCAGGCCTTAACGTTGGCAATTTGGTGGGGCATATTACGCTGCCGATTACTTACCCGGCACTGACGCAGGCGATTCACCGCTGTCAGGAATATATTCGCAGCCACCCGGTACGCAACGGCGCGGTCCCCACCAAAACCCGGTTATTCCGCAGCCTGGTGGGTAAAAGCGAACAAATTCAGGGTGTTCGTCGCCTGGTAGAACAGGTTGCCCCCACTGAAGCTACCGTGCTTATTTTGGGCGAGTCTGGAACCGGTAAAGAAGTTGTCGCGCGTAATGTGCATTTCCTGTCAGAACGTAAAGACGGCCCGTTTATCCCGGTAAACTGCGGCGCTATTCCCGGTGAGTTGCTGGAAAGTGAATTGTTTGGTCACGAAAAAGGCGCTTTTACCGGTGCTATCAGTGCCCGTAAAGGCCGTTTTGAGCTGGCCGAAGGCGGGACATTGTTTCTCGATGAAATCGGCGATATGCCGCTGCAGATGCAGGTGAAATTACTGCGCGTACTGCAGGAAAGAATGTTTGAAAGAGTCGGTGGTAACCGGCCCATACAGTGTGACGTGCGAATTATCGCCGCCACCCATCGCGATCTGGAAAAAATGATAGCCGATGATAAGTTCCGCGAAGATTTATATTACCGTTTGAATGTGTTTCCTATCGACAGTCCGGCTCTGCGTGAACGGCGTGAGGATATCCCGTTACTGTTGCAGGAGTTGATTAGCCGCATTCAGGGAGATGGTGTCGACCCGGTTAAATTTACCGAGCGCGCTATCAGTTCGCTGATGGAGCACCCCTGGTCGGGCAATGTCCGCGAGTTGTCTAATCTGGTGGAACGACTGATGATCCTCTATCCTGGTCAGATTGTCGATGTGCAGGATCTGCCGCAGAAATACCAGTATGGCGATATGGAGCGCTTCGAGCCGGATTACCCCGAAGAAGTGCTCGAGCGGGATGCCTTCAATGAACTTTTCGCCGAATCTGCCGGGTATGATGATGATACACCGGAGCCTGAACCGGCTATTAACGGATATTTACCGGATGAAGGGGTAAATCTTAAAGAATATCTTTCGGAGCTGGAAATTAATCTTATCCAGCAAGCGCTCGACCAGCAGGAGTGGGTTGTCGCCCGGGCTGCCGATAAGCTGGGAATGCGCCGAACCACCCTGGTGGAGAAGATGCGCAAGTACAATATTCAGCGTGACTAGCACGCCTGAGCAGAGTTGGAGCTAACTATTCGGTTAGCTCTATTTCTGTAGTTAAACGCCGATAACCTCCATTTGTCATTATATTGACAGCGAAAACTTCGCTATAAATAACTTATCTTATTGAAATTTAATAGCTAAATTTCTGGCACGACTAATGCAAAATCCTTAGCAGTCCAACAAGTGTCTGCAAATTGACGAGGAATGTATGGCATTAAATAGTCGTGTTGCCAATACCGTAGAAGAAGTATCGATAAAGCCGGTGAAAAGCCATCAGGCCGCGGCCGATTTATCGCTGGTACGCGAAACTGCTGAATCACAGCAGCAGGAACTCGACTCCTTACGACAACAAGCGTCCCGTCTTAACCACCTGTTACAGGTTATGCCCGCCGGGGTTATCGTGCTGGATGGCAAAGGGTATGTCAGGCAAGCCAATGAGCAGGCCTCTCTACTATTGGGCGAGCCGCTCGAGGGTGAACTGTGGCGAACCATTATTGCCCGCTCCTTTAAACCGCGCGCTGACGATGGTCACGAAGTGTCGTTGTTCGATGGGCGCCGGGTGAAACTGTCTATTACGCCACTGGTGAATGAGCCAGGGCAACTTATCGTACTTACTGACCTCACGGAAACCCGCCAGTTACAGGCGCGTCTGAGTCATCTGCAACGCTTGTCCTCACTGGGCAAAATGGTTGCCTCACTGGCCCATCAAATTCGTACGCCACTGTCGGCGGCAATGCTGTATGCGGCCACTCTGACCCGCAAGAATCTGCAGCCGGAATCCGGCGTTCAGTTTGCCCATAAACTGCAGGACAGACTCAAGGAGCTGGAGAGTCAGGTCAATGACATGTTGCTGTTTGCCAAAAGCGGAGAGCAACAGGTAGTTAATGATATCTCAGTACAAGAACTGTATGAGGCAATTGCGCCTACAGCGCAAACCATCACCCAGGGCCAGGATCAGATTGTGATCTTTAAAGGTCAGCATATTAATGCGTCGATCACCGGTAATCTTACCGCCTTGCAGGGCGCTTTACTTAACCTGATCCAGAATGCGAGCCAGATTAGTCCGAAGGGTAGCGACGTTACCGTGCAGTTCAGCGTACTTAACCGCTGGTTGTGTATCAACATCAGCGACCAGGGCCCTGGTATTTCTGACGCCCTGAAAGATAAAATTTTCGAACCCTTTTACACCACCAAAACGCACGGCACCGGCCTTGGTCTGGCCGTAGTGCAATCGGTGGTTAAAGCACATCAGGGCCGCATTAATGTGGAAAATCTGACCGATGAAGGCGCCTGTTTTTCCATTATGTTACCCCGGGCATTTACCAGTGACATGGTAATTGCTGACACTCAACCAGAGGAATAACCCATGCCAAAAACAACCGTACTGATCGTCGAGGATGATGCAGGCCTGCGCGAAGCGCTGGTAGATACGCTGTTACTGGCTGATTATCAGGTGGTCGCCGCCGATTCAGCAGAGCAGGCGATTATGCTGCTCAGTAAACAGTCGGTGGATATCGTGGTAAGTGATATTCAGATGGGCGAAATGAATGGCCTGGCGCTATTAAAAGCAATTAAGAGCAAAGATGCCAATTTGCCGGTACTGCTGATGACAGCTTACGCCACGGTGGATGACGCGGTAAGTGCTATGCGCGATGGCGCGACGGATTATTTGTCGAAGCCCTTTGCGCCCGAGGTGTTGCTGAATCTGGTTGGTCGTTATGCACCGGCGCAAAAAGTTGAGTCCCGACAACCCATTGTTGGCGATAGCAGCAGCCTGGAATTACTCCAACTGGCACGCAAGGTAGCTCGTTCAGAGGCAACCGTGATGGTGTTGGGACCAAGTGGTTCGGGTAAAGAAGTTTTATCCCGCTATATCCATGACAACTCCCAGCGCAGTCAGTCACCTTTTGTGGCGATTAACTGTGCGGCCATTCCAGAAAATATGCTGGAAGCCACCTTGTTTGGTTATGAAAAGGGGGCCTTTACCGGTGCCGTACAGGCTTGTCCGGGTAAGTTTGAGCAAGCTCAGGGCGGCACTTTACTGCTTGATGAAATCACCGAGATGGACCTGGCGCTACAAGCGAAGTTACTACGTGTGTTACAGGAAAAAGAAGTGGAGCGTCTCGGCGCACGCAAAACCATAGAACTGGACGTAAGGGTGATTGCTACAAGTAACCGCGATTTAAAAGAAGCCGTGGCCAGAGGTGAGTTTCGGGAAGATTTATATTACCGGTTAAATGTATTCCCAATTACCTGGTTGCCATTAGCGCAACGGACAGGGGATATTATTCCGCTCGCCGAACACCTGATTAATCGCCATGCGGCGCAGCAAGGGTTAGGGCAGTTTAAGCTGAGTGCGTCAGCCCGCAGCAAGCTGTTACAACACAGCTGGCCCGGCAATGTCCGTGAACTGGAAAATGTTTGCCAGCGGGCGCTTATCTTATGTGAATCAGAGCTGATTGACGCCAGCGATCTGATGATCGAACCCATGAGCGGGCAGTCTTTCGCGCCAGCCAGCGAAGCAGACTATGAAGAGGATGACAGCCGACTGGGTTCGGAGCTGCGTCATCAGGAGCACCAGATTATTCTGGATACCCTGGCGTCCTGCAAAGGAAAACGCAAGGACGTGGCTGAAAAGCTCGGTATCAGCCCGCGTACGCTGCGCTATAAACTGGCGCGCATGCGCGAGCAGGGTATCGAAGTACCGGCCTGATAATACATCTCCCCATCTACCTGCAGGGCGCTTATTCTGGCGCCCTGTTTGCTATTCTTCTCTTTTTGCTTCTAGCCCTGCGTTTAATTGCCGTCATAAAATTGGCATAAATACGTAAGCTTCTGATATTAAATAATAATAAAAGTTGGTCTGGTCCTTGCTGTAGATCCTGGTAAGTACAACTAAAGCCATAAATCCGGCACCACCGGACAGGCAATTAACACACACCAGGAGCCGTTATGGACGTTAAAGCCAACAGTTTGTATCAGGAAATGCAGGCTATGATCGCGCAGACTCGTCTGGACGTTAATCCACAGCAAAATCTTGATATCAATACGGAGTTAAATACTTCGAAAAGCGATTTTGCCGCGATGCTGGGCAATGCTGTTGAGAAGGTAAACAGTATGCAGCTCGAATCCAAAGAAATGACTCAACGTTTCGAAATGGGCGACAAATCCCTCAGCCTGGCAGAAGTAATGCTGGCCAAAGAGAAGTCGGGCATTGCGTTTGAAGCCACCGTGCAGGTGCGCAACAAAGTGCTTGAAGCGTACAAGCAAATCATGAACATGCCGGTGTAGTGGAGTAACTGACTGTGGCTGAAGCAACGGGAACAAATCTGGCCGTCTCTGACGGGGCGGATTCCGATAACGAGCAAAAATCCGGCTTTATGGACACCATTGGCAGTACCGATATGGTGCGCCAGATGACACTGGTTGTTGTGTTGGTAATCAGCGTGGCTATCGCCATCTTTGTGGTGTTGTTTATCCAGGAGCCGGATTTCCGTCCGCTGGCTAAAATGGACACCGAAGAGCTTATCGAAACCCTCGATTACCTTGATGCTAACCAGATTGAATATCAGCTGGAAGGCAACATCGTGCACGTCCGGGTCGACGAATATCAAAAAATAAAGCTGGGTATGAGCCGCGAAGGTCTGGCGCAGGCCGAACAGGCTGGCAGCGACATCATCATGCAGGATATGGGCTTTGGTGTATCGCAACGGGTGGAAATGGAACGCCTTAAACACGCCCGGGAAATGCAGGTGGCGGCCACGATTGAAGACATGGCCAGCATCAAGAAGGCCCGGGTACTACTGGCATTACCCAAAGAAAATGTATTCGCCCGTCGCGAGAAGAAAGCCAGTGCTACTGTGGTTATCACCGCAACCCGTGGCGCGGCGATCACCGGCGAAGAAGTAGACGCGGTAGTCGATATTGTTGCCTCAGCAGTGCAGGGCATGGAGCCTGAGCGAGTCACCGTCACCGACAGCAACGGCCGGTTACTTAACTCTGGTTCGCAAAACTCAGTGAGTGCCAGAGCGCGTAAAGAATATGAAATCGAGCGTCAGCGGGAGAGCGAGTACCAGGAAAAGATTGATGCCATTTTGATCCCAGTGCTGGGCATTGGTAACTATACCGCGCAGGTGGATGTCAGTATGGACTTTACCGCGGTGGAACAAACCCAGCGCCGGTATAACCCGGATTTACCCGCCGTACGCAGTGAAATGGTAGTAGAGGAAAATTCAGTAGGCTCAGTGGCTGCTGGTATTCCCGGCGCTATCAGCAACCAGCCACCGCTGGACTCGAATATCCCTGAAAACGCCATCGGCAATGGTCAGGTTGCGCCGGTCCCCGGCAGAACCACCAAAGAATCGACCCGCAACTATGAGCTGGACACCACCATTAGCCATACCAAGCAACAAACCGGCGTGATCCGCCGCCTGAGTGTGTCAGTGGCGGTGGACTATCAACAAAGCACGGCTGAAGACGGCACGGTGACCAGCGAAGCCCGCAGCCAGGAAGAGTTGCTGAGCATTCGCCGATTACTGCAGGGCGGCATTGGCTTCGATGTTACCCGTGGTGATAGCCTCGAAGTGGTCAGCATGCCGTTCAGCCGCATCGACGCTGGTGATATGGAAGAGTTACCACTTTGGGAACAACCTTTCTTTATGCCTATACTTAAGTGGGTAATGGGTGGACTGGTTGTTATCACGCTGATCTTTGCCGTCATCAGACCGATGTTGTCAAAACTGATTAACCCGGCAGATAGCCAGGGCAGCGATGAGTTCGATGCTGATGAAGGATTGGATCTGGGTGATGATACCATTAACATGCTATCCAGCGAGTTTGATGCCGGTCAGGTAGGTTTTGCACCGGATGGTTCGTTAATGTTGCCGGATCTGCATAAAGATGAAGATGTGTTAAAAGCGGTGCGTGCACTGGTGGCCAATGAACCTGAACTATCTGCCCAGGTAGTGAAGGGCTGGCTGTTGCAGGATGAGTAATTAAGGGGTCGTAAAATGGCAGAAGAACTGGCCACACAAGAAGAACAAACTTACGACGTAAGTAAGCTCGAAGGCGTTGAGAAAGCCGCGATCCTGCTACTGAGCCTGTCGGAAGAAGATGCTGCCCAGATCCTTAAACATCTGGAGCCAAAACAGGTACAAAAGCTCGGTGCGGCCATGGCCCGTATCGATGATATGACACAGGCAAAAATAACCTCTGTGCATAAACACTTTATTGAAGAAATTCAGAATTACTCAACCATTGGTTTCCAGAGTCAGGACTTTGTGAAACGCGCATTAACTGCCGCGTTGGGTGAAGACAAAGCCGCCAACCTGATTGATCAGATCCTGATGGGCTCCGGCGCCAAAGGTCTGGACTCCCTCAAGTGGATGGATTCCAAGCAGGTGGCAAGTATTATTCGCAACGAACACCCGCAGATCCAGACCATTGTATTGTCTTACCTGGAGCCGGAACAATCTGCCGAAATCTTGTCGCAGTTCCCGGAAAAAGTTCGACTGGACTTGTTGATGCGGGTAGCCAACCTCGAAGAAGTTCAGCCAGCCGCATTGCAGGAACTCAACGAGATCATGGAGAAACAGTTTGCCGGTCAGGCCGGTACTCAGGCAGCCAAAATGGGCGGCCTGAAGTCTGCTGCCGACATTATGAACTACCTGGATACCAATATCGAAGGTCAGTTGATGGATGCAATTCGCGAACAGGACGAAGAACTCAGTCAGCAAATACAGGATCTGATGTTTGTCTTCGACAACCTGGTGGATGTGGACGATCGTGGTATTCAGGCTATTCTGCGCGAGGTGCAACAAGACTCGCTGCTTAAAGCCATTAAAGGCGCAGATGAAGAACTCAAGAACAAGATCACCAACAATATGTCGAAACGTGCAGCAGAAATGCTCACTGACGATCTTGAGGCCATGGGGCCGGTGCGGATCAGCGAAGTGGAAACTGCACAGAAAGAAATTCTGTCGGTGGCCCGACGCCTGGCGGATGCCGGTGAAATTATGCTTGGCGGCGGTGGCGGCGAAGAGTTCCTCTAACAGGATAAGCTATGAAATCCTATAAATCATTCACGGTTGAAGAGCTCGAAGACGCCAAAGGCTGGGATTTGCCACATGTTGAGCAGCCGGAGGCTACGCAAGAGAGCAAAACCAACGCGCTGAATCGTCGCAGTGACTGGAAGTATGAACCGCCGGAAGAACAGGAAGAAATTAAACCGCCCACTGCCGAGGAAATAGAAGCCATTCGTCAGGCCGCTTATGAAGAAGGCTATAACGAAGGCAAACAAACCGGTTTTGAAGAAGGTAAAGCCGAGGGCCAGTCGCAGGGGCATGAAGAGGGCTTGGCCAGTGGTCAAGAGGCCGGGCTGGCTCAGGGACTGGAGCAGGGCCAGGCACAAATCAGCCAGCAAACCGAATTGTGGGAATCGCTGGTCACTCAGCTTCATGAGCCGTTAACCAAAGTGGATGAACAGGTTCGCAAAGAAGTGGTGAAACTGGCCGTCGCTCTGGCACGCTCGGTAGTTCGCACGGAAGTCAGAACCAATGAAGACATTATTCTGCAGGCACTGAGCGAAGGGCTTAAAGCGCTGCCGGTGGAAGAAAACCACTACAGTATTCATCTGCATCCTGAAGATATTCAGCTGGTACAGTCTCATTTTGGCGAAGAAACCATCAAAGAACGCGGCTGGACACTCATTGATACCCCAGGCATGGAACGCGGCGGTTGCGATATTGTTACCCAGCATAACGCTGTAGACCTTTCCATTGAACGGCGCAGTCGCAATGTGCTCGATAAATTCCTGTTAGAGCAGGGCTTATCTGATGACAGTTAGCCTGGTATCCCATCTGCAACAATTACAGAAACAGGTGCCGTCGCCACCCATTGTTGCCGCCGGTAAGCTTATCCGCGGCATTGGCCTCACGCTTGAGGCGGTAGGTTGTCAATTACCCGTCGGTAGCCAGTGTATGGTGCAAACCATCGACGGCGAAATCGAAGCAGAGGTGGTTGGCTTTGGCGATCACATTACCTACTTAATGCCTACCGAAGCGGTGCGCGGTATCGTACCCGGCTCACGAGTGTTACCGCTCAACCGGGACAGCGGGTTATCCGTGGGGTTAGGAATGCTTGGCAGAGTGGTGGACGGCAACGGCCTGCCGCTTGACGGGCTTGGCCCTATTGAGTCCACTGAACGGGTGCCGACCACCAAACCGCCAATTAATCCGCTGGCCCGGCGAACTATCGCCGAACCTATGGATGTGGGCGTACGTGCGATCAATGCTATCACTACCGTAGGGGTAGGACAGCGTATGGGGTTATTTGCCGGCAGTGGTGTGGGTAAAAGTGTGCTGCTCGGTATGATGACCCGCGGTGCCAAAGCCGATGTGGTGGTTGTTGGTCTGGTGGGTGAACGGGGTCGTGAGGTAAAAGAATTTATCCACGATATCCTCACTGAAGAAGAACGCCAGCGCGCGGTTGTCGTTGCAGCACCTGCCGATACTTCGCCACTGATGCGGTTAAAGGGCTGCGAAACTGCCGTTACCATTGCCGAATACTTTCGCGATCAGGGTATGAATGTCCTGTTACTTATCGATTCGTTAACCCGTTATGCCATGGCTCAGCGTGAAATTGCGCTGGCAGTAGGCGAGCCGCCGGCCACCAAAGGCTACCCGCCTTCGGTATTTGCCCGCCTGCCGGCACTGGTAGAGCGCGCCGGTAATGGCAGCGAAAATCAGGGCTCGATCACGGCTTTTTATACTGTCCTGACAGAAGGTGATGATTTGCAGGATCCGATTGCTGACTCCGCCCGTGCAATTCTTGACGGTCATATTGTACTGTCACGCTCGCTGGCGGAAAGCGGCCATTACCCCGCCATCGACATAGAGGCCTCTATCAGTCGGGTTATGCCGCAGGTTGTGAGTGAAGAACATCTGTTCCAGGCTCGTCGTATTCGCCAGGTTTATTCCACCTATCAGCAAAACCGCGATCTGATTACCCTTGGGGCTTATACACGAGGCACCGATGCCCGGGTTGATTTAGCCATTAATGCCGAACCCGCCATTAAAGCGTTACTGCAACAAGGCATGAAACAGGTGACCGCTTACGACGAAAGCCTGGAAGCCATGAGTAAGCTGGCTGGCGGCTTAGGTAAAGGCTAATAGCGATGGCCCGTAACGATGTTACCCGTTCTATTGAGCAGCTAGCCACCGTTTTACGGATGGAGCTGGAAAAAGAAAACAAAGCCTTAAATGCCTTTCGTCTGGCTCAGGATTATCATCAGCAACAGCGTACCAAACTCACCAGCCTGCAACAGTACCGCATGGATTATGTGCGGCAACTCCAGCAGGAGGGCAGTGGTGGCGTAAAAGCGCATCACTATCAACAGCGTTTGTCCTTTGTAGCCAAGCTGGATAAAGCCTGTGAGCAGCAGGGACACGTTATTGCCCAGTGTAAAATGGCGGCCGACCAGCGTCGCACCCAGTGGCTGGCCCAGCAGCGCCGTCGTCAGGCTGTTGAGAAGCTCATCGAAAAGAAAGACCAGAGCCTGCAGATTATCGACAACCGTATCGATCAACAGATGATGGATGAGCTGGCTACCCAGCGTCTGCTACGCCGCTCTATCTCCTGAACCCGCCATTGATAAAAGTGGCGCACTCTTTGCAAAATCTTTACTGAAGCGACAAATACTGATGTAACAACACATCAAATTCAAGCAGTTAGGTATTGAGGACTCGGTTATGATGCAACAGCTTGCCACGCAACGATCACAAATTGCCGCCTTCCCGGAGACATTGCCGGAAAGTGCTGCCAAACGTGATCCGGCTCAAACCAGTGAGTCTGTATTACCTGTCAGCCCTGATCAGTCGGCAGCAGCAAAGTCAGGCAGAAGTGTGCCGGCAAAAGATAGCTTTGCCGAGGTACTTAATCGCCAGCGTGGCGACGAACAAGCTGCTGAGGCAAAAAGCAAAGCCGCTGAAGAGAGTAAGTCAGCGTCAGAGAATGAGGAACTAGCGGCCAGGTCGTCAGCTCAGCAGAGCAAGAAAGAAGCCTCTGACACCAACAGTACAGCAAAAACAGAGAGCGGAGAGTCAACTGGCGATCAAGCCAGTACAACAGACAAACTTGCCGGTGATTCAGAAAGCGACGCAAAAGCGACATCAGGTAAAATGCCCGGCGGCGCTGAAGAGCAGTTAGAGACTAACGAGCGTCAGGTTTCTGCCGCTCAGACAGCTCAGGAGCGCATCGACAACATTGCCGCTGCTGAGGAGGATATTGCCGATATTGCTACGTTGCTGGGCGGCAATGCTAATCCCACGGCTGATGGCGAACCGGATTATCTTGCTCTGGTAGATGCGGTACGTGCTCTGCAGGATAAGTTAACTCCGGCCGGAGACAAAACGGCAACTCCTAATGAACCGCTTAGTAGCGAAGATATTATCAGTATGTTCCCAACCGATATGGGCAAACCTATAGAAGGGGACGTGCTAACCAAATTGCAGGACTGGCTGAATAGTCTGTTGCCAGGTGAGTTGCCAGGGGATATTCAGGCCTCACCACTGCAACAAATGCGAGGTGCTGAACAGGTACTCTCCGATCTGTTGGCATTGGTGAAGCAGGTCAAAGCCGGTGCAGCAAGTGAAGAAGCGGGAACCGAAAATAGCGTATCTACCTCTGATAATGCTTTACTAGCGGCTGTAGAGAACATGACGGCAGAGTCAGCAGATAAAGCCGCTGAAGATGCGCAACTGTCTGAAGAAAACCTGTTAGCTCTGGCCATGGCATTGTTGCAGGGATTACCCGGTGAGCGTCAGAACGCAAAAAATGATACCAAACCAGCCGCCGAGGACGGTGAACAGGAGTTATTACCTGAACTAGCAGCGGCCAACGTGCAACTGGCCGAAGAACCTATTGAAGTGGCAGAGTCAACAGACGAAGCGTTAAGCAATCAGGCTGCATTGCTGGTAAGCCTTATGCGCCAGGCTCAGCAAAATGCAGAGACAGCGAAAACAGAGACTACCGTTAATGCCGACAAAGCGCCCGTTAAAGTAACCGACCTCGATGCGCTGACATCGATACTTAGCGAAAGTAACGATAAGACTTTACAGGAACTGGCACTGGTGATGACCGATAGTGCCAGTAAAGCCAACCCGGCACTCACCGATACCCAGTTAAGCCAGATGCGCAGCCAGTTAACTACCGGCCTTGAAGAAATGCGCGCGCAGTTAAAGCAGGGTCATCAACCGGCTATTGATCTCGCCGCGCTGGTGCAGCAAACCGTGCAGGATGTGGCCCCGGAAAATGGGCAGAATATAGTGTTGCCGGTCATGCAGGATGTTCAGCAACTTACCCAGCTTGCTTCTATGGCAGGCATGAGTCAGGGACAGGAACAACAGTTAGGTGAGCTGATCACCGTAGCCCGGGATGTGCTGGTTCATGAAACCCGCCAGCAGCACGGTGATACCCTTAAATCCATGCAACAGCAATCCGTTTTCGATAAGCCGGTCAATGTCCAGCAAACCCAGGGCCAGCAACAAATTGCCGAGAAGATCCGCTGGATGGTAAATGGTCGTCAATCGATGGCTGAAATCCGTCTTGATCCACCGGAAATGGGCAGCATGCAGATCCGCCTGAACGTGTCAGGCGACAGCGCTTCGGTAAGTTTTGTAGTGCAATCCCAGCAGGCTAAAGAAGCACTGAACGAAGCTATGCCGCGGTTACGCGACATGTTCTCAGAACAGGGGCTGGATTTAGGCGAGTCCTTTGTGAGTCAACAAAACAGTGGTGAAGCCGGTGATGGAGAATTTGCCGATCAGCAGGGCGGCTTCGGCGAATCGGCTGAAGACGAGACAAAAAGTCAGGAAACTCACGTTGTCCGACCTGCAAACGGCCTGATTGACGACTATGTTTAATGAAAACATAGCGTTTGCCGTTGCCATTTATTGGTGAGCAGACATAATACGCCTAATTTGTGTATGTGAGAGTGGTTGGAAAATGGCTGAAGAAGAGTTACAGATTGAAGAAACCGGTGGTAAGAAAAGCAAGTTGATGCTGATCATCATTATCGCCGTAGTGCTGATTGGCGGTGGTGGTGCAGCGTACTTCTTCTTATTTGCCGGCGGCGATGAACCAACAGCTGCAGAAGAGCTGGCGGCCGAAGGTGGTGGTCAGGCGGCAGCAGTGCCAGAGGCTAACGCCAGTGTGGGCACAGCGCTTTATGTGGCGATGCCGCGGCCGATTGTTTTTAATGTGCCGGGCTCCGGTCGTGACAGACTGGTTCAGATTAAAGTTCAGTTAATGGTGCGTGGTACCGATAACGAGGAAAAGGCTAAAACGCATATTCCTTTAATCGAAGGCACTTTGCTGCAAACCTTCAGCGCCAGTAACGCTGACGATCTGGTAACAGAGCCGGGTAAAATTGAATTAAGAGACAATGCCCTGGAAGCGGTGCAAAACGCACTGAAGGACATTGCCGGTGGTGAAGTGGTTGAACGGGTACTGTTTACCGACTTCGTTATGCAATAGCAGGAGTTCGCTGTGAGCGATTTATTATCACAAGATGAAATTGATGCGCTGCTCCATGGGGTAGATGACGTCGAGGAAGAAGAAGTCGCCCATGAACCGGGGGACTCGTCGGCGCTCGAGTATGACTTTTCATCACAGGATCGTATCGTTCGTGGCCGAATGCCAACACTGGAAATTGTTAATGAGCGATTCGCCCGGCATTTACGGGTGAGCTTGTTCAATATGATGCGCCGCAGCGCGGAAGTGTCGATTAACGGGATTCAGATGATTAAGTTTGGTGAGTACATTCATACTCTGTTTGTACCGACCAGCCTGAACATGGTGCGTTTCAGACCGTTAAAAGGCACCGGCCTGATAACTATGGAAGCACGTCTGGTATTTATTCTGGTGGATAACTTCTTTGGTGGTGATGGCCGTTACCACGCGAAAATTGAGGGGCGCGAGTTTACCCCCACTGAGCGGCGCATTATTCAGATGCTGCTGAAAATCATTTTCGAGGATTACAAGGAAGCCTGGGCACCGGTAATGGATGTGTCGTTTGAATACCTCGACTCCGAAGTTAACCCGGCCATGGCTAACATTGTCAGCCCCACAGAAGTGGTGGTGATCAGTTCATTCCATATTGAACTGGACGGCGGCGGTGGTGATTTCCACGTGTCACTGCCTTACTCGATGCTGGAACCCATTCGTGAACTGCTCGATGCCGGTGTGCAGAGCGATAAGGAAGATACGGATCTGCGCTGGAGTAAAGCGCTGCGGGATGAAATTATGGACGTGCATGTGGAACTCAGCACGCACATGCTGGATTTTGAGGTGTCATTAAGAGATGTCATGAACTTCAAGCCCGGCGATATTATCCCCATTGAAATGCCCGAGCATATTACGGTGCTGATTGAAGATTTACCTACCTTCCGGGCCAAGCTGGGTCGGTCGAGAGAAAATCTGGCCCTGAAGATTGCCGAGAAGATACCCAGACCTACCTCCGTGAAGTCTGAGTTACAGTTACTTACCCGTGGTGGCCGGATCATCGATAACGATGCCGAACTGCAGGTACTGGAAGAAGATTTATAATCGCAAGTCAAGTTAAGAGATAAGAGGCGAGATCATGAGTGAAGAAGACGGTATGGACGATTGGGCTGCAGCCATGGCTGAACAGGCCGATGCTGAGTCCGAAAGCGAAGGGGGTGACGACGACGGCGTCCGCGTAGCTGAACTTGACGAACTGTCTGATGACGCGCCCATCACCCAGGAAGAGAAGAAGAAACTCGATACCATTCTGGATATCCCGGTGACCATTTCCATGGAAGTCGGCCGAAGTCAGATTAGTATCCGTAACCTGCTGCAATTAAACCAGGGCTCTGTGGTTGAGCTCGATCGGGTGGCAGGTGAACCGTTAGACGTTCTTGTAAATGGCACGCTGATTGCTCATGGAGAAGTAGTAGTGGTCAACGACAAGTTCGGGATTCGGTTAACGGATGTTATTAGTCAAATCGAGAGAATCAAAAAGCTCAGGTAAATTTCCTTTCAAAACAGGGGGATGCTTTGTCTCCCTGGTTTCAACCCTGTATTGTGCTGAGGCGCAGGCCGCCAACTCCATCACCAATCCCAGCTCAGTACTGTCAATTTTTCTATCATTGCTGCTGATTGTCGCGATTATATTTTCCCTCGCTTACGTAATGCGACGGTTTAATGTCACTCCCGGCAGTTCCGGTCAGTTAAAAGTCATTGCCAGTCTGTCGGCCGGCGCCCGCGAACGGGTTATGGTGTTACAGGTGGGCGATGAGCAACACCTGATTGGCGTGACCGCCCAAAACATCAATCACCTCAGCAAACTCGAACAGCCCCTGGAAAACGTCACCGGCAACGCCGCTGGCAGCGGTGGTGGCGCAGCGTTCAAACAAAAGCTGGTGCAGGCCATGGCGCAAAAAATGAATCCGGGTATGAAGGACAACAACGATGACAAATAAAATGAAAGCCATCGTTATACTCCTGTTGGGCGGTTTGTTGTTGTCACTGCCAGCAGTTGCTCAGCAAGGTATCCCTGCCGTTACCGTTACTAACAATGGCGATGGCACCCAGGATTACACCATGACCCTGCAGGCGCTGTTTATCATGACCGCGCTGAGCCTGATCCCGGCGTTTATCATGATGATGACCTCGTTTACCCGGATCATCGTGGTACTGTCAATTTTGCGTCAGGCCATTGGTCTGCAGCAGTCACCTTCTAACCAGATTCTGGTTGGCGTGAGTCTGTTTTTGTCACTGTTCATCATGACACCGGTCTTCGATGAAATTAACGTTCGCGCATTACAGCCTTATCTGGACGAAGAAATGACCTCCATGGAGGCCTTTGAACAGGCAAAAGGGCCCATGCGCGCTTTTATGCTGTCGCAAACCCGGGTCAAGGATTTAGAAACCTTTGTGTCGATTGCCGGTGAGGAAGATAAATACGCCGATCCAACTGAAGTACCGCTAAATATCCTTATTCCGGCCTTTGTCACCAGTGAATTAAAAACGGCATTTCAGATTGGTTTTATGCTGTTTATTCCGTTTTTGATCATCGATCTGGTGGTCGCCTCAATTCTGATGGCGATGGGGATGATGATGCTGTCACCGATGATAGTGTCATTGCCCTTTAAACTAATGTTATTTGTACTGGTGGATGGCTGGAATCTGATTTTCGGCACCCTGGCAACCAGTTTTGGAATGGGAGTCTGACCCGATGAGCCCAGAGGTCTTTGTTGAAATCCTGCGTGAGTCAATGTTTATGGTGATCCTGCTGGTATCGGCAGTGATTGTACCGAGCATGATTGTCGGTCTGGTGGTGGCAGTCTTCCAGGCGGCCACCTCAATCAACGAACAAACCATGAGTTTCCTGCCGCGCTTAATTGTTACGCTGCTGGCGCTGAGCTGGGGAGGAAACTGGCTGGTGCAGAAGCTGATGGATTTTACCTTCCATATGGTTGAGCAAATTCCGCAGGTGGTGGGCTAAATGGAAGTCGAACTGGCCGCCATTAATCAGTTTCTGGCTGATTTATTGCTGCCGTTTATGCGCATCAGCGGGATGTTTGCCGCGATGGTTGGACTGAGCGCCAAATCCATCCCGCCACAGGTAAAAGCGCTGTTGGCGATGCTTATGACACTGGTAATAATGCCGGTAGTACCGCCCACACCTGTCACTCAGATGGTTGATTTAGGTACCATCATAATTGGTATCCAGCAGTTATTAATTGGCATTGCAGTGGGCTTTTTATCGATGATGGTGCTCAATACCTTTGTGCTGGCCGGACAGGTCATTGCAATGCAAACCGGCCTTGGTTTTGCCAGCATCGTGGATCCGGTAAATGGTATTAACGTGCCGGCGGTGGGCCAGTTTTATCTGATCCTGGCAACGCTGTTGTTCTGGGGCATGGATGGTCATCTGGCCATGATCAGAATGATTGTAATGAGTTTTGAGGCCTTTCCCATTGGCGAAGCCTGGTTTGCCGCCGAGCAACTCCGTGATATTGCCCACTGGGCTGGCTGGATGTTTGTGGCGGCTCTGACCCTGGCTCTGGCACCGATTATCTCGCTGTTAATTGTAAACCTGGCGTTTGGCGTTATGACCAAAGCCGCGCCACAGCTCAATATCTTCAGTATTGGTTTTTCCATTGCGCAGATCATGGGCTTAATCATTATCTGGTTAACGCTGGATAATTTTTCCACTCACTTTGCTAATCAGTGGCAACGTGCTCAACAGTTTATGTGTGAGCTGCTTCTGATTTGTCCAAGCTGATAAGGCTGAGCGACGATGGCTGATTCTTCAGAAAAAACAGAAGACCCCACGGGGAAACGAATACAGGATGCCCGCAGCAAAGGGCAGATTGCTCGTTCCAGAGAGCTTTCCACCACACTGGTGCTGGTGGCGAGTAGTCTGATGCTGTTGCTGTTTGGCAGTTTTATCGCCGAAGCACTGTTTGCCATTTCGGGGCGGATGTTCACCCTGTCGCGGGACGAAACCTACGATCCTACCCATATGTTTTCTGCCTGGGGCGTGGCAATCACCGAGGTCAGTACACCGGTACTATCATTTATGTTTGTGTCAATGATTGCCGGGATTTATGGCTCTATTGCATTGGGCGGCTATAACTTTACCTGGTATTCCGCTGCGCCACGGTTCTCCAAACTTAATCCGCTAAGTGGTATGAAGCGGATGTTTGGCGTGAATGGCCTGGTGGAACTGTTAAAAGCCTTTGCCAAGTTTATTGTTATTGGCGCTATGGCGCTGATATCACTGTCTTTATTTCAGGATGAAGCGCTGCATCTGGATCAGGAAATTTACCCGCTGAATATCTTCCACGCACTGGATATGATTGAGTGGGCCTTTTTTCTGCTCACCCTTGGCATGGTGCCCATTGCGTTGTTTGATGTGCCGTATCAATCGTATAAGCACAATGAACAAATGAAAATGACCAAGCAGCAGGTTAAGGATGAGCGTAAAAACTCGGAAGGTGACCCTCAGGTAAAAGGCCGGATCCGTAAACTGCAATATCAGGCGGCAGCGCGGCGAATGATGCAGGAAGTGCCTAAAGCTGACGTGGTTGTTACTAACCCGACGCATTACTCTGTGGCGCTTAAATATGACGAACACGGCGTGCGGGCACCAGTGGTTATCGCCAAAGGCTCCGACGAACTGGCTATGCATATCCGAAAAATTGCCACCGCGCATGATGTGCCACTGATTCCTTCTCCGATGCTGACCCGGGCGATCTACTATACCACAGAAGTGGATGAAGAAATCCCGCACAAACTGTTTATGGCGGTTGCCCAGGTACTGGCTTACGTATTCCAGCTTAAGAAATACAAAGCCGGTAAAGCCAAGCGGCCTAAACCACTGGCGCGAGACCTGCCAATCCCACCTGATATGCGTTATTAACTTCAGGTATCTCATATCCTGACAGGCTGTTGAGAGCAGTCTGTCAGGCCCCATATGTCGCAATTGATGATAATTTGAGCACTTAAGCCGTGGACACAAAAAGCTGGCACGGGGATTGAAGTAGTCCCTCTAAGCGAATTTTAGTGTCAAAAATCGGTTATTGAGAACGTCTCGTTATGGTGTTAACAGAATATCTGCAGCGTGTTGATAAAACCCGGCTTCAACAGTTAAGCCAGGGCTTAGGCGTACCTCTGGTTCTGCTGGCCATTATGGGTATGGTGATTTTACCCATGCCGCCGATTTTGCTCGACGTACTTTTCAGTTTCAACATCGCGCTTTCACTGGTAATTATTCTGGTTGCGGTACTGACCAACCGGCCGGTGGACTTTGGTATCTTCCCGCTGGTCCTGCTAATTGCAACGGTATTACGTCTCGCCCTCAATGTCGCGTCGACCCGGGTAGTATTGCTGTATGGCCACGAAGGGGGCGATGCTGCCGGTAAAGTTATCGAAGCCTTCGGTGAGGTGGTGATTGGCGGCAACTACGCTGTGGGTGTGGTTGTCTTTGCTATCTTACTGATCATTAACTTTAAAGTAGTTACCGCTGGTGCCGGACGTATCTCCGAAGTGGGGGCTCGTTTTACCCTTGACGCCATGCCGGGTAAACAAATGGCTATTGATGCCGACCTCAACGCTGGCTATATCGACCAGGACGAGGCCCGCCGTCGTCGCGAAGATATCACCGCTGAAGCCGACTTTTATGGTTCCATGGACGGTGCGTCAAAATTTGTGAAGGGCGATGCCATTGCCGGCCTGTTCATTATGCTAATCAATATCGTCGGCGGCCTGTTTATCGGTATGATTCAGCATGATCTGTCTTTCGGTAATGCGCTGGAGGTCTACACCATCCTGACCATCGGTGACGGTTTGGTGGCGCAAATTCCTTCATTACTGCTGTCAGTGGCCACCGCCATTATTGTGACGCGTGAAAATGAAAGCCAGGAAATGGGCAGCGAGATCACCACCCAGTTGGGTAACAAAAAGGCGCTGTATATTTCTTCCGGGATCCTGTTTGTTATGGGGATTGTGCCTGGTATGCCTCATCTGGCTTTCCTTGGCTTCTCGGCACTGGCTGGCGGCTACGCCTACTACCAAAGCTATGCTGAAAAACGCAAGGCCGAGCAACCACCGGCTCCGGTAGTCAGCAACAACGCTGAAGACAACGTACCGGCAGAGATTAAAGAACTGGGCTGGGATGACGTTCAGCACGTGGATACCATTGGTCTGGAAGTCGGCTACCGCTTAATTCCGCTGGTGGATAAAACCCAGGGCGGCGAATTACTGACTCGGATTAAAGGGGTTCGTAAGAAGCTGTCCCAGGAACTGGGCTTTTTAATCCCGCCGGTGCACATCCGTGATAACCTGGACCTTGACCCTAACGCCTACAACATTTCCATGCTTGGTGTGACCATTGGCGATGCCGAAGTCAGCCATGACGAAGAGCTGGCCATTAATCCTGGCCAGGTATTTGGCAAGCTCGAGGGACGCGCTACCCGTGATCCGGCCTTCGGCCTGGACGCGGTGTGGATTAAGCCGGCGCAGCGCGAACATGCGCAAACCCTGGGCTATACCGTAGTTGATGCGGCTACCGTTATTGCTACTCATCTTAGCCAGTTATTGACTAACAATGCTTATCAGCTGCTGGGTTTTGAGGAAGTGCAGCAACTGATGGATATGCTGGCCAAGCATAATCCCAAACTGGTTGAAGGACTTATCCCGGATCTGCTGTCACTGGCGACCGTGGTAAAAGTCCTGCAAACCCTGTTGTACGAGGGCGTGCCTATCCGCGACATGCGTACCATCGTACAGACGCTGACTGAGTATGCACCGAAGAGTCAGGATCCTGACGTATTGGTCTCC
Organism: Marisediminitalea oceani; assembly: GCF_003731635.1. Taxonomy (GTDB): domain Bacteria; phylum Pseudomonadota; class Gammaproteobacteria; order Enterobacterales; family Alteromonadaceae; genus Alteromonas; species Alteromonas oceani. Next base: position 37,048 of record NZ_RCUA01000070.1, on the reverse strand, counting down.
GCAGTTCGCATTGCTCTGAAACGCTTAATCGTGCAGGAAATTAACAGCGGTGGCGCAGAACTGCCGGTGATCACTCTGGCGCCTGAATTAGAGCAGATGTTACATCAGTCGTTGCAGGCTGGCGGTGATGATGGTGCCGGTATCGAACCGGGGCTGGCTGAGCGCCTGCAACAGTCGCTGCAACAGGCCGGTCAGCAGCAGGAACTGGCGGGTGAGCCAGCCGTATTATTAACATCGGGCATGTTACGCCCGGTATTGTCGAGATTCTTAAAGAATGCAGTGAATGGCTTGCATGTATTGTCATACCAGGAAATCCCGGATGATAAGCAGGTGCGCATTGTTTCGTCCGTCGGTCAGTAATCTGACAGGCGCCCTGATACCTAAGAGGTCATTATGAAAATTAGACGATTTTTTGGCAAAGACATGCGTGAAGCATTAAGCCAGGTAAAAAATGAACTGGGTAGTGATGCGGTGATCATGTCAAACCGCAAAGTGGCCGACGGCATCGAACTGGTAGCTGCCTACGATAAAGAGCCGGTTGCTAAACTGTCGGTACCGCCTAAACCCAAAGCGCCGGTAGCTAAGCAAAGCGAAGGTGGTTTGCCGACCTTAAGTGAAATTATAGGTGATGATGGCCCGGATACCCTGCGTGCTCTGCTGGAAAAGCAAGCTGAGCAGAAGGCCGCCGTTGCCCAGCGCGTTGAAGCAGCCAATGCGGAAGCGGAAAAACGCGCGCCTGCCAAACCCGCTCCTGAGGTTGCCCCGGCTAAGCAGGAAACTCAGGTATTTGATGCCGAAAACGAAGAAGCTGAGCTTAGCGGTGGTGGCAGCCTGGCCGATATTCGTGCCGAAATTGCCTCGCTACGCAATGTATTGCAGTTTCAGCTGGCTGATATGCAACAACAGCAACACTCGCGGCTGAAACCGCAGCAGCGTTACCTGCTCCAGCAGCTTTGCGATATGGGCATCAGCCAGACGCTGGCAGCGCAACTGGTCACTTATACCCCGGCTGATTGCAATGAGCGTGAAGCCTGGTTGTATCTGTTAAAACTATTGTCCAATCGTCTGACCACCAACAACGATGATATTCTTACCCAACAGGGTGTGGTGGCATTAGTCGGGCCAACCGGCACCGGTAAAACCACGACAATTGCCAAACTGGCTGCCCGTTATGCGCAAAAGTACGGTGCCGACCAGGTTGCTCTTATAACAATTGATACTTATCGCATCGCTGCCTATGAGCAATTAGCCACCTACGGCAAAATAATTGGTTGCCCGGTTCGCAAGGCGCAGTCTGGTGAACAATTAGCCGATTTGCTGTTCCAGTTACGTAATAAACGCCTGGTACTGATTGATACCGCAGGCTTTAGTCAGCGCGATAGCCGCCTGATTAGCCAACTGGCTACCTTTGGCCAGGTGAGTGGTCAGCAGGTAAAAAACTATTTAGTTGTGCAGGGTAACACGCAACAGGCTACACTTAAGCACATAATAAATGCCTATAAGAGTATTGATTTGCAAGGATGTATCATCACTAAGCTGGATGAGTGCTATAGTTTAGGTGAGGTGGTCAGTAATGTAATTGAAGCGCAGTTGCCAGTCAGTTATGTTGCCGATGGCCAACAGGTGCCTGAGGATATTCATGTTGCTAATGCAAAATCTATAATCTCTTTAGCAGCAAAGCTTTATAAAAAGTATGGTTTGAATCATACTAATAGCAGTTCCGATGTAAACACAGCACAGGCAGTATGATTGAAGACCAGGCGAGTAGCTTACGAAAGATGAATCAATCACGATTAATCAAAGTAATAGCCGTTACTGGCGGTAAGGGCGGAGTAGGGAAAACCAACGTTACTCTGAACACCGCTATTGCAATGGCAAAACAGGGCAAAAAGGTCATGGTTCTGGATGCAGACCTTGGCCTGGCCAACGTAGACGTGATGCTGGGATTACGCGTAGAGAAGAATCTGTCTCATGTGTTGTCCGGCGAATGCACGCTGGACGAAGTACTGGTAACCGGCCCGCACGGGATCAAAATTGCTCCGGCGACCTCTGGTACCCAGTCAATGACCGAACTGTCGCCCACTCAGCACGCGGGGCTCATTCGCGCGTTCAGTGAACTGCGTTCGCAAATCGACGTGCTTATTGTCGATACGGCCGCGGGTATCTCTGATATGGTGCTGAGCTTTTCGAGAGCATCCCAGGACATTCTGGTAGTGGTATGTGACGAACCAACTTCACTTACCGACGCCTACGCATTAATTAAGATCCTTAACCGCGATCACGGCATTTTCCGTTTTAAGATTGTGGCCAACATGGTCAGAGACGTGCGCGAGGGGCAGGAATTATTCAGTAAGTTGTCGAAAGTTACCGGTCGCTTCCTCGACGTGGCGCTGGAATTAGTGGCAACCATTCCCTTTGATGAAAATATTCGCCGGGCGGTTCGTAAACAAACCGCCATTGTTGATGCATTCCCATCTTCTCCGGCATCGGTCGCCATTGGTCAACTGGCTACAAAAGCCCTGACCTGGCCTATCCCGGCGCAGCCTGGCGGACACCTTGAGTTCTTCGTTGAGCAATTGATCGCGTCGAAGGTGGCAGGGAGATAGCGTGAATAGCAAAGCTGCAGCGTACAAACAACAAACCGATAAAGCGCAGCTGGTTGAGCGACATGCTTCTTTAGTTAAACGTATTGCTCACCATTTAATGGCGCGGCTGCCAGCCAGTGTAATTGTTGATGACCTGATCCAGGCCGGTATGATTGGCCTGCTTGAGGCTGCGAAAAACTTTGATGGCAGTAAAGGGGCTAGTTTCGAAACGTTTGCCGGAATTCGCATCCGTGGTGCCATGCTGGATGAAATTCGCAAGGGCGACTGGACACCCCGATCAGTGCATAAAAATGGCCGGGCCATTTCTGATGCGATTTCCCAGGTAGAGCGTGAAACCGGGAGGGATGCACGGGATGTCGACATTGCTGCTAAGCTCAATGTGTCGCTACCCGAATACCACCAGATGTTATCAGAGGTCAATGCCGGCAAACTGGTTGGTATTGAAGACTTAGGCGTGTCTGAAGACGTGATCGCGACGGATGAGTCGCGGGGCACGGATTCGCCGCTGGAAGATTTAATGCAAGGTTCATTTCAAAAAGCGCTGGCGCATGCTATTACTACATTACCAGAGCGTGAAGCTATCGTACTATCCTTGTATTATGACGAAGAATTAAACCTGCGGGAAATCGGCGAGGTTCTCGAGGTAAGTGAATCACGGGTCAGTCAAATTCACAGCCAGGCGATGTTAAAACTTAAAGCGCGCATGCGGTCCTGGCAGACTGGTGAGTAACATTAACTATACTAACAATATGACTATCCTCACTGGAGGCAATTTTGGATAAGAATATGAAAATTCTCGTGGTAGATGATTTTTCTACGATGAGACGTATTATCAAAAACTTACTCAAAGATCTCGGCTTTTCCAATATTCAGGAGGCCGATGATGGAAGTACTGCGCTGCCAATGCTGCAGCAAGGCGACTTTGACTTTGTGGTAACCGACTGGAACATGCCTGGCATGCAGGGTATAGACCTGCTGCGCGCGATTCGTGCAGACGATAGCCTGAAGCATCTACCGGTACTGATGGTGACTGCAGAGGCGAAAAAGGAACAAATCGTAGCCGCTGCCCAGGCGGGTGTTAATGGCTACGTGGTTAAACCGTTCACTGCCGCAACACTAAAAGAAAAACTAGAAAAGATTTTTGAACGTTTAGGTTAATCCAGTAACGTGTTTAACCGCCGAGGACAACTGGATGACTGAAAATAAGAAAGTCCCCATTACGCTGGATGAAGCGAAGCAGTTGGTTACCTTTTTGGAAGAAGGTGATACCGATTCTGCTAATGCCCTGCTTGACGCTGTCACCATGAAAGAGTCTGTCGAATTATTCGCTGAGGTGGGTAAGCTTACCCGTCAGCTGCATGACTCATTAAATAATTTTCAACTGGATGAACGGATTGCCGGTTTGGCGAACGAAGATATCCCGGATGCGCAGACCCGATTAACCTACGTTATTGAAGAAACCGAAAAAGCGGCTAATACTACAATGGATGCTGTTGAACAGAGCATGTCGATTGTGGAAACCATGAAAGGGCAATTAGACAGCCTGATGCCTGAGTGGAAAAAATTGATGAACCGCGAAATCGAACTCGACGAATTTAAATCCATGTGTCTTGACCTGGATAAACACCTTGAGTCTTCCGTGGCTGATGCCGATAAGATGATGGGGCTACTCACCGAAGTGCTGATGGCGCAAGGGTATCAGGACTTAACCGGTCAGGTTATCCGGCGCGTAATTGAATTGGTAAAAGAAGTAGAAGACAGTCTGGTCCACATGCTTACTGTGTTTGGCGGTGCAGAAGCGACAAAAGCAACCAAAACGTCGCAGCCGAAGGTCGAAAAAGCAATTGTTGCTGAAGGGCCAATTATTGATGCCGAGTCGCGTGACGATGTGGTGTCTGGCCAGGATGATGTGGATGACCTTTTATCCAGCCTGGGTTTTTAGGGGAGCGGATACATGTCTTTTGATGTCGATGAAGATATTTTGCAGGATTTTCTGGTTGAAGCCGGAGAAATTCTTGAGCAACTCCAGGAGCAGTTAGTCGATCTGGAAAATAATCCAGAGGATAAGGACCTTCTCAATGCCATATTCAGGGGTTATCACACCGTAAAAGGTGGTGCCGGATTTCTGTCACTAACTGAACTGGTCGAAATATGCCACGGCGCGGAAAACGTATTTGACGTTATGCGCAATGGCCAGCGTTCTCTTACGCCGGAGCTCATGGATACTATCCTGCAAGCCACCGACGTTGTGGTTGAGATGTTTGAAAAGGTCAAAATGCGCGAGCCGCTGGAACCGGCTGACGCGGCGCTGGTTGAAACACTGCATAAATTGAGCAATCCGGAAACTCCGGATGAAAATATCTTTGACGACACTCAGAACGAAGCGCCCGCTGCCGAAGCTGAACCTGTTGAAGAAGAAACTTTCGAGCTGGAAGAAGAGACTGCCACTACAGGCAGCCCGTCAGAGCTGATTGAAGACATCACAGAAGATGAGTTTGAAGCGCTGCTGGATGAGCTGCATGGTACCGGTGGTGCGCCAGGCGCATCGGCCGCTAAAGCGCCAACTCCGGCGCCCACACCAACACCAGCGCCAACTGCCAGCAGCGGTGGTGATGAAGACATTACTGACGATGAGTTTGAAGCGCTGCTCGATGAGTTACATGGTAAGGGGCAATTTGGCGGTGAAGCTGCAGCACCTGCGACCCCGCCACCGGCCAGTCCGGCTCCGCCTTCTGAGTCGGGAGGCGATGAAGAAATCTCCGATGACGAGTTTGAAGCCTTACTGGATCAATTACATGGTCAGGGTAAAGGCCCCGGCGTCGGCGTACCTAAAGCAGATAAACCGGCTGAGAAGCCACGGGTAAAAGTCGAAAACACCCAACCTGAACCGGCTAAAACCGCAGCGCCAGCGGCCAAACCGGCAGCTAAAGCGCCTGCGCCAGCCAAAGCTGAAAGCAAGCCGGCAGCTCCTGCTAAAGCAGCAGAGCCTGCCGCCAAAAAAGAAGAGAAAAAGGCTCCACCTGCAGCGCCACAGGCAGAAACAACGGTTCGGGTGGATACCCGCCGCCTTGATCAGATCATGAACATGGTTGGTGAGCTGGTATTGGTGCGTAACCGACTGCTGAGTCTGGGTATTAGTATTAACGATGAGTCAATGTCCAAGGCCATTGCTAATCTGGATGTCGTGACCGGCGACCTGCAGGGGGCAGTAATGCAAACCCGCATGCAGCCAATCAAAAAAGTATTTGGTCGCTTCCCCCGGGTGGTAAGGGATTTGGCGCGCAGCCTGAAGAAAGAAATCACCCTTGAACTGGAAGGGGAAGAAACCGATCTGGATAAAAACCTGGTAGAAGCACTGGCCGATCCGCTGGTTCACCTGGTGCGAAACTCGGTGGATCACGGTATTGAAATGCCGGATGATCGGCAGGCAGCAGGCAAACCCCGCATGGGTAAAGTTAAACTGTCAGCGTCACAGGAAGGGGATCACATATTACTGGTCATCGAAGATGACGGTAAGGGGATGGACCCTGATAAACTGAAAGACATTGCGATTTCCCGAGGCGTACTCGATGCCGATGCGGCAGCGCGTATGTCTGATGTTGAAGCGTTTAATCTGATTTTTGCACCAGGGTTTTCAACCAAAACAGAAATCAGTGATATTTCTGGCCGTGGCGTGGGTATGGACGTGGTAAAAACCAAGATCAACCAACTCAACGGTACCGTCAATATTGATTCTCAACTGGGTCGTGGTACCCGTTTGGAAATCAAGGTACCGCTGACGCTGGCGATTCTGCCAACGCTGATGATCGTGGTAGGCAAACAGACCTTTGCGTTACCACTGGGCGCGGTGAGCGAAATCATAAACATGGATATTAAAAAGACCAACACCGTAGATGGTCAGTTAACCATGATAGTTCGCTCTAAGGCGATACCGCTGTTTTTCCTCGGCGAATGGCTGATCCGTGGTCCTAAAAATATCGAACGAAACAAAGGTCATGTGGTTGTGGTGCAAATGGGTACCAAACAGGTGGGCTTTGTGGTGGATGCCTTGATCGGTCAGGAGGAGGTGGTCATTAAACCTCTGGACGCCTTACTGCAAGGTACCCCTGGTATGGCCGGAGCAACCATTACCTCAGACGGCGGTATTGCACTGATTTTGGATATTCCGAGCCTACTTAAGCGATACGCCCGCAAAGCGATCAAATAAGGCGTAGAGAAGAGGATTGTTATTGAATGGCTTTTAAAGTCCTGGTTGTTGACGATTCCAGCTTTTATCGCCGTCGGGTCAAAGATATTCTGAACGAAGACCGGTCACTGGAAGTGGTCGGTGAAGCTGCCAACGGGGGCGAAGCCGTAGAAAAAGTTAAAGCGCTGCGCCCGGATGTGGTCACCATGGACGTTGAGATGCCGTTGATGGACGGCATTGAAGCGGTTAAGCGTATAATGGCCGAATGTCCGGTGTCGATTATCATGTTTTCGTCGCTGACCCATGAAGGTGCTACCGCCACACTGGATGCGCTGGAAGCCGGTGCGGTAGACTTTTTGCCCAAGCGTTTTGAGGACATCGCTAAAGATCGCAGTGATGCAGCAACGCTGTTAAGAACCAAAGTGCGTTTACTGGCGCGCCGGGCTCCGGTTGCGTCGCTTCGACCCCGGCCCACGCCGCGTCCAGCCAGTCTGCTAAAAAAGGCACCGCCGCAACCGGCTAAACCGACGCGATCAATGCCGGCGAATGCGCCTAAATCTACTTTTGTCAGAAGTTCTACCTTGCTCAGTGGCAGTAAGGACACAGCTGAACCGGTCGTGGTGTCGCAGGTTCAACGCAGTGGCAAGCGCTATCGCTGCCTGGCAATTGGTGCGTCAACCGGTGGTCCCGTTGCACTGCAAAAAGTGTTAACGCATTTGCCGGCGCGGTTTCCTTTTCCGATCTTTCTGATTCAGCATATGCCGGGTACCTTCACCCATGCGTTTGCTGAACGGTTGAATCAGCACTGTCAGATTCGGGTAAAAGAGGCTGAACACGGCGAGGTTGTGCAGGCGGGCTGTGCCTATCTGGCGCCTGGGGGTAAGCAGATGGAAGTCGAAAAGCGCGCCGGTCATACTTACATTGTGATCAAAGAGGTAAACTCCTCGGATATTGGCTACAAGCCCAGTGTGGATATTACCTTTAACAGCCTGTCAAAAATATACGGTGGCGATACCCTGGCGGTTATTCTGACCGGAATGGGGGCCGATGGCCGGGAAGGGTGCCGGACACTGAAATCGCTGGGCGCGAAGGTCTGGGCGCAGGATAAAGACAGCAGCGTGGTGTATGGTATGCCACAGGCGGTAACGGTCGACAGACTTGCCGAAGTGAATATTGACATTAATGACATTGGTGAATGCATTAAAACCGAAATGTCCTGATCGATAATTACTGGCAGGCGGGAGAGAAGCGTTGAAAATTTGGACCATAGCCAATCAGAAAGGTGGCGTCGGTAAAACCACCACGACGGTCACTCTGGGCGGGATACTGGCAAAACGTGGCTTTAACGTTTTACTGGTAGATATGGATCCCCATGCTTCGCTAAGTTATTACTTCGGCATTGATTCAGAAGAGCTTTCCAGCTCGGTGTATGACATTTTTGCTAATCCTTCGGGCTTAAGTGACGATAAAGTACTGGATTGTTTATGTCCCAGTAAGCTCGACAGCCTGTTTATTCTGCCATCCACCATGGCCCTGGCTACCTTAGACCGGTCGCTGGGCAACCAGATTGGGATGGGGCTGGTGCTGAAAAAAGCACTGCAACAAATTGAGTCGCAATTTGACTATGTGCTAATCGATTGTCCGCCGGTATTGGGCGTGCTTATGGTTAATGCTCTGGCGGCCTGTCAGAAGGTGATCGTGCCGGTGCAAACAGAGTTTTTAGCCCTGAAAGGACTCGACAGGATGATGCATACGCTCAAAATTATGGGTAAAACCCTGTCGCGGAATTTTGATACGATCATAGTGCCGACCATGTTTGACAAGCGTATTAACGCTGCCATAGCAGCCCAGAAACAATTGCTGCTGGACTACAAAGAACAGATTTGGAAAGGTATGATACCAGTGGATACGCGATTCCGGGACGCCAGCCAGATGCAGGCGCCGGCATCCATAGTGTATCCCAAAGCTCGTGGCGTGTTTGCTTACGAGAAATTACTCAACGTCCTGGATAGTGACTAATATGAGCAAAGATACACCGTTTGCTAAAGAAGAGGTGATGGAAGAATACCTCAGCAGTTTATTACGCGATGTCGAAGATCCGGCAGACGTAACGGCGCGTACCGCCAGGCTGTTAGAAAAGGCAACGGTAGAGCTGACGCCGGAAGTACCGGAGGCGACACTTCCACCTGTGTCTCCACCAGTAAGCGAGCCGGTTGAAACCGAACAGGACATTGCCGCCGAAGAAGTCATCGCTGAAGTTATAGCGAGGGTTGAAGAGAAAGCTGCGGTGCCGCCTCCAGGTGTGCCTTTAAAACCTCTTGAAGAACGCTTGGATAACGCGTTCCAGGCATTGTTTTTTGAAGTGGCCGGTTTAACTCTGGCAGTGCCGCTGATTACCCTGGGCGGTATTCATAACCTGACCAAAATTGGTCCGTTATTCGGTAAACCAGCCTGGTTTATGGGTGTCATGCTGCATCGGGAAGAAAAATTAAGCGTTGTGGATACCGCGCGATGGGTTATGCCGGAAAAATACGACCAAACTCTGGCGGATAAGCTAAACTATCAGTATCTCATTATGTTAGGCGATAGTCCGTGGGGGTTAGCCAGCGAAAAACTGGTTAATACAGTGACCCTAAGCAAGGACGACGTGAAATGGCGTCAGGCGAATGCAAAGCGTCCCTGGCTCGCCGGTATGGTAAAAAATAAAATGTGTGCATTGTTGGATGTTGATGAACTAATATCAATGCTGAATAACGGCTTGGGCAGTAAAGACCAGGTACTATAGTCAAGTGGAGCCAAGTGCATGAGTGATGACAGAAATAATAACGCAGGCAATGTCGACGATCAGGTATTGCAATGGGTAACCTATCGGTTAGGCGAGGAAACCTACGGTATTAATGTAATGCAGGTGCAGGAAGTATTACGTTACTCTGAGATCGCTCCGGTACCTGGAGCGCCGGATTACGTGTTAGGTATTATTAACCTGCGTGGTAACGTGGTCACCGTTATTGATACCCGCGCTCGCTTCGGGCTACCACCGGAAGAAGTTACCGATAACACCCGTGTGGTCATTATTGAGTCTGATGAACAGGTGGTGGGTATTCTGGTAGATAGCGTTGCCGAAGTGGTTTACCTCAAGTCTTCAGAAATCGACAGTGCGCCAAATGTGGGCACCGAGGAAAGCGCTAAGTTTATTCAGGGTGTCAGTAACCGCGACGGCGAGCTGCTTATTCTGGTTGATCTCAATAAACTTCTCAGCGACGAGGAATGGGACGAGCTAAGCAGTCTGTAAATTAAACGGCCGTTCTTACTTCACATGGAAGTTAATCTGTCTTTACTGATAGCCGTTGCTGCTTTATGCCTTTCGGTGCTTTTTACCATCGTACTCTGGTTTGCCAGTCGTCGCAGCAATGCACGGCTGACCGAAGCGCTGGTACAGCAACAACAGCAGCTCAGCGCTCTGAAAAAGCAACTCCATATCAACGCCAGTACGCTTGAAGAGATTCAGGCGCGTAGTCTGGTGGTAGCTAAAAATACCGAACAAACCGAAGCGACACTGGTTGCTTTACAACAGCAATTTACCGCCTTAGGTGAGCAGGATCCCGACAGTCGCCTGTATCAACGTGCCGCTGAAATGATTCAGTCCGGTGCCAGTGCCGAGGAAGTCATGCACAACTGCGATCTGCCCTTAGCGGAAGTCCAGTTGCTGATGAACATCCATCAGCCCAAATAGGCTGACCTTCGCTCCGCGCGAGTAAAAATTCACCAACATCGTTAACCCCACCTTCACTGTAGATTGGTTTTTTCGCCAGACTAAGCCTGCATAGCTTTTTGTTTATCTGTCTAGTGTTATCTATAAATAGCTGTTTTAATTATGTTTATTGTTAATTCCGTTACTCAATCTGGTAAATGCGACAGTTTACTTATTGAACAATCAGGTTGTGCAAAAAAATAACCCTAATGTAAAAAAAATGTGTAAGTGATGTTAATTATTGGCGTTCACAATGCCCTACTTAAGGCAATGTTGCGCACATAATCAGCAAATTGCCCGGACACACAGAAAAATTACAGGGGTACTACTATGAACAAACTCATGATTGGCGGGGTGCTGCTATTACTCAGTGCAGCGCCTCAGGCAATGGCCAGCGTTATCACTAATGGTGGCTTTACGGATTGCAGTTATAACGGCTGGTCAAAAGACACCGACGGTGCTGGTGATATCAGCGTCCTGGACGACTTTACTATTACCAGCGGGCCGGATTGCGCCGCTGAACTGCTAGTGGACGCTGGCAATACTGAAGCCTGGTTTGCTAACACTTTATTCCAAAACATTTCGCTCAATAGTGGCGAGCAATATCAACTCAATGTGGATTTGACAGCCGGTTCTGAGTTCAGCAGTGCTGATAACGGCTTTATAGCCGACAATTTTGTGGTGGCATTTGGTGATGGCAGCGGCAGTTATTACGGTGCGGATGGCCAGCTGGGCAGTGTTTTCTCCGCCGATATTGACGGTAATAACAGCTATTCGCTTAACATTATGCTCGACGAGACGCTTTCAGCTTTCGCTAATTTAAGCCTCGAATTTCAGTTACTCATTGGATTTGATGAGTTCGGCAGCGATTTTGGCGGCTCATTTCTGCAAGTAGATAACGTGTCGATTACCGCAGTGGGTGACGACAATGTTGCCGTAAGTGCACCTTCTCAGGCGTTATTATTTGGCCTGGGGCTGGCCGGACTGGTTTTCGCAAACCGTCAGCGTAGCACGGGAGGTGATCAATGAGACTGAACGCCTTTTCTATTGCACTTATCAGTGCCGGGCTGGCTGCGGTTACACCGGTCAGTGCTGCCTGGCAGCCATTGAATGACGGCGTTGATACAACGTCGTCGCGAGCCACTGTAGACAGGGTTAACCGGGTTTACAGTTCGGTGGTTACCCTGACCAATACCTCTGATGACATTATCGAAGGACCTTTTCGGGTGTTGATCACTGATAGTTCTATTGCGGTCAACGGTGCTGACGGTTATACCGGTAATGGGGTCCCCTATTTCGACGTCGGTGCTGATAGCCTGGCAGCGGGCGAGAGCACTGCGGTTTCAGTTTCCTTTAACCTGGAGCGTAAACGACTCAGTTTTACCCCGGTACTGGAACAGGATAATCCCAACATCGGTATTTATGCTGAGGCAGAAGGCGGCGCAGATGCCACATTAAACTACCTGGGCATGGACCTGATTATAGAAAACGGCGAGCCAGAGTATGTGACCACACTGGTGAATGCTACCACGCCACCGGAAGATGACAGCCGGGTCGGTGAATTACTGGTTAATTTCAACCAGGCCGGTACCTATAACCTGTATGCACGGCTTCGTGTGGGGCCGGAAGGGTTTAGTGATGACAGTATGTATATCCCTTCGGCGCTGGGGAGTGCTAATGAGTGGATCCTGGTCAATGGTATCAGCGGCTATGCTGCGCCAGGCGAGCCCGGTTATGAACCGGATACCGTGGTTGATAGCGGTGGAGAGGCTAACTTAGAAGCCTTTATGTGGGTGGCTATCCCGGATGGCGAATATACCGTTGCCGATAATAATGTGACCGAAGTCTTCCGCTATGCCAGCCGTGAGGATGGTCTGGACATTGATAAGTTTGTGTTTGCGCCAGTCGGGCTGACCTATACCGTCGACCAGTTGGAAAATGGCTTACCGGGCGAAATCGTCACGCCGCCAGAAACCTACACGCCGTCTGGCCCGCCATTAGCCGACGGACAGCCTAAGTTTTTAGGTGGCGTTTGTTGCGGCGCACAGCGGCCAAACTTTGAGGCGTACTGGAATCAGGTGACTGCAGAAAACGCCGGTAAATGGGGCTCGGTTGAATCGGTCCGCGACCAGTTTAACTGGACTGCTTTGGATGAAGCCTACAACCTGGCGAAAGATAACGGTTTTATCTATAAACATCACGTCCTGGTGTGGGGCAGTCAGCAACCTGGCTGGATAAGTGATTTGTCGCCATCTGAACAGCTAGATGAAATCCTTGAATGGTATCAGGCCGTTAACCAACGCTACCCGGCGATGGATTTCATCGAGGTGGTGAATGAATTCGATAATGCGCCGCCGGATGGTGGTAATGGGCGACCGAATTACGTTGATGGCTTGCGCTTGTACGCGCCTGAAGTGACTGCAGAGGTGGAAGCTTTCTTCCTCGCCCGGGGCGATGATGCGTCTACGGCAGCACAAAAAGCCGAAGACTACGATTGGATAGTAAACGCTTTCCAAATGGCGCGGGACATTTTCCCGGCCAGCACCCAGCTAATGTTTAACGAATACAGCGTGATTAACTCTGACGCCAGAACCGACAAGGTGATTGATTTAGCCAACCTGCTGCAATCGAGGGGCCTTATTGATGCAATTGGTTTCCAGGGGCATGCTTTTTCAACCGGCGGCCCACTTGAAACCATGCTCAGTAATATTGACCGGATGGAAAGCCAGACGGGTCTGGATATTTATCTGACTGAGCTGGATATTGACGGCGCTGATGAACTCACTCAGTTGCTGGAATACCAACGCCTGTTTCCGGCATTCTGGACGCATCCGGCAATCAAAGGGGTAACCATGTGGGGGTATTTGCCCGGCCACTGGCGTGAAGAGCAAGGGGCCATCCTGGCCTACGACACCGGCGTAGAAAAAGCGGCGCTTAAGTGGTTGAAAGGCTATGTTCGCGAGCTGGCGCCGCAGTTTAATCAGCCATCTCTGATCACCGTGGATGAAACCACCGAAGTGGGTATGCAGGTGGCGGATTTAGTCTCTTATGATTATCTGGGCAACCCCCATGATCAGACTTCAGCGGTACAGTGGACGGTGTTAAGTGGCAATGAAGCCGGCTTGTTTGCGCTGGATACGCAAAGTGGCAAAATCAGTGTGGCTGCCCCGCTTAGCCCCGGCTTATATGATTTGTACATTCAGGTAGTTGAGGGCGAGTATCCCAGCTTTACCCGTAAGGTACAGATTGTGGTGCCCGGCGATGATTTGCCACCTGAGGTTATTGAATATGACTTCAGTGATGGTGCTCAGGGCTGGCGCGGTGATTACGGTACGTCGGCAACGGTAGGTTACGACGGCAGTATTCCCGCGGCATTATTAATTCCGGATTGGGCTGGGCGCAACGCACAGGAATATATCGAAGAGATCAGTATGACCGATCTCAACGGTGCTAATCTCAGTTATACCGTAAATGTTACGCAGGCCCAGGTAGATGGTGGTATGACGATTCAGCCTTATGTGCAAACAGGTGGACCAAGCTATACGCGGATCTACGGTCAGGCTGTCGTGCCGGTAGCTGGTGAAAATGTGATCACCTTTGCGCCTGAGGACAATGGTGCCGGTGATCTGGCGATCATCCAGCGTCTTGGATTGCAACTGAATGGTCCGCTAAGTCAAGGCACTGATGATGTAGTTGAAATGACTTATGTCAGACTGGAAATCCCGACGTCATTACCCAGCGCTGAAACCGTGACCTACGACTTTATCAGCGACAGCGAGGGTATGCGCGGTGATTATGGGACTAACGCCAGCGTGATCCATCGTCCGGCACTGGAGGCAGTCAGCCTGCAACCGAATGACAGCAGTGAAACCCATAACTACATACTGGGCGTGCCGAGCCGGGATTACAGTGGCGCGGCAATTACCTACACGCTCAATGTCAGTAGTGAGCTGGCAGATGATGGTCTGAGTGTGCAGGGGTATGTACAGACGGGCGAGCCAAATTACGCGCGCATCTACGGCTCACTGGAACCTTTATCAGCAGGTAGCAACCTGTTTACCTTCTATCCCCAGGATGACGGTAACGGGAATATTGAAAACATCGAACGCATTGCCTTGCAGATAAACGGTGCCTTTGTCGCCGATGAGGACAGCGAAATCCTTATTGAGCGCATTGATGCCGACTTCCCTTAATCTTGTATTAAGGCAATAAAAGTAAGCCCCGCTGGTCGGGGCTTTTTACTGATCGCTGCAAACACACCCACATTCACCGGCAAGGAGGCGATAAATCACTTACACTTTGGGTAGCACCGCTTTGGATATAACTAAACGTTTAGACGTCTAGACGTAAAGATGTTGACATTGGTCAAACTTTAGCGACAATAGCTGCATAACCACATTGCCCGGAGTTGCCATGCCAATCAGGATCCCAGAAAATCTGCCCGCACAAAACGTCTTATTGGGTGAGAATATTTTCACCATGGATAGTCAGCGAGCGGCGAGTCAGGATATTCGCCCCATGGAAGTGGCTATTCTCAATTTAATGCCGAATAAAATTGAGACCGAAGTTCAGTTATTACGGCTTCTTTCCAATACGCCGCTGCAAATCAATGTGGACTTAATCCGAATCAATGATTTAACCCCCAAACATACGCCCCAGTCGCATATGGATGCGTTTTATCATGACTTCAGTGACGTAGTAGAGAAGCGTTACGATGGTCTGATTGTTACCGGCGCACCGCTGGCACTGCTCGACTACGAAGATGTGAACTACTGGGATACCATGAAAACTATTCTGGAATGGGCCAACCGTCACGTACAGTCAACCTTGTATTTATGTTGGGCCGCCCATGCCGCAATGTATCACTTTCATGGTATTCAGCGAAAATTGCGCGAAGAGAAACTGTCTGGTGTATTTCGCCACCGGGTGAATGATCCGCTCAATGAGCTGTTACGGGGCTTCGATTCTGAGTTTTATGCGCCGCACTCCCGCTATGGCTATATCGATCCGGCCGATTACAACAGTATTCCCGGCCTCAGCGTGATTGCCGAATCCGACGAAGCCGGGGCTTACGTAGTGGCGTCGGACGATAAGCGGATGGTATTTATCACCGGTCACCCGGAATATGATCCTGAGACGCTCAACGACGAATACGTTAGAGATCTTAACGCTGACTTAGAACCAAAAATTCCGTGTAACTATTATCCTGATGACGACCCGGGCAAGCCACCCGTGGTAAGATGGCGCGCACATGGCAGTTTGCTATTTACCAACTGGATAAACTACTACGTTTATCAGACAACGCCGTACGATTTAAATCAGCTGGTCGAGAAAGATCAGCGCAAGAGGTAGCACGTGAGCCGATACACAGACAAACAGATATTCGATCTGGCCTCCAACCGCATTCTGATCCTGGATGGTGCCATGGGTACCATGATCCAGCAGCACAAGCTGGAAGAAGAAGACTACCGCGGAGAGCAGTACAAAGACTGGCATTGCGATATTAAAGGCAATAACGATCTGTTGGCGATTACCCAGCCGGATATTATCTATGAGATCCATTGTCAGTACCTTGAGGCCGGTGCGGATATCATTGAAACCAACACCTTTAATGCCACCACGATTTCTATGGCCGACTACGACATGCAGGCCATTTCAAGAGAAATCAATGTGGCGGCTGCGCAGCTGGCCCGTAAAGCCTGTGATGAATTCACCGCAAAGAACCCGGATAAACCACGCCTGGTAGCCGGTGTTATCGGGCCAACCAGTCGTACGGCATCGATTTCCCCGGATGTAAACGACCCGGGCAAACGAAATGTTACCTTTGATGAACTGGTGGAAGCCTACACTGAGAGCTGCGAAGCCCTGATTGAAGGCGGTTCAGATCTCATCCTCATCGAAACCATCTTTGATACGCTCAATGCCAAAGCGGCAGCGTTTGCGGTTGAAGGCGTGTTCGAAAAATTAGACCTGCGGTTACCGGTGATGATTTCCGGCACCATTACCGATGCCTCCGGGCGTACGTTGTCTGGTCAGACTGCCGAAGCGTTTTATTACTCCATGCGGCATATTAAGCCGGTGTCATTTGGTCTCAATTGCGCTTTAGGACCAGATCTGCTGCGCCAGTATGTGGAAGAAATCAGTAATGTTGCCGAATGCCTGGTATCGGCGCACCCCAATGCCGGCTTGCCTAACGAGTTTGGTGAGTACGATATGGAAGGGCCCGAAATGGCTGAGCACATTAAGGAATGGGCTGAGTCCGGGTTAGTGAATATTGTTGGCGGTTGTTGTGGCAGCACGCCGGATCATATTCGCGACATCGCCAATGTGGTTGCCGGCGTGGCACCGCGTGAAATTGTTAAGCTTGAGCCGAAGATGCGTTTATCCGGCTTAGAACCCTTCGTGCATTGAGGAATAGTTGTGTCTGCAGAGTTTTCCAGTTTTATTAATATCGGTGAGCGCACGAATGTCACCGGTTCTGCCAAATTCAAACGTCTTATCCTCGAAGGCGATTACGAAACGGCACTCGATGTTGCCCGTCAGCAGGTAGAAAACGGCGCGCAAATTATCGATATCAACATGGACGAAGCCATGTTGGATTCGGTTGAGGCCATGCAAACCTTTCTTAATCTGATCGCCTCAGAACCCGACATCAGCCGGGTGCCGATCATGATTGACTCATCAAAATGGGAAGTCATTGAGGCCGGTCTTAAATGCGTGCAGGGTAAGGCGATCGTTAACTCTATCAGTTTGAAGGAAGGTGAAGAGAACTTTATTCACCAGGCCAAACTGATTAAGCGTTACGGCGCGGCAACGGTGGTCATGGCGTTTGATGAAAAAGGCCAGGCCGACACCAAAGAGCGTAAAATTGAGATTTGTCAGCGCAGTTATCAGGTGCTGATTGAAAAAGTCGGTTTTGCGCCGGAAGACATTATTTTCGATCCGAATATTTTTGCCGTGGCAACCGGGATTGAAGAGCACGACAATTACGCGGTGGACTTTATTGAAGCCACCCGGGTGATCCGCCAAACCTGCCCGCATGTGCACGTGTCAGGCGGTCTGTCGAATATCTCGTTTTCGTTTCGCGGTAATAACCCGGTGCGTGAGGCCATGCACTCGGTATTTTTATATCACGCCATCCGCGCTGGGCTGGATATGGCCATTGTTAATGCCGGTCAGCTGGAAGTGTACGATGAAATTCCAGCCGAACTGCGTGATGCGGTAGAGGACGTTATCCTCAACCGCCACAGCGAGGCGACTGACAAACTGCTTGAGCTGGCCCCTAAATATCAGGGCGATGGTAAGGCGGTGGTTAAAGAAGATCTCGCCTGGCGTGATTTGCCGGTTAATAAACGGTTGGAACATGCGCTGGTTAAAGGCATCACCGATTTTATCGAAGACGATACCGAAGCTGCCCGTCAGGCTGCAGATAAACCGCTGCATGTTATTGAAGGGCCGTTAATGGACGGCATGAACGTGGTGGGCGACCTGTTTGGTGAAGGTAAAATGTTCCTGCCACAGGTAGTGAAATCTGCCCGGGTAATGAAAAAAGCCGTAGCTTACCTGCAACCTTACATAGAAGCCGAGAAATCCGAAGATACCAAAAGTAACGGCAAGATCCTGCTGGCCACGGTAAAAGGCGATGTCCACGATATTGGTAAAAATATCGTAGGCGTAGTACTGCAGTGTAATAACTTTGAAGTGGTGGACATGGGCGTAATGGTGCCCTGTGCAACCATACTGCAAAAGGCCAAAGAAGAAAACGTCGATATGATTGGCCTGTCGGGGCTGATTACGCCGTCACTGGATGAGATGGTCCACGTGGCCAAAGAAATGGAACGGCTGGATTTCGATCTGCCACTGCTGATTGGCGGCGCAACCACTTCTAAAGCTCATACCGCGGTAAAAATTGAGCAGAATTATCATGCACCGGTGGCTTATGTGCCCAATGCCAGCCGCGCGGTAGGTGTTTGCCAGAAGCTGCTGAACAGAGAATCCCGCGATATCTATGCCAAAGAACTGGCCAAAGAATACGACATCGTCCGTGACCAGCATGCCCGTAAAAAGCCACGCTCCAAGCCGGTAACGCTGGCAGAGGCCCGTGCCAATGCCCATGTGCCGGACTTTAGCGTGCCGCCGGTAACGCCGAACAAACTCGGTATAACGGCTGTTGCGGCGGATATTGCCACCCTGCGCAAGTACATCGACTGGACGCCGTTTTTCCTGACCTGGTCACTGGCCGGTAAATACCCGCGTATTTTAACCGACGAAGTGGTAGGGGAGCAGGCTCAGTCATTATTTGATGATGCTAATGAAATGCTCGATAACCTGATTGCCAATGGCGGGCTGGAAGCAAAAGGCGTTATGGGTTTATTCCCGGCCAACCGTCGGGATGACGACGTGGTTATTTATACCGATGAGTCACGTACAGAAACCCTGGGCGTGTCTCATCACCTGCGTCAGCAAACGCAAAAGCCGAAAGGTGCTAACTATTGCTTAAGCGATTTTGTGGCCCCGGCGGGTTCAGGCATTAAGGATTACATTGGTGCCTTTGCGGTAACCGGCGGTATTGGTGAGGATGAACTGGCAGCTCAGTATGATGCCCAGGGCGATGATTACAACGCCATTATGGTTAAGGCCGTGGCCGATCGTCTGGCCGAAGCCTTTGCCGAATATCTGCATGAACGCGTACGTAAAGAGTTCTGGGGATATGCCCCGGATGAAAACCTGGATAACGATGCTCTGATCCGCGAAAAGTATCAGGGTATTCGCCCGGCACCCGGTTATGCCGCTTGCCCTGAACATACTGAAAAGCAGTTAATCTGGGATTTACTCGACGCCGAAAAACATACCGGTATGACACTCACCGAAAGCTACGCTATGTGGCCAGGGGCCTCTGTTTCAGGCTGGTATTTCTCCCATCCTGAAGCCCGTTATTTTGCGGTCGCGAAAATTCAGCCTGATCAGCTGGAAAGTTATGCTGAACGTAAAGGGTGGGATCTGCAAACAGCTGAAAAGTGGCTGGCGCCTAACCTGAGTGATTAACGCTTATGTCCAAGCCCTTTAGTCAGGCCTGTGAAAACAACAAAGCACCGATTTTAGCGGTGCTTCGTGATGCCTTTGAACAGGCCAGTAAAGTGCTGGAGATAGGTAGCGGTACCGGACAACACGCGGTGCACTTTGCTGCCGGCTTGCCCCATCTGCACTGGCAAACCAGTGATGTGCCATTACATCATGAGGGTATTAACGCCTGGGTTAACGAAGCCGATTTGCCAAACCTGGCCGCGCCAATCTCCCTTCATATTGGCCAGGATCCCTTCCCGGAAAATGGCTTTGATGGGGTGTATTCGGCCAACACCGCGCACATTATGTTTGCCCATGAGGTGCAACAGATGATGGCGGGGATTGCCGGGTTGCTACCTACTGGCGGTGTCTTCTGCCAGTATGGCCCGTTTATATATCAAAACGCTTTTTCCAGCGCCAGTAATGAAGCCTTCCATTATAGTTTGCTGGAGCGTGGACTCGGCGGCTATAAATCTATCGAAGAGCTATTGTCGTGGGCAGGCGATTCCATGCAACTGACTGATATTATTGATATGCCAGCTAACAACCTCTGTCTTATCTGGCGCAAACAGAACTAACTGTTACCGAACATCTCACGCTCATCCCATGTCCGATTAATGCTTAAGATTCCGGCTTCACTGACGATATAATTAATATTGCGAAAGGCCTGATATTAAACTAATTTTTTAAGTACAGAATGCGGGCGCCAAGCCCGATGATGTCTTCAGGGCACTTGCCGGCGTCAGCCCCGGGCTATGACGGCCAAAGGATAAAAGAAGTGAGAAGAATGTGATTGCAGTTTCTGCTAATGCCAGAGAAGTAACCTTTTCTGCCGACGAACTTATCGTGAGTAAAACCGATTTACGCGGCAACCTGACTTACGCAAACCGGCACTTTATGCGGGTTTCCAACTTTGCTGAAAGTGAGTTGCTCGGCCAGCCCCACAACATTATTCGTCATCCGGATATGCCCAGAGGCGTGTATCACGCGATGTGGAAAACCCTTAAGTCCAAACACGAATTCTTTGGGTTTGTTAAAAACCTGACGTCCGATGGCAATTTTTACTGGGTGTTTGCCAACGTCACGCCTGACTTTAATAAAGGCAATGTGGAAGGCTTCTTCTCTGTTCGTCGCCAGGCACCGAGAGCCGCACTGGGGGTCATTGAGCCGGTTTACCGCCAGATGCGGGAAATAGAACAGCACAGTCGCAAAGAATCGGCGCCAACCGATTCCTGGAACTGGTTACAGGAGCACATAAAAGCCGAAACCGGTCTGAGTTACGAAGAGTTTGTCATCGGACTCTACGAAGAGCACTGTTAAGGGAATGGCTATCATGAAAGAAAACACCAGTAACGTCAGTAAAAATATTCCCTTCTTATCGCAGAAGTTTTTAATAAACTGTGTGGTATTTATTGTGTTAACCGTTGTCCTTGCGGTGTACAGCATCATTGCTAACGGCGTAGGGTTTGTTAACGTGAGTTCGCCGATAATCGCAGTGGTGTTTGCTATTTATGCTTATCGCGACCATCAGCGCCCCATTGATGCTCTGAGCGCCATACATTTAACTCTTAAAGAAGCGATTCAGGGCAATACTCACGTGCGGGTCACGCAAACCCGCGGACTGGGCGAAGTGGGTAAAGTGGCCTGGGAGCTTAACGACTTCCTCGATATCGTCGAAACCAACTTCAAAGAGCTGTCTAACAGTTTTGAACGGGCCGGAAAAAGGCAGTTTTACCGCAAAGGTCTGGTAAAAGGCCTGCCAGGTGAATTTGCAGAGATCATGAACAATGTTAACGGTGCCATTGGCGCCATGGAAAAAGCCGATACTTTTTCCCGCCAAAACCGCCTGCTCAGCGAAATGCACCATCTCAATACCAGTAACCTGCTCGATAATCTCAAAGACAATCAGAGTCAGATGGTCACGTTATCGGAAAAAATGGATGATGTACTCAACATTGCCGGCGAGAGTAAACACGGCGCTGATCGCAGTGCGAAAACGGTAGGTGAGCTTAAGCTTTCTATCGAACAGGTGAATGAGCGTATGGTGTCGGTGGAAGAAACGGCAAATCTGTTAGCCCAGGAAAGTAGCCGCATTGCTGAAACCGTTAAGCTGATAGGTGATATTGCTGAACAAACCAATTTACTGGCCCTCAATGCTGCTATCGAGGCAGCCCGGGCCGGTGAAGTGGGGCGGGGCTTTGCTGTGGTGGCAGATGAAGTTCGTCATCTGGCCGATCGTACCCGTAAATCTACCGAAGAAATCAGCGATATTATTTTTAATCTCACCGGCAAGATAGACACTATGGTGTCACAAACGCTGGAAGTTGCGCAGAGCACCAAAGACATTGGTGATGAAGTCTCAAGCTTCCACACCAACTTTGAATCGGTAGCGAAAGCCGCCGACGATACCATTACGCTGATAGGTCAAACCAAAGACAGCTCATTTGCGTCACTGGTGAAACTCGACCATATCATCTATATGCAAAACGGTTACATCGCTATGGAAAATGATGCTGAAGGCAAAGAAGCCGATGCGGTAAAAGTGGATCATATGTCCTGCCGTTTAGGGAAGTGGTACTACGAGGGCATTGGCAAAGAGATCTTCAGTGGTCTCACGGCCTACAAAGAGCTGGATAGCTACCATGCCGGCGTGCATCAGAATGTACATAAAGCTATGGAATACGTTACCCAGGACTGGCTGCGTAGCGATGAAGTGTTTGACGGCATTATCCATCATATGAGCTTAGCGGAGCAAAACAGTTCACAGGTCATCAACTGCCTGACCAGGCTGGTGGATGAAAAGCACCGGTTACCGGCGGTGCGTTAACGGTCGAGCTCAAATTCAGGTAAACAAGGCAAGCATGTGTGCTTGCCTTTTCTTTATGCGGCTATTCAGCTTACAGTTAAGTTGCCACTGTTATCGTTGATTTATCAGTTACCTTTGATCTCATGGAGCAGAAAATGACAAAAACAAGGGTTGGTCGCAGCGCGTTGGTAATTGCCATGGCAGTTGCGCTGGTTAATTGCACTTCAGGACCGAGCGAACAAGAGGCGGCCGCTGAGCGACAAGCCAGACAACAGGCAGAAAAAGCCGAATACATGAAAGTAAAGCGCGAGCGTCATGTTGCCGCCGAAATGGTCATGCCACTGATGGCAACTGGCAGTCATATGGCGCCTATGCCAGCGCCCGCACAGCCACAGTACCAGGACGACTTCGAGCAGTTTGATGCTAATCCGGTCAAGCGGGTTGCTGATGAACCGGTTTCAACGTTTTCTGCCGATGTCGATACCACCTCCTACAGTTTTGTGCGAAAACAATTAAACCGTGGCTATCTGCCCGAGAAAAGTGCCGTGCGGCTGGAAGAAATGGTTAACTATTTTGATTATAACTATCCGCTTCCAACCAGTGCGAACCGGCCTTTTTTGCCCACCGTAGTGGTACATGATTCGCCCTGGGCGGAGCATCGTAAGCTGGTGCATATTGGCATTCAGGGATACGAACTGGAGCAAAGGGAACAGCCGGATAGCAACCTGGTGTTTCTGCTGGATGTGTCAGGCTCGATGAACGCGCCGGATAAACTCCCGCTGGTCAGGCAATCCATCAAGCTGTTGCTTAAAACCCTCAAACCAACCGATACCATAGCGATCGTGGTGTATGCCGGAGCCGCTGGTACCGTGCTCGAGCCGACAAAGGTGGCGCAGGCAGCAAAAATCATCGAAGCGCTGGATAAACTGAAAGCTGGTGGTTCCACCGCTGGCGGCGAAGGCCTGCAACTGGCGTATCGGCTGGCCGAGTCGAACTTTGATAAGCAGGCAGTTAACCGCATTATGCTCGCCACCGACGGTGACTTTAATGTCGGTTTGTCGGACCCGGAACAGTTAACAGATTTTGTTGAGCGTAAACGCCAGAGCGGTATTTATTTGTCGGTAATTGGCTTTGGGCGTGGTAACTATAAGGACGCGTTAATGCAGTCGCTGGCCCAGAATGGCAACGGGATCGCAGCGTACATTGATACGCTGGCTGAAGCGCAAAAACTGTTTGTGGAAGAGGCTACGTCCTCTTTGTTTCCCATTGCTAAAGATCTCAAGATCCAGGTGGAATTTAATCCGGCGGTGGTGAATGAATACCGGTTACTGGGATATGAAACCCGGGCGCTTAAAGAAGAAGACTTTAATAACGATAAAGTGGATGCCGGTGATATTGGCTCAGGCCACGCGGTAACGGCAATTTACGAGGTTACTCTTAATGGCCAGCCGGGCAGCTACCTGGATGAATCCCGTTATACTAGTGGCGACAGCGGCGCGGGGAATGACGTTTCAGCAGAGATGGGGTATTTAAAAATCCGTTATAAATTGCCGGGTGAGGATACTTCGCAACTGCTGGAGCAACCGATCATGAGCGCCGCCAAAGTTACGCCTGCGATCATGCAGGATGTAAACTTTGCCACTGCGGTGGCAGGCTTTGCTCAGTTAATGAAAGATGGTAAGTATACCGGCCAGTGGTCTTTGGACGATGCCTTTAACCTGGCGCTGGCAAACAAGGGCGAGGATTATTATGGTTACCGCGGCGAGTTTACTCAACTGATTCGGCAGGCAAAGGTGGCCGAAGAAGCCGAGTTTTAACTCGCAGAAGAAGCCACTGCATCTTGTATTCGCTATAGGCGCCTGGCCGTAAAACCTAAGCGCCGCTGATTTTGCCGAGCTTTTCCAGCCGGGCTTTAATAGAACCCGACGTACGCTGATGAGTTTTAGCCAGCTGAGAAATGCTGCTACCCGAATCAAAGGCGGCAGCTAACTGTTCGTCTTCCTCTTCAGGCCAGGGCTTACCGGCATTGGGCGGCAATGACGATTTTCTCTGCTGGTACTTAACTGACCTGTCGAGTGCTTCGTGGGCCATAAAAAGTGCCCGAATAATAATCGGCTGATTAAAACAGCTGTTATCGGATAGTACCTCCCCGGATGCCGGATCTACTCCTTGCGAGAGGGTATAAATCACGTCTTTAGCCTGACTAAGTTCCATCTTATTTCCTTATCGCTGACGGTTTGAGTGCTCATGCACAAATCATAAGTCAGCGGCGTACTGAGACAACTGTACACAGGGCGAGTTTGCATGTGTGCAGGTGAGGCGGAGCGCAAGGATCTATCAGTTGGGTTAAACAACTATTTGGTGACCACTTTCTCCGCTCAATTAGAAAAGGGCATCAACCCGTGGCTGATGCCCTTTGTTTAACAGTGAGTCGTCGGCCGGGGGGAGGCTAATAGCGAGGCCAGCCGTTGCTGTCCCAGTTAAGTGTACTGATCAGCAGCTTGGGCACACCGTTATCACTGGCGTCGTAGGCATGGCGCACAATCACATCGGTATTCATGATGTCTTCGCCACCGGGTCCAACCCATTGAGAATTTCCGGCATCCAGAATAGTGCCGCCACCCTGCATCATATCCTGCCCGTTTTTGTCTAAATAGGGGCCACGGATATCGGTGGAGCGTCCATAAGCAATACGGTAAGTACTGTCGGTACCTTTACAGCATTCGCCGATGGAGACAAACAAGTAGTAGTAGCCCTGACGGTACACCAGTGCCGGGCCTTCGATACCGCCTGAGCGGCTGGCAATACTGTAAAGCGGACCAAAGGGTTTCATGGTGACCGGATTAATGCGGGTTACCTTGATCCCAGAGTTCCATGAACCAAAGGTCATCCATGGGCTACCATCTTCTGCTTTAACTAATTCCGGATCGATAGCATTGTAGTTATTGCTGTTGGTGGTGTTAATCACCAGTCCATCATCACGCCAGCTGCCGCTGGCTATACTGGGAGCCGAAGCCAGGCCTATTGCAGAAACCCTCGAACCAAAGGTCGATATAGAATAGTACAACCAAGCCCGGCCATTGTAGTGTTTAATATCCGGGGCCCAGACATCCTGACCGTCGTGACCCGGTACATAGTTGTCCCACCAGGAAAGGCCATTAGGGAAGACTGCCAGTGCGTCGTTCCAGGTTACACCGTTATCCGACCATTTACCGGCAATGCCGGGGCCGGTCTGGAATATCCACCAGCGGCCATCTTCATAAGCCAGGGTTGGGTCGTGAGTGACCAGGCTCCCGGTTAATGGCCAGTGGCTTACGGCACCATTTGTTGTTGACGGATCCCAGGGCGTATTTTCAACACTGGCAAGTTTATTTAGTTGCCAGCGCTGGGCGTCGCCACCCCAGTAATCCACTGTGCGATATTGGCACCATCGGAAGTGTCAAAACCATACAGGTCAAGGGCCTTACCTGAGTGCTTGTTGATAAAGCTAACGGTGCCGTCAGACAGCTCATTAATTTGCCAGCGCTGACTGGCCAGCCCACGATCCTCAAACTGCACGATGTTGGCACCGTTACTGGTTTGCCAGTCAAACACTTCCAGCGCCTTGCCTGAGTTTAAGTTGATCACGCTATAGTAACCGTCTGACTGCTCGGCAATCAGCCAGCGCTGTGTGTTATGACCATTCGCTGACCACTGAATAACATTAGCGCCATCATTCACATCGGCGGCGCCCACTTCCACTAACTTGCCGCTGTGTTTAGAGGTAATGGTGTATACACCGTTATCGATAGCATTTGCCATATCCGCACACAACCCCAGTGCAACAATAGCTAACGCCCGACCAAATACAGATAATTGCATAGTAAATATCCTTTTGTATTATATTAATATTATATTGTTGATCGATTGTTAATAATTGGCAAATGAAAAATCATAAAATTAACAAATTTAATTATTACTAGAGTAATCAGTTGGATAAGGGGGAGTTGGTGTTAATTCTTTCTATTTTGATGCATGACGATGGGAATATTTGCCATACAAAAGACGGGCTGATGGCGCGTAAACAAAGTGCCACCAGCAATTTCAGGGCAATGCTCAGTATTTAGCAAGCAACGGCTGTTTGTTTGCTGGCCAGTAGCAGAGCGATCTCATCAGCTTTTAATCTGGCTTGTTGTAGTGACTGCTGATGCCTGTGGTCGGCAAATTCCTGGTACTCAGAAGCAATCTCATAAATGTCTGTCACTCCCAGATATTTACTTACTGTGCGCAGGTGCGGGACTAAATGACTGGCGCCTTCGTTGATGCCGCCGGGTTCAAATCCAAACTCGCCGCTGGAGGTAATGATCACCAGGGTTTTTCCCGTCAGCAGAGGCGCAAGTGGTTTATCACCGCGGGCTAAATCGAAGTCAAAGGTCTTGTT
This sequence comes from Marisediminitalea oceani, assembly GCF_003731635.1. Lineage (GTDB taxonomy): Bacteria > Pseudomonadota > Gammaproteobacteria > Enterobacterales > Alteromonadaceae > Alteromonas > Alteromonas oceani. The sequence continues at coordinate 10,216 of NZ_RCUA01000070.1, read as the reverse complement.
AATACGTACAATTTGATCAAACCAGGCTTTTAACTGAGCGGGCATGCCGTAGTTGTACATGGGCGATGAAATCACAATGATTCCGGCTTTCTCAACTTCGCTGATAAGCTCATCTGACTGGGCCAGCAACTGCTGCTGAACAGCGGTTCTTTTATGTTCAGGCGTAAATACCGCACCAATCCAATCCTGAGTAATAAAGGACGGGGGATTCACCCCAACATCACGATAGATATACTCATCTGTGTTAGCTGCTTGCTTAAACTTATCAATAAATTGTCTGGCCAGCTTTTTTGATATGGAATCGTGCTCAGGATTGCTATTAGTAATCGCTCTTACGCTAGAATCTACGTGTAAAATAATACTCATGGAAACTACCTTAGTGGGTTAAATGTTGCCGTAATTGTCAGCTGTTACCATGCCACTGACAAACGAGTAAAAATCATTTACAGATGAGTAAAACTCATCTAATTTGGTGTTAGTTATGAACGGGAGCACACTATGCAAGTTTCTTTGCCGGCGTTAAAGGCGTTCGAGTCTGCAGCCAGGCTGGGCAGTTTTAAGGCGGCGGCTGCTGAGTTAGCTATTTCTCCTACCGCAGTGTCTCACCACATTAATAATCTTGAGCAGCGTTTAAATGTAAGCTTATTCCGGCGGGAGACGAGAAAAGTCACCCTTACGGTTCCGGGTAAAGAGTTAGCTGTTGCTACCAGTCAGGGTTTTCAAACCATTAATGCTGCGGTCGAAAGCATTTCGCGACAAGATAAACAAATTAATGTGGCTACTACTTCCTCCTTTGCCGCCCTGGTGCTGTTACCTGCTTTACAGCGTTTTTATGATCAATATCCGCACAGTAAAGTGAACATAACCAGTGGTGAGGAAATTAACACCGACCACTTCAACCTGCCTGTGAGACTTGGCGCAGTGGCAGAGCAAGCCGATAGCGACGTGCTTATTCGGGAACAGTTTAATCTTTTTGGTAATGCCCGGCTTACTACTCAACCAGACCAGACAGCACCCATAACAGTTTATAGTACCCGCTGGAAAAACAGCGCTTTACCCGAAGTTCCATGGCAAGCGTGGTTGAACCATAACGATTTATCGCACAAGCAGTTTGAGGTGCGTTATTTCGATCAGGAGTTGTTTGGTATTCAGCAGGCTCTGCTGGAAAACGCCTGCGTATTTTGCTCAACAACGCTTACCCGGGATTACGTTAAAGCGGGATTACTAACGGAATCAGGTTACCCGGCAATCGACTCTGCTTTGTGCTATTACATTGATAACAAAGACAGCTTAATTACCCGACACAACGTAATGTTTATAGAATGGTTGGAGGAGCTACTTGAGCAGCACTGACAAGGAAGCTGTTATCATAATGGCGGCAAGTCCGGCCTGTCCTCCCGCCACAACAATTCCTACAGTGTCTTGATTTTAATGTTGCGAAAATAGATCAGTGATGTCCACTGCTGCAGTACGATATGGCCTTTGGTGTAGGCACCAAAGCCGTCCTGATCCTTAAATCTTGAACTGGCTAACCGTGATTGCCATTGCTCACTGTTCAGGTCGGCCCGGGCGGTTAATTTACCATTCAGGTAAAACTCAACCTTGCCATCCTGCTGCTTAATAACAGAATGATTCCAACCCGTGCTGGCCAGAAAGTCTGAGGCCGTTAAAGGTGAGGCAAAGCCAAAAATCCCGCCTGAGCGTTTTACGGGATCCGCGTTATCGCCATGCGCTACGCCAAGTAGCTGATACTCCGGACCGGTTTGCCAGGGCGTTACGCTCTCGGGCGTTTCCTGAACGTTAATAAACACTCCGCTGTTACCGTTTTCTGGCGATTGCCATTCAAACTTTAATTCAAAGTTTTCAAATACCTTATCGGTAGCTAAATCGCCATGTTGCAGACCTCGCGATGCTGGGTTGAAGGTCAGCATATCCTCTTTAACAGTCCACGCCGGCACCGTATCCGGATACTGAAACACATGCCAGCCATTTAGCGTTTCGCCATCAAAAAGCAGTTGCCAGCCCTGTTGTTTTTCTGTCTGGCTGAGTTGATTGTGTTGGTCCGCCATGGCTGAGCCTGCTGCTTTATCGGGGCTGCTGTTGGCGTTAAAGCTAACGGTTAACAGGACGGTTAGCGTGGCAACAAAAACCGGGCGGAACTTCGAACTCAACTTCGCAATCACAAGGGAACCTTAATCTGGGTATATGGTAGGTACTATGTGCTCTGTTTACCAAATTTTTACAACCTAAGCAAACCGGTCACAGTCGCTTTTACCACAGGCGGATATGGAACCGGGTGTTTGTGGCGCGTTATTTTGCGTGCTACGGTGTTGGTGTTATTACAAGGTATTCACTGCATGGAGGCTAACGTTGACTACACCAGAGTTAAAGCTGTCTGAGGACAGGGCTTTTTGGTTATTTCTTGGCTGTGTAGCCCTGGCAGTTGTGGTATTGCTGTTTGAGATTCTGGTCATCCAGAGTTCATGGGCTCCCGTGGTTGGCTTTGTGAAAGCGTTTATCTTTGGCGGGGTAGCGGCATTGATTCCCGCGTTCTATGCTGTTTTTTCATTTTATCGTTCACGAGCACAATCGAGCACCCTTAAATCCGTGTTAGTAATTTCGCTACTTTGGTTTTCAACCGTGGCAGTGACGCTTGCCCTAAGCCGTTAGTAGGCGGGATTTCCGTTGTATTGCAAACACAAAAAAAGCAGCCCGAAGGCTGCTTTTGGCGTCTTTATATTGCTGGTAGCTGATTACCAGATTTTTACACGTTCTTCTGGTGCCAGGTACAGGGCATCGCCCGGTTGTACGTTAAAGGCTTCGTACCATGCATCGTGGTTACGTGGTGCCAGTGCACGGTAACGACCCGGAGAGTGAGTACCGGCACGTAACTGGTTAAGCATGCTTTGTTCGGTACGCTTTTCTTTCCAAACCTGTGCCCAGGCCAGGAAGAAACGCTGATCGCCGGTCAGACCATCGATAACCGGTGCTTCTTTGCCGTTCAGGCTAAGTTTGTAAGCGTGGTACGCCATCGACAGACCACCTACGTCACCAATGTTTTCACCCAGGCTGTTACGGCCATTAACGAAGTTACCTTCAATTGGCTCATAAGCACTGTATTGAGCGGCTAACATGTCAGCTTTTGCTTCAAACGCGGCGCGATCTTCGTCGGTCCACCAGTTTTGCTGAATACCCTTGGCATCGGACTTAGAGCCCTGGTCGTCAAAGCCGTGACCCATTTCGTGACCGATAACGGCGCCGATTGCACCGTAGTTAACTGCCGGATCGGCGTTAGGATCAAAGAATGGCGGTTGCAGGATAGCCGCCGGGAACACAATCTCGTTGAACGATGAGTTGTAATAAGCATTTACCCGTTGTGGCGTCATGCCCCAGCGCTCGCGGTTAGTGGGTTCCAGTTCATCTTCTACCTGCTTGGCGTGGAAGAACTTGCTGATGTTACGTTCGTTGGTCAACAGATCCTGGTCGGTAATTTCAAGACCTTCATAAGAAATCCACTCATCCGGATAACCGATTTTAGGGTTAAACGCCGCCAGTTTGGCTTTAGCATTTACTTTGGTTTCTTCGCCCATCCAGTCCAGACCGTCGATACGCTCGCCCAGAGCGGCACGCAGGTTTTCTACCAGCTCAGCCATTTGAGTTTTAGAGCTTTCCGGGAAGAAGCGATCCACATAGCTCTTACCAATGGCAAAGCCTAAAGATGTAGTGCCAGACATGGCGCTAAGCGCACGTTTCCAGCGTGGACGAGGCTCTTGCTGACCGCTCAGGGTTTTACCATAGAAGTCGAAGTTGGCCAGATAGATGTCATCTGACAGCATCGACGCATTATTCGAGATAGTGTGGTAGGTCAGGTATGTTTTCCAGTCATCCAGCGGCGTATCGTTGATGATTTCGATAACGTCTTTTACCGGTTGTGGCTGGGAGATATTCAGCTCAGGTGCTTTAAAGCCCATCGCATCTAACCAGGCATTCCAGTCAAAGTCAGGATACATGTCGGCCAGTGCGCTGCGCTCGACCTGGTTTAATGTCAGGTCGCGGTCACGACGCTTTTCACGAGGCCACTGAATTTCTGCAATTTTGGTTTCCAGCGCCAGAATGGTCTGGGCTTTTTCTTCCGGGTTTTCTACCTCGGCAAAGGTCAGCATCTCAGCAATGTGCTTTACGTATGCGTCACGGATATTGCTGAAGCGCTCTGAATCGTTGAGGTAATAATCACGATCAGGTAAGCCCAGGCCGCCAACACCAACACTCAGCTGGTATTCATTTGGATCCAGGCGGTTATACCACAGACCACCATATAAAGGCGCTGAAGTACCGGTAAGCCAGCTCTCGCCGAAGAATTCGGTAAGTTCTTTGACCGACGAAAGGTTGTCGATGTCAGTCAGTGTAGGATTAATTGGCGTAATGCCTTTAGCGTTGATGGTTTCAGTATCCATGTACGCTGTGTAGTAATCGTGAACCAGCTGTTCTTCGGCGGTTAAATTATCCGACGCCATAATGTCGTCAATGATTTGCTTAACCTGCTCTTCGCTGCGATCGGCCAGGGCGTTAAATGCGCCAAAGCGGGTTTTGTCTGCCGGCAGTTCGTAGTTTTCATACCAGGTACCACTGGCATACATAAAGAAGTCGTCACCCGGTTTTACGCTTTCGTCACGGGCGGTCAGGTCTACACCAAATGAACCAATTTCGGCTTTAGCGGCAGGCGCTTCAGTTTGGGTGTCTGCGGTTTGCGTGGTAGTTTCTGGTTTGGAACAGGCCGTCAGGGCCAGCGATGCAGCAATAGTGGCTGCGAGCAATGTGTACTTCATATTGTTGTCTCTGTGTTAGGATTTTTCAGGCGTTATTGTCGCCCCGTTTGTACTTGTTGGTGTTACAAATTCGTTCAGATAGTCCGCGTTGAAAGGTAATACATCCCGGGCCTGATTGAAATAGTCTTCGATAACCGGTTTTTCCCGCTGTAAAAAATCTGCCACAGCCTGATGAAACCTCGTATCGTGCATTTTATGATGGGATACACAATAAACCGGCTCAAAGCCGCGCAGAATTTTGTGTTCGCCCTGAGTTCCGGGATTAAACAGCGGCAAGCCCTGTTCGATAGCAAATTCAATGCCCTGAAAGTAGCAGCACTCAAAATGCAGCTCGTCAATATCTTCCAGGCAACCCCAGTAACGCCCGTACAACCCTGTATCATCAAATAAAAACAGGGCAGCAGCAATTTCCTGATCATTATGGGAGGCTTTCACAAGCATAATGTTGTCCCGGCAATGGGCATACAGCGCGTCGAAAAAAGCCGGGGTTAAATAGCCAGTATGGCCACTGCGCTTCAGGTAGGTGTCCTGATAGCAATGGACAAAAAACGCCATGTCTTCGCGACTTAACTTATCACCGTGTAACCTTTCTACACGCAGGGAAGGCGGGTGAAAACGCTTACGGGTTTTACGAATGCTTCTGCGCTTGCGGGATGTCAGCCGGGCCAGAAAGTCATCAAAATTCTGATAGCCGCGATTCATCCATTGAAATTGCACACTGAAACGCGAGCTAAAACCCAGTTTGGCAAAGTCGGTTTGGGAATCAAGCGTATTAAACAACCAATGGCAGGACGAATACTGATTGTCGCTGGCCCATTCATTGATGTGGGTGACCAGGCTGTGCCACTGCGCGGCGGAAACATCGCTGGCAATAAGTATGCGAGGGCCGGTAACCGGGGTAAATGGAATAGCCGCAATCCATTTAGGATAATAGTCCATACCATGCTGGTGGTAAGCGTTGGCCCAGCTATGGTCAAATACGTATTCGCCGTAACTGTGGGTTTTTAAATAGCCCGGCACCACTATTTTGAGCTCGCCGTTGAGCGAGCCACTCCAGAATGCCGTTTGCCAGCCGGTTCGCCAGTCAGTTTGTTTATTAATGTGACCATCGACACAATGAGTGTCTTCCAGCGCTTTGAGCCACTGATACTGCAAAAACGGGCCTGCCTGCTCGGCCAGCGCCTGCCACTGCAACGCATCAATTTCGTTGATGCTATGATGCAGGGTAAAAGTAAGCGTATTATCCGCGGCTTGTTTTTGCATAGTCTTATGAAATATCCTGCCCGTATTAAAGCGTAATAGCTGGTACGATACCGGGCATATATTGAGTGCTAAGTTCTAAAAAATCATCGATAAAATGACAGATAACCCACGTAAAATCATTATAGAGTCGATTACCCGCATGCTTTCGCGACGAGAGCATGCTTATCACGAATTGTTACGAAAATTATCACAGAAAGGTTTTGCAACGGATGATTGTGCCCCTGTGGTAGAGGAATTTAAACAAGCAGGCGTTCAAAGTGACGCCCGTTTTGCCGAAATGAAAGTGCGCTCGGGAGTCGCCAAAGGGCAGGGACCGGCCAGGATAAAAGCAGAGTGTCAGCAGTTTTCTATTGATGAGTCGTTGCTGGAACAGGCAATGCTCGAAAATGACACTGATTGGTTCACGCTTGCCGGGCAGGTAAGACGCAAGCGGTTTGGTCTTAAACCACCGGCAACCGACAAGGAAAAGTTTAAACAAATCCGCTTTTTACAGTATCGGGGCTTCTATTCTGACCATATCCAGCACGCCTTCGACGACGACCACGAATAGCCAGAGTCTGCCTGCAGCCCTTAATCAATATTTTCTATGGTGATGATTCGCCTGTTTTCACGGTGGATTGCTTAACAAAACAGCATTAACCATGGTATTGTTGCGGCCTCATAATAATGTGGTCAGAAGTGTGCTGAATAGTTGAATTAACTGCACACAGGCTGCATATAAGCTTCTACAGGTTAACTAAGGATTTCAGGATTTCAATGACATTATCAACTGCTGATATTCGCCGCAAATTTATCGAGTATTTTGGCCAGCATGGCCACCAGGCTGTTTCCAGTTCTTCACTGGTACCAGCAGATGATCCCACGTTATTGTTTACTAATGCGGGTATGAACCAGTTTAAGGACGTTTTCCTCGGTTCCGAAAAACGCAGCTATACCCGAGCGGTATCGTCACAGCGTTGTGTTCGCGCCGGAGGTAAGCATAACGACCTTGAGAATGTGGGTTATACCGCGCGTCACCACACGTTTTTCGAAATGCTGGGTAATTTCAGCTTTGGTGACTATTTCAAAAAAGAAGCTATTCAGTTTGCCTGGACGTTCTTAACCGAAGAGTTGGGTCTGCCAAAAGAGAAACTGCTGGTTACCGTGTTTTCTGAGGATGACGAAGCCTTTGATATCTGGGAAAACACCATTGGTGTACCGAAAGAAAAAATTATCCGTATCTCAACCTCGGATAACTTCTGGTCGATGGGCGATACCGGTCCGTGTGGCCCATGTTCGGAAATTTTCTACGATCACGGTGAGCACATCTGGGGTGGTCCTCCGGGCACACCGGAAGAAGACGGCGACCGCTTTATTGAAATCTGGAATTTGGTTTTCATGCAGTTTAACAAGCAGGCCGATGGCACTATGGAGCCACTGCCTAAGCCGTCAATTGACACCGGTATGGGGCTGGAGCGTATCTCTGCCATTCTGCAGAACGTGCATAGCAACTATGAAATCGATTTGTTTGTAAATCTGATCAATGCTGCCGCGAAAATTGTTGGTACAACAGACCTGGACAACAAATCACTGCGGGTGATTGCTGACCACATTCGTTCTTGTGCGTTTTTGATTTGCGATGGCGTAATGCCCAGCAACGAAGGCCGCGGTTATGTACTGCGCCGGATTATCCGCCGTGCAGTACGCCATGGTTACAAAATGGGTGCCAATGACATTTTCTTCTACAAGCTGGTAGATGCACTGACCCAGGAAATGGGCGGTTTCTACCCGGAGCTGGCTGATCAGAAACCGGTTATTGAAAAAGTGTTACGCGTAGAAGAAGAGCAGTTCAGTAAAACTCTGTCTCGTGGCATGAATATGCTCAACGATGCGCTTAACGAGCTGGAAGGCGATACCGTACCTGGCGAACTGGTTTTCAAACTCTATGATACCTATGGCTTCCCGGTAGATTTAACCAACGACGTGGCCCGCGAACACGACTATAAAATTGATGAAGAAGGTTTTGAGGCAGCAATGCAGGCGCAGCGTCAGCGTGCTCAGGAAGCCAGTCAGTTTGGTGCCGATTACAACAGCACCTTGAAAGTTGACTCTCAAACGGCCTTTACCGGTTATACCGATGCCGAAGGCGATGCCAACGTAGTGGAGTTAATCAGTGGCAATAGCTTCTGCGAAGCACTGACCGATGGTCAGGAAGGGGTTGTCGTGCTGGATCAAACGCCATTTTACGCTGAATCTGGTGGTCAGGTAGGTGATACCGGTGTACTCAAAGTGGCTAATGGTGAGTTCTTTGTTACCGATACACAGAAAATGGGCAATGCTTTTGCTCACCGCGGTAAGGTAAAAGGCACCATTAATAAAGGCGACAAAGCAGTTGCCAAAATTGATGACATTAAGCGCAGCGCTATCCGCAAAAATCACAGTGCAACACACTTGCTGCACCAGGCGCTCAGAGACATTCTTGGCGACCATGTAACGCAGAAAGGCTCTCTGGTAAATGCAGAGCGTTTACGTTTCGACTTCTCGCATTTTGAGGGTGTGAGTGCCGAGCAACTGGCACAAATCGAAGTACGGGTTAATAAGGATATTCAGGATAACCATCCGTTAACCACGCAGATGATGGATCTGGAAGAAGCCAAAAAGACCGGTGCTATGGCGCTGTTTGGCGAAAAATACGATGAGAAAGTTCGCGTAGTCTCCATGGGGCCGGTATCCACTGAGCTTTGTGGTGGAACTCACGTTAAGCAAACCGGCGATATTGGTTTGTTTAAGATTGTTACCGAGGGCGGTATTGCTTCTGGTGTGCGTCGTATCGATGCCGTAACAGGCATGGGCGCGCTGGCTTATGTACAACAGCAACAGGCGGTACTGAACACTACCTGTGGGCTGTTAAAAACCGATGCCAGTGGCCTCACAGAGAAAGTAACCCAACTGCAATCTCAACAAAAAGAGTTAGAAAAAACAGTTACTTCACTCAAACAAAAGATGGCAAGCCAACAAGGCGCTGATCTACTTGGCAATGCCGTGGATATAAAGGGTAACAAAGTCCTCATTGCAGAGCTTGAAGGTGTTGAGGCCAAATCATTACGCGGCATGGTTGATGACCTGAAAAACCGCATTGGTGAAGGCATCGTTGTGCTGGGTGTGCCCGCAGACGGTAAGGTGAGTCTTATCGTTGGGGTGACCAAAGGCTTAACCGGCAAAGTGAAAGCTGGTGAACTGGTTAATCATATCGCTACACAAGTTGGTGGTAAGGGTGGTGGTCGTCCTGATATGGCACAGGCTGGCGGTAGTCAGCCAGAAAATTTAGCCGCTGCGTTACAGTCTGTTAACGTTTGGTTAGAAGATAAGCTATAATGCAAGTATTGGTGGATTAACGTTGTCGTGACACCAGCGTTAATCCCACCGAAAGCGCTTTTACGGAGTGAAAGGCGTCGAAGACCGCACGGAGGCAATGTAATCAAGGAACCAGGAGCAAAAGAATGCTTATTTTAACTCGTCGTGTGGGTGAAACGCTGATGGTGGGTGACGATGTCACCGTAACTGTATTAGGCGTTAAGGGTAATCAGGTACGTATTGGTGTGAATGCACCAAAGGAAGTCTCGGTGCATCGCGAAGAAATTTATATGCGCATCCAGGCTGAAAAAGGCGGTCAGCCTGATGGTAATAAGTAAGTAATTAGTGGTAAGACCAGTTTTTTGGTCATTTATCATTATTAAGGCCGGTTTTTTCCGGCCTTTTTTATTGCTGCGGAGTAAATTGATCCTCTTATGAGGTTTCATTGCCCGGTAGCAGATGTGTGAAAACGGCGATAAACGGTGCTTTTTCGGGCAGTAAATGTGTGCTTTTTAGGCAAAATATAGGGATTGTTTAAAATCCCGGCATACGAAATGTATTTATCTAAAAAAGCATTGACTTCCCACCGCATGTCATTAAAATGCAGCCCCACATGACGGAGAGGTGGGTGAGTGGCTGAAACCAGTTCCCTGCTAAGGAACCATACGCATTACGCGTATCGAGGGTTCGAATCCCTCCCTCTCCGCCATTTTTAATTTAGTGTATCAGCGCGTGCGTAGCTCAGCTGGATAGAGTACCTGGCTACGAACCAGGCGGTCGGAGGTTCGAATCCT
>NZ_RCUA01000007.1:163693-189512 GCF_003731635.1 Marisediminitalea oceani | reverse complement strand
TCCTGAGTAACCCGGCGTTACCCCTGGATACCAATCATCTGGAACGGGCACTGCGGGTTATTCCCATGGGCAGAAAAAACTATTTGTTCTGCTGGTCTGAACTTGGGGCTGAGCAACTGGGTATACTACAAAGCCTGATGGTGACTTGCCGCCTGCAAGGCGTCAATCCCTACCATTACCTCGTGGATGTATTGCAGCGTGTAGCACTGCATCCGGCCAAAGACGTACTCGACCTGACGCCAAGAGTCTGGAAAGAGAGATTCGCGGACAAAAAATTAACGAGCGACTTAGATAAAATGGGGTGATCCGGGTCTATATTGATCGCTTACCTTGCTTTTTATCAACTCTCTTTTTTAACTTAGACAGGCTCTTGGTTTGGGAGATAAGTTTCAACAATAAAGCTCGAGCTTCCTCATTCCCAGAGTTGGCCTCTTTAGCTAATTGATTGGCTAATATACGAATGTCCATAACTTTCAATATTATGCCTCGTTAGTCCGATTAAAGCTCGATAGCCGTTTCTACAGTTACAATGACATCGTCAAAATGTATTGTAAACTCGTTAGTTATTTACAGGCTGTTTGTGTCGGTTTATTGCTTTGGCTCGCCGAGCTAATCTGGACTCATATTCAGATAGTTTTCGGTTGAGATATTCATCTACTAATGGTGGATACTTTGACTTTAGCCTTTCTAGTGGAAAGGAACTTGATAGGTCTATTGAATACTTAGCACATATCTTTATTGAAGAAGGGCTCAGTAGAATATTGTCCATTATATATGTGACTGCTTTTGCCACGGGTCTATGGTCTTCTGTGTTGTTACAAAAATCTATTAGCCAGTGGTATATTATTGATGTGGCTGAAGTAATTCGCAGTATTTCGCGTTGTGCCTTTTCTTCTCCGTAATGAAGACCATTAAGATTCTCAATGCGGCTTTTTAAACATAGGGGAGGAGACATTACCTTTACGACAACTTCATTTTCTCCAAATCGCATTTTGTCAGAATGAGCATGTACTTCTTTTGGGGTTAGCCCATATACTGTGGGAAGAAAATCTACAGCTTCAGAATCCTCGATAGTTCCTTTATTATTTAAAAACACTATTCCTGATTGTGGAGAGTGGTCGTCCATTTCTGGAATTCTGTATTCACCACCCCATATCCTTGCGCATTCAATGACTTCAGGCCTTCGTCCCATTAAGTCTAAGTCATCACTACTAAGAGATTCACTTTGTAAACCTGTTAACTGGTCAATTAAGTAGTGCTCAGCCCAGAGTAACAAAGCCTGACCGCCGATTAATACAATCCTATCTGCCAAGTCTTGTGGCAATTTAGATAATAGTCTTTCAGCTTCGTGGAGGGTATCGAAAGGGTCTATCAATGGTTAATTACGCAAAACCAAAACTAGCGCGAGACACTCTGCGATTGTTGGAGTTAAACTGTCGGGGAGAAGCCTTACGCTGAGCATAACTATCCATACGCTGCCTTTCTTTTTCCTCTAGGCGACGTTGGAATAAATTGTCAGCATCTGAATTTAGTAAGCTCTTCATAATACTCAGTTAGTGTGTTGTTGTAATATTAAACACTTACCAAGTATAAGATAGGGAACAAGGTCATCTGGTATGACCAGTTGTGTGGTTGATAAGCAGAATCAAAAAGGGGGTGATTAACTTTTCAAAGCCCAAACTAAACCATGTAATCCGAAAAATCCATTTCTTTGGAGCATTCGGAATAATCGCTTTGGAGTCCATAGATTTCCCCGAGAGGTGCGATAGTGGCGATTGAGAGTGGCACAAATGATTTTATAAGACGGTGTAGTTTACCTTCTCGATATCGCAATCTGTTGAACAAGGATAATTACCCGCAGCCCTTTAAAATCAAGGTGTGCAGAAGATGTGCGGTTAGCTGTTGACAGCTAGTGGGGGAGTAGTGGGTGATTCCACTACAGCCCGCGTCGTAGTTGGGCTGTAGTGGTATCGTAGTGGTGGAGCTGGCGGGATTTGAACCCGCGTTTATATATTTTTTATCAATCACTTACGTCATTTCCTGTATCTTCTATGTAAACATACTTCGAAACAAACCAACTACACTTGTCTATAGTTAAACACTTTTCTTGATTATTTTCACTGGACTCGTCCAATGGTTCTGGTGATGAAAACACAATGTAATACATTGATGCATTTTCAACAGTCACAAAGTAACTAAGCGTTCTTGACGAATTTGCTAGTGAAACCCATTTATGAAGTGGCTTAGATTTAATTTCATTCTGTTTAAGGGGAGCAACGTTTTTATACAAAGAAGGTTTTAATAACTTTGTGTATCCTAGCTTATCTTGAGAGGCATCTATTTTATATATTGTTAAGGGGGAGTTTTTTAAATCGTACTCGATCTTTGAATTACCTTTATTGGTAATGGTTACTTCTATGATTAATCCTTTTTGGGTTTTATCATAAGGAGAATTATATGGAATAGTTTTTGTTTTTATCTCTATTGTCGAACTGCTTGTTTCACTAATTTGACGACGAAACTCTTTTAGTTCGGCTTCAGCTTTTTCTTTGCTAATTATTGCCTGTTCTTTTGATTCAAGTGCGTCGAAAGTATATAAAGTCCAAACGCCAGCAACTACTACAGAAAGAGCTAAAACTATATTCTGTAATGTAGAAGATAAGCTAGAGATTCTATTAACATCAAATGAGCGAAAATAATGGCCTGCAAAAAGAAGGATGATCACAACTATGATCGATCCGCCTAACAACAATGATAGATTTAAAGTTTCCATTATTATTGTCCAGTTTCACCTTCTGAACTTACTTCGGGAAATATAACTGGCTTAGCGTTTGGCACTGCTTCTTCCGTAATGTTGATTGTTGTTTTCCTTCTCTCATCCAGTGACGCTAGTATGTTTCTTCTAAAGTCGTCAAAATGGCCAGCGGTCCTTAAGATTTCCGTTGATTCATGTATTTGGATCATATCTGTTTTAGAAATAAGGTCTGGTTGAACCGCTTCTTCAGCATTTGCCCCGAAGGAGCTCTGAACCAGTAAAGCCAATACTAGCAGCTTTTTTCTATATGAATCATCGGGCGAAATCTTTGGTACAAAACTCCAAATGCTTCCCGGTGATGCGAAACTTTGACTAGTTGTTAATGTAAACTTATCCTCGAGACCATAAATATAGTAGTTATCTTCAATGGAATTAAGAAATGTTGTTTCATCCGTAAGATCAATAGCATCATTAACTATGAAATCTGCTACCAGCTCTAATTTCTGAATTAGACGTTGAAATTCAGTGATGTGGAATTGACTAATATTATTTGTTTGTGAAATTCTAGTAGAAAAGTGGAGACCATCATCATTGATAAAGATGCTATACAACCAATGTTCTAATAACGTTTTATGTTTATCTAATGAAAACACCGCTTGACTGGAACGCAAACTTTCTCTTAACTGCCAAGGCATGTACGATTTTGTTCTGATTCCATCCCACTTTACCTTCCTTCTTAACATAAAATCTAATTTGGCAGTAGAGCGGTCGCCATTAGATTTCACTGCGAATAGCGGTTCTTTCTCTATGAAAGGCTCAGAGGTAACTGTTCCTATAAGAAGGGATTCATCTTTGGGAGTGATAATTGTATCACCAACCTGTATTTCGCCAATAAATGTTTTTGCAGTTCCAATACGCTTCGTTAATTGTGCAGTTGTCTCTCTCTCATCTTGATCTTGCTGTTGAACTATTTGATTAATATTAGCTTGAACTAAATCCATTTTTTCAGGTGTTATAAACCCTGAACTGGTTACTGGACAATCGTCAATATGGCCTATGGCTATACATTCGTTTTGTTGGAAATGATGTAGAAATGATGCGCCTATCCCTGGACGAACTACCCAATATCTCTTGGTTCCTTGAATTTCGATTAATTCCATTCTAAGCCTTTATCAAATAAATAATGTGTGCAAAATCAGAAGGGCGGCAAAGCTTTTCACTTCATATCTGTAGATGAAGGAATCCATCGACCATAAACTTTTCTTATCATTCCCCAATCAGCATGACCCATTTGTTTCGCAACCCACATTGGGTTTTTTCCTGAAGATAACATCATTGATGCGTAGGTATGTCTACACTGGTAAGGGTATCTGTATTCGATGTTAAGTCTATGTAGAGTTGGTTTCCAGATATATTTGCGTAACCCGTCAGCATATTTGTACTCTTTCCTAGTCTTTGGGTCAACAAAAACTCTTTTTGAATCAAAGAACTTTGACGATTTTACTGCTCTAAGAGCTTGAACAGCAAATTCATGTAGCTCTACAGTTCGAATACTCCCAGCTGTCTTAGGAGTTTTTTCTTTTCCAGAAGTAATATTCACTCGTATATGCGCAACGCGATTTTCAATATCCACGTCCTCCCAACGGAGTCCAAGCAGTTCACCGGTTCGTAGGCCTGTATAAAATGCAAATTGGTAAAACTCTTTATAAGGGGGCTGCAAAGCATTGAGTATTTTTTTGATCTCAGATTGATTAAAAGGCTTTGGCTCAATGGCTTCTTGTTTGTATCTTTCGATGCGCTCAACTGGGTTCGATTCGATTACACCATCAAAATAGGCTCGTTTAAAAATCTGGCTAAGTACATTTCGTGTTTCGTTAATCGATTTACCAGATAGCAAACTTTCTGATGCCCACTCATCGAACATACTGGCTTTAAATTCTGTAAGCTTCAAATGTCCCCAGTTTGGTTGAATATAGGAATTGTATTTTTGAGTGTAACCACGAATAGTCGTATGTGACCAGTTGCGCTGTTTTTGTTTGAACCAGATATTCGAGTATTCGTGTATGGTGAAATCGCAGTCGGTATCAAAAGCTTTTTGGAAGATTTTGCTATCCGAGTATTTAGCAACAATGGTTTCGTCATTCATGCTTATTGCATGCCTGAATAGAGTTTCTCTATCTTCTATTCGTCTTAATGCTGCTTTATTGTGAGGGGCAGGGATAGTTTCACGATAACGCTCGTTGTTTAATGTAAAGTCGATGACGTATCCGCCTTTTACTACCTTAACGCTCATTTGTTGTCTTGACGTGGTCAAGCAAATTCACACAACCCAGTTAAGCAGCTTTTCCTAAATTAGCCATGTCAGCTTCATATTGGTTTGGACTTTTGTAATCCAGGTATGAGTGCATTCTTTGGCTGTTATAAAACATAGTGATGTAATGCAGGATATCCTGCTGAGCAGCATGACGGCTCTGGTAATGACGCCATTGCACTCGCTCTTGTTTTAATGTTCCGAAGAAGCTCTCTACAACGGCATTGTCCCAACAATCACCTTTCCTGCTCATGCTACCTGTTACCTTGTACTGCGCCAGTAGCTGTCTAAATTGTCGGCTTGCATATTGCGAACCACGATCCGAATGATGTATCAGGCCTGCCTTGGGTTTACGTTGCCATAAAGCCATTGTTAACGCATCACACACAAGCTGAGCATTCATCCGTGAAGACATACTCCAGCCCACGACTTTGCGTGAGAACAGATCAATGACAACGGCCAGATACAGCCAGCCTTCCTGCGTCCAGATATAAGTAATGTCAGAGACATACGCCTGATCTGGCTTTTGCGCATCAAAGTCGCGTGACAGCACGTTATCGAATACAGGTTGTTGATGGTCACTGTTAGTCGTTACTTTGTATTTTCTACGCCGTTTTACGCTCACTCCGGCTTCTTTCATCAAGGTTCTTGTACGCTGTTTTCCAACCGGATAACCGAGCGAATTCAGCGCGCGTTTCATTCGTCTTACGCCATAGGTATAGTCACTGGCATCTGCTATTTTCTGTACCCATTCAATTAGCTCATCATGTTGTGGATCGGGTTCAAGTTGTTCATTTCGTCGCACGGCACTGTAATAGTTATGGCGACTGACTCCCAGAACCTGACACATCAGACTAATCGGCCAGGTCTTCTTATGTTGGGTAATGAAACCGTATTTCACTTGGTTTCTTTGGCAAAGAAGACCGTCGCCTTTTTTAGGATCTCTTTCTCCATTTTCAGGCGTTTATTTTCTTCTCTCAACCGACGGATTTCTTCCTGCTCCGGCGTTAATTTGCCATTGCCACGAAATGCGTGAGCGCCTTCTGATTCTTGCTCTTTAAGCCAGCGGCCTAACATATTCGCGCTAATACCAAGACTACGTGCAGCCTCAGCAATCTTGTAATTTTGTTCTGTAACCAGACTAACAGCGTCCAGTTTGAATTCTTTTGAATAGCTTTTTCGCGTTTTCATATACACTCCAGTTGAGATAATTATCCCTTAACTGGCTGTGTGAATCTATTGGAGCACGTCATCTCCTTTTATCCATTGGTGAATCATTTCAACAGCAAACATAAGCCTGCCATCAGGTGCTTTGAAGTAATGCTCATTACAGATCCAAACACCCTTTTTAACCTTCATGCGAATCGCTTCCTGAGAGTAGCCAAGTAACTCAGCAAGTTTGTTTGTTGTAACCAATTGGTTCATGTTTTCATGCCTCCGTATTAACTTGGGGCTAGCATGGTCTGTTTGGGTCTGGTAAAACAGAGTCGGAACGGGTACGGAACAGGTTACTTTTTAAATAAAAATATGGATATTCAAGAGTTTAAAGGATCACTAGAAACAGCTATAGATTTCTTCGATAAGCATGAAATATCGTTGTTAAAAGGTCAGGAAGTAGCAAGGGCGCTCTGTATATTGTCACTTTCTTCCGTTGAAAACGGGATTGATGTACGAAATATTTACTTTGATTATCAGGAGATTTATAAGGCCGTTTGGGGAAGCGAAGTTGAGGCTAATAAGGCTTCACAGATGGTTAGGAAACACAGTGATATTATCAAGGGTTGCTTTGAAGCCGATAGTGAGCTGAATACACATTTAAACGCGAATGGTAATGCTGGTTTAAATTTGCAGATTGAATCGACTAAAGGTGGCCATAAAACGCAAATATTCTTATTGAGTAGAGAAGAAAAAAGTAAAGACCTCAATCGACAAGGTCCGATTCACGTTATTAGCTATTCTCCTGTACAGCTTCCTAAAGTCTATAGTTTAACGAAACCATTCTTAGATTTACGGTTACAGCCCTTAGTATTTACAGCTTTTGCAATGATATTAATTACAATAGCAGTTGTCGCTTTCTTTTCCTTTATAGGGTTTATCAACTGGGGGAGCAAGCCACTTAATATAGTCATAATTCTAAGCATGTTTCCTGCTGGTTATGTGCTTCTTAAGATTCATGAAATTATGGAAAAAGGCGTTACTTCACTGCCAATTTTCATGGCTCCGGTAACAACGCGAAATGCAATGTTAGTTCTTACGAAAGAACGGCAGAATGATCAAGTAGCCCTAAAAATGAAAGCTATAGTATACGATTGTAAATGCGGAATGTGTGGCGAAAATATTCTCATTGAGAAAAGCCGCGAATTTAGAGGCCGGTATATTGGTAAATGTGCTGTTGCTCCGACCGAGCATATTTATTCCTTCGATCACGTATTGAAAACGGGCAAGTTTCTAAGGTAACTGAAAGGACAAAAAAATGAGTGATTGGGATTTCCTACATGATATGCATAACGAAGGCTATAGCGCAGAGCAAATAGCAGATGCCGCAGGGTGTGGTTACAATCCATGGGATTACAAGCCTCCTGAAGGCTGGGAAGTTATAGATTTAGAGAGCGAATTTAAACCTAGCGTAGAAATAGACCCTGTAATTGCAGTGATTTTCGAAAATTTAGTCGAAAGTGCGTTTACATATCACTCGGTGACAGGTCGTTACCTTCAAATCTGGGGAGAACTAGGGGAGTTGTTTGCTGAAGTGCATCTCGGCATAAAAAGACACAAACCCTATACCCAAGGTTCTGATGGAAAAATAGGCAATGACTTCATTGAAATAAAAACCATTTCACCTGAAAAAACAAATGACAAAGTTCAGGTAAAGCGGGCTGGAAATTTCAATAAATTACTTATCGTTAAAATAAGCGAAAACTTCGATTTTGACGTTAGATTAATAGCAAGGAAAGAACTGTCTAAAGGTGATGGAAAGTACGCCCGAGTTTCTTGGGCAACTGCAACAAAAAAGGATGATGCTTCATAAAACTAGGACGAAGCATCATCTTTGAGTCTAGATTGTTAAAGAGCTATTTGGCTGGCTAAAATATTTCAGGTAGTTGGAGGAAACGAATTGCTCCGAATTTCTCTTTTGCAATGTCCATAGCATCGTCAGGCTCTGAGTAACGAAAACTGAATTTCATTTGACCTGCTTCTTCGCCCATTACAAACCAATCACCAGGCTTTAGCATATTGAATTGGATCATCTGATTGTGAAGGTTGGCTAAGTAAGGATTGGCCTGTATCACCTGACAACAAGCGAGTTCAAAGTCGATTTCAAAAGGGGATACTTTTGCATATTCTTTAGTGAATCCATAAAACACGGTAACGCCGTTATAATCTGGAATATCAACGTTTTGTTCATCAGGAATTTTCTGATTCTTGAATAAACAGCAGTGTTTTAACGGTTTCCCGCTGCCACAGCTGCAGGGGATGCTAAGGGGTTCTCTCATTTTTATTGCTCTCTATTTTTCGATGATTAATGTTCAGTACAGTTATTTACACAAGTCCAAGATACCTTCGGTTTAGGGCAGGCCGCCTAGCGGCGAGCCTGCCTCAAACCTTCGGTGACTCAATGACGCCGCGGAGCCTGCATGGCTGCCATAAACGGCAGGCATGCAGCCTCCTAGGTCATCGAGTGACGAAAAGAGCGTCCAGCCTTTGTTTGCTATTGGATGACGTGCAGAAACAGAAAGGATGGTTTTGGGTTTGCTGTTATAAGCGTGTTTTGAAAGCAATTCGGGAGAAATATCTTCAAACATTGCTTTCACCTGCTTCTCATATTCGAGGGCGAAGGGGCGTTCTACCTTGCGCTTATTGGTGCCGCCCATCATTAGCATGTAAGCCAGCCAATCAGATGAATCTGCAGCCTGCCTGAGCTGGTCTAACTCAAAGTCTTTAATCGAACCATCGACTTTCCGAAGTTGCCGCCAGAGTGAAACGGAGGGTAAGCCGATGAACTGAAACTGTCTGATTTTGTAGAGTGAAGCCCAAGCAGCGATTCTCGATGCGGCGACTTTTGCATCATTACCGTACTTGTCAGTATCGAGATATTCGCCGTCGATGTTTTTGCAGATGTATTTGGCGATATAGTCTTGTGCTGAGCCTTTTTCCTCGCGGATTTCTTCTGCTTTAAAGCGGCTTTCTCTCGCGCCAGATTCTTCACCGTCATGCTCCATTGCATAATGACGTAAGATTTCTGTTACCCGTGTAGCTCTCTCCGGTGGCATAAATAGCATTAAGTGCCAGTGTGGTGTGCCGTCATGGTGAGGTTCAACGACTCGCAGGCCATACACGTTGATTTCTTCTCTGTCGAACTGCGCCCGTGCTTTCTGCCACTGGCTATTTAAATAATCACTGGCATCTTTAACAGTAAGTTTTTGATATTTAGGATTCGCTTTCCCTGATTTGTAATGGGAGTGAAACTTGGAGGGCGTTGTCAGAATGTAGAACCAGCCGCAATCGCCCTGTAATTTTGAAAATTCCTCAGTGCCTTTAATTCTGACCATGAGTTCAGCGCGTCTGATCTTCGGATTGGAGACATTGGCGTTATATGCATCCAGCATGGAAATAAACTCACCGTCTGCACTACAGGACCATTTGTTTTCCATGAAGGCATGAGCTTGTTCTTTCTCCCACTGGTGCTGACGTAGCCTGTCTTGGCTGCAATAGGTGCTTTTCGCCTGATTTACTAAATCTAACTGACGACGGACTTCTTCCATCTTTTGTGTAGAGAGAGCTTTCAGTTTCTTAAACCAGAATTTGTCGGAACGAAGCAGCGAGAGGGCTTCGGTCTGCGACATATCATCCGGGATGGTAAAACCATAGCGGCTGAATTTGCTGATGCAGAACTGGAAAGCAACGTCAGTCGACATGTGAGCGGTATCTCGCATGCACTCTAAGGCTTTCTGCTTGGAAAAGTTCTTTAGTTCGGCAATGTCTTTGGAAAGATTGAGATCAGCAACTTCTAGTTCTTTATCCAATCGGGCTAAAAAGCGGTTAGCTTCAATATAGCTGCTTTGTTGACTGATTTTGAGGTATTTATGCGCCACATCATAGGCTATAGGCGGCATTTTATCGAAAATGCGTTTTCGGAACAGATGGCATTCACGTGTACCTATTCCGCGCGTTAACTCGTCGGGTGAAGTGACAGATTCACGACATGGAAGTACAGATTCGCGACACTCTGAAGCCCTATTTAGACCGTCGGAGACCGAATGTGAATTTTGATGTGATTCGCTGGAGCCAGCGTTTTTAGTGGGATGGAGCGGTCTAGGATGGTCTAGACCGCTTCCGCATTTGGTGGAGCTGGCGGGATTTGAACCCGCGTCCAGAAAATGTCTACCTTTGGTACTACATGCTTAGTTTGTCTTTTATTTAACTACTTTAGACCCCGAC
This sequence comes from Marisediminitalea oceani, assembly GCF_003731635.1. Taxonomy (GTDB): domain Bacteria; phylum Pseudomonadota; class Gammaproteobacteria; order Enterobacterales; family Alteromonadaceae; genus Alteromonas; species Alteromonas oceani. The sequence continues at coordinate 179,007 of NZ_RCUA01000007.1, read as the reverse complement.
AAACAGGGTTCCTGGTAGCTGTCCTGATACTATTTCGCGGTTCAACCTCAGGAGAGTTTCCCTCGCTAGTCTACTTATATGACCTTCCAAAATCCTGGCTAGCAGACAGAGCTTAGGTGGAAGGGCCTATGCCGGTTATTAAGCGGCTAGTGCGTAGTTTTCGTCGTTTGCGACTATTTAAATGCGGCTTTTTAAGAGGCAAACCGCTCCTCTGCATGCACCTCCAGCTTCCTAGATCCTGTCGAATCCTAATCAGCCCCGGAGATCGTTACTATTAAACCAGAGAGTTTTTGCCCTCTGAATGCTGTCTAATATGGGGCGGATACTAACTTATTCAAGGGGGAAGTACAAATATAAACGCCTTTATGGCGACTGGTTGCTGCTTTGCTGAGCAGCTAAGTGCTGGTTATCGCTGGATTTACCGCAGTGATATGATCTATGTTGGTGTTTTGTGCTTAATTGTTTACATTATCAATAAGTAATCTTAAGAAGTGTTCATTATGCAACCCATGGATGTCTCAGTGTTAAGCCGGGTGAATGATTGGCTGGCAGCGGGTAAACCGTTTTGGTTTTGTACGGTGCTGGCTACCTGGGGCTCTTCACCGCGGGAGCCGGGCAGTTTGTTTGCAGCTTCGGCCAGCGATGACTGGGTGGGCTCCTTGTCCGGCGGTTGTGTGGAAGATGACTTTTTGTCCCGACTGGGCGCTAACGAGTTTAGTGCCCAGGCGCAGATTGTACGTTACGGCGAAGAAGGCGGGCAGCAGGCTATAAGCTTACCCTGTGGCGGGATCCTTGATGTGCTGGTAGAGAAAATCACGCCGGATGAAAACCAAAGTGCGCACTTTGCAGCGTATCTGAATTGTCTGTTAGGCAAGGATGTGAAAGTTCGAGAAGTGAACACGGCTACGGGTGTGAGCCGTTTGAGTGAGGTTACAGAGCATACGCCAGCGGTTAGCTGGCAGGCTGATGCCAGCCATGTTGCACTTCGTATTGGTCCGGCAAGGCGTTTGGTTATTGCTGGTTATTCGCCGGTCGCAGAATATTGTGCCCGTTATGCTCAGTCTCTCGGTTTTGAAGTGATTATTTGTGAGCACCGCGAAGCGGAACAGGCACTGTGTAATATAGAAGGTTGCCGGTTTGTGCCGGATTTTGCCGCCGACTATATTATGAAATCAGGTAATGTGCACAGTCACACAGCTGTAGTGGCGTTAACGCACGACCCGCGCGTGGACGATCTTACAATGATGGAAGCGGTGCATACCGAAGCCTTTTACATAGGCGTGATGGGCTCTAAACGTACATCGGCCAAGCGGGCAGAACGACTGCAGCGGGTAGGGCAGCTCACTGATGAACAGCTAAGCCATATTCATATGCCTATTGGCCTGGATATCGGCAGTAAAACGCCCGCGGAGATTGGCCTCGCCGTGATGGCAGATATCGTCCGCGCGTATCGCCAGCCGGATTAATTGCCACCTACCGAACTCATTTCATGGTAGGTTATTCACTTCTTTGTTTTCTCGGAGCTTTTTCATGAAAGTCTGGCTGATTGCCGTAATGCTGAGTGTGCTGCCGCTGGTTTCCTATGCGGGTGAAGTCTCTTTACGCTTAAATAACGGCGAGTACGAAATCCCTGCTATCGCAAACTTACCTGATTCTGAACAGGCGGTGCCGGCTGTGGTGTTATTACACGGTACGGCATCCCACAAAAATGAAGTCGGCAACCTCTATGTGCGCCTGGCAGCAGCGCTGGCAGATGTGGGGATTGGCTCAATACGTATCGATTTTGCCGGTACCGGTGATAGTGAAGTAAGTTATCGGCATTACACGCTCGAAAGCGCCGTGCGGGATGCCACCGTGGCACTAAACTATATGCAGGCACAACCTCGGGTAAATGCTGAAAAGTTAGGCGTTGTGGGCTTTAGTCAGGGCGGTCTGATAGCCCAGCTACTCATTGCTCAATCGCCGGTATTCGACTCTTTTGTGGCATGGTCTTCGGTGGCCAGCGACAGCGTGAGCGCCTTTAGACCGATGTTCGACAGTATGTACCAAAAGGCCAAACAGCAAGGTTATGTTACCCAGGAATACACCTGGCGGGCACCACTGGATATTTCCCTTGAATGGTTTGAACAGGTAAAAGCCAATAAGTCACTTACCAATATGGCTACTTACAACGGTGCATTGCTGGCGATTGCGGGTAGCGCCGATAAAGTGGTGCCGGCCGAAAACGCATTACGGCTGATTGAGGCCACCAGTGCATACCCCGCGCAGGCCGTTATTATCAAAGATGCCAGTCACATTTTTAATGTGCTCAACGAACAGGCGGGAGAGGACGAACAGCTTCTGCAATTAACCGTGCAGTGGTTTGCACAAACATTACTATAAGTAGAAATAAAACAGGGTGCCACGGCACCCTGTTTTCAGTTGTTGTTTTACGCCTTGTGTTTCATCACCCGGGCTTTCTGACGTTCCCAGTCACGGTCTTTAATGGTGTCGCGTTTATCGTGAGACTGCTTTCCTTTCGCCAGATAAATTTCCAGTTTCACCCAGCACTTTTTCCAGTACATGGCGGTGGCTACAATGGAGTAACCTTGGCGGTCTCGCGCACCAATAAGGCGGTCTATCTCGCGCTGATTAAGCAGCAATTTACGGGCACGCTCAGGCTCGCAAATAACATGCGTTGAGGCCTGATTAAGCGGCGTAATACGGGCACCTACCAGATACGCTTCACCATTTTGGATGATCACGTAATTATCGGTGATATTCACTTTGCCCTGACGAATACTTTTGATTTCCCAGCCTTGCAGTGCAATGCCGGCTTCCATTTTGTCTTCGAGATGGTAATCGTGACGCGCTTTTTTATTCAGCGCGATGGTACCGGAGGTATTGGATTTATTTTTCTTCATGGCGGCTATTATACTGATTACATAAATGTTGTCTCGTATTTCCTGCGCTGGCCGCTAAAAATTTCCTGGCATTTTATGTGATCCACAACAGCTTATTTTCAAAATAAATTTTATGGTAAACTCAGCAGCAACTTGCAGGAGTACAAAATTCGTATGCCGAAAATACAGCGCAGCGCTCTGGTTGCTTACAGTGCGCAATCCATGTTTGATTTAGTTAATGATGTTGAGTCTTATTCTGAGTTTCTGCCCGGCTGTAGCGACAGCAAAATTGTGAGCCAGCAGGGTAACGCCATGCAGGCCGCATTGCTGGTTTCCAAAGCGGGAATAAAGCAGTGGTTTACAACTCAGAACGTGTTGGAACCTGCTCAGAGTATCAGTATGACCCTGGTAGACGGGCCGTTTAAGCAATTGAGTGGCGGCTGGACATTTTCTTCGTTGTCGGAGTCGGCCTGTAAAATAGAGCTAAGCCTGCAGTTTGAGTTTAAAAACAAAATGATCGAACTCGCCTTTGGTAAAGTGTTTAATTCGCTTGCCGCAAGCATGGTTAACGCCTTTACCCAACGCGCTAAAGTAGTGTACGCCTGATGGATGAACCGATTAATATTGAAGTGGCTTATGCCACGCCTGCCAAACAGTCGCTCATCGAACTGACCGTGCCGAAAGGTTCAACGGTAGAGCAGGGGATCCTCGCGTCGGGCATTACGGATATTCACCCCGAAATCGATTTAAAAACCGCCAAAGTAGGTGTGTGGAACCGGGTGTGTAAACCGTCGGTAGAACTGCAGGATGGAGACCGCATAGAAGTTTACCGACCGCTGATTGCCGATCCCAAAGAAGTGCGTAAGCGTCGTGCCGAAAAAGCCGTGCAGGAAGGAAGAGCAGATAAAGTCACCGGCGGGCGACTCAATCCGTTAAAAGCAGATAAACAAAAGGCCGATTAAATCGGCCTTTTTTGTACGAGTTTACCGCTAAGCGGCCAGGTTTAATCGTGACGCTCGGTAAGCGTACCAACCGCCAGTACCGGCGAGGCATCAATCGATTCAGCATCCATCATCGACGCAATGCGCTGCATGGTGGCTATCATCTGACTTTGTTCCCACTCGGCTAACTGATTAAAGCGCTCAACAAAGTGTTCCTGCAGCGGACGCGGTGCTGTTGACACCGCCTTTTCACCCGCTTCGGTAAGATAAACACCCACTTTACGCTTATCCTGAGTGCTGCGGATACGATGCGCCAGGTCACGCGATTCAAGGCGGTCAAGAATATTGGTAATTGTTGCCGGACTCAAATTAATCCCGTCAGCAATTTCCTTTACCATAATGCCTGGTTTTGCTGCGATATTTTGTAATACGAGTAGCTGTGGGCCGGTAATGCCCACATCTTTACTCAGCTGTTTACTGCGTAAGTCTACCGCACGTATCACACGTCGTAACGCTACCAGTAATTCTTCTTCTTTACGCATTAATAGTAATACTCCTGAATGCATTAATTAAGCAGATGCAAAAAGTGCTGATGTTTCTGGAACTGATCCAGCACATCATTGATCACGCCGTCTTTCGACCAGCCCATCAGATCGTAATCCTGACCACCCTCAGACAGATGAACTTCGGCGCGATAGTAGGTTTGAATCGCGCTGGCTTCTTCTGCCGTTTCGTTGGTCAGTGTTGAATCGGGTTGCTGTGTAGCGGTTAAGTATACCGCATAAGTAAAGTCATTCTGACCATTTACCAATACCGTCAGCTCTACGTGTGTGTCACTGGACTGTAAGCTGGCATCGTACTGGCGGCGTTTAAACTCCTCGCACACTTCGTGCAGGGCAGGATAAACCACGCGTAACATGTAGCCGGAGACTTTCTTTTCGTCCGGGAAGGTAACAATTTCACCTAACCGTTCTTTCCAGGGCTTATCATGCTCCACCACGGCAGTCTGCATGGCAGTAATAGCCAAACTATCCCGTTTATGCTTCTCGATACGCAGCGACTTAAGCAAGCCGTACATCGCTACCAGCAAAATAATCGAAAACGGTAATGCTGCAACAATAGTCATGGTTTGTAAGGCGTTGAGTCCGCCAGCATAAAGCAAGATTGCGCCAACCAGTCCTACGCCAACAGCCCAGTATACGCGTTGCCATAATGGCGTGTCGTTACGACCATGGGAGCACAGCATATCAACTACCATTGCACCTGAGTCACAGGATGTAACAAAGAACACCATCACCATTAGCAGCGCAATAATACTGATAAAGCCACTGAACGGGAAGTGCTCTAAGAAGACAAACAGGGCAACCGAGGTATCATCCTTTACCATGGTAGCCAGCTTATCAAAACCTTCGCTAAACACCATATCTATTGCGGCGTTGCCGAATATAGTCATCCAGAACAGGGTGAAAGCAGTGGGGATCAGTAATACACCCAATACAAATTCGCGCAGCGTTCGGCCAAACGAAATACGGGCAATAAACAATCCTACAAACGGCGCCCAGGCTAACCACCAACCCCAGTAGAAAATGGTCCAGCCGCCAATCCAGTCGGTCTTTTCGTAAGCGAACAGATTGAATGTATTACGGATAATATCCGACACGTAAGCACCGGTATTCTGTAAATACGCTTGTAACAGAAATACGGTGGGGCCTAGTACCAAAATGAATACCAGCAAGACTACTGCGAGTATCATGTTGGTTTCTGAAAGGCGGCGAATCCCTTTATCCAGACCGGTCATTACGGAAATGATGGCCAGGCCTACTACAAACATCATCAGGGCCATTTGTGTAAAGGTGGTGTTAGGCATACCAAATGCATAGCTCAAACCGGCGTTAATCTGACTGGCGCCAAATCCAAGCGATGTAGAAATACCAAAAATGGTTGCTGTAACGGCCAGAACATCTACCACATGACCCTGCCAGCCATAAATCTTATCGCCAATCAGCGGATAAAGGGTGGAGCGCAAGGTCAGGGGTAACTGGTGTCTGAAGGCATAATAGCCCAACACCAGGGCTACCACGGCATAGATTGCCCAGGCATGCAGCCCCCAGTGGAAAAAGGTGGTTCGCATGGCTTCTTTAACTGCCTCCACTGAATTCGCTTCTGCGGTTGGCGGCGCCATAAAGTGCATTAACGGTTCAGCTACGCCGAAAAACATCAAACCGATACCCATACCAGCGGCAAACAACATGGAAAGCCAGGTAAGAATAGTAAATTCGGGTTTGGCGTGATCCGGGCCGAGGCGGATTTCACCGTATTCAGAGAACCCGATATAAACAACAAAAATCAGAATAGTCGCTACGGTAAATACGTAAAACCAACTGCCGTTTTCCACTACAGACGACTGCATGGTCGAAAACAGACTCTCTGCGGTTTCGGGCATGATTACCGCAAACAACAGCAGCATAAGAATTGCGCCGGAGGCTGCGTAAAAGACAGGTTTATTTAGCTTGGCTGGTGCCGGATTTTCGTGCTTGGGCGTTGTTGTCTGACTCAAGTTATATCCTGTTATTGAAAGATAAATAAAACAATTTACGTACAATATACAGCAAACCGACCTGTCAAAACACTTTCTTACAAATAATTAGTGTGGAATTAAATGTGTGATCCTGCTTGCATTGATTTTCGTAGAGATTCTGTTTTAAAACTTAAATTATTGGCAGATTATTAGTTAGTACAGAAATTTAAAGTTATTTCTGCTAAGCTTTATCACAATAAAAATGAATCAATAATAAATAATTCAGCTCACTTCAAATAAAGTAGGAACATAGTTCTATGAGAAAAACACACCTTAGTTGTGCAGTCATTGCTGCGCTAGCATCTAATGGCGTGCTTGCTCAGGCAAGCGAATCAAAGGCTTCCATCGAAACCATCGAAGTTACAGCCACCAAGCGTACTGAATCTATTCAGGACGTGCCGGTAGCCGTATCAGCCTTAAGTGGCGATGCCCTGGAGAACATGGGTATCGACAACTTCCAGGACTACGTAGAATTCTTACCTAATGTTGTGTTCCAGGGCACCGGTCCCGGGCAAAACGAAATCTACATCCGTGGTGCTGCGACTACTCAGTCAAGCATCACCCTGTCGTCAGTTCAGGCACTGCAGCCTTCGGTTGCGTTCTACCAGGACGAAATGCCGGTTTCCATGGCCGGTCGTAACCTGGATATCTTCGCGACCGACGTTGAGCGTGTCGAAGTCCTGCCGGGGCCACAAGGTACCCTGTTTGGCGCCAGCTCACAGGCCGGTACTGTACGTTTAATTACCCGTAAGCCAGACCATGCTGGTTTTGCGGCTGGTTTTGATACCGCCATCGCCACCACCAAAGGCGGTGAAATGAGCAATACGGTTGAGGCGTACATTAACTTAACGCCTACCGATGACTTAGCGCTGCGCGTGGTTGCTTATAACGACAAGCAGGGCGGCTGGATTGATAATATCGAAAACGATCCGGGTAACGGCGGTTACATCGGTAGTGCTGTGGTAGTAGACCGCATTTCTGGCGGTGTACTGGCCGGTTACGGTGCAGATCCGGCTGAGATGGATTCTCGCCGTATCGTGAACAACGGCATTACGCCAAGCACAGCTGCCGTGGTATCACCACGCAACAGCCAGCATGTTGAAGATGACTTTAACGACGCAGTGTATGCCGGTGCGCGTTTTGGTTTGTCTTACCACATTAATTCAGACTGGGATTTACTGGTTCAGCACACGCAGCAATCGCTGGATACAGAAGGCGTATTTGCTTACGACCCAACAGTCGCTGAAGACCAGGCAATTCGTTTCCAGGCTGATGAAAACTCAGATGAGTTTGGTTTAACCACCTGGACCGTAGACGGCCGTTTAGACAAACTTGATGTGGTGTACACCGGTGGTTACTTAGATCGTGAAATCGATACCCTTACCGATTACACCGGCTACACCAACGGTGGTCTGTTCTCAGCCTACTACCTGTGTAACCACTACGACACGCCGGATAATCCTGCTGATATCCGCTGTCTGGACCCGGTTAAATACTACAAAGAAGACACTACCAGCACCCGCATGACGCACGAATTCCGTATCGACACTAAGTTCGACGCGCCATTCCGCATCACTGCCGGTTTATTCTACGACGAGCAGGAAGTGGCTACAGTCGGTCAGTTTAAGATTGCTAACACCGAAATGACCACCTTCGGCTTTGATAACTTACAGCGCACCCTGGTGGGCAATGAAGGTATCAACAGTGACGGCGGTCCGTTCCCGTCTGAAATCAGCTTTGCTAACGACATTACCCACAAAATCGAGCAGATTGCGGTATTCGGTCAGATGGAATATGACATCACCGACAGCTTAACTGCGAGCTTAGGCGCACGCTGGTATCAGATTGACGATATCTACACCGGTTCAACCACTACCGTTGACGTAACCCGCCGTGTTAAAGCGTTCGGCTCAATGGATCCGGACGAACTGGCAGCCGTTGGTCTTGACCCGGATGCAGTAGCGGCAGCTGTAGCCAGCGGCCAGCTTGAAGTTGGCGATTTAGGCTCTGACGGCGTTTTAACCGTAGACGACACTATCTTTAAGTTTGGTCTGGACTGGAAGGTAAGTGATGACGTGCTGTTATTCACTAACTACTCAGAAGGTTTCCGTCCGCCGGTGACTAACCGTGTAGGTGGTGGTCTGTCAAACAACCAGTCTGGCGCGTTTGAAGGCTTCCGTATCCCTGTGTACTCCACCACGGATACCCTGGATAACTACGAAGTGGGTATGAAAGGTGATTTCTTAGACGGTATCGTGCGCATCAACGCCACGGCTTACTACTCTGAAATCGGCGAACTGCAAACTTCACGTTTCGACCCCACAAACATCAGCTTCCTGGTATTTACCGATAACGTAGGTGATGCTGAGATTAAAGGTTTGGATGCTGATATCACCTGGCTGGCCACTGATGATTTAGTGGTAAATGCTGCGTTCAGTTTAATTGATACTGAGTTGACTCGTGTTAACCCAGAGCTTGAAGGCATTGCCGCTGGTGTGGGTAGCGAACTGCCTTACACCGCTACTTTCTCTGGTAACATCAATGCGCGTTACTACTTTGAGCTGGATGGCGGCCAACAAGGCTTTGTTAATGCCTCAGTTGCTTACACCGGTGACCGTTTAGCCGGCATGGTAATGGACGCCTATGTAATGGAAGATGCCACCCGTCACATCTACGGTATGGGCTCTGGTCTTAAAATCGAAGACGAAGCAGCCGTATACGAAGGTGCTACTTTCACCGATGGTGACGGTAATGCGTTCCGCGGTGGTCGTTATGTACAGGAAAGCTACGTGATCAGTAACGTGTCGGTGGGCATGTCTGATGATAGTTGGAAAGTAGAGCTCTTTATCGACAACCTGTTCGATGAATCCGCTATCCTGAACATCGATACCCAGCAGTTCACGCCTAAGGTGGTTACAAACCGTCCACGCACAATGGGTGTACGTTTTTCTTTCGATTATTATTAATAACTGATATTAATACATAATAAGAGCTAAAAGGCAGGCGTAAGCCTGCCTTTTTCGTCGCCAGTTAAAAATACAGCAGCCGTTATGACTCAAGATTTTTCAAACCAGTTTCAGGCGATAAAGCAGTCGTTGCAAACCAAAAACCTTACCGCAGCAATGGAAAATATAAGTGCTTTGAAAGCGGTGGAACTGCCGGTTGCGCTGCGCATTGAGCTGCTTTATTTATCGGCAGTAACACAGCGTTTGGCAAATCAGTTCGACCAGGCTTTACAGGAGCTCGGCGAGTTATTACATCTGCGGCCTGAACATGGCCGCGCATATCAGGAACAGGCGTATAATTTTTTAGCACTGGATCAGCAGGATAAAGCGGCCAGCGCATTTTTTCGCGCTACCCACTATAACCCTGCGCTGATCACCAGTTGGAAACAACTACTTAAAATTTATCAGCAGCATCAGGATACCACTGCCGAGCAGCTGGCTTTGCAGCATATTGCTCATCTGGAGCAACTTCCGCCGCCCATTCTGGGCGCGTATGACCTGATGTATGAAAAACAGCTGGCTACTGCAGAGAAAGTCTGCCGCCAGTTTTTACAACAACATAAACATCACCCTGAAGGCATGCTGTTACTGGCAGAACTGGGCATTCAGCTCAAAGTTTATCATGATGCAGAATTTTTATTAGAAAGCTGCGTTGCCCTTTATCCGGATAATCTCAGAGCCGTGATTGCCTATCTTGGCCTGCTGGCCAAGCTCGGTAAACATCAGCGGGTGGTCGAAATCAGCGATGAACAGCTCTCTGCCTATCCGGACAACTTACAAATTCTGATGGCCAAAGCCAATGCGCTACTGGGAATTAACCGCACCGAAGACGCCATCACTATATTTTCAGAATTATTGAGCGCCGACGAAGACCGGCCCGGCGTATGGTTGGCATTAGGCCACGCCTACAAAACCACTGGTAATAAACAACAAGCGGTTGAGGCTTATCTCAAAGCGGCCCACTATCATCAGCAGTTTGGCGATGCCTACTGGAGCCTCGCTAATATGAAGTCGTATACGTTTGACGGTGAGGCGCTGCAGGATATGGCAGATATTGAAGCACAGTCATCCATCGGCGTTGAAGACCGCATACATCTGTGTTTTGCTCTGGGCAAAGGATTTGAGGATGCCGGCCAGTTTGAAAAGTCATTTACCTACTACGAAAAAGGCAATCGCTTAAAGCTTATCTCTACCGGCTACGATATTGCGCGTACAGAAGAGGCTATGGCTGCGCAGGTTGAAGCATGTCGCGGCGACAGTTTTGCTAATCTGCATGGCGGCTTTCCGTCACCAGAGCCTATCTTTATTGTGGGAATGCCGCGGGCGGGCTCAACCTTGCTGGAACAGATCCTGGCGTCACACTCTGATATCGACGGCACCATGGAGCTGCATAATATTCTCAGTCTGGCTTCATCAGTTGGGGCGCAGTTAAACGAAAGCGGCAAGCCATATCCTTATTCACTTGCCGAACTATCAGTTGAACAATGCTATGAACTGGGTAAGCAATATATTGAGCAAACCCGTTATTACCGGGGCTCAGCACCGTTTTTTATCGATAAGATGCCGAATAACTTTATGCATGTGGGTTTTATTAAACGCATACTGCCCAATGCAAAAATTATCGATGCGCGGCGTGATCCGATGGATTGTTGCTTCAGCAACTTTAAGCAACTGTTTGGTGAAGGTCAGGAGTTTTCTTACGGACTGGAAGAAGTGGCGCGTTATTATCAGGCTTACCAAAAGCTTATGGACCACTGGGACGAAATCTTACCCGGCGCGGTATTACGTGTTCAGCACGAAGACGTGCTGGATGATTTAGACGGGCAGGTTAAGCGAATGCTGGATTACCTTGGCGTGCCTTTCGAGCAGGCCTGCCTGGACTTCCATCAAACCGACCGACTCATCAAAACGCCCAGTGCCGAACAGGTTCGCCAACCGATCAATCGCAAAGGGCAGGGGCGCTGGCAACCCTTTGAAGCGCATCTTGGCCCTTTGCTGAAACGCTTCCGCGCTTAGTATTTACGTCGTTGCAGGCCGGTCTCAGCAAGTATTTTGGCTGAGATCTCCTCGATGGAGTATTTGGTACTGTTTAAGAACGGTATTTTCTCTTTACGGTATAAGTTTTCAACTTCACGCAACTCCATACGGCATTGTTGTATAGAGGCATAGCGGCTGTTAGCCCGGCGTTCTGAGCGAATTTGGCTGAGTCGTGATGCCTCGATAGTCAGACCAAACAGCTTTTGCTTAAACTGGCGCAGGGCCGGCGGCAGTTTCAGCATGTCTCCCATATCTTCTTCGGTGAACGGGTAGTTAGCCGCTTTAATGCCATATTGCAGGGCCAGATATAAACTTGTTGGTGTTTTACCGGAACGCGATACACCCACTAAAATAATGTCGGCTTCTTTATAATCCTTAAGATTTGATCCATCGTCATTCGCCAGCGCGTAGTTAACTGCCTCAATACGAATATCGTAGGTTTTTTCGTGAATACTGTGGGTGCGGTGTTTTTCTGGTTTTGATGGCACACCTATGATTTTTTCCAGCGGCGCTACAAACTGGTCGAGAAAATTGTAGTTAATTCCCACAGATCTTGCGATGACTCGCCGAATATCCGGGTTTACAACTGTATAAAAAACGAGCGGGCGTTCCCCGGTATCTTGAAAACTTTCAGATATTTTTTCAATTACTGCGTAAGCCTGTTCTTCAGTTTCAACAAAAGGAATTGTCTTGTGATTGAATTCTGTAGGGAAAAGTGACAATAAAGCGTGGCCAAACACCTCTGCCGTAATGGCAGTACCGTCCGAAATGTAAAATGCTGTGCGCACAACAACTCCTTAACTTTGTCGTAAATTTATTACGAAATGAAATAAAATTTTACTTTCTTATAATCGGCATTTTAGAATTTCCCTATGGAAAAGCCAGCCTGAATTAATTTCAGTGATGGTTTAACCTCTACCCTACAAGTTCACATTTAAGTGAGCGTAAAGAAAAAGTGACAAGCTGGAGGCTGTAAAGTGCAAGAATACGTACTTTGGTATCAAGAGTTAGGCATGCACGATGTAAATCGTGTTGGCGGTAAAAATGCCTCGTTAGGTGAGATGATCTCAAACCTGGCGAACGCGGGTGTAAAAGTACCTGGAGGATTTGCAACAACAGCTTACGCGTTTAATGAATTTTTAGAGCAAAGCGGACTTGAAGCTAAAATTCATGAAGTGCTCGACTCATTGGATGTCGACGACGTCGGTGCGTTAGCCGAGGCAGGTAAAAATATTCGTCAGTGGATTATCGATACGCCTTTCCAGGGCAAACTCGAAGAAGAAATTCGCACCGCGTTTGTTACCCTGCAGGGTGATGCCGGTGACGAAGCGTCATTTGCGGTACGTTCTTCTGCCACTGCAGAAGATATGCCGGATGCCTCATTTGCAGGTCAGCAGGAAACCTTCCTTAACGTGAAAGGCTATGATGCCGTTATCGTGGCTGTTAAGCACGTATTTGCGTCACTGTTTAATGACCGCGCGATTTCCTACCGTGTGCACCAGGGCTACGATCACAAAGGCGTGGCACTGTCTGCTGGCGTGCAGCGCATGGTACGCAGTGATATCGCTTCGTCGGGTGTAATGTTCACCATCGATACCGAATCAGGTTTCGAAGACGTAGTGTTTATTACCAGCTCATTTGGTCTGGGCGAAATGGTGGTACAAGGCGCCGTAAACCCCGACGAATTTTACGTTCACAAACCAACCCTGGATAGCGGCAAGCCAGCCATTGTGCGCCGTAACCTGGGTAGCAAATTAACCAAGATGATTTACTCTGCGGATCAGAGTCATGGTAATCAGGTTACCATCGTTGACATCGATCCGGCCGACAGCAAAACCTTCTCGTTAACCGACGAAGAAGTGCAGGCACTGGCCAAGCAGGCGCAAATCATCGAAAAACACTACGACCGTCCAATGGACATCGAATGGGCCAAAGACGGCGCCGATGGCCAGCTGTACATTGTTCAGGCCCGTCCTGAAACTGTACGCAGCCGTGAAGATGCACAAACCATCGAACGCTTCCAACTGAAAGGCTCTGCAGGGATCGTATGTGAAGGTCGTGCCATTGGTCATAAAATTGGTGCAGGTAAAGCCAAAGTGCTTGGCTCTATCGATGAAATGGACAAGATCCAGGCCGGTGATGTACTGGTTACCGACATGACCGACCCGGATTGGGAACCGATCATGAAGAAGGCCTCAGCGATTGTCACCAATCGAGGAGGGCGTACCTGCCATGCGGCAATCATTGCCCGCGAGCTTGGTATTCCTGCCGTAGTAGGTTGTGGTAACGCCACCGAATCGATTAAAGCCGGCGACGCTATTACTGTTTCTTGTGCCGAAGGTGATACCGGGTATATCTACAATCAGGAACTGGAATTCGATGTCACCACGTCACAGATTGATTCCATGCCTGAATCACCTACCAAAGTGATGATGAACGTGGGTAACCCGGATCGTGCATTCGATTTTGCCCGCTTACCCCACAAAGGTGTTGGTCTGGCGCGACTGGAATTTATCATCAACCGTATGATTGGTGTGCATCCTAAAGCGTTGCTGAACTTCGATTCTCAGCCTGAAGAGCTGAAAGAAGAAATCAGCGATATGATTGCCGGTTACGAGTCGCCTAAAGAGTTCTACATCCAGAAGCTGGTCGAAGGTATTTCTACTATCGGTGCGGCCTTCTCGCCAGAGAAAGTGATTGTGCGGATGTCTGACTTTAAGTCCAACGAATACTTCAACCTGGTAGGTGGTTATCAGTACGAGCCGGACGAAGAAAACCCAATGCTGGGTTTCCGTGGTGCCAGCCGTTACGTGTCAGAAGATTTCCGCGACTGTTTCGCGCTTGAGTGTGAAGCCATTAAACGTGTTCGCAATGTGATGGGCTTAACCAATGTTGAGATCATGATCCCATTCGTACGCACCGTGGAAGAAGGTCGTCAGGTTATCGAACTACTGGCAGAGCAAGGGCTTAAGCAAGGCGAGAATGGCCTGCGCGTAATTATGATGTGCGAACTGCCGTCTAATGCGTTACTGGCCGATCAGTTCCTCGATATCTTCGATGGTTTCTCGATAGGCTCTAACGATATGACGCAGCTTACCCTGGGACTGGACCGTGACTCAGGCCTGATTGCTCACCTGTTTGAAGAACGCAATGATGCAGTTAAAGCTCTGCTTTCTATGGCGATTCAGGCGGCCAAAAAACGTGGCAAGTACGTGGGCATCTGCGGTCAGGGCCCATCCGATCACGAAGACTTCGCTGCGTGGCTGGTAGAGCAGGGCATTGACTCAGTATCGCTTAACCCGGATACCGTAGTTGAAACCTGGTTATACCTGGCTGAAAACCTCGGTTAATAACGGTTTACTAAATCTGTGAAAGGCCAGCAAATGCTGGCCTTTTTTGTTTGCCCAGCGAAGCTGGCAAACCCGTCAGGTTGAAAGAAACCTGAATCACCCTGACTGAGGGGAAGATAATCCGAATGGCAAGGGCGTTGCTGGCCAACGGCAGGGTTCGAAGGAAGCCATAGGAAGTTAGAAGTACACAACGAAAGTGAACCTGATTCGGCAAGGCAGGAGGGTAAGCGTGCAAAATAGCGCGAAGCCCGATACTCAGTCAGTCCTGTTTTGTGTTTGAGGGTGGAATTTCTAACAGGGAGCCAGTGCAGTAACTGGGGAAGCCTGACACCGTCTCTGGTGATAAGCCAGAAGCATTTGTACGAGAGGAGACTCGAGGCAGGTGTTGGTGCGAGGTGGCAGATGAAGCTGTAGTAGTGAGTAAGGTTCGGCCTGTGAAAGCCAGTAATGGTGTGGAGGATAAAACCGGACTGACCATCTGCATTAAGTCAGATGGAGTCTTTACAGCCAAAAGCTGATAA